>JANQQK010000001.1 GCA_028289375.1 Phycisphaerae bacterium | reverse complement strand
GTGCAAACGGTTCCAGAGCGTCATGCCGCAACAGCCCATCTCCTGTGGAAAATCTTCCCAAGGGATGCCGGTTTTCAGAACGAACAGAATGCCGGTCAGGCAAACGCGATCGGGGATGCGTGGCTTGCCGCCCTTCGGGCTTGGCGTGTGCACTGGAAGAAGCGGCTCGATGTCCGCCCAAAGTTCGTCCGTTACCAACAACCTGGCCATCGTTCCGTCCTCCATGACGAATAACAGCAACCAACCTGTTAAACTTCATCGGGCCGTCACGCTAAAACGCATCAGGTTTTTTTAGGGGCTCTTAGTCTGAAAACTTAACGACGCTTGCGACGTGGACGGAACTTGCTGCCGAGCGTCTTTCGCGGCGCGTTGGCGGGTGGCGTCCAGTCGAGATCGCCCGTCGCCACGGGGGCATGATACCGAGAGACGGATTCCTTCTCGGGTTCGGCGGGCTTTGCCTCTTCCTTGGGCGGACGCGGGACGAACGAATCGTACTTGCGTTCCTCGACAATCTTGTTGATCAGCATCTCGACTTCGGTGATCTGTTTGCCCTCTTCGCGGGTCACAAAGGTGATGGCCCGACCACGGGCACCCATGCGCGCTGTGCGACCAATGCGGTGCACGTAAACCTGCGGATCCTCCGGAATGTCGTAATTGATGATGTGCGAGATCGCGGAAATATCGATGCCACGCGCGGCCAAGTCGGTCGCAACGAGCAGCTTGATCTGATGGCGACGGAATCGCTCCATGACCTTTTCGCGTCGCTGCTGCACGAGATCGCCGTGGATTTCCTTCGCGTCCAATCCATCGGCGTGCAGTTTCTTGGCAATCTTGCGGGCTTGCGCCTTCGTGTTGCAGAAGACGATGGCCAGCTTGGGATCTTCCTCCTCGAGGATGATCTTGAGCAGGCGATACTTGTCATATCGCTCGACCGAGCAGTAGAACTGGTCAATCTCCTCAACGGTGATCTCATCCCGCGAGACATTGATCTCGACCGGGTCTTTCATGTGCCGGAATGCAAGCCGCTTGATTTCGTCGTCCAGCGTGGCCGACACGAAAATCGTCTGGTGATCGACTTTGATCTGACTCAGGATTTTGCGGATATCGTCGCGGAAGCCGATATCGAGCATCCGGTCGACCTCGTCGAGCACGCAGAGTTTGAGTTCCTTGAACTTGAGTACGCCGCGACCAATCAGGTCCATCACGCGTCCAGGCGTGCCCACGACGATCTGCGTCTTTTTGCCCAATAGGTGAATCTGCGTGGCCACGCGTTGCCCGCCGTACACGGGAACGATGTGCAGATTCGTCCCCTCGGCGATCCGCCGCATTTCTGCCACCACCTGTACCGCCAGCTCACGGGTCGGCGACAGGCACAACACCTGCAGGTGCCCGGCAGGGTCAACCATCTGGCAGGCTGGAATGCTGAACGCACCCGTCTTGCCCGTGCCGGTTCGCGCCTGTCCCAGCAGGTCCTTGCCTTCCAGGGCAGGGGGGATCAGGGCCTTCTGGATGTCGCTTGGCTCGTTCCACCCCATCTTGCGGAGCGCTTTGAGCAGTGGAGGTTCGACACCGAGTGAGGCGAAGGGGCTGGGCGTTTTGTCGGGTTTTGGCATGTTGCGGATCTGATATCCAGTAACGTCTTTGACGACAGGACTATAGCGAGCAGTTCGGCGTGTGTAAACGGGCCTGATCACGCTCCCTGCTGTTGGAGCTGCATGCCGATCAGTTGCACGGAATTGAACAGTGCGTGGCCAATCATCACCGACACGATGGATTGCCGCCAAAGCACCAGCCAAGACCAGAGCACTGCAATCAGAAACAGGCCCGGCAGCACAAGCCACTCCTGCGTACCGGCGTGCGCCAGCGCAAAGAGCGAACTTGACAGCAGCACGGCGATCACTGGGCTGTTGAACGCCCGTCGCAACCTCGTCAGCAGAAAACCCCGGAAAATGATCTCCTCGTAGAACCCAACGACGCACATCGTCATCACAATGCTCGCCGCCGACATCTCCGGAACGAATTCGGCAATCCGCTCCTGGTTCTTTCCCATCACTTCCGGTGCAAACTGCACCACCACGAGTATGTACATTAACAGAACGCCATACGCACTGGCGGCGGACAACAGGCCGATGGGACCGATAAGCCAACGGTCGCGCAGACTCATCCCTATGCTCGCAAACGATTGGCCTCGCAAACGCAGAATGGCCGACACGATCCCCACCGTGACCAATCCCGTTACGAAAACCATCAACACCCCCAGCTGCTGAATCGCCTCGTCCGAAAAGTCCTCTGCGAATCCGCCGAGGATGACATCCGACACAATTAGGGCAACGAACGCCAGTCCAACGAACATGACGACATCCAGCGCAGCGTCGCCGCGCCCCGACGACATCAGCATCATCGGGCTCGGATCACGCATCACCAGCGCGGCATCTGCCACAACCGGTCTCGCGAGCGGAATGAAGGAAGGACCGGATGAACCCGGTGTTAGGTCAGACGACATGCTTCTTGCCCCCGACGTTCTTACACGCCGACAGTCCTAAGGCTGCCGATCGGCTGCGAGCATCGATCGCCCTTGCGCAGGTGACTCGGCGGGGACAGGCACGCCCCCTGCATAGGCTGAGCGTAAGAACGCTCCAAAGTCAGCCTCGTGTTGAGCGACAGTAACAGCAGGACCAATCAGCTTGGCAATGTAGTCCCCGTCAGGGGTGACGATGTAGGCCCCCATCATGCGATAGCCTGGGCGATCGACACGCAATCCGCTGCCCGGCGCCGTTTCCGCAACGTACCGCCCTGTCACATCAATCACATGGACGGGCATGCCGTTCACATGCCACTCGGCGAAATGTGCAACGTCCTGCGTGGACACGCCGTCAGGCTGTTGAAACTGCTCGCACCAGCGCATCATGTTGGCGTGGATCATCACACCGTCGCCGCTGTCGCGCATCGTCGGGAAATTCCAGACGATCAATCGTGCGTCTTCAAATCCCGGATCGCGTGCTGGAAGCGTCATCTCGAGACGACGCGACGGGTGGCTCGGCTGATGCTCGCGCCAGTCAACCGCAGCTTCGAACATGATCGCGTCCGCCGATACCTGCTTGGTCTCCGCGCAACCCGAAACGAGCATACCCAACGCAACAACCAACATCGCACCAAAACACCGAGCCATCGATTCATCTCCCAAACAGGCAACCGCACACCGCCACATGCACGAGAGATTCGCCGACGCTCACGATCGGGTCGACCGGATCTACTCGTTGGCCTTGGCGCTCTTGAGAAACGCCACAGCGGACGCTTTCCATTGTTCGACGACGGCTGCGGGACCGGTGATCTTGACGAAGTGCGGACCCTTTCCATGATCCACAATCGCCGCCAGCATGCGGTATCCGGGCTTGTCCGACCCGCCGCCCATCATGGGCCCACCGCCGCGCATCGTTCCCGAGATGTCAATCAACGTGACATCCACACCGTCCTGACTGAACGTGCCCTTGTACGCAGCAGACGCACTCGGCGTACCATCCGGCTGGGAGAATTGGCCGTACCAACGCAGCAGGTTCTGCTCGTCGAGCCCCTTCATCCCGGGGAAGTGCGTGACCGCGACAACGGCACCCTCGCCGCTGTTATCGGCGTTCGGCAGACTGAACTGAGCCACACGCGACATGCCGACCGGTTTTTGCACGATCCACCCTTCTGGATTGGCAAAACTGACGCCCGTCAGCACCGTCCGCTTATCGGACATCGTCACCGCGGACGTATCGACGTCGCCCAACTTCTTCGCAGGAGGCGCCTTCGCACTCGCACCATGCGCTCCATGGGGCGAAGGTGTCGTCGACGAAATCGGGGGCGCCGGTTTGGATGGGGTCGACGTCGGGGCAGCCGATGGCGGACGCGGGGCAGGCGCACTTTTCTTGTCACACCCGATCACAAGCAGGCACATACAAAACAGCGAAGTCGCTCTCATGGTTCTCATCTCACAATGTCCTATGCGCCAACACCCAGCACCTTGGCCACCTCGCTGCCAATGTCTGCCGGGGACGCAGCCACCGCCACATCCGCTTCCTTGAACGCCGCAATCTTCGACGCCGCCGTCCCCTCGCCACCGCTGATGATCGCACCGGCATGGCCCATGCGCTTGCCCGGCGGCGCGGTCTGGCCTGCAATGAACGACACAACCGGCTTGTTCACATGAAGGTTGATGTACTCGGCTGCGTGCTCCTCATCGGTTCCACCGATCTCGCCGATCAGCACGATCGCATCGGTGGCGTCATCTTCCTCATACATCTTAAGCAGCTCGATGTAATTAAGTCCCTTGACCGGGTCCCCACCGATCCCGACACAGGTCGACTGGCCAATGCCACGCGTGGTGCACTGCCAGACGGCCTCATACGTCAGCGTGCCGCTGCGCGAAATGATGCCGACATTCTTCCCGCCCTTCTCGGCCGGCTTGTGAATGTACCCGGGCATGATGCCGATCTTGCACTCGCCGGGCGTGATGACGCCGGGGCAGTTCGGACCGACCAAGAGCGTGCCCTTGTCGTCCAGGTACTTCCGTGCCTTAACCATGTCCAGCGTCGGAATTCCCTCGGTAATCAGAATGACAAGCGAAATCCCCGCGTCAGCCGCTTCCATCGCCGCATCGGCTGCAAAAGCAGCCGGGACGAACACCAGCGACGCATCCGCACCGGTGGCGACCACCGCGTCATGACACGTGTCGAACACCGGCAAGTCATGCTCCGAACGCGTGCCACCCTTGCCCGGCGACACGCCACCCACCATCTTCGTGCCATACTCCATGCACTGCGTCGTATGAAACGCACCAGCCTTGCCAGTAATCCCCTGACAGATGACCAACGTCTCGCTGTCTACCAGAATGCTCATCTTGAAATCGCCCCTGTCTGCTCAAATCCCGCTCATTGCGGGCCTACACCGTCTCCGCAAGCGATCGCGTGCTGCGATTGCACAAGCCCCGCAGTATGAAACCGCACTTCAGGATTGTCCAGCCACGTCAGTCAGAACCGGTGAATGCCCGCTGTATGGTCGCGAAATCGGCAAAATCGACATCATCGTCACCGTCGGCATCGAATGCGGAGCAACCGTCTGCCACCGGTCCGGCATCCGGTCCAGTGACGCAACTTGCCAGCAATCCAATGTCCGCCAGGTCGACGTCACCATCCTTGTCACCATCGCCAATTGCGTCCTGCGGTAGAAACAGCACCATGTCTTGCGGGCGAACGCCAGCCGGAAACGGCGATCCGTCGACCAGCGCGAGAAGACCATCATCGGCAATCGCATAGACCATCACGCCCACGCCCGGCGAAATCGAACTATCATCGGTCACGAATAGAAATTCGTCGCTGGCAACGGCTTTTCGGGCATCCGAGCCAATGAATTGCGAACTCCCGGGAACCAGAGACAACGAACCGTCGGCCGCCCGGGCCAAAGTCGTGACCGTCTCGCTCACCACATGCACCACAAACACGAAGTCGCCGCCGGGGTTGACGGCCAGATTCACCGCACTCGTCCCGCCGCTGGCAAACGGCGAACCCGGCAGCGGCAACAACACGCCGTCGTCGCGAATCTCATAGCCTGCGACGTCATTGCTCAACCCGCCGCCCAAGTACAGATGCCTGCCGTCCGGACTGACCAGCAATTCGAATCCGTCGTTGGGCGTGGGAAACGGTGAGCCGGGAAGCGGCGTCATGGATCCATTCTCATCGACCCGCCACCCATTGATGCCACCAAACAGCAGCGATGCGTACACGAATCGACCATTCGGTGTCACGGTGACCTCATTGGGAAAGACGCCTGTCGCATAGGGATTGCCCGGCGGATTCGTGAGCCGATTTCCCTCGATGTTGAACACCCACATTTCATCCAGAAACGCGCTCGGAACGAAGATGCGGCTGTTGCCGCTGATGGCCATGCCCAGCGGTGCGTCACCCGTCTGAAACGGCGAGCCGGGCACCTCGGTCAGACCCCCCGTTGCGTCAACTTCAAAGAAGAGAAGGTCCTCGAAGAACATCGACTTGCCCGCATTGGTGACGGCCAGCCGACGCCCATCCGCGGTCAGCGCAAGCGCCTGAACATCCTCACCCGCAGAAAAGGGGGAACCGGCAACTTCCTCAAGCGTGCCGTCCGGCAGCACGCTGTACACGGACACATTGTCGGATACGTTGTTGCCGACAAAAAGTGTCGGATTGACAGGCTGGGCACGAACATAATCCGAACAAACGACCTGCATGAAGCAGAAAGACCCCAACACCACAAAGTGATTCAAAACTCGCCTCACCGTCCACCTCAGCTATAAACAACCCCTCTGAATCTCGTTCACAACGAGCATCATCATACCAAAACCGGCTCACTTTTTCAGGACAAGGGCGGCACATTCGGCAGGAATCCTCCTGTGCGCGAACCTCGCCGGAGCACTCAGAACATGCGAACGACACCCGGCAGTGCCAGCAAATGGCACGCTCGAACGATTCTCGTCCACCAGCGATGACACAACTCCGACTGAGGCAATGCATGGCGATGGGAGAAGGAATCACCACAATCTGCTCCGGACGAAGACGACATTACATCACCGAAATCCCATAGTGATTGATCGTTTTCACCACAATTCACAGTCCGCCATGAACCATGAATCAATTTTTGGGCATTGATTCATTGACAACACGAGATTTTTGGAATACTGCTCACTAGATTACTGGGTTAGGATGAATCGACCCGCGGGTGTGGGTCGCCTGTTTGTAGTAACGGAAAGGTTCAGGAAATGGCACGGAAAAAGAAAAGGGGCAGAAAGCCAAAGGCAACGGGTAAGCGACGGGGGAGACCTCCTGCATCGGCCAATGGCGCGTCAGGGCTGCTCAATGATCTGCTGAATTACCGCAACTCGCTCGAATCGCAGCGCGTCGCCATCGATAGCGAAATCGACGCCATCACGTCCGCCATCGATGCAATGCAATCGGTGCCCAGCGGTTCCAAGCGCGTCACCATTGCAAAGTCAGCCGGCGCCCGTCGTGGTCCACGCCCGCCCGGCACATCGTTGAAGGATTTCATCGGTAAGGTTGTCGGCGGCTCGAGAGGCCCCGTCAAGGCCAAGGACATCACCAGCGGCGTTGTGAGCGCCGGCTACCAGACCAAAAGTCAGAACCTCAATGCTCAGGTGAGCACGGCACTGGCGGATATGGTCAGGCAAAAGCAAATTCGCAAGATGGGCAGAGGATTGTACGCGAAGTAGGCCTCGCCCATCTCTTAGTGGTCAAATCGCCCGCGCGTCGTGAGAACGCTACGACGTGCGGGCGGTTTTTTGTGCGCGAGGCGAGAAGAAACGCGGGACAACCCCACTCGGTGCTCCATCTCGGCCATGTGCGTTGACAGCAGGGTATTGCGTCGTAACACTCCCTGATCGGTTCCTCGTCCGGAGTCATTCACCAGATGGTCAGTCCCACGCGCGAAATCGTCACCATCAACGCCGACAAGTCCCTGGTGTCGAAGCTGAGCAGCATCTCATGAAGGTCACACCACGAAGACTGCAGCGCCTTGCCACTCTCTGGCTGCTGCTGATTCACAGCGTCGCGATTGGAGACGAACCAACGCATCAACCTGATGCCAAGCGGACAAACAGACTCAGCGTGGTCGTCGGCATTGCTCCCTATGCCTTCCTCGTCGATCGAATCGCTGGCGACGCTGCCACGGTTACCACCCTGCTGTCACCGGGACAATCGCCAGCCACCTTCGAACCCACGCAAAGTCAGTTGGCCACACTCGCGAAGGCGGATTTGTACGTGACGGCGGGCACACCATTTGAACAACAACTCGTCACCCGTCTCCGGCGACAATTTCCCGCACTGACCATCATCGATCCCCATCATGCCGATCACCCAACCGCCACCGACCCGCACGATTGCGAAGACCCCCACCATTGGCTCGACCCGCAACAGATGATGCACGTCGCCGAGACCATCGCGAACGATCTCGCCATCCGCGCGCCAGACATGAATTCCGAGTTCGACAAACGACTCGCCACCCTGAATTCTCATCTGCGAGCACTCGACAAGACCATTGGCCAAACGCTCAGCCCCCATCGCGGCAAATGCTTCTACGTCTACCACCCCGCCTTCAGCCACCTCACCGACCGTTATGGCCTGAAACAGATCGCGGTCGAACATGAAGGCAAGGAACCAAGCACACGCCGACTGTCCGAACTGATCAACCAGGCCCGCAAAGCCGGTGTCCGCAAGATCATCACCCAGCCGCAATTCGCCGGAAAGGGTGCCGTCGCACTCGCTTATGAGATTGATGCGAAGACCGTCCCGCTCGACCCGCTCGCCTACGACTACACCGCCAACATGAAACGCATCGCCCAGCGCATCGCTGCCGCAGCCGTAGATCAGCCATGACCGATACGGACACATCCGACGCCATCACCATGCAGGGCGTGTCCTTCACCTTTGGAGGCCCGCCGATCCTCGAACAGGTCGACCTTACGATCCGCCACCGCGAATTGGTCTGCGTCATTGGTCCCAACGGCGGCGGCAAGACGACGCTGCTTCGGTTGATTCTTGGCCTGCTAGCCCCCGCGTCAGGGCGCATCCACGTGCTCGGCTCATCACCACGAAAGGCCCGCCACCGCATCGGCTACATGCCGCAGCACGCCCGACTCGACCCCCACTTCCCCGTCACCGTGCACGACGTCGTCCTCATGGGCCGACTCGGTCTCGCCCCCAATCTCGGGCCATTCAAACCGTCCGATCATGACGCCGCCGACGCCGCCCTCGAGCGTCTCGAATTGCTCGACAGACGCAACGAACCCTTCGCCGCCCTCTCAGGCGGACAACGTCAACGCGTGCTCATCGCCCGAGCATTGGCTTGCGAACCCCGAATTCTCCTGCTCGACGAACCCACCGCCAACCTCGACCTGCCCATCCAGCGCGACCTCTACGATCTGCTCCGCGAGTTCGCCACCGAATTCACCGTCATCCTCGTCTCGCACGACGTTGGCTTCGTCTCGGATTTCGTCCGCTCCGTCGTTTGCGTCAACCGCACGGTCCGCGTGCACGAAACCAACAAACTCACCGGCGACGTCATGTCCGAGGTCTATGGCCGCGACGTCCGCATGGTTCATCACGACCACGACCACACCGAGCACCATCACCATGGCTGAATTCTTCACCGCCCTCCTCGACATGCGTTTCCTGCAGCTCTCCGCACTGATGACGCTCTTGGCCGGTATCGCGTGCGGGGTCGTCGGCACGTACGTCGTCACCCGCCGCATCACCTACATCGCCGGCGCCATCGCGCACTGCGTGCTCGGCGGCATGGGTATCCACCGATACGTGCAGGTCGTCAACGGCTGGGAACAATCTCGCCCCATCACCGGCGCCGTCATCGCCGCCCTCATCGCCGCAGCCGTCATCGGCCTGGTCACCCTCAAAGCCAGACAACGCGAGGACACCGTCATCGGCGCCGTCTGGGCGATCGGCATGGCCATCGGCGTGCTCTTCATCGCCAAGACCCCTGGCTACCAGACCGACCTGATGAGCTATCTCTTCGGCAACATTCTCTTGATTTCGGCCAGCGAGTTGCAGCTCGTCGCCATTCTCGATGTGATGGTCATCGCGATGGTGGCCATGTTCTACAAGCAGTTTCAAGCCGTCTGCTTCGATGAGGAATTCGCGCGACTGCGTGGCGTCAGGGTCGAGTTGTTCTATTTGTTGCTGCTCGGCATCACCGCATTGGCCGTCGTGCTGCTCGTCTACGTCGTCGGCATCGTCATGGTCATCGCCCTGCTCACGCTACCCGCCGCCATCGCCGGCATGTTCGCACACAAGCTTTGGCACACGATGCTCGGCGCCGCCCTTCTCGCGGTGCTCTTCAGCTTCGGCGGATTGGCCATCAGCTATCAGCCAGACCTACCACCCGGCGCCACCACCATCGTCCTCGCCGGCACCACCTACATCGTCGTCGCCATCCTCACCACCCGCAAACACACCCCCGCCTGACCCGTCACGACCATCGACGCCCCATCCGTAAATGACATGCCCAATCAGAACAGCCGCCACCAACCACGGCACCGACGCCCAGTCAGCGAGATGGCCGGTCAACATCCAGCGCGTCAGCCATCCCACGGTCATCAGTATCAGCAACAGGATCAGACTGGAAACGACGGGTCGCCGCCATCCCGACCAGCGCACCAGCACGACCAGTGGCCAACCCCAGACAAACGTCCCAAACAGATTCGCCAACCGTGTGATGCCAGCCCGCACCACCACCGACGGACGATGCGCATCGAGATACCCCACCGGCTCGATCGAATCCACATAAACACGCGACACACCCCGATCATACACAGCCACCACCTTGTGCCATTGGTGTGCACGCAGCACCGGCGTCGTCATGCACGCCGGTCGCTCCCCGTTTGGACCGGCCAACGCATGACGCACACGAAAATTGATCGTGCCCTGCACCTGACCGATCGTGAAATTCCGCAGAATGAACGTCTTCGACAACGTCACAATCCGCGCCGGCCCGTCCTGGTCCAGATCATCCGTGCGAAACAACACCGCCACCGAGAACGCATCAGACTCACGCATGGCCGTACACATCGATGCATCGTCGGACAACACGGCATGGTCGTTCAGACCGTCGAAATGCAATCCCTCGCTCGGTCGACATGCAACGTCGTCACCCCACTCGACGCCCGCCAGATGCCCATCGCAATCTCCAAGATCATACGACACCAGCGCATCAGCCGCAGTCAACGCGCGCTCGTCTGATTCCATCCACGCCGCAATCTCATCCTCACCCAGTCCCCGATCAAACAGCGCGACCGGCCCGATCGTGCCACGAAAAACACGCTCCCCGACGACTTCGTTGCCCAGCCGCCACTCATGATCGCAATCCCACGTATCCAGCGTCAGCAGATGCGTCGCCGGCACCACCATCAACGCCACGAACACCACGGCGACAACAAGCGATCCCCCAATCGAAAGAACACGCCGTCGTTGCCCATACAACAGTGACAGACGCTCAATCACGGGCATCGCCAACACGACAAACCACGCCCCAACCACAACGCCCGCAACGTTGACCAACAGGTCGACGACATGCGCATGCCGAAAGGTCGAGATCGTCTGAAACACCTCGATGATCAACAGCGGAACAAGACAAATCAGCAACGCGCTGCCAACGCGACCCGCCGTCGATCGCCGCCCCGCCGACCAACCCATCGCAGCCAGCACACCAAGCGGCGCAAACGACACCCCATGCAGCACCAGTATCCGCACCGAACCAATCGCGTCAGCCGTCAGCGTCACACTGGCTGACACCCGTTCACCAAAGGGCGGATCGCGGTCCGACACATCAAACGGCGACAGACTGACAATCGCAAGAAGAAAGAAAAACCACACGAACCCCGATCGCGCCAAGCTCGCAAGAAGTGATGGGTGGTCCACGTGTTGCGTCACACCGTGTGTACTACACGCCCCCCGACATCTCCGCAATCCGAACGTGCGTCGCCCCTACGGACAAACATCAACAACCATGACCGCCGGTTCCGAAACAACCGCGTTGCACTCGTTGGACACCACAACCGTGTACGCCCCCGCGTCATCCAGCGTCGCTTCGCCATCCGAATAAAAGAAACTGGTCGCCCCGGGCAGATCGATGTCGTCCTTGCGCCATTGGAACTCGGTCGCGTTGCTTGCAGACACAAACAGAATGAAATTGCCCCCTTCGCAGACGGCACCCCCCACAGGATTGGTGGTAATCGTCACGTCGCGTCGCCCCAACTCAGCCACACTGCTCGCCGTCGCTTGACCGCACCCATCGGTCACGACACACGCATACGTGCCAAACGCGTCATCAACAACTTCATCGATGAACAGTTCCGCCTCCGTCGCACCGTCAATCGGCGTACCATCGCGTGACCATTGATACGACAACGGCTCCACCCCGATCGCTTCAACCGCCAACAGCGCGGCATCGCCCGCACATACGGAACCCCCCATCGGCTGCTCAACAATGACCGGCGCCGACGGGACATCCAAAACCGCCGCATCCGAGACCGCCTGCGCACACTCACTCGTCACCACAGCCTGATAGAAGCCCGCATCGTCCAAGGTCACGTTCGACAGCATCAGCGTCGGCTCTGTCGCACCCGGAATCACCACGCCATTGCGATGCCACCGGTACGACACGACATTCCCCTCAGCCACCACTGAAAACGACACCGTTTCCCCAGTACACACCTCGATATCCACCGGCTGTGAAACGATCTCGATCCCGCACTCGCCGGTGAACCCATCCTGAAACCCGCCAAAATCAAGCAGGTCCACATCCGCATCCAGATCAACATCAAACAGCTCGCAAACCGGATCGAACACCGACATGCAATCGGAAAACGTTGCGAAGTCCGCGAGGTCGGTATCGCCATCCAGATCGCCGTCGCCGATCGCCTGATTCACCCGCATGTAGTACACATCCTGCTCACCGTTGAACGTCGCCGCATACGCCAATCCTGCTCCGCGATCATCCGATCGACTGTGCCAATAGTCCCCAATCTTGTTCTGCATCGGATAACCAAGAAAATGGTTATACGGCGGGCTGGCCACCACGTTGTTCGACCAGGTCCGACCACCATCGTGGCTCGAGGCGTAGTACACCTCGGAGAACGTAACCGTCGGGTCACGTCGCGTGTCGTTCCAGAACACATCAATCCGACCATTCGGCGCAACCGACATCGTTCCGAACCACTGATAAGCATCATTCCCCTGCGGGTCATCGTTCACCCGCACCGGTTCGCTCCACGTCTCCCCGCCATCCTCGCTCCGAATGAACATCACGTCGGCGGGATCGCCGCCAACAAACGGCGTGATCGACGAGAGCACGTAGATGTTGCCACGCATGTCAGTATTCGAATGATCGGCCGCGATCCACACCTGCCCCAACAGACCGCCGGGGTTGGGACCGAACCCACGCGGCTGAATCCCACCAAGGTTCACGAATCGAGTCTGATCAAATTCAACAACGGCATCCGAATCCTGAGCATTGCTCGATCGCGTGACAATGAATCCACCCCCGAAGTCCACCGCCCCCGTGACAAACACACGGCCGTCCGGATCCACCGTCAACGTGCCGAAGAATGGTTCAAACGGCACGCCGACCGGTTCATCGAATGTGACGCCGCAATCCGTCGATCGAGAGAAAGTGCGGTTCCCGCAACAGTTCACAAATGGGCTCCATACGGTATACACATGGCCCCGACCGATGCCCTCCGTGCGATCCACCGCCATCCACTGTTTGTCGCCGCCAAGGGCATACTCCTCCTGAGGCCAGCTTTGTCCGCCGTCACTCGACTTGTACATGTAGCACGACCACGGACCGGGACCACGTGTCGGCTGCAAACTGAAATAGTAAAAGTTCCCATCGAGGTCATACGAGAGCACCGGATCGCTCGCAAAAATGACGTCCTCGAGCACGTCGCCGAAAGACCATGTCTCACCACCATCACGACTGAAACCAAATCCGCCCTTTCGAAAATCATTCGTGATGGTGTCAAACTGTCGCCAACCGATCGCGATCTGATCACGATTGAATGGATGCACCGCCATCGAGGGTTCATTCGCCGCATCCCCCACGATGTTCATCCCCGCTGCATTCACGTTCACCTGCACACTGCGGATCGACCCGACCGACACCTGCATACCGGGTGTCGTCGAAAGTTGCGGACCTTCCGCGGCAGGCCACACCGGCGGATCGTTTGGCTGTTCTATGTGCACCGGGCGCTCAAGCGACTGCGGCACGTCTGCTTCAGCAGCGCCGCAAACCGACAACAACATCAGCAAGCTCAAGACTTTGTGAACCGTCGTTCGCGCCGCATCAAACGCCATCACATTAG
The DNA here is from genome assembly GCA_028289375.1 of Phycisphaerae bacterium. Lineage (GTDB taxonomy): Bacteria > Planctomycetota > Phycisphaerae > UBA1845 > UBA1845 > OFTM371. Next base: position 6,459 of record JANQQK010000001.1, on the reverse strand, counting down.
CTCCCGACCCCGTCAGTCGCGTTTCCGCCCATGGAAACGCCAGTTGGAGGGTACCAAAATCCCGTAAACCATTACAATCCGGCGACGGCAAGGTCGTGCGCCCCGCCGACAAAACCGCAACGCTTCTCAAACAAAGGACGATCATGGCCATCGCCCCGTCTCAAGAAATCGTGGCCCGCCACGTGCGCGTCGCAACCCGTGCCGCACTTCTTACACTCACGCTCCTGCTTCCACTCATTTGTGGCTGTGGCATCTACCTGGGCATCCTCATCCGCGACGGCTTGGAGGACTTTGTCGTCCCACTTGAAGAATTCGATTTTGAGTTGTGCGAAGACCCTCCCAACGGTTGCGGACCGGAGGGCCTGTTCAGCGTGCTCGTACCCAACTGCCCGCTCGGACTGCCCTGCTTCACTCCGGCGTGCAACACGCACGACCTGTGTTACCGGACGTGTGGTCAGTCCCAGGACAACTGCGACTTCGCCTTTCTTGACGACATTGACGCCATTTGCCTGGAAAACCTCGCCGACAATCCCGACGAACTCGAGCGCTGCAGACGCATCGCCAACATCTACGTCAACGTCGTGATCGACTCCGGCCCCTCGTTCTTCCAGGCATCGCAAAACTTCGCATGCGTATGCGATGACCCGAATCTCAACCCCAACCTAATGTCAGCCAGGATCTTGCCGCATCCGACGCTCATGCCCGATACCGACGGCGATACGCTGCCCGACGCGCTCGAAATGTCCTGGGGTCTTGATCCCGGCGACGTCGGCGACGCCAGGCGCGACGATGATGGCGACGGCTTGATCAACCTCCACGAGCTGATTCACGGTACCAATCCGTTCATGGCCGATACCGACGGCGACGGGACATCCGATTCCGACCAGGTGCGGGCACACGCACAAACCTTGACGTCGGACCGATAACACCGATCGTTCTCGGTTTCGCAGCAACGCGGACCAACCTCCCGGTCAATCCAACCATACAGACCGCCGATATCCCTTGGACGCGGTGCGCCCGCCGCCCGCACACATTGGGATCAATCTCGGACGCCGACGCACCGGCCCCACAGTTTGTCAAGGAGCTTCCCCATGGCCTGCAACGCCCGCCGCATCATCGCCCTCGTCGTCGCGCTTGGTTTTGTCAGCACGCCGACCGCCAACGCCGTCGACGTCTTCGTCGGCGCCGACGCGAACATCTCCACGCTCGTCACGGCAGACGACACGGTCCTCCACTTCCTGGGCAACCACACCATCACCGTCGACGCCACGACGACCAAGACGCTCGCCGGCATCAACGCAGCCGGCAACAACGCCGTCTTCGCATTCGGCGGAAACGCATTCAAGGTGCTCATGGGCAACAGCGCCGGCGACGTGCTGATCCAGACCGGCGGCGGTGACATCTCCATTACCGGCACCAACGTCAACGCCGGGTTTCAGGTCAGCCCCGCCCTCTCCGGCGAAATCGTCGAGTTCAGCTCCACCAACATCGACGACACCGACAACGCCAACCGCTGGTTCATCAACAACAACATCCTGAAAGTCACCAACGGCGAAGCTGGCCTCCAGACGCTCGTGATCGGTGGCTCCTCAGCCAGAATCGACATCGACGAACGGGCACGCATCAACGCCATCGTCCCCACAGGCAACGTCACGGTCGATTTGGCGGCCTCGAAAAATCTGACAGTCATCAGCGCGCTCGACATCGCCGCGAACACCATCTCGATCATCGGGCAGAACACCGCATCCACCTACACCGGCACCATCAACCTCAACAACAACAGCAGCCTGATCAACGTCAGCGGCACGGCCACGCTCGCCACCCTCACCGTCGGCGCCTCCGGCGGACTGACCCTCGCCGACGCCGCCAACTTCACCATCACCAACGCCGCCAACATCGGCGCCAACACGCTGACCGTCAGCGGCACCACCGGATCATCCGCCGAAACACTGACCACCACCGGCGGCATCGCGCTCAACGACGCCGACTCCGTCCTCAAGATCGCCGGCGACTCCGCCAACCCAATCGTCATCACCAAGGTCGACATCGCCACCACCGACCTCAACGCCGGCAAGGGCGTCGACGTCGACGAATCAGCCTCCATCACCGCGCTCACCATCTCCAACAACGCCACCGTTGATGTCGCCTCCGGCAAGACACTCTCGGGCACCACCACGCTCAACGCAGCCAAGTCGCTCATCCTCAACAACACCGGTACCGTCAACACCATCAACACGACAACCGCAGCCGGCACCGTGCAGATCACCGGTCAAGCCACGGTCAACACCCTGACCAACAGCTTCGCCGGCGTCACCATCGACGCCAACGAGTCCGCAACCATCACCAATCTCGCCGCCAACGAAAACACCACCGTCGATGTCGCCACCGGAAAAACGCTCACCACGACCGCCACCATCGCCGCAAGCAAGGTGCTCACGACGCGTGAAACCGGAACCATTTCGAATGTCACTCTTAACGGTGCCAACGCAGAACTGAACGTCACCACGGCTTCCGGTGTCATCAACACGCTCAACGTCAACGTCGACGGCGGAATTCTCGACGCAGACATCGCCTGCACCATCGATACCTGCACCCAGACCGCAGCCGCCGGCAATCTCACCGTCGAAAACACCGGCGTCACCATCACCAGCGCCAACGGGTTCGACGTCAACGACAACACCCTCACCATCTCCGAAGCCTCCGGATCGATCGGGCTCGTCACGGTCGACACCGCCGGCGGCACGCTCGATATCAACGAAAACACATCATTCACCACGCTCAACCTCAACGCCAACACGACCGTCGATGTCGCACCGGCCAAAACACTCTCCACCAACGCGAACGTCAACGCCGGCAGCGTCGTCACCTACAACAACACCGGCATCACCTCGGTCATGAACCTCACCGGCAGCGGCGCTGAACTCAACATGACGGCCTCGGGACAGGTCAGCACCGTCAACGTCACCGGCGACGGCGGCATCCTCGACCTTGACGTCACCTGCACCCTTACCGGCGTCAACATGACCCCCGCAGCCGGAAACTGCACCCTTGACATCGCCGCCGGCAGATCGCTGTCCTCAAGCATCGACGTCAACGACAACACCCTCACCATCGACGGCCCCGGTATCCCCGGCACCATCCGCATGGACACCGACAATGGCAGACTCGACATCAACGAAAACACAACACCCACAAGCCTCGATATCTCCGCCAACGTCGCCATTGACGTGGCCACGGACAAAACCCTCAGCGGCGTCACCGACATCAACACACGAACACTCACCGCCAGCGGCAGCGGCACATTTGCCCGCATCGATGCCTCCACCGGCGAATTCGCCTGCAACGGCAACCTGACCGTCACCGATCTGCGGGCAAACTTCGGCGCCAGCGGCACCTTCACCTTCGGCGGCTCGGGGGACTGCACCATCACGTCGATGTCCAACAGCGCCGCAGGCCCCAGCGAAACCTTCCGCAAGATTGGGACAGGCGAACTCACCATCGCCAGCGGGTTCAGCAACATCTTCTCCAAAGCAACCGGCATCAAACTCGACATCGATGGCGGCGAGGTCATCCTCGGATCCGCCGGCAACAACGACGATGTCACCTTCAACGACGACGGCGATGAAATCACACTCGCCAGCGGCGCGACCCTGACCACCTTCGGCAGCTTCAATGCCCAGTCCGCCGGCGCAAACGTCAACCTCGACGCCGAGGAAGGTTCGATCATCAATCTGCAGTCCGCCTCCGGCGCCGAGACGATCACCGCCACGCAGAACAACGACTTCCAACTGCTCGGCACCGTCAACATCGACGGCTCGAATGGCGATTACACGTTTGCCGGCGGATTCGTGCACCAGTTCGGCGACGTCAACATCAACGCAGGCAATGCACTGATCTGCAACACGCCCTCCGCCACGCTCGAATTCATCCCAGGTTCTACGATTGACGTCGCAGGAAGTCGCAGCAGCGGTGGGACGCTCACCGTCAACGGTCAAGCCGCCTCGACCCCAATCCTGCTGACGACCACGACCGGCGACGGCACCTTCACGATCGACCGCAACAACTCAGAAAACATGACCATCGAGAACGCCACGATCTCCCGTTCGACCTACACCAGTTCGAGTCGCGGCGATGCCAAGAGCGAACTTGGTTTCGCCAGCGTGACCGACGACGGCGGCAACGTGAACTGGTTCACACCGGCTGAGGTCATCGACGACGACAATGACGATGACATGGACATCAATGATGACGTGGTCGACGACATGACGGACGAGCCGGTCGACGACGACAGCCGCACAGACGACGATCCAACGACGTTCATCGGCGACACCATCACCGTCGACAGCGCCGGCGATGCCATCGCGACGTCAACCTCGACCGTCTCCGACGCGAGCGGGTTCGTCACCATCAGCGACGCCTCCGCCGGCTCACTCCGCGTGACCGTTGCCGACGGCAACATCCGCGACAACTTCGACGGCATTCCGAACGGCAACGCCCTGCCCGTGACCATGTCCGTCTCCGACAGCGTCACCGGTCCGTTCACTGTCGTGGTCGAACTCTGTTACACCGAGAAATTGCTGGGAGAAGCAGGCCTGTCCGCAGATGAGTTGGTGCTCTACACGTACGCCGAACCCGAAGGCCCATGGGTGTTGGCCGGAAATGAAGGGCAGTACCAGGGCGATACACTGCCGACCGACACCGTCGGCGATCATGGCTACGATTCAACAGCCATGTGCGTCTGGGCCGTCCGCGACGACCTGTCCGACTTTGCAATCGGCGCCGGCGACACCACCCTCGCCGGCAACGATGATGCCCCGCCGATGGCCCCACAGATGTGCGGCCTGTTCGGCATGGTGACCCTGCCAATGCTAACGCTTGGCTTGATCACGACGCGGCGGGTGTTTACTGCTCGCCCCAGCACGAGTAAGTGACACAGGTTGCGTGAGAGCTTGCCAAGTTGCCACGGAATCGCTACCAGATTCTCCGAATCGACCGAGGCACCGAGTTCCGCAGTGTGACCTCCACGACACGCCCGTCCGGTCCGAAGCGAATCTTTGGAGCGCCGATCCACGTTCCGTAATCAACGCCTGTTCGCGTAGTAAGGAAAGGCCAGATGCGATATTGGACCGGCCACGGTCCGTACCAGAGTGACGTGGTCGGGCACTTCGTGCATTTCTTGTCCGTACAAGACGAGCTTGTTTGCCCCGTCGAGGCTCCGACGATCCGATCAACACTTGATCGGTCCGTACCAATATCTACGAGCCCAACTCGCTCTACAAGCCGCGGATCGACGTCATGAGGGATGGAAACAGCCAAGAACCGATGTTGAATGAAGACTCTGAAACCGAAGACGTTGAATGCGATGACGGTCGCACACGCAACACAAACAATGGCAGCGATCCGAATCTTCCTACTGTGCCCAGCCATGACACGGGCTCTCGCATGAATGTGATCAGTCCCGCATTCCGGACAGACCGACGTGGGTAATCCACAAAGCTTGTAGCAACACTTCAGGCAGGCATTGGAATTCATCGACTTTCGTGATCGAGCGCCGTGCCAAGCGACGAACGCAATCGACGCAACCATGACCGCAATGGATGTCCACGCCAGCAGAAACGCATCCACTCTGAATACATTCCACGGCCCGAGTTGTGGCATGAACAACAAACGCCACCAGAGATAGCACGTGTCGGCGACCAAGCGCACCGCGATCAGATACACGCATACACGGATGAGTAATCCAACGATGCTGCGTCCAGCGGTCGTGTTGCGCCGCGTGTCAGTCATAACGTGGTTATCGACGCAGTGACGATGGTATCACAACTCGAATTGGCAAAGAATGAACGACAGGAAGGCTACTCTTCCTTCTTGATTTCGTACTTCTTCACGCGGTAACGAAGGTTGTCGCGGCTGATGCCGAGGTGCTTGGCAGCGGCGGTCTGGTTCCACTTGTTGTCTTTCAGGGCTTTGACGATCATCGCACGTTCGTAACCCCAAAGCGTGCCCTCGGTCTCCGAACCGCCCTCGTCGCCGCCCATGCCCGCGATCTCCACCGGCAGATCCGTCTCCTCGATCGATTGGCCATCGCACATGATCACGGCGCGTTCCATGATGTTTTCCAACTCGCGAACGTTGCCGGGCCAATCGTAGCGCATCAACGCCGACGACGAACTCGGCGACACCTGAGGCGACGACACGCCCATCCGCTGTGACGCCCGCCCCACGAAGTAGTCCACCAACTTTGGAATATCGTCGCGTCGCTCGCGCAGCGGCGGCAGGTTCACCGGGAACACATTCAATCGATAGAACAAATCCTCGCGGAACGTCCCTGCTGCGATCTCTGCCTTCAAGTCGCGATTGGTGGCCGCCACCACGCGCACGTCGGCCTGTATCGTCGCGTTGCCCCCGACGCGCTCGAACTCGCGCTCCTGCAGGACCCGCAACAGTTTCACCTGCGTC
>JANQQK010000077.1 GCA_028289375.1 Phycisphaerae bacterium | reverse complement strand
GACGACGGCAATGATGATGACAACGACGGTTGCCGAAATGATTGCACCGAGCCCGTCTGCGGTGATGGCATCGTCGATGACGGCGAGCAGTGTGACGATGGGAATGACGACGACAACGATGGCTGCCGCAACGATTGCACTGAGCCCGTCTGTGGCGATGGCATCGTCGATGACGGCGAGCAGTGTGACGACGGCAATGATGATGACAACGACGGTTGCCGAAATGACTGCACCGAGCCCGTCTGTGGTGATGGCATCGTCGATGACGGCGAAGAGTGCGACGACGGCAACGATGTGAATGACGACGCATGCAGCAATGACTGCACGGTCATCTGTATTCCGGAGGACGTCGTGTTGTTCCACGAGTCGTTCGACGGCTACACGCACTTCCCGAATCAGATTCCGAATGGCGATCCGGTCAACAAGGGTATTCCAAAGATCGAAGAGGGTGCAGACGAGTACTGGTTTGCAGGTCGCTTCGAGCATCCCGATGGCGGCTCGATCGACGGTGATCTGGCTGTTCAGAAGTTCGGCGGCGGATCCAACTCGACGCGCACTGGTCGGTTCGAAGATGAAGCGGGTATCCTGTTCAAGGTCGACACGCAGGACTTGTCGACAGCGACGCTTGAGTTTGAGTGGCGTACGTTCAACACCGGCAGCAGCGACCGATTCGTGGCTGGCTACTACGTTGGTGAGATTGATTTCGGCAGCAGTCGTTATCGCAACTTCACCAATAGCAGCCCAACGTGGGGCAATGACTGGGTGGAGATTCTCCGCGACAAGGGCAACAGCTGGCAATCGGAGAGTTTCGATATTCCTGCCGGCGAGCCGTGCATCTGGATTGCATTCTGGCTTGATGGAGGTGAGCGCGACTACGGCAAGGTCGACAGCATCAAGGTGACAGGCTCGAATGACTGTCCGGATGACCCGCCGACGCACGATGGTCCCTGTGGTGATCCGAACGCAGGAAGCTGCGCCGAGGAGAATCATACACCAGGCTGCGATGATGCCGAGTGCTGTGAGTCCGTGTGTGCATGCGATCCGTTCTGCTGCGAGAATCGCTGGGACGAGAACTGCGCCGGCCCGAACCACTACGTGCACGGTTGTTCTGCGTTGGAGCTTTGCGATGTTCCGGTATGTGGTAACGGCATTGTCGAGGATGGTGAGGAGTGCGACGACGGAAATCACTATGACGACGATGACTGCGACAACGACTGCAAGATCAATGAAGGCCCATGTGGTGATCCGCATGCCGGCAGCTGCCATCACGGGAACGGGACGCCCGGATGTTCGGACGGTGCGTGCTGCGAACTCGTGTGTGCATGCGACCCGTACTGCTGCGAGAATCGCTGGGACCAGAATTGTGCAGGCCCGAATCACTACGTCCACGGATGCTCCGCCGAAGAACTCTGCGGTGGCGGCGGCAATGGCGGCCAGGGCGGCGGTGATGACGACGATGATGATGATGATGATGATGATGATGATGATGACGACTAATCGGGATTCATCGTGTCGTTGATTTGATGCAATACGCCCATCAGGTCGGGTTTTCTCGACCTGATGGGCTTTTTCGATGATTTTTTGGGAGTTTCGGCACCGTCCATGACGCTCTGCTCGGCTCCGGTAACTCGAGATTGGCGTGGTTGTGAGTGTCTTGACGGCATAGGATCAGCTATGAAGCGGCCTACACAGACATTCGCTCTTGGCGCGAGACGCGACCATGGGGGGTTCACGCTTATCGAACTGCTCGTCGTGGTGAGCATCATTGCCCTGCTCATCGCCGTGCTGTTGCCGGCGTTGTCGGGCGCGCGGAAACAGGCGCGGGCGGTGAAGTGTTTGTCGCAGCTTCGCGTGTTGGGTCAGGCGCTGGTGATGTATCAGATCGAGCATCGCGATGTGCTCGTGCCGGGGCGACTGCCGAAGGTGGATGACTGCAACTGGTTCAGCGACATCGCGGGTGGGACGAAGTTTCGACCGACGTTTCTGGCCATGATGAGCGTGCGCGTCGGGGCGCCGCCGTTCAAGGACCCGAAAGCCTGCAAGACCGAAACAGACATCTTCGACGAACCGGGCGATCGACAGGACTACGATGAGCCGATCTACGTGTGCCCAACCGTGTCGAATTGGACCGACGAGCGAAACGGCAGCTACGGATACAACTATCAATTCCTGGGCAATTCGCGATTGCTCGATCCGTCGGACCTGACGTCGTTCAAGAATTGGCCGGTCAGCGCGACGCGTATCAGTCAGCCTGCGGCCACGGTGGCGGTGACGGACTGCATGGGGACGGCAGCATCGTATCCGCCTCGCGAGCGCCGACCATACGTGAACAACTCACGCGACAGCTTCAGGCTCGGCAACGAAGGGTTCAACCTCGATCCGCCACGCGTCGATCCGGACAACGGCGAGATGGCCGGTCTGGAGGAGCAACATCGCAGTGCGGCTGACCCGCGGCATAGCGGACGTGCAAGCGTGCTGTGGGTCGACGGCCATGCCGATAGCAACACGCTGCAGCGTCTGGGCTATCAGATTGCACCTGACGGCGTGATCAACTTTGACGGCAGCAACCGACTGTGGTCCGGTGATGGCCGGGATGTGCCCTGGTTGCAACCCGAGTAGCGCTTCGCGGCGATCATTATGGCATTGGCAATGTGCCCGATGGCGGGGTCGTGCCGTTTCGGAGTTGTTCAGGAACGTCGATTGTGCCGACGATCCGCACGTCACTCGTGCCCGAGCTGTCCGCCATGCCAGGGCCGGAGATGTCGAACGAGCCGAAGACGCGCATATTGGCGCGTTGTAGCGAAAACGTCCCACCGACACCCATCAGGTTCTGCGTGTTCAGAATTTCGCACGCCTCTGAAGGGAATGAAGGATCACAGATATTGAACCACGACACGACCAGTGCATCATCGCTTTCGATGTTCGAGATGTAGGTCACGAACACCTGCAGGTCGACTAGATTCTGCGTCGTGCCGTCCAGGTCGGTTGTGTCGCCAAAATTGAGCGTGAGGACGTCAACCGTGGGCGCGGCCACCGTGCCATCGAATCGCGAGAGCGATAGCTGATATGCGAACACATCTGTTTCGGAGGCGTCGCTTGAGAATATCTGCGTTTGCGCGTCGTCGCTACGGTATTGGGTTCGAAGCACGCAATCGACGAACACGTCCACGCTGACTTCGGCATCACCACTCGAGAACTGAGGGATAAAATCGCTGAGATCGAGCGGATCGGTGCGATCGATGAAAATCTCAACGAAGTCGTCGGAGCCGTCGTCGTCGGTGTCGCCGCCGACCGGGTCGGTATCGAGCACGAAGCGTTCGTACGTGTCGGGAATGCCGTCCTCGTCGGTGTCGGGATCGTCGAGCGCGGTCAGGTTCATGCCGGCGTCGGCACAAAAAGCGGCAAACTCGGCGTCGGTCGGCATCAGCGGGGGCAACCCCTCGCCCGGAGCGCCGTAGAGACGTTGAATGGCTTCGATATCGTCGTCGTCGAGCTCGTCGATGCCTTCCATGTAATTTGGCGCCATCACGGCGTCGTCATCGAGACTGTGTTCCAAGCCAAGGGCGTGGCCAATCTCATGGACGAGTCCGGTGAACAGATCGAATTGCCCGTCACCCGGTGACAACGCCCATTGCTCCTCGTTGCACAGGTGAATCTGGCCTGGGTTTCCCGATCCGGGGAAGAACGCGTGACCGAGAATCTCGCCCGGACCATCGAAGGGGAAGTCATCCCCGTGTTCGCCGGCGACGAAATCGATGGTGATGTCAGCGCTGCCGCTGGTGATGCGCGTGAACGAGAGACTCGACGCGTCGGCCCAAAGCTCGAACGCGTCTTCGGCGGCTTCGTCCTGACCTTCCTGGCTGAGCGCATCGAAATAGCTGCCGATGCGCCAGGTTAAATTGGTGCGGTCCCAGCGACTGGCTTCGCGGAAACAGATGATCTTGGCCGGCTGCCGGGCAAACTCGTCGAAACAGGCGATGGCGAGAGAGGCACACCCAGTGCCACGCGGGACGGCGGTGACGGGTGGGGTCGGGTCGTTCATGCACCCGATGGCAATGGAGAGACCGACCACGGAGAGGAATAGTAGACGCTCTTTCATGACAATTGGACCTTTCGACCGCCCCGAGGCCTGTGCTTGCTTTGGTGTTGGCGCATTCTTGTTGTACGGGTCGAGTGTGTCAACGAGAATGATCGCCCGCGCAGAAAGAAGAGCCTGCGAGCAGGCTCTTGGGGAGGAACAACGAATTTTGAGATCGACGAATCAGACCGTCGCAAGACGCTGACGGCGGATAAGCCAGCCTGCGACACCGACCATGGCCAACGCAATCATGAACATTCCAGTGGTCGACACGGCGGGGATGGCTGCTTCGCAATCATCCGGTATGCCGTTGGCGTTGACGTCGTTTTGCGGGTCAGCCACATCGCAGGCGTCGAGCAGCGCGTTGGCGTTGCAGTCGTCGAATTCGAGGGTCAGTTCGTCCATCAGGACCGGAGCACTCATGCCGGTGGCGACCCACTGGTCATAAGCGATCTGACCGGTGCCGTCGTTGCTCTCGTCGCGGAGGAATTCGATGTAGTCGCGCGACGTGGCCTGGTAATACACGCGAACGGTCGCCTTCACCGCGTTACACGGAATGGTGTAGACCGTGTCGTCCCAGAATTGACCGTCGGCGTAGGAATACGCCACAGGGGCAGCCTGAATCGACTCGAATCCGGCGTTGGTGAAACCGCGTGGCGGAATGCGGTTGTCTTTCAGGTAGTAGTTGTTGAGCACAAAGTGGAACGACTCGCCCTGCGGTACACCGGTCGCAGCGGAGATGGCTGCGTCCACGCCGAGCTTGGCTTCGTACACTTTGGTGTCGTTGGTGGTCAGCGTGGCTGTTCCCGAATCATACGCCCCGCGTTCGGCCACGATCTGATCCTGATCATCCTGGAATTGTACATTGACCCACATGCGGCGACCTTCAGGGTACCCGGTGGGCAGCTTGTGTCCGGTCTGGTTGATCACGCGAACGTTGAGCATGTCTCCATCGGCGGATAGTTCCATGTCCGATGCGACGCCGAGAAACGCAACGTTGCGTGCGATGGCGGCGTCGACTTCGGCTTGCGTCAAACCGGAGTCCGCTTCGTCGGGGTAGAGCAGGTTGTTCTGGTCGAGGTTGATGATCGAGTCGAGCACCCATGTGCTGGCGCCGAGGAATGCGTGACTCGGCAGGTTCGTGCGCAACGGTGGGCTAAGTGGTGGCTGACATGCCGTTCCGGTCAGGTCCGACATGTGACAGTCCTGACAGGTGCTGACCGCGGTGATGTTGCCGCCATAGCGACCATCCATTTCGATCGGGCCATCGGCGAAATCGCTTTGGCTCCACTCGCTGAATGTTCGCTCGACCGGGAACATGTCGTACTTGCTTTGCGTCGGATGGGCGGCGTCCAGTGTTCCAAGAACATACGTATCCGAAGCGCTGGGCGTTGCGCCGCCGACACGTTCGAACGCCGGATTGCTGACATCGTGGCACGTCGAGCACAGGCGTGACGTCGAGTGAAACGGCGACTCGGCCCACTGATGGAAGAAGAATCCGCCGGGCCAATCAGCGTCGAGGTCGAATGGTCCACGACGAACATCGTCGGGATCGATCACGTAGCTGCCGGTGTGGGCCTCGGTCGGCAGGATGCCTTGATCCATGAGCAGATCGTTGAGAATCATCTCATCTGCTGAGGGACTGACGCCCGGTTGATAGATCGGGTCGACCATGCGGTGACAGACGTGGCAGGTGACGCCGTCGTGATCCTCGGCGGTCAACGCAGACATGTCCGTCGGTTCGCTTCGTCCTTCAAGCCAACCCTTGGGCAGGTGGCAGCGGACGCAGATGTCGGTCGAGTCGGCTGCATCCTGCATCGCGACCGACATGGCCGCACGTGCGAGTGGATCGCGTGCCGATTGCGACATCAAACTCGACTTCCAAAGATCGTACGGCGCGTGCTCGGTGCTGTAGTCACCATGACACAGCACACACGACTGGTCCGATGGAATGATCGGCGAATTCAATGAATTGGGCTGCGTCCCGGGGAGAAAGAAATCCTCCAGAGTGGTCGGCACCTGCTGCCCCAACGCCACGGAGGATGCGCCCACCACGACACACATCGCAGCCGCTATCGGCCACGACTTCGCTGTTCCTGCTCGCACTTGCTTCTGCTCCTTCATGCCAAATCGTCGTCCCCTGCCCGGGTGGAAGAGCCCAGGCGTCCCTGCTCGCGACCGTGCCTTCATGACCACAGGAAGAGTGGCATCGTGCGTAGGCCGCGCTGAAATGAAGTGTAATCGAACGATGATCCCCGTTGCAATTGATCGGTCGTACACAAACGCCTAGCATGCAGCCAGCATCGCTTGAATTGATGACGTGTCGCGTAAGTCGTGCGAAACGTGCAGATTCCAGATCGTTGGGGCATCGTCCGGAGCGTGGCAAGACCGCCGATATCCCGTAGCATCGCGTCAGCAGGTGACACCCACTGGAGATCACAACATGAGTTCCGCCGAGAATCTCGAACTGCTGAAAGCCAGCCTCGCCATGGCCGTGGTCGATGGCAAAATCACGGGTCATGAACGAGCGCTGATCAAGGCGCTGGCGACCAAAGCCGGCGTCGGTGAAGCATCGCTAAACGCCATGATCGACCTCGCACAAAACCAGCCCGCGCAACACGACGAGTTGTTCGCGTCGGCCATCAAGGAACCTGAAAAGGCCATGCAACTGCTCGTCGCATCGGCGACGCTTGATGGCCATATTTCCGAGGAAGAGCGCAACATGCTCGTCGACGTGTCGATCGCATTGGGAATTCCGGCGGCGAAATTCAGCGAGATCTTTCAGGCCGGTATGGCCTCGGCGAAACGGGTCGTACGGTCGAAGGGCCTGCGCGACGACAAGCCTGCCAATTGACCGGAGAAACCACGACCATGCCACGCATTCCACTCGCTCCTGAAGGTACCCCGCAGATGATCGGCTGCTCCGTGCTGTCGCTTGTCGGGCTGTGGGTCGCGGGTACGTGGTTCTGGCCGCTGGCGCCGATCGCGGCCGCTTTCTGGATCTGGTCGATCGCCTTCTTCCGTGACCCCGCCCGCAGCGGGACGTTTGCCGAAACCGAACTCTGCTCGCCCGCGGACGGCACGGTGCAGGACATCACCGAATATCAGCAATATGACGGCATCGAAGGTCCGGCCATCCGCGTCGGGATCTTCCTGAGCCTTTTCAATGTGCATGTGAATCGCGCGCCGTGTGCTGGGGTCGTGCGATCGACCCACTACGAACCCGGCAAATTCCTCGCAGCCATGAACCCCAAAGCTGCCGATGAAAATGAGTCGAACACGCTGCTGATCGACACGGTCGCCCCGATGCCAGGCCCGATCATCGTTCGGCAGATCGTGGGCGTCGCAGCCAGGCGGATCATCTGCCATGCGACGGAAGGCACAAAACTGGAAACGGGCGAGCGGTTCGGGCTGATCAAGTTCGGATCGCGCACCGAGTTGATTGTTCCAAAGTGTGACGGAACCGAAATCGTCGTCAGCATCGGCGACAAGGTTCGAGCCGGCGAGACCCTGATGGCTCGCCAGCCAGCGAAAGTGAAAGACCATGACCGTCGTCGTGAAGATGTCACCGGAAAAACCGAATCGCCCGCGTCGTCGCCGGCTTAAGTACATCGCGGTTCTGCCGACGATGCTCACCCTCGGCAACCTTCTGTGCGGGTTCGCTGCGATCCACTTTGCTCTGCGCGCGATGGTCGCGGCTGGAGCAGGCGTACAGGCGGCTGAAGACGCCACGCTTTCGAGCCAGTTCGTCGAACGACTGTTGCCATCCTTTCTCTCGATCGGTGCGGTGCTGATTTTCCTCGGCATGTTGTTCGACATGCTCGATGGATTGGCGGCCCGTTTGGCGAACAAAGTCAGTGCGTTCGGCGCCCAGATTGATTCGCTGGCCGACGTCGTGTCGTTCGGTGTCGCACCGGCAATTCTTGCCATCGCGATGGTCATGCGTGAATGGTCGTATCACTCGGTCGTGTCACCGCTATCCGGACGTCCGGCAGGGCGGGCGATCTGGATCTGCGCCGCCGCCTACGCGATCTGCGCAGCCATCCGTCTCGCCCGATACAATGTCGAGCAGATGCGCGACACAACGCATCGCAATTTCCATGGACTGCCGAGTCCGGGAGCAGCCGCGGTGTTGGCCGCCTTGCTCACGCTGCATGAACACACGACCGAGCTGGTGCAATCCATCATTGTCTGGTCACTGCCGGTCACGATGCTGGGTTGTGCGTTTCTGATGATCAGCCGCATTCCTTACAACCGTATCACCGAGACCTACCTGTTCGGTCGACGGCCTTTCAATCACGTCGCGCTTCTGCTGGTGTTCCTGATCGTCTTCTTCTCGTTCATGACCGAAACGCTCGCCGTGGCATGCATGGCCTACGCGTTGTATGGTCCGGTCGCCTGGCTTTTGGGGCGGTCTGAACCGGAGGAGGATGCACCGGTCACGGAGGGCGCGGCGGATCCTTCCCCATCGCTCAGCGAATCGACAAAAGAGCAGAAATCGGGTTGACGCCCCCGGCGCGGGCGGTTACTGTTCGGTTTGTGTTAGGACTACTCAGGGTGCCGGAAACCGGGGAGTCGCCGTGTCTGCTGAAGCTGTTCGCGTACGTTTTGCACCATCACCGACGGGCTATCTGCACATAGGCGGTGCCCGCACCGTGCTGTTTAACTGGCTGCTCGCCCGCAAGACGGGCGGGAAATTCGTCCTGAGAATCGAGGACACCGACCGCTCTCGGCATGTCGAGGATTCGGTCGGCAAGATTCTCGAGGATCTGCGCTGGCTGGGGCTGGATTGGGACGAGGGACCTGAAGTCGGCGGCGACGTCGGACCATACTACCAGAGCGAGCGTCTCGACCTCTACCAGAAGTACACCGACCAACTGCTCGAATCGGGGCAGGCGTACTACGCGCTCGAATCGGCTGAGGAATTGGCGGCTGCTCGGGAGAAAGCGCGGGCCGAGAAGAAGAACTTCACGTATCAGCGACCCAATCCATTGCCGACCGTTGCGGAGGGGCAGGCGGCGCGCGATGCGGGGCGTCAGGTTCCGGTGCGGTTCAAGATGCCCACGGATGACATCCTCATTCAGGACGACATTCTGGGCGAGGTCAGGCTGGCAGCGGCGGATGTCGAGGACTTCGTCATTCAAAAGCATGACGGCTGGCCGACGTACCATTTCGCCTGCATCGTCGACGACGAGTTAATGGGCATCACGCATATCCTCCGCGGGCAGGAGCATCTTTCCAATACGCCGAAGCACGTGACCATGCAGAAAGTGCTCGGTTTCCGCACGCCGCGCTATGCCCACCTGCCGATCATCTTCAACGCCAACGGCTCGAAGATGAGCAAACGCGACAAGGAAAAAGCCATCGCCAAAGGTCTCGAACCGCCTGAGATCGACGTGCATGATTTTCGACAAGCCGGCTATCTGCCTGAGGCGTTGCTGAATTTCATTTCGCTGTTGGGCTGGTCGGCTGGTGGCGATCGCGAGCAGTTGACGCTTGATGAGACGATTGAGTTGTTCTCGGTCGATCGCATCGGGGCAACCAATGCCCGCTTTGATCGCGACAAGCTGATCGCGTTCAACACCGACTGGGCGACGAAAGTGTCGCAGGATCGCCTGGTCATGCTGTTGCGCGATTTTGCGACGATCAATGCGTTGCCGATGGCGACGGCGGATGATGCGACGCTGGCGAAATTGCTCGAATGCTGTGCCGGTTTCCGCACGTTTCGCGATGTGCAGGCCAAGATCGGATTTGTGTTCACGGGCGACAACGAAATTGAATATGACGCCAAGGCGGTCAAGAAGGTGTTGGCCAAGAACGAGGGCGCTGGCTTCGCGATGCTCGAGCATCTGCGCGCGGCGTTGGGTGCGCTGGCGTCATGGGACCAGGCGGGCATCGAAGCGTTGATCGAGCGGCTGTGCACGGAGCATGACGTCAAGATGGGCGCGGTCGCCCAGCCCATCCGTGTGGCTGTCACCGGTTCGACCGTCAGTCCGTCGATTCATGACACACTTCTGCTGCTCGGCAGGGATAAGACGCTCGCGCGGATCGAACGGGCCATCAACCTGCGTGCGGCAGAAGCCACGTAGGAACGAAAATCAAACACGCAACGAAGGGAGTGCATCAAGAGATATGTCACTGCTTGTCACTGGTAGCATTGGAATCGACACCGTTACCACCCCGCATGGTTCAGCCGACGAGGTTCTTGGCGGATCGGCGGTCTATTTCTGTTTCGCCGCGTCTTATTTCACCAAGCCGCGACTCGTTTGCGCGGTCGGCGAAGACTTCCCCGAAGGGTTCAGGAAAACGCTTGAGTCGCGCGACATCGACCTGGCGGGTCTGGAAATTCGCAAGGGCAGCAAGACGTTTCGCTGGCAGGGAAAGTACGTCGGCGACATGAACGAGGCCGAGACCGTCGGTGTGGATCTCAACATCCTGACCGAAGCCAATGCGAAAGTGCCAGCCGAATTTGCGGACAGCAAGATCGTGTTTCTGGCTGCGACCCATCCGACGGCCCAGCGTGAGTTTCTGGAGCAGACGCCCGGATGCAAGCTGTCGGTGGCGGACACGCGCGATCTGTGGATCGACAACGAGCATGATGAACTGATCAAGACGCTCGGCGTCGTGGATGGCGTGATCATCAACGACGGCGAAGCGCGGCAACTGACCGGCAAGGTGAACCTGATTGAAGCCGCCGAAGGTCTGCTGGCCATGGGGCCGAAGTTCGCTGTGGTGAAGAAAGGCGAACACGGTGCGTTGCTGTTGACGCAGTCGGGGCCAACGGTGATTCCAGCCTATCCAACGAAGAACGTGAAAGATCCGACGGGTGCAGGCGACTCGTTCGCCGGCGGCATGCTCGGGTATCTGGCAGAGACGGTGGACATTACGGACGAAGCGCTGCGACGGGCGATTGTTCGCGGGACGGTCGTCGCATCGATCACGATTGAGGATTTCTCGCTGAATCGGATCGGCGTGGCCACCAAGGACGAAGTTGATCAGCGCATCGCTGAATTCGTGAAGATGCTGCGGGTCGAGTAACGGGACGGGCGTGTCGGGCATGCGGCTTTTCGTGGCCATCGAATTGGATGCGCGGATCAGGAAGGCACTGGCGTCGATGCGGGACCAGTTGTCTGACTTTCGGCGCGACGTCCGCTGGGTGGGTGACGAGCAGATGCACCTGACGCTCAAGTTTCTCGGCGAAGTGGATGACGACATGATCGGCGATATTCAGGAAGCCTGTAAGACCGTCGCCGCCACCGCGACATCGTTCGAACTGTGCGTCGATCGCGGTGGCTGCTTTCCACCGCGTGGTCCGGTTCGCGTCATCTGGGGCGGATGCTCGTCGACGCCGGACGCCTTGGCGGAATGTGCGACCCAATGTGACGACGCGTTCACGTCGCTTGGCTTCGAGCCCGAGCGGCGACCATTCGCACCGCACATGACAATCGGTCGCGTGAAGTTCGACAAGACTGGACGGCGGTTGCGGGATGCGATCGCCGGTCTCTCGGTCACCCCTGCGACGCAACGGATGACGTCGCTGGCGCTGTTTCAATCGACACTCACACCCGCCGGCGCGAAGTATGCCGTCGTCGGAAACTACCCGTTTGGCGGGTCTGATTAGGAAGCAAATCTGGAGGCGCAAGCAATGAGCAACGAACCCACGGCAAACAAGAAGGTGGCGCTGGACCGTGCCCTCAAACAGATCGAGAAGTCCTACGGCAAGGGCGCCGTCATGCAACTTGATCAGAAGGACACGAATGTGCAGGGTGTGCCGACTGGTGCACTCTCGCTGGATTTGGCCTTGGGGGGTCGGGGCATGCCGCGGGGGCGGATCATTGAGATGTTCGGGCCTGAGTCGTCGGGCAAGACGACGTTGGCGTTGAACCTCGTGGCCAGCGCACAGAAGCAGGATGGTGTGTGCGCATTTGTTGATGCCGAGCACGCGCTGGATCCGTCGTGGGCTCGACGCTGCGGCGTGAAGCTGGATAACCTGCTCGTCAGCCAGCCAAACTCGGGCGAGGAGGCGCTGGAGATCACCGAGTTGCTCGTCCGCAGCAATGCCGTGGATGTTGTCGTGGTCGATTCGGTGGCAGCGCTGGTGCCCCGTGCGGAAATCGAAGGCGAGATGGGCGCGTCGCATGTGGCGCTTCAGGCGCGGCTGATGAGTCAGGCGATGCGAAAGCTGACCGCCACGATCAGCAAGACCGGCACGATCCTGGTCTTCATCAATCAGATTCGCATGAACGTCGGCGTTATGTTCGGCAATCCGGAAACGACACCGGGCGGGCGAGCGCTCAAGTTCTACTCATCCGTGCGGCTGGACATTCGCCGCGTGTCGACGATCAAAGAGGGCGATCAAGCCATCGGCAATCACGTTCGCGTCAAGGTGGTCAAGAACAAGGTGGCGGCTCCGTTCCGGACGGCGGAGTTCGACATCATGTTCGACAGCGGCATCAGTCAGGAGGGGGACCTGCTCGATCTCGCGACGGCCGAAAACATCGTGCAGAAGACCGGGGCGTGGTTCAGTTTTGGTGATGTCCGCCTCGGGCAGGGCCGGGAAAACTCGAAGCAGTTTCTGCGTGACAATCCGGATCTGTTCAACGAGATCCGCGAGCGGATCCTCGCCGCGAAGTCGGCGAAGGACGAGGAAAAGGCAGCGGCGTCCGATAAAAGCAAACCCAAGGGTGATGCGAAGGAGGACGAGCCCATTCCGGCACCTGCCAAGATGCCCGCGGTGGCGAAGAAATCTGCGGCGGGTGGCAAGCGGAAACGGGCCTCCTGAGGCGTGAAGCACGATTCAAGGCGTACACCAGAATTTTTCCACTCATCGCTTGTCAAGTGATAGTGTACAACCCTACCATGATCTACGTGATCAGTCGTGCTGTAATCGCATGGCCGCATCGGGTTTTGCCACATCTGGCGGATTGGCCAGAACCACCCACGATCGCTGGTCCGTCTTGCGAATCGGAATCGGGTCGATGGCCCGGACGTTGGCAAGCTGGATGATCGTGGCAACCCGTGCATTGGTGCGTTCTGTGTAGAACGACCGTGGCGCGGCGATGTCGGCTCCGTAGCGATTCTGTATCTCGCCGAGTTCCCGAGATGACAGCTGATCCCAAAGCGCGACCCGGCGGACGGTGGCCAATGCGGCGATCGGCTCCGACACCGGTTTGATCCAGAGTTGATCGCCGGTGCAAACCCTTGCGAAGGGTGGTTTCCGGGTTCGTTGCAGGCGGCATTCGAGGCGTTTTCGGCCGCTGAGGATCGGGGCGAGGTATTCGCCTTTGATCACCATGAGATGGTGGGTCACGGTTGGTCTCCGATCGCGTCCGCCACATCAGGCTGGTTCGACCGGCTTGGCAGATTGACGCGTACGGCGTTGCGGTTGAGGGATTTTCGACCGCGAGCGCATTCCGGTGACAAGAGGAGTTGGATCATGGCAGTAAAGCACCACATCAAGGTTTTGGTGATAGACGATGACCCGTCGGTCTGCAAGACGGTCGGAATGTTGTTGGAGGACAACGGGTTCAAACCCAAGACCTTCACCGACCCGCAGGCGGCGATTGAGCACGCGGCTGACGAATCGTATCAGATCGCGTTGGTCGATCTGCGCATGCCGACGTTGGATGGCGTTGAGGTGGTTGAGCGTTTGAAGAACATCGACGAGCGGATGTGCTGTCTGGTGATGACGGCGTATCCGAATCTGGATACGGCGACCGAGACAATGCGTCGCGGCACGACCGATTACATCCAGAAGCCATTCAAGGACGAGGAATTGATCGAGGCACTCGATCGCGCGTGTCGCCGGCTGGGGCTGATCTACACCGATGAGTCGGATCTGAACCGTCTGATCGGCCAGCGCATCAGGCAGGAACGTCTGCGTCAGAACTTGACACTGCGGCAACTGTCGGACCGGACGAACCTGACGACGTCGCAGCTGTCGCAGGTGGAACTCGGCAAGAATGCGGCGTCGATCTGGGCGTTGGCGCGGATCAGCAATTCGCTCGGTCTGCGGCTTGCGACGTTGCTATCAGGCCTGTAGCAGATCCGGCAGCAGTTTCGCTGCTTACCTTTGATCAGATCGTTTTTCGCGGTGTCGTGCGGGGCAACCCTTCACGGCACCGTTTTCATTGCGCAGGGGCAACGCCGTCACGACGCCATTCGGTTCATTGCCCCATGCGGTGTTTTCTGTATCGAATTCAAGGGGTGTTGCGGGTGGCCAGACCAGCTAAACTCTGTATCGTCCGCCGATTGCAAGCACAGGTCCCTATGGAGTCGTCTGATGAGCCAAGCAATTCACCCGATCGGTCTTCTCGTACTGGTTGCGACGTGGCCAACGTTCGCTCTGGACGCCAAACCCTCGGCCGAACGCGCGAAGGTCGTTGAGCATCGGATAAAGGCCGCCGGCGATGTGACCTTGCGTGTGCGCGAGATGGGCAAGGGCGATGCCGTGCTGCTGCTGACGGGCGGTCCCGGGTTTGCCGGCGAGCAGTTGTTCACGACGGCGGCGGCGATCGCGAAGACGCATCGGGCGATTCTGCCGGATCAGCGCGGGACCGGTGAATCGCGCGTGGATGCATACAGCGGCGACGCGTTTTCGATTGATGGGGCGGTGGCGGACCTCGAGTCGATTCGCACGGCGATGAAGATAGACCGTTGGACGCTGGTTGGGCATTCGTATGGCGGGTTGCTGTCGATGGCGTACGCGGCCAAGCATCCGGATCGCGTCGTGTCGCTGGTGCTGATCGGACCTGCGGGGATCGATTCAAATTTCTGGGGGCGTTATCAGCAGAATCTGTTCGCGCGGCTGGATGACCAGACCCGGACAGCCATGCAGTCGATCTCTGCGGCAAATCTCTCGCTCGAGGAGATGGCGGATTTGATACGCAAGATGAATCGACTGATGGCGCCGGCGATGATTGCGAATGCGGATGCCCGAGAAGCGCTGGAAGCGGAGATGGACGTCACGCGGTTCGAACCGCGCGTGAATATGGCCATGCAGCGGCATGTGCTGCGGTACGATTTCAAGCCGGCGCTGGCGAGTTTCAAGCCGCCGACGCTTGTCATTCAGGGCGACGGGGATCCGATCGGGCGGGAGACGGCGGACCTGATCGTGAAGACCCTTCCCAATGCCAAGCTGCACGTCATCGATGGGTGTGGGCATTGGCCTTTCCTGGAGAAGCCCGACGAGTTGTTTCGCGCGGTTGCGGCGTTCCTGAAGGGCAAGTAGCGGTTTCGCATTTCGGTTGTTGCTGGCGCGAGAATCCTGAACACATTTCTGACGGGCAGTCGACCGGAACGAACGCGTTTCGGCACGTAACTTGCTGGACCAATTTGCGGGGAAGGTCTGTCTTGGGGTCTTTCGGGGTGGGTGAATGCGCGTGGGTTTGTATTGAAAGGACGTTGGGCGATGAAGAATCAGCGACTGTTAAAGTGCGTGGTCTGGGTGGGGGTGTTTGGGATGGCTGGCGGCTTGTGCCTGGCGCAGGGGAATGGCGGTCATCGTCATCGTGGCGGGCGTGGTGGTCATGACGCGACGTTCGTGGCAGACCGCGCGGATTTCCATGCCCTGCTGGAACATCATGGGAGGATCCAGCGATCGGTGACGAAACTACCGGATGGGATTGTGGCGGTTACGGAGTCGGATGATGCGGCGGTGGCGAAGCGGATTCAGAAGCACGTCGGGGCGATGTACGCGCGGGTTGAGGAGGATCGCCCGATTCGGCGTCGGGATCCCTTGTTCGATGCGCTGTTTGGTCACGCATCGAAGATCGAGATGAAGGTGGAACAAACCGAGCGGGGGGTACGCGTGACGGAAACGTCCGACGATCCGTACGTGGCGACGTTGATTCAGGCGCATGCGCAGGTTGTGTCGCTGTTTGTGGCGCATGGTTTCGAGGAGGCGCATCGAAATCATGCCGTTCCAGCGCGTCCGACGGACGAGCATGAGCAGCGGAAGCGCGAGGCAATGGATGCGGTCGGGCGATTGAAGAAGAAGCTGTTCGGTCGGTTGGCGGGTGCGTTGGCGGAAGCGGGGCCAGCCCATGCAATCGACGTGTGCAAACGTGATGCCCCGGCGCTGGCGGCAAGAATTGGTCAGGAGCGTGGCGTGCGGATCGGGCGGACGTCGTTCAAGCGGCGCAATCCGAACAACGTTGTACCGGAGTGGGCACGTCCTGCGGTGCATGCACGTGATGGGGATCCACTATTCTATGAGCTTGTGGACGGAAATTTCGGGGCGCTGTTGCCGATTCGGCTTCAGCAGCAATGTCTGACGTGTCACGGTCCGAGTGCGCAGATTCCGGCTGATGTGCGAAGTGCGCTCAAGGAACAGTATCCAGATGACGCAGCCACTGGTTTTCGGGAGGGTGAACTTCGCGGCTGGTTCTGGGTCGAGGTACCGGTCAACTGATGCGCGGTTCGTTTGGGGGTTGGCGGAACGGGACCCTTGTGACTGTTGCTAGAGCGAACGCAGGTGCCAGCCGCCGTCGATGTGGATGGTTTGGCCTGTGCAGTAGGGGAGATCGCCACGGGCGGCGGCGGTGACGGCGCGGGCGACTTCTTCGGGTTGGCCCCAGCGGTTGATGGGTGCGAGGCCTGCGTCGAGTTTGGCGTCGTAGTAGTTGTGAACGTGCGGCGGGCGGGTCATGTCGGTCTTGATGATGCCGGGTGCGAATTCGTAGACGTTGATGTTGTGCTCGGCCAAACGGTTGGCGAAGAGGGCGGTGACCATGTGGACGCCGGCTTTGCTGACGCAGTATTCGCCGTAATTGGTGGCGGTGGTGAAGTATCGGATGGAGGAGATGTTGATGATGACGCCGGATTCGATGGTGTCGGACTGGCGAAGCCTGATCATGGCGTTGGCGGCGGACTGGGACATGAAGTAGACACTCTTGAGGTTGCCGTTGATGACGTTGTCGAAGGAGTGCTCGGTGGTTTGCAGAATGTCGAGGCGTGGCTCGGGGGCGATGCCCGCGTTGTTGACGAGGACATCAAGGCGGTTGTGGTGCATGAGCGCTGCGTCGATGAGGGCTTGGCGATCGTCGGGGTTGGTCACGTCGGCGCGGAACAGATGGGCGATGCCGCCCAGGTTGTTGATGCGTTCGGCGATCTTGCTGGCGGCGGATTCGTCTGACTTGTAGTTGACGATGATGGCGAAACCGTCGGCGGCGAGAGACTGGGCGATGGCGCTACCGATGCCGCGCGAGGCTCCGGTGACGATGGCGACTCGTTTGGTGTTCATGTCGCCATCTTACGGGCGATGGTTCGACGCGTCACGGCTGGGGCGGCAGTGACATGTCTGCCCATGGTTGGGTTGCTGGGGCGATGCCGTTGATGATTTGGCGGAAGCGGAAAAGGTCGAGCGGGGTGATGTCGCCGTCGCGGTCGGTGTCGACGTAGTCGGACGCGGTGCCGCGCGGTGGGGCGGTCTGTTCGTTGAGGTATTGACGGAAAACGAGCAGGTCGACGGGGGTGAC
>JANQQK010000014.1 GCA_028289375.1 Phycisphaerae bacterium | reverse complement strand
CGGGCGTGCCATCGGCATCGGTGTCGACAAGGTCGTCAGAACCCGGGCAGATGTCGCACGGATTGGGAATGGTGTCCGCGTCGTCGTCCGCGCAGGTTTCACCCAGCACGAACGTACCGGGACGCGCGAGGCACGTGGCTTCGTCCTCGACCGCGCACATGTTGGCGCCGAAACAGCAGCCGCCCGTTTGCGCCAGCGCGTTTTGACTGAACGCCGATGCGACGAGCAATCCCAAAAGAACGCAAAGACTTCGTGTCTTCATGATGT
Source organism: Phycisphaerae bacterium (assembly GCA_028289375.1). Lineage (GTDB taxonomy): Bacteria > Planctomycetota > Phycisphaerae > UBA1845 > UBA1845 > OFTM371. Next base: position 75,097 of record JANQQK010000014.1, on the reverse strand, counting down.
GACTCCGTTGGACCCCGCCACAGCAACCACCGGTAACTCCGCCACCGATGCCGTCGTCGGGCGATCTTCAAACTTGACTGATGCGTGATTCATGCAATTCGGCAATGCCGCGGTATTGCCGCTGAGCTTCTAACCCGCTGTAAGTAAGGAGCTTCTGATCTGTTGGTCCCGTGGCGTTTCGAAACCCCGTCGCACGCCGGAACGACGTAGATCAATCCGAACGAGGGATGTGTGCTCCTTTCGACCCTCAAATGGGTGGCCGACCCGACCGACCCCATGGTCCCACACGTCCACCGCGTACCCCAGCATCCACGCGATCCACACGCAAACGGGCATATGCCCATCGGCGCAAACCGTCACGCGGATTCTCAGGTACCGTACCGCGATCGGCGAATCGATGTCAAGGTGCAAGGGAACCGCGAAAGACACGCTTTATGCGGACGAAAATGGCCAAAACCATGCGAAATCGGCCGCTGGCGCTCATCCCGCAAAGACCTTGGCTCGCCGGCACGGTGGACAGGCCAGCCGTCGCCCGCGATATTCCCGAAGGCGGAGCGAATGAGCAGGTGATGGAACATCTTCAACAACTTGTGACCGACACGGCGTTGCAGCGCCTGACCGATTTGGGGCTGAGCTGGGACGCCATGGACCGTCACATGGTGGCGGCGCTTCAGTTCAAGGATGCGGTCGCCCAACAGCCAAAGATTATCGGACTCATCGGCGGGGCATCCTCGGGCAAGAGCACACTCTTCAACTCCCTCGTGGGCCGCGAGGTCAGCCGGGTCAGCGCCCATGCCCATGAGACGCTGGGCGCGATTGCAGCCACGCCCGGAGATCAGCAAGAGCAATGGACGGCGTGGCTGCGTGATGAATCGGTCATGCCGGGATTCGACGCGCAATCCGTCAATGGTCAGACCGCCATCAGTGGCTCGCTCGACGCGATTCACGTGCTGGACCATGGTCGACCGGATTGGCCTGACGTGGTCATCGTGGACCTGCCGGACGTCACGAGTCGGATGTCCGTCGACGAGGGGGCGGTGACGCGCACGCTGCTGCCCTGGTTCGATGGGTTGGTTGTCGTCGTCGATGAGGAACGCTGGTTCGATGTCACGGTGTTTCAGGAAGCGGTCGCGGTGGCCGGCGAGATGGGGCCGGCGGTGTGGATCGTGTTCAACTGCACGGAATCGGGCGTATCGGTGAATGCCGAAGTGCGCGAGCGTCTGCGTTTGCACGCCGAGGGGCAGGCGGCGATCGATCATTGCGTCTGTGACTTCGCACCCGGCGCCGGTTTTCGCGCCATGCCAGATGAGGTCATCGCGCGGGTTGCGGGTTGGGTGCAATCCTGCGATACAGCGTCGCGTCTGGATCGATTGCGTCATCGTATGCGGGCACGGTGCAAACATGTGTGGTCTGAGAACGTGACACGGGCAGATGCGTATCAGTCTCTGCGACGCGACGTCGACGAGCGTCTTGGCGAAACGGTTTCCGATACGCGACTTTCGCTGGATTTGCTGACCAGTGACGAACGGGGATACCTCGGTGTTGGGCATCGTTTTCTTCCGCTTTATGACGTCGTGCAGGGAATCGGGCGACAATTGTCGAAGTGGACCGGCGGCGGCAGGGGGAGCGGGGCGATCGATTTTGACAAGGGTGTCGATCGCATCGCCGACGTGCTGCGTCGCAACCTCGAGCATCGATTCGGCGAAGCAACAGGACGCGTCGACCGCATCATCGCGGGCAGCGACTATCTTGGTGTCACGGGATGGCACCCGACATGGTCGACGCCGACATTCGATGAGCGTGACTGGGCCGTCCGAATTCGCGGGCACATTGACGCGTGGAAGAAGGAAACGAGCAAGAAATCGCGGACCGGGGACGTCGCGTCGGTCGCCCTCGGGATGCCGCTGCTGGTGGCGGACCTGCTGTTTCTGGGTGGGGCGGGTATGACGTGGACGTGGGCATCGGCCTGGGTGGCGGGATTCCTCGGGGGCAAGGCGTTAACGGGGATGTTCCAGAAGTCACCCGCCTTCAACGAGTATCAGACGACGGTCAAAGCCTACCAGAACCTGATTCGCGAATCGCTGGCCGATCAGTGCGAACGCAATCTGTCGGACATGCCGCGGCGTCACCTGCCCATGAGTGACACGCTGTCGCAGGCGCTGATGGCGTTGTCGGGACCGGAGCCAGGGCGATGAACGCGGTCGTGGACGAACGCGTCGAGCTGCGTCTTTCGCGGATGAATCGGCAACTGTCGGAACTGCTCGACATGCGCGAGGTGCCGCTGACCCGCGGCGGTGGGCAGACCATGTCCGACACGCTCTGGGTGTGGGGCGTGCTTGGTGGCAAGGAGGTCGGCAAGAGCACGCTGATCAATGCATTGGCTGGTGGGGATGTGGTTCGGCCCGACGATCCGGGCGGCGAGGGTACGTTTCGACCGGCGTGCTACCACGTGGAAACCGATGCCGACAAACTGTCGGCACGTCTCGATGGGCTTGATGGGATGATCATTGATCGTGTCGGCGGGGCGCCTGCGTCCATGTCAGGCCTCGTGCTGGTGGACCTGCCCGATTTCGATTCGCTGTTTCTGGACCACGCCGAACAGGTGCGACGGGTCGCATCGCGTCTTGACGGGATCATCTGGGTGACGACGCCCAAGAAAGTGGGGGACGCCCGGGCGATCCAGGAAGTGGAGCGTGTGCTGAAGGCGCGGACGAATTTCGTATACGTGGTCAACAAGATGGATTGGCTGTTGGCGCAAAGCGATCGATCCGCAGCCGAGGAGTTGGAACGGGTTGGTGCAGCGCTGGCGTTGCAACGGTCACTGAGCGGTGCGAACGGGGATGTACAGCGATCGTTCATGATCTCCGCCAAGCATCGCACCGCCGATGCGATTCGTGCGGAAATCGAGCGCAACGGCGCGGCGGAGTTGGGCGGACTGGATGCTGCGATCGAGCGACTGGTCGGCGACATGTCGCGTTTGCGATCGGCGTTGACGACGCCGCCGTCGGCCGACGATGTGCGGGCGAACAAGCTGGCCAATCTTACGTATCAGACACGGCATCAGGCGCAGGTGCTGCTGTCGCACTACAAGCCCGAGTCGTTGGTTGCCGCGTTGGATCAGGACGTATCGCGTGAGAAGGTCGAGGCGGTTGTACACGAATCGCTCGGCGCGGGATACGTTGCCGAGATGGGACGGCGTTTGCAGGATCGGCGACGGCTGGTGTCGGAATGGACGGCGACGCTGTTTCGACGGCGAATTGCAGGGTGGCCGTTGTTGGGGCTGATTGCGTGGCCTGCGGCGGGATTGGCCGGTGCGTTGTCCGGGTTGCGCTCGGTCTGGTTACGTGAGCGGGGAAACGAGGTGGCTGACGCGTTTCGTGTCGATGGGGTTGCGTTGGAGGATCGCGTGTCCCGTGTACGTACGGCGATTGAAACGCGGTTGGCGCGGATTTCCGACCGGTTGAACGTGTCGCTGCCGGGCGTCAATGTGTTGACGCATCAGTTCCGGGGCGATGCGTCGGTGTGGGCGGATGCACGGCGTGAAGCGGTGTTCGGTCCGTTGTTGCGTCGCAGGCCGACGTTGGTGGGTCGAGCCGTCCGCTGGCTGTTGCCGCCGGTGGTGTTGTTGTGGTTTCCGATCGTACAACCGTTGTTGGCTGCATTGCTGGGACGTCCCGCGACTGAGATCGCGTTCGACATGGACATGGCGCAATCCGTGGTGGCTGCGTTGTCCGGAGCGAATGTGCTGACGGGTCTGACGGTGTCGCTGTTGATCATGGCCGCACTCGTCGGAGCGATCTATTCGAGAGCGGTGCGTGATGCCCATCGAGCGGCCGATCGTATGGATATGCCCATTTCCGGAGACGATGCATCGGTCTTGGCGGCTGGCGTCGTTGAGGGGCTGACGTCGCCGGTGGTGCATGTACGTGACGAATTGGCCGGGGTCGTCGATGAACTGAACGGCATGGCCGGACGCCGCGGTGGGGAGGATTGATCGGCGATGGTGGTTCGCACGACATCGTCTGAGTTGATTCGCATTTCGCGGCGGCTGGGCAAGAAGGTGGACAGTCTGTCGTTTGGTCCGCCGGTGACGCATGTGTACAACCCGCTTGTTTACGCCCGCAAGTCCCACGAGAAATACCTGCAATTGGCCGGCGATCGCGTCGAGGCGATTTTCTTCGGCATGAATCCGGGACCGTGGGGCATGGCCCAGACCGGCGTTCCATTTGGCGAAGTGTCGTTCGCGCGCGATTGGCTTGGTTTGACTGCTCCGGTGTCGAAACCGGATGGTGAGCATCCCAAGCGTCCGGTGGAAGGGTTCGACTGCGGGCGAAGCGAGGTGAGCGGTCGACGTATCTGGGGTTGGGTTCGCGATGCGTTCGGGTCGCCGGATGCATTCTTCGCTCGCTTCTTCGTCGGCAACTACTGCCCGCTTGCGTTTCTCGAGGAGACTGGTCGCAACCGCACGCCCGATAAGCTGCCGGCACGTGAGCGTGAGCCGTTGTTCGACGCGTGTGACCGGGCATTGCGGGAAACGGTCCACGCATTACAACCGGCGATGGTTATCGGCGTGGGTGCCTTCGCCGAAGCCCGCGCGAACGCGGCGTTGTCCGATGTGGATGTGCGCATCGGTCGAATCCTCCATCCCAGCCCTGCCAGTCCCGCCGCCAACCGCGATTGGGCAGGAGAAGCCACCCGGCAGATCCGATCGCTCGGGATTGACTGGCCAACGGTGTAGATGCTGTCGTCCGTTACGACGGTGCGATAATCGTCGCATATCCCGGATCCAAACTTGGTACGCCCATCAAATCCCGGAACTTTCCGACTGCTTTCCAAGGGAAATGTATGTTTGCAGCGTGCACGTTTCGACGTTGCGAAGGCTCGCCGACAAAGAGGGGACATTCAGCATGAACCAAGATCAAATCCAACGTCTGGAATCGAGTTTCAACCTGCTCGCGCCGCGTGCGCAGGAGCTGGCGGACCGATTCTACGCCAAGTTGTTTACCGAGCATCGCGAGGTGCGCACGATGTTTCCGCGCGACATGTCGGATCAGAAGCAAAAGCTGGTCGCGTCGCTCGTGCTCGTGGTCAGGAACTTGCGCACACCCGAAAAGCTCCATCAGCCATTGGTGGACATGGGCCAGCGTCACGTTGGCTACGGCACGCAGGCGGAGCACTACCCGGTTGTCCGCGACACGCTGGTCGCGGTGATGGGGGAAATGGCTGGCGATGCGTGGAACGACCAACTGGAATCGGACTGGAAGTCGGCCGTCGACTTCGTGGCTTCGGTCATGCTCGAAGGTGCTCAGCAGCTCACGGCAAGCTCTGCATAGGATCATGACGCCACGACCATGTGAAATGAGAAACGCCCGCGCAAGACACATCGTCTCGCGCGGGCGCTCGGTCGAATCCTGGTTGGCGATCTAACGCAACTTGAAAACGGCTGTGACCGGATTGTGATCCGAACCGGAATTGTCCACCGTGCCCGGGCGGATCGCATAGGAACCCTTGACAAATCGCTTGGCCATCGCGGGCGTTGCGATGATGAAGTCGATCATCGACTGATAGCGTCCGCGGTTGTAGGTGATGCGTTGCGGCTCGGAAAGATCGTCGAAGAACGCCTTCATGGCTGTGTCCCCCTCGCCGACGATCGTCTGGAGCGTTTTGCTGTCCCACGTGTCGTTGAAATCGCCGCACACGATGATCGCAGCCTTCTTGTTCGCCTTCATCCGTGCGTTGAGCATCTTGCGGATCTGTTTCGCCTCAGCCACGCGGATATCTTCGGCGTACTCGCGACCGCCCGAGTTGCTCTTGAGATGCAGCACCCAGACTTCAAATGGCTTGCCGCCTTTCGGCTCGAACGTGACGGCGAGCACGTCGCGCTCGAAGTTCCGCGGTTTGCCATCCGCACCGGGATAGGTCACATGTCGATGGGAGGTCACCGGGCCGACCGGGATGCGTGACGCGATGGCGACGTCGATGCCGCGAATGTTGTTGCCCTCAAAGAGGACGACTTCCTTGTAGGCCAACTCTGGCACGAACACGTCGAGGAATCGCTGCAGGTAGTCGCGGTTTTCGACCTCCTGAAACGCGACGATGTCGGCATCCAGCTCACGCAGCACTTTCGCAACGTTTTCCATCTCTGCCCGCGACTTCGGCGACATCACGTCATCATTGCGGTACGGATCATCCATCTCGTCGAACAGATTGAGGATGTTGTAGGACGCGATCTTGAACTGATCCTTGACGGGCTTTGTTCCGGTGAGGTGGCTTGTGTTGAACTTGGGCAGCTCGCTGATGACCTTGATCTGGTCCGGATGCGAGACCTGTATCTGCGGCTTGTTGCGGTAGGTCGACACGAATCCCGTGACGCTGACAAGCTTGCCGTCGTACGCCTCCTCGAGCGTGCCGGAGAAGTGCTTCATGTTGTGGTCGCGAATGACGACAGTGAAGTCGCCCGGACGGTTGTTGTCGAAATTCAGGAAGTGGATCGTGCGCGCGTGGCCAACGTTGATGATCTTGCCGCTCACGCAGGCCATGCGATCGACGACGAGGTGGGCGTCTTTCCACTCGACGCATGGCATGCCTTCTTCCGGGCGGATGATGCGCGGCGTCTCGTGGGCCAGCCCGATTCCAGTGGCCGCCATGAACGTGAGGACCGTCGCCCATCGTGCGCGCCGAGATGTGATCGCAGGTTGTTGTGTGTTTCCCATGATGTTCACTCCTTGTCGTGTCCCTGACACCAAGACTATTCAACATGCCGAGGCATGCCGTTCGGTAATCCCAAACATCAAACCGGAAACCCGTTGGTCTGACAAGCCATGTGACCGTTACCCGTCGAATGTCGTTTTTCGACGCACCTGCTGACCAGCCCGGATGACCATGCTACGATGAAGCGTATGGATGGGAACTCGCCTCACCGCCGCATCGTGCTCATGCTCTCGTTGGCGACCGCTTTGCTCGCGTCGGTCGGACGCACCGCCGCTCAGGAGTCGCCGTCGCCCAAGTCGATGATGTTGTCGCCGGAGGAGGAAATCCGGCGGACCATCCTCGCCGATTCGATGGGGCCCTGGACAGTCCGTGACCTGAATCTCCCGGACGCCTTCGTCTCACGGGTCGTCGATCGGATTATCCGCGAAGCCTATCGCAACCAGAATCACCTCGTCGTGCGTGATAATCCCGAGCTGATCGCCGTCGGCGAGAATGATCAACCGGTCAACACGCAGGTCGACCGCGAATCGCTGGATGCGTCGAAACCTCAGCATTGGCCGGTGAAACTGCACGATCCGGGTACCGAGCCGCCAGAGGGGCGCAAGATTCGCCGATATCGCGAAGCGCGTCCTTCCAACCGCGGTTTCAGCTACTGGGAATCGATCGCATCGACGCAGCCCGCCCGTTTGCAGGAAATTGACTACGAGAATCTCTCCCCGCGACTCAAGCAGGCAGCAGACATCGTTGGCAGACGTTTGGCCCGCGATGGCTTGTTGTGGACGACCGTTCAGGTCATGCAAATGCTTGAAAGCGATTGGCCTGAACAGTCTGGTGCACAGGAAAAGCTGCTTGCTCAACTCGGAGTTCCGGTCGACCTGTTCCGCCACTTCGTCGCAAAGTCCAGTCGAAAACACCGCAAGATCTCGCCGCTTGAGGATCTGTCCGACGTTGTTGGCGATGACAGCCTGACCGCTGAGAAGGTGGCGGAGCGATTTACGTTCCAATGGTTACCGGCAGACCCTTCGTTTCGGGCGATGACCGAAAGTGGCGAAAAGGAGATCGGTCTCGCTCGCCTTCAGATCACGCGCAGTCTGCACTGGGCCGGGAAAGGATCGGGCGATGGATTGGATGTCGCCCGGCAGATCGTGGCCGCCTTGCCCAACACCCGATTTCTTCTCGCGACGCAGCAGAGTCACGGTCTTGGCACCCAGGCGGCGTTGCGTGAATGGACCATCGACGCGGGGCGGTCATTTGAGCTGCTCGAAACGTCGCAACAACTCTCACAATGGGCACAAGACAACGGCAAGGGCGGCGTCGTCGATGGCAACACCTGGGCCACACTTGTGCCCCGGTACGCGAGTCGTGGCGAGATCGGGGCGATGTTCATCCCAATCGAATCGGCCGTCCTGGACCGCTGGCGTGGCTATGATCACCGCATCCTTCCGTCAACGCTGCTGTTTCAGGGTGGAAACACGCTATGCGTGCGGAACCCGGCCAACAACACACGCATCCTGCTTGTCGGCGAGGCGGACATTCATCGCAATGTCGCGTTGGGTCTGACGCGCGAGCAGGTTGAGTCCGGGTTCGCGCGGGAGTTCGGGGTTGATCGTGTGATCGTGCTGCCGGCGGTCTCGTACCACGTTGATTTTGACGTCAGCGTGCGCGCGCATGACGGCAAACTTGTCGCGTTCGTCAACGACCCGGTCTTGGCATCCCGATGGATGGTGGCAGTCTGCGTGGCCACGCTGGAGCAGGTCGGACTGCTCGATGAAGCCAACGCCGAAAGTGCCCGAAAGGCCATCGCCGAGGGTAATGACCGCAATATCGTTGCCATCGTGGGGTCGGCCATTCGGCAAGCGGCGGTTCCAACCGGTGGCTATCCGCTGACGCTCGCAAAGCGGTTCTCGACACGATCGACGGACTCGGGCATTGGCAATCTTCAGAGGCTGCTCGTCGCGCTGGATATGCTCGCTGCATCGGCCATTCCGCCCAAATCCGTCGCAGGTGATCGGGACACGGTCGCCTACATCAAGTCCATCCATCGTCAGTTGGACGATACGCAGGCATTGTCAAAACTGCTGGCAGACGCAGGCTTCACGGTCGTCGCGCTGCCGAGTTTGTCGGCGGGAACCCGCAGCGTGCACTATCTCAACGGCATGCACACGCGGACGGCCTATCTCCTTCCGGCCTACGGCGGGTTGTTCGAATCCGTGGACACAGCCGCCGCCGAAGCCATCCGCCAAGCGTTGGACCCGACCATTCGGCTCGTTCCGATCGGCACCTCTGAGAGTCAGCGACGCAACGGCGCGGTGCATTGCACCATGAGCGCCTACCCGCGGCTGACGGCCCCCATCCCCAAGCCAGATGGGGAGTAGCCTCTCTATCATGGGACGTCCGTTCGCGGCGTCATCCGACCTCGCGTTCGCCAAACCGCCAACGTCGTGAACAACAGGGCGGTCCACTTTTCTGGAATCGGCTTCCATGGCTGTTGGTTATGTGGACGTGGAAGCGAAGGGTGGACAACTGAACTCTCCCCGGTCCATGTATGGCCGGACGACCGATAACTCGGACCCTCATGGCCTACAGTGACACTGTCAAATATCTTGATGCAAAGCCGGAAGGAATGAACGATTCATTTGCATGTTGTTTTGGTGGTGTAAATTTTGAAGCTGAGGCGTTCAGGTATCAATCGGTTCCGTGAAATTCTGCGAAGTTGGCGCGAATCGAGGTTGCATTTGGTTATACTCGGCGAGCAATACACAAACGGGCGTGGCGGTTTGGCATAGGGCCGGCGCGCAAGGGAATTCTCGTACTCTTGTTAAGGTAGGTGGAGCAAGTAAATGGCGTCATTGTACCAGAAGACTGTAACGGTATTGGCAGTCGCAGCCATGACGGTCGCGACGGCGGGGCAGGCTTGGGCGAATGAGAACGTCGTGGAGACATACACGACGTTCAAGAGCGTTGAGCGTGGTGAGTTCACGCTGTCGCTGGATTCGGGCAAGTTCCGTCAGCAGGGTTGGACGTTGAGCAACGGATCGTTTGTCTCGCCGGTTTCGCTCGGTGGGGATCACGAGCTTGAGCTCATGACCCGCGACGGCGAATTGCTGCGGATGTCCGGTTCTCCGCAGGTGTTGGGACTGATCGAATTGACCGGTCCTGAAGGACAGGAACTGACGATCGCCGGTTTTGAGGTTCCGTTCGCCGGTCGTTTCGACGCGGCGTTCATGGATGGCCAGCACCCGATGCTTCAGGTTGTCGGCGACTCGCTGAACATCGTGCTCGATGCCCCGACGCTGGAGATCACCGGCGAAGTGGCGTTCCATTCGGCTGCTGCCGAGTATGGCATTGACGCTGAGGTTGGCAGCATTGGCACGTTCGTCCTGACCGCAACGGTCGATGTGTCGGACATTGACATGACGCAGGCACCCGCACGCGAATTGGCTGATGCTGGTCCGTCGGCCGCGAGCGCACCTGGCGCCGACGTCATCGTTGGCTCGCTTCCGAGCATCCAGAACTGGAATACCGGCAATCCCGTGCAGGGTTCGTATGCCTACTCGGTCGCCACGACTTCCTGCAACATCGGTACCCAGGTGCTGGATTGGTTCGTCGGACCAAACCCACGCCACCCGGTCATCGCCCAGAACCTCTATCGTTACCACGATGGTCGTTTTGAGCAGATCGGCCAGAGTTGGCTGAAGCATGGTTTCTGTGCCCTTCAGCAGCCGCTGTGTGGTGCTTGCTCGCCGGTCTGCGGCGGTTGCTGTGCACAGCTGGGTGTTGGTTGCTCTGACCCATACTCGGCGTCGCGAAATGGTACGTTTGGCAACCTGGGCCCGCGTTCTGAAATCGACGCACATGACGGCACCAACCTCGGCAATCACGCGTTTGCGAGTGGAAACACGACGCTTCGCGGCCGCATCGTTGTCGCAGAAGCGGACATGGACACCGCCAACTACCCCGGCGCCGTCTTCTACGTTGAGGGTCACTACATCGCTGAGGATGACGCCCAATTCGGCGATCGCTCGAACGACAACAACAACGCTTCGTACCGTCGTGCTCTGATCAACCCGAACAACTTCTTCATGGGTGTGACGGGCAACACCGTCCGCGAGCAGGCCGCCATCAACGCATGGAAGGTCAATCAGCCAAGCGTCGAGATCGTGAATGTCGATATCCCGAACGAGGGTCGCCTTATTCTCGGTTACGACGTGACGGACAATGGCGATGGCACGTGGACCTACGAGTACGCATTGCACAATCTGAATTCGGATCGTTCGGCTGGTTCGTTCAGCGTACCGGTGCCGCCGGGCGTCACGGTCACGAACATGGGCTTCCACTCGGTAGACTACCACAGCGGCGAGCCGTACACGAACGAAGCATGGGCTGAGTCCGAGGGTGACGGTGCGATCACGTGGAACACTGAGTCGTTCTCGCAGAATGCCAACGCCAATGCACTGCGTTGGGGCACAATGTACAACTACCGCTTCACCGCCAACAGCGGTCCAGAGGCAGCTGACATCGAGATCGGCATCTTCAAGCCCGGTACGCCGAGTTCTGTTTCGGTTGCGTCGCTTGCTCCGGCAGCCGTTGGCCCGATCCTCGTGCATGGTGAGACGGACGCATCGTTCCGCGATAGCTCGTTCGGTGGCTACATCGATCCGCGTGCTGAGAGCACCGACGGTTCGAACATCGACCTCGGACTCGACACCGTCACGCTGGTGTTCAGCGAGGAAGTATTCAGCCCGGATGGTGGCGCTGTTACTGTTGCTGATTTCAGCGTGAACCAGACCGGCGCTGCACAGCCGCCAGTCGTCGTTTCGGTCGATGCATCAAGCAATCCTGTGATTGCTCTGACGCTCAGCCGCAACATCACGATCCGCGAGTGGACGACGATCATTGCTGACGTCGTCAACGCGGATGACGTCGCTGTCCTCAACCTGGGCAACCAGGGTGACGGCGCTGATGAGCCGGATCGTATCGACATCGGCTTCCTGCCGGGCGATATCAATCAGAGCGGTAACGTCAACCCGGTTGACCTGTTCCAGTTCCGTCAGATTGTCAACGACATCGCGACGCTGGATCAGGGTACCAAGGAAGACTTCGCGGATATGGATCGCGATGGCGATGTCGATCCGCAGGACCTCTTCCGTCTGCGTCAGATGATCAACGGTGTCACGCCGCCGGCCACGCAGCCGTGGGCGAATGCCACGATGAACAACACGCGTCCGTAAGCGTGCTTGCGGTCGAGATGACCGCAAGGCATACGTGACTCAACAATGAAACCGGCCGTGGTCCTGATGGACTGCGGCCGGTTTTTCTTATGTTGGTTTTGAAAGAGTCGCGAGTGCCGTATCGGCGAAAGGCAGGAGGACGGGAATTGGGGGCGGCAGGATTCGAACCTGCGAAGGCTATGCCAACGGGTTTACAGCCCGTCCCCTTTGGCCACTTGGGTACACCCCCAGAAAGAACGCTTCTGAGTGATTCGTTGTCGCGGGAGGCCGCGTTTGCGTGACGATCGAAACCGTACGCAAGCGACGCATTATAGCCACGCCGACGCGTTGGGCAACCTGATCCATGACCTTCGTCGATGCGTTGTCACGCGCTCGCATGTGCCCTAACATGCGCGGCTCGAAGGGTAGTGGGGCGATTTCGTGCGTCGAGCGGTTTCTGCAACAACGTGTTTCCTCTTCCTCGTGGCGACCATTGGCCTGCCAATGCCGGAATTGCTGCCGTCGCCATCCAACGGCGAGGACTTTCCCTGTCGCGGACACGGTTGTGGCTGTGTTTCAGCCGAAATGTGTCGCACCAACTGCTGCTGCATCAAACCCAAGCTCGAGCCGAAGAAGGGCTGCTGCGGGTCGTCGAAGAACGAACGACTTGCGAAGGGTGACGACGCGTCCGATGACGAGAATCAGTCGTCGCACACCACCGTTGCGAAGCTCTCACCGCTGCAATGCAAGGGTTTGAGCACGCACTGGGTTGCGGTCTCACTTCTGTCGTCGTCCGAGCACCGAATTTGCGTCAGTGAGGCGAAGGAGTTCGCCGGCCACGCGACGCTACCGTCGATCACATGGTCACCACAGAGCGATACGGCTCCACCTTCCCCGCCGCCGCGCGCTTGACCCATCTCCAAAAACCGAACGGACTAATCCCTGACACCGATTTTGCGCGCCGTCGTTGAAAGCGACTGGTGGCGTGTGAGGTGATACGTATGCATGTGAAAGCACGGGCGCGCGGCCGGTGCGGATTCACGCTGATAGAACTTCTGGTCGTTGTCAGCATCATCGCATTGCTGCTGACGGTGTTGCTGCCGAGTCTCCAGTCCGCGAGGCGGCAGGCCAAGCGCACGGTTTGCATGAGCAAGCTGCGCGAGCTTGGGCGATTGACGGCCATGTACACGGGTGAATTCGGTGACCGGATGCCGCGGAGTCTGCACTCTGCCGGCTTTGGGTTTCAAAACGGATTACCGTGGGGCTATGCGTTCTATCGGCTGATCACGTCCGAGCCGTGGTTTCCGCAGACACCGCAGCCGAGTTGGCAGCGTGTGGTCGAGACGCACTATCGATGTCCGCTCGATCGCCGTCCCCGCTCGGCGGGCATGTCTGCGCAGTGGAGCTACGGCATCAACGTGTATTACGAACTGACGGCGGCTGAAACCGGCGGACGCACGTGGCATATGGCCACGCAGGTTCGGCGGCCAACCAGCACCGTTCTGTTCGGCGAAGTCGCCGGCGTGAGCACGATGGGCGGCCTGCCAAGCCCCGACCATCTGATGGCCCATTTCTGGTCACAGTTTGGCGCGGACCCGGAGGTCGCCATCGATCGCCACAAACCCAATGAAGCCTACGCGTACCTCGACGGCCACGTAAGCCACGAGAGGTTCTCAAACACGTTTGACTTAAACAAGAACAAAGACAGATGGAATCCCGCGACCGCACGCTGATGCGGTCGCGCGGCGAAAGATCAAGAAGGAGCAATCGAAAGATGCTTATGCGAATGATGATGACGGCCACGGTGTTGGTCGTGATGCCGACGGTGCTTCAGGCACAGGGTTGGCCGAACAACGAAGGCCCGATGCACCACGTCCTGATCACGCTGGACAGTGGTACGCAGGTGCTCAACGTCGAGGCGCCCGCGTTGGCCGATCCCCCGGAACTTCGTTGCTATGTCGAGAACTACAATACGCCCGCTGATGTGTTGAATGACTCCTGCTACAACGATCAATACGGTTGGCTTGCTGGCGGATTCATAGAGTTGCCTGCCGAGAGCGCGATCTGGGTGGAATTGGTTGATCAGTCGGGCGGCTTGGATTTCTATCAGGGCGGCATGCGTCCGATGACGCCCATGCACACGTACGACGCGATTCTCGGCACCGATGGTTCGTCGGAGCGCTGGCAATGGAACGGCATGATGACGCACAATTGGGTGCGGGCGACCACGCTTGGGTCGAAGTCAGCCACGTTCAACGTCTACGTTGGTGACCTTCAGGGCGACCCGCTGCCGGGTTACACCGGCGATCAGGTCACGCTCGATTGGGCGACCGCCGAAAACGCCACGCCGCAGTTGGGCGGTCCGATGAAGCACATCTTCGTCACGCTGGAGGACGATGTCGTGGGCATCTCACTGCAGGGCGATCCGACCGAACGGTTGTGGATGCGGGATTACAACGAGACGTACGAGGCCCCAGCCAGCGTGCTCGATGGCAAGGGATACAACGCTCAGTACGGCTGGCTGGCGGGTGGCTTCATCGCACTGCCGCCGGGCGGACGCATCTGGGTGCAGTTGATCGACGCGACCGATGGGCTGGAGACGTACGAAGCCCTGACGTTCATGCCCATCTTCGGGACAGCCAGCGGGCCGATCCTGTGGCAGTGGGGCGGGACCATGGTGCACAACTGGTACGCCGCGACGCTCTGCGGCAAGTATGAAGCCACGTACGAAGTGTTCGTCGGCGACGTGAACGGCCAACTGCTCGATGGATTCACGTCGGCGCAGGTGACGCTTGTCTGGCAGTTCCTGCCCGAGGACCAACGCGGCGACACCGATGCCGACGGCGATGTCACACTGCTCGACTTCGCGGCGTTTCAGACATGCTTCTCGCCCGAAGTCGACATGTCGATGCCGCGCGAATGCGGCTGCGTCGATTTCGATGGCGATGAGGACGTCGATCTCGATGACTACCGCGCGTTTCGCGAAGTGGCTGGTTGACGGTCACTCGTTAATGCGGCAGCCGTAGGCTGAGAATCGAGACCAATCACGAGCGTTGGTTCACTGAGTGTTGTTGCGATACTCGGTGGACCAACGCTTTTCGTTGATTGATAGACTTGGCGGCGGGAACCAGAACCGAAAGATCCGAGCGGAGTCTGCGCCCCAAAAGGCGCGCACAAAAAAACGACGCGAGGTCTTGCTGGCGATGGCCCTTCAGAGGATTCGGTATTCACTGTACAGCGACGCGTGTTACCACGGGTGGCTGGTCTCTTATCGGATTGGCTACTCGTTCAAAGCGCTCTGCTTGTGCACCTGCAACCGTATGTCTTAGCTGCGCCCGCCACGGGAAAACGCCGTTTCGCCAACCCGGCGGACCACAGTGCACAAGCCCTGTCGGTATCAGGCATGAGTGACCGACAACGACTTTCCTCGAGTTTCGCCTCCGTCTAGAGAACGTCTCAGCGAATCCTGGTGACCGACCTGCCGTCCGAAGACGACAGCGCCACACCTCTCATGGGCTTTCGGTCCCTACAGCACGTCTCGGGAACAGGGGTTCGCGATTCATTCGGCATCCAGTGCCGCATCGCGGGCCATCCGCAGGGTTTGGTTACCCTCTCGACGACCTGACCCACTGAACCCTTGCCGATTCTGTTTCACATCGGCAGCGCTCCTGGGATTCACCCTTCGAAGCCTTCCCCACCCAAGAGGTACGAATCCGTTTCCGAAATTCGTGAACCCACATACCGTTTCACCCGATCGTGCTCCCGCCACAAGTGACAAGCCGGAAGACCGGGCCGCGGTTTCTGGGCTTTGACCCTCTTGAGCGTCCCTTGCGTCAGCCTTCGTTATTCACAATGCTGATCGCCGGATGCTCCCTTGGGTTTTGTCCCCTTCAAGGCAAACCAGTTGCAGACCTTGCTCGGGATTTCGCCCAAGCTCCTCTCACGTGCTTGGCCATCGGCCGACGGGCAAGCCGCCGGGTTGACCCACACCTCAGAGTATCAATCGGCCCCCAACATCGCATCGACCCGTGTCGCGACGAATCACGACCGTCGGCCAACGCAGCCTTCATGGGGTTTTCGTGCCCGTACTTTCCCACGCATTCAGGACAACCCGACATTCGGGCTATGGGTTCACCTCACATCGCGTCGCACGTTGCCGCCGACCGGCCAATGATCTGTGAGAGCGGTGTTGTCCTTACCGCAGTTGCCTGGGAACGCCTTTGGCACCAAGCCATTGCGACCTCAACGTCGCAAGGAGAACTTACACCGGGAAAAGCGCGACGCAAGGACGTTTTTTGTCTCACATGCTGTGAAACTTTGCGAGTTCTTTGTGAATTGCAAACAAGTTTTTCATCGTGCGAAACTTATCGCGTCACTCGATTCGCGAAGATTTTTTCCGCAAAATCACTTGTGCACAGGTTGTTCACCGCATGTTCACAGGGGGGCGAGATGCGTTCGCAGCAATCGCGAAGAATGGCGGTGGGTGTGAGTTGCTCGGCAGTGTTCGTGGCTACAGCAGGTTAGCGGCCAATTCTGCCAGCGAGCTGCGTTCGCCCTTGCGCAGCGCGACATGGGCGGCCAATGGCTGGGAGCGCATGCGGTTGACCAGATAGCTGAATCCGTTGCTGTTGGCGTCGACGTAGGGGTTGTCGATCTGGTGCGGATCGCCGGTGAGCACGACCTTTGCGTCCTGGCCGATGCGGGTGATGATCGTCTTAACTTCGAGCGGGGTGAGGTTTTGGGCCTCGTCGATGAGGACGAAGCGCTTGGCGATGCTTCGGCCGCGGATGTAGGTGAGCGGCTGAATTTCGATGAGGCCTGACGCGATGATGTCGGCGGAGTCATGTTTGCCCTTGATCGGTCCATCGGTGTCGAGCAGGAAGTCGATGGTGTCGGTGATGGGTTTCATCCAGGGTTCGAGCTTGTGTTCGAGGTCGCCTGGGAGGAATCCGATGTCGCGACCGAGCGGGACGACGGGTCGGGCGACGAGGGCACCGCGGTAGCGACGTTGCTTGAGCGTGGCGTGCATGGCAGACGCGATGGCGATCAGAGTCTTTCCAGTGCCGGCCTTGCCCATAAGGGTGACGAGTTGGATGGATTCGTCGAGCAGTGCGTCGATGGCGTAGTACTGTTCCTTGTTGCGTGGTTTGATGCTGCAGACGCCCTCAGGTGGGGTGACGAGCGGGATGACGTGCGTGCAGTCGGCGTTGATTCGGCCGAGGGCGGTGGTTCTGGAGCACTCGGATGAGCGTACGAGGACGTATTCGTTGGGGGTCGTGTTGGCTGGGGCGTCGAGTTGGCTGCCGTTCTTGAATGCGTTGAGGTCTTCCGGCGTCGCTTCAATGGCGAGTTCGGTGGATTCGAGTTCGGATAGGCGGACCTGATCGGTTTCGTAGTCCTCGGCTTTGAGACCTGCGACGTCGGCGCGGATGCGGAGGTTGATGTCCTTGGTGACGATGACGACGGGGGTATTGGGATCGGACTTCTGGATCGCGTCGGCGGCGAGGAGGAGTTCGGTGTCACCGTCGCGCCGGCCATTGGCGATGAAACGGTCGGGATCGACGTGAACGCGGAAGATTCCGCCGCCAGGGAGGGTGACGCCGTCGGTGAGCTGGTTCTCGGCGCGAAGTTTGTCGAGGGTGCGGGCGATGGCGCGGGCGTTGTAGCCTCGATCGGTGGTTTCGCGCTTGAAACGGTCAATTTCCTCGATGACGGCCAATGGAACGATCACGACGTTGTCGTCAAAGTTGAAGATGGATGCGGGGTCGTGGAGGAGGATGTTGGCGTCGAGGACGTAGTGTTTCTGCATGATGCGGGGCAGTATAGGGGGTCGTGGGGCGGTGGGCCATGTCTTGCGGCGGCAGTTTTTGTTGTACGTAAGTATATGCTTGTTAGTGGCTTACAAATAGAGTACCAAATTGGTTGGAAATATTTCGGATTGGTCGATACATTCCGATGGTAATAGCACTGAATTGGTGCTATATAGCGGGCAGCGGGTTATCGGGGCTTCGTTTGTACGGCAGGACTTGAATCGTGCTTTCCCTGACACGTAAGACGGATTACGCCCTCGTGGCGATGGCGGACCTGGCGGACGATCCGGGTCGTCGGATGAGTTCGCGCGAGATTGCGGAGCGGTGCGGTCTGCCGCTGCCGGTGCTGACGAACGTGCTGAAGCAGTTGACGCACATGGGGCTGGTGACGGCGATGCGTGGTCCGCATGGCGGTTATCGACTGGCGAAGCCTGCGGAAGAGATCACGCTGATCGACATGATCGAGGCGATCGAGGGCACGTCGCGTCTGACGCTGTGCTGTCAGGATTCGAACGATGCGGACGGGAAAGCGTGTGAGATGGAATCGAGCTGCCGGGTGAAGTCGCCGGTTCGCAAGGTTCATGATGGATTGAGGTATTACCTGAGCAACGTGACGTTGGCTCAGATTGTCAGTGACGACGTGCCGGTGGATCTGGGCGTCGCGGCAGAGGCGTAGGCCTCGGGGAGCTGAAACAGCAGATGTCATCACCAGATACGATTTTGGATCAATGGGAACAGTCAGACTACAAGTGGGGCTTCGTGACGGATATCGAGGCCGACAGCGCCCCGCCGGGTCTGAACGAAGACATCGTCCGGTTCATTTCGGCGAAGAAAGAAGAGCCGGAGTGGATGCTGGAGTGGCGTCTGAAGGCGTTTCGTCACTGGCAGACGATGACGGAGCCGACGTGGCCTAACGTTGAATACCCGCCGATCGATTACCAGGACATCATTTACTACTCCGCGCCGAAGCAGAAGAAGAAGCTGAACAGTCTGGACGAGGTCGATCCGGCGCTGCTCGAGACGTACAACAAGCTGGGCATTCCGCTGGACGAGCAGAAGATGCTGGCGGGCGTGGCTGTGGATGCGGTGTTCGACAGTGTTTCGGTGGCAACGACGTTCAAAGACAAGCTGTCTGAGATGGGCATCATCTTCTGCTCATTCTCCGAGGCGGTGAAAGAGCATCCGGAACTGGTGAAAAAGTACCTCGGTTCGGTCGTTCCCTATTCGGACAACTTTTTTGCGACGTTGAACTCGGCTGTCTTCAGTGACGGGTCGTTTGTCTACGTGCCGAAGGGTGTGCGATGTCCGATGGAACTGTCGACCTACTTCCGCATCAATGCGATGTCGACGGGGCAGTTCGAGCGGACGTTGATTGTGGCTGAGGAAGGCTCGTACGTGAGCTACCTGGAAGGCTGCACGGCGCCGATGCGTGATGAGAATCAGTTGCACGCAGCCGTCGTCGAGCTTGTGGCGTTGGATGACGCGACGATCAAGTACTCGACGGTGCAGAACTGGTATCCGGGCGACAAGGATGGTAAGGGCGGGATTTACAACTTCGTGACCAAGCGCGGCAAGTGCCTGGGCAACCGTTCGCGGATTTCGTGGACGCAGGTTGAGACCGGGTCTGCCATTACTTGGAAGTATCCAAGTTGCATCCTGCAGGGCGACGATTCGGTCGGCGAGTTCTACTCGGTGGCAATGACGAACAACCGTCAGCAGGCGGATACCGGCACGAAGATGATCCACATCGGCAAGCGGACGAGCAGCAACATTGTGTCGAAGGGCATTTCGGCTGGCTACTCGCAGAATACGTATCGTGGCCAGGTGTTGATTCAGAAGGGTGCGGAGAACGCTCGCAACTTCACGCAGTGTGATTCGATGCTGATGGGCGACAAGTGCGGGGCGCACACGTTCCCGTACATCGAGGTGAAGAACAGCACGGCGCACATGGAGCACGAAGCCACGACGAGCAAGATCGGCGAGGATCAGTTGTTCTACTGCAATCAGCGTGGGATCAATCCTGAAGATGCCGTGTCGATGATCGTGAACGGTTTCTGCAAGGAAGTGTTCAAGGAGCTTCCGATGGAGTTTGCCGTTGAGGCGCAGAAGTTGCTGGCGATCAGTCTGGAAGGCAGTGTTGGTTAGCGATTCCGTCAGCCTGGCAGGTTGACTCTTGATTGAGAAAGGTGAGCACATGGCGACGGCGGAGATGACGGCTGACACGACGATGCGTGAGATTCTGACGCAGTATCCCGGGGCGCAGCGGGCGTTGATGCGGCGATACCACATCGGCGGGTGCAGCAGTTGCGGATTTCATCCGGATGAGGCGCTCAAGGAGGTTCTGACGCGGCACAACGTGCTCGATTCGGACGAGGTGATCGCGCACATCAAGGAAAGCCATGAGCAGGATCAGCAGATTCAAATGCAGCCGAAGGAGTTGGCGGAAGCGTTGAAGAACGGTGACGCGCCGAAACTGCTCGACGTGCGGACGTCGGATGAGTATGCGATCTGCCATCTTGACGGTGGCCAGTTGGCGACGCAGGAACTGGTTGATCAGATGATGAATTCGTGGGCGAAGGACACGCCGATCGTGACCTATTGTCATCACGGTTTCCGCAGTCTGGATGCGGCGTCGTTTCTGATTGGCCATGGATTTACGAATGTGCGCAGTCTGACGGGCGGGGTAGACGCCTGGGCTGTTGAGATTGACCCCTCGATGCCGCGTTACTAGGGCGAGGCGTTGCACGGGACGAACGATACGCGGGATCATCGAAGGACGAAGGACGAGAAGTAAAGAGAACAGACATGCTTGAGATTCGGAATTTACATGCGAACGTCGACGGACATGAGATTCTTCGGGGTGTGAACCTGACGGTGAACGCCGGCGAGGTACACTCGATCATGGGCCCGAACGGGTCGGGCAAGAGCACGTTGGCGCAGGTGTTGGCCGGTCGCGATACGTACGAGGTGACCGAGGGTGAAGTGATCTACGAAGGGAAGGATCTTCTCGATCTGGAGCCTGATGAGCGGGCGTGCGAGGGGTTGTTTCTGGCGTTTCAGTATCCGGTCGAGATTCCGGGTGTGAACACGAACTACTTCCTGCGGGCTGCTTTGAATGCGAAGCGCAAGTATCACGGCCAGGAAGAACTGGACGCGATGGACTTCCTGTCGCTCGTGAAAGACAAAGCCGCTTCTGTGCAGTTGAACGAGAAGTTGCTGAACCGTGCGATCAATGAAGGCTTCAGCGGTGGTGAGAAGAAACGCAACGAGATCTTCCAGATGGCGGTGCTCGAGCCGAAGCTGGCGGTTCTTGATGAGACGGATTCGGGGCTGGATATCGACGCGCTGCGGATTGTGTCCGAGGGCGTGAATCAGTTGCGTGGTTCGGATCGGGCGTTTCTGGTGGTGACGCACTATCAGCGTCTGCTTGAGTACATCGTGCCGGACTTCGTGCACGTGCTCGTCAACGGGCAGATCGTCAAGAGCGGCGGCAAGGAATTGGCGCTGGAGCTTGAGGAGCGTGGCTACGCGTGGGTCGAGCAGGAAGCGGCGGTTGCGTCCTAGGAAGGCGGAAGGCTGATGATTGAACTGGCTACCAAATCCAATGCCTACGCCGATGCGTTCGAGCAGATTGAAGCGGCGGGCGGTCCGAATTGGCTGATGCCGATTCGCAAGGCTGCGATCGCGCGTTTCAACGAGCTTGGTTTTCCGTCGACGCGGCATGAGGAGTGGAAATTCACGAACGTGGCGCCGATCAAGAAGCTGGAGTTTGCTCTGGCGGAATCGGGGTCGCATGGTGTGACGGCTGACCGGATCGCACCGTTCATCTCGTCGGGTGCGACGGGCGGCACGTTCGTCTTTGTGAATGGGCATTTTGATCGGTCACTGTCGTCGGTGGGTGAATTGCCGGCCGGCGTGACCGTGGGCAGTCTGGCTGAGGCGATTGCGGCCGATGCGGGTCTGCTGGAGCAGCATCTTGGTCGACATGCCAAGTTTGATGAGGATGTGTTTCTGGCGTTGAACACCGCCTTGATGCGCGATGGTCTTTTCGTGCACGTGCCGAAGGGTCTGGTCGTTGAGCAGCCGATCCAGGTTGTGTTTGTCACGACGTCGGAGCCGAGCGCAACGATGTCGTTTGCGCGCAATCTGATTGTGGCCGACGAGTCGAGTCAAGTAACGATCGCCGAGGTGCATGTCGGGCTTGGGACGACACCGTTTCTCGCCAGTTCCGTCACGGAAGTGGTGGCCGGCGACAATGCGAACGTGGATCACTACCGCGTGACCCGCGAGGGCGAACTGCCGGACAACGGATTCTTCATGTCGACGACGCATGCACAGCAGGGTCGCGACTGCAACGTCCGTTGCTTTGTGGCCACGACGGGTGGGGCGATCGTGCGTAATGATGCGTCGTCGTTTCTGGGTGGTGAGGGCAGCGACTTTACGATCAATGGTCTGACGATGATCAATGGTCGCCAGCATGCCGACAACCACCTGTGCATCGACCACGCCGTGCCGCATTGCACGAGCTGGGAGTACTTCAAGGGCGTGTACGATGATGACGCCCGTGGTGTGTTCAGTGGTCGGATCAACGTGTTCAAGGATGCGCAGAAAACCGATGCGAAGCAGACGAACATGAGCCTTTTGCTGTCGGATCGGGCGCTGGTGGACAGCAAGCCTCAGCTTGAGATTTTTGCGGACGATGTGAAGTGCACGCACGGTGCGACGATCGGCCAGCTTGACGAAGAGGCGATGTTCTATCTTCAATCCCGTGGCATGAGTCGTGAGGCCGCCCGCAGTCTGCTGGTGTTTGGCTTCTGCCGCGAGTGCCTGGAAGAGATTCGGTTCGAGCCGCTCAAGAAGCAGCTTGAAGCGCTGGTGTTTGAGCGTTTGCCGCATGGTGATTTGTTTCTGGAGGAGTAGCTGATGGCTGAGGTCGATGCCTCGGTGATGGTGGGTTCGTCCCATACGGTTGAGCCGTTTGATGTTCAGCGGATTCGCGAAGACTTTCCGATTCTGCGTCAGACGGTGCGCGACAAACCGCTGGTCTATCTGGACAACGCCGCCACGACGCAGAAACCTCAATCGGTCATCGACACGCTGCTGCAGTATTACGGTGCGCAGAACGCGAACATTCATCGCGCGGTGTACAAGCTCAGCGTGAAGGCGACGGCGTTGTATGAGGAGGCGCGTCGCAAGGTGCGGGCGTTCATCAATGCCGGACGTGTCGAAGAGATTGTCTTCACCGGTGGGACGACCGACGCGATCAATCTGGTGGCGCAGTCCTACGTGCGACCTTTGGTTGGACCGGGTGATGAGATTCTGCTGACCGAGTTGGAGCATCACTCGAACATCGTCCCCTGGCAATTGGTTTGCGAGCAGACCGGTGCGTCACTGAAGGTTGTTCCGATCAACGACGCTGGTGAGGTGCCGCTGGATTCGTTCTGCGAACTCCTGAGTGACAGGACGAAGTTTGTGGCCATCGGACATGTGTCCAATGCTTTGGGGACGGTGAATCCGGTGGCGGAGATGGTGGCGGCTGCTCATGAGCGCGGCGTTCGCGTGTTGGTGGATGGGGCGCAGGGTATGCCGCACATGCCCGTGGACGTGGCGGATCTGGATTGCGATTT
Source organism: Phycisphaerae bacterium (assembly GCA_028289375.1). GTDB lineage: Bacteria > Planctomycetota > Phycisphaerae > UBA1845 > UBA1845 > OFTM371. Next base: position 51,739 of record JANQQK010000014.1, on the reverse strand, counting down.
CTACGCGTTTTCCGGTCACAAGGTTTTCGGACCGACGGGAGTCGGCGCATTGTATGCCCGCTACGAGCTGCTGGAGAAGATGCCGCCGTATCGCGGTGGCGGCGACATGATCAAGTCGGTCAGCTTCGATCGGACCATCTACAACGATATTCCGTACAAGTTCGAGGCTGGGACGCCCAACATCGCCGGCGTGATCGGGATGGGTGCGGCGTTGGATTATGTGTCGGCCATCGGAATGCAGCGTATCGCGAATTATGAGCATGAGTTGCTTGAGCATGCGAACGAGGTGTTCGCGTCGTTGTCGTCCGTCCGCGTGATCGGAACGTCGAGCAACAAGGCGTCGGTGATGTCGTTCGTGATTGAGAACGTGCACCCGCACGACGTGGGCACGATCATGGATCAGCATGGGATCGCCGTTCGGACAGGGCATCATTGTGCTCAGCCGGTGATGCAGCGATTTGGCGTGCCAGCCACTGTTCGTGCGTCATTTGCGTTCTACAATACGAAGGATGAGATCGACGCACTGGCGTCGGCGATTGATGAAGTGATTTCGGTGTTTGGCTGATGGATGACACGCTCGACCTTTATCAGGAACTGATCCTGGACCACAACAAGAGTCCGCGGAATCGGCGGAAGGTCGATCCGGCGGATCGTCAGGCGGAAGGGTTCAACCCGCTGTGTGGCGATCACGTGTCGGTGACGATCAAGCTTGATGGCGACGTCGTGAAAGATGTCGCGTTTGAAGGGTCGGGCTGTGCGATTTCCACGGCGTCGGCTTCGCTGATGACCGAAGCGCTGAAGGGCAAGACCCTCGAAGAGGCGAAGAAGACGTTTCAGCGGTTTCATGGACTGGTGACCGGGGAGACCGATGAGGAACCGCCGACTCCGGACAGCATGGGGAAACTGGCGGTGTTTTCAAATGTGTGCAATTACCCGGCGCGGGTGAAGTGTGCGACGTTGGCGTGGCATACGTTAAAGGCCGCGCTCGACGGCGAGAATGAGCAGATTTCGACGGAATGATCCATCGATGACCGAATCCACCGGGGACAATCAAGCGAAAGCGACGGGCATTGAATCGCCTGTCGACAAACTGAAGGCGCAGGCGCTGGAAGCGCAGATCATCGAGGTTGTGCAGACGGTGTACGACCCTGAAATTCCGGTCAACATCTACGAACTGGGGCTTATCTACAACCTCGATGTGACGGCGGAAGGGGTCGTGGATGTGAAGATGACGCTGACATCGCCGGCGTGTCCGGTGGCTGGTTCGCTGCCTGGCGAGGTGGAAAACCGCATCAGGTCTGTTGATGGCGTGACAGACGTAACGCTGGAACTGGTCTGGGAGCCGCCATGGTCGCCGGATCTGATGTCTGAGTCTGCCAAGCTGGCGCTGAATCTCGGTCCGTAGTCGCACATCTTGCTGATGATGAAACAAAAGAACCTCGACACCCATCGGTGCCGAGGTTCGTTGCTTTTTCGGGGTTGTGCCGTCGCGTCTTTGCGTCAGACCTGAAGCACGGGGTCCTCGTCGAGGACATCGCGGAGTTTGTCGATGGCCCGCATTTCGATCTGGCGGACGCGTTCCTTGCTCATGCCCAGTGTGTTTCCGAGTTCCTGAAGCGTCTGCCGCTCACCGTGGTCGCGCGGGAAACGCTGTGCGATGATGGCGGTCTCGAGATCGGACAGCTCGGCCAGGTTGTGGTTGATCGCTCTCCGAAGGCGATCGGTCCGCAGTGCCTGCAGTGGGTCTGCGCTTTCGATGGGTGACTCATGCCACGATTCGTGTTGCGTCGGGAAGAGGCGCTGGTGGCGACCGGTCGATCGCGACCGGCGGACGAGATCACGCACGATGACGTTGCAGGCGAACGTGCTGAACTTAATTCCCCGCCACGGGTTGAAGCGCTCGACGGCGCGTCCGAGGGCCATCAATGCGTCGCTTCGCATGTCGTCTTCGAAGGCCTGCGGCGATGGGAAGCGCGTCAGGAGCATGAAGACCAAACCGAGGTTGGCTTTGACCAGATGCTCACGGATGGTCCGCCACCGTTTGGCCCAGAGGCGCCGCTCTTGGCAGGACACTTTCACTTTTCGCGGCTGTCGCGTTGTTCGCCATGCACATGTGTGCAGGGCGCGGAAGAGCACCTGCTCGTCCGGCTTTTCATCGAGCCCCTCGCCCGTCTTGATCCATGCGACGACCCGCTCGGCGGTCTCGGCTGCAGACTTCGAGCGGATGCGGTGGTCCGGGACGAACCACATTTGCTGCGTAGCGATGTCGCATGGGTTTGGTTGCAGATTCGTGTACACCATGGGTGATTCCCTTCCACTGCCTGCCTGACAGACAGCCATTTGCGGATACTGCCCTTGCTTGGTGGGCACCTATTCCGCACCAAATTGGTGCCCTTTTCTTATCATACGCGATTTCGATCATTTGGGTTCAATAAATCGGGGATTCCGGTTGTATTTTTGTGTCGAAAGGGGCGATTCTGGCGGCTGAAGGGGGATTTGTGGTGGTTGTGGGATTGGTCCTGGTTGGTGACAATGCCGGGCCGGTGATGAAGCGAGACTTTGAGAATCGATGAAACGAGAGGGCTGTTTGATGCCGTTGCAAACGCTGCGTGGGTTGGTGCTGGCCGGAGTGTTTTGGGGTGCTGTGGGGATCGCGGCGGGGGACGTTACCCCTGTGCGGGACCACGATCTGGTGGCGGAGGACTACTTCTCGATCGCGGGGATCGGGGCGTTTGACGTCTCGCCGGACGGACTTCGTGTCGCGTACGTCGAGTCGCGTTGGGACAAGGCTGAGGATGGCCGGGTTCGTGATTTGTGGTTGCTGTCGATCGGCTCACAGGAACGGGAGCGGCTGACGTATGAGGGCAAGTCGATCGGAGCGCCGCAGTGGAGTCCGGATGGGCGGTGGATCTATTTCACGAGTTCACGCAAGCGCCACGACGGCAAGAAGCCACCATACAACGGCAAGACGCAGGTATGGCGCATGAGTCCGAATGGTGGCGACCTGCAACCGGTGACGCGTGTGAAGGATGGCGTGAACGGGTTTGAGCTATCGGCGGATGGGAAGACGGTCTACTACGCGACGAAGAAGAAGCACGTGGCTGACGATCCTTGGAAGTCGCTGCGCGATGAGTTCGGTGACCTGGAGTATGGGCATGGGGTGGTGAAGTACTCGCAGATCTGGAAGTTGGATCTGACCAGTTGGCGGGAGGAGAAGATCATCGACGAGGAGCGGGTGATCGGGGAGTTCGACGTGTCGCCTGATGAACGATACGTGGCGATGCTGACGACACCGACGGCGGAGCTGATCACCAATGAAGGCTGGTCGCGGGCGGACGTGTTTGACGCCAAGTCTGGGCAGATCACGACGTTGCCGGACCGGCAGTGGCGAGCGGAGGCGCCGTCGCCTTATGGGTGGATGCTGGGGCTGAGTTGGGCGGATGACAGTCGGGCGTTGGCGTTTCGCGTTGATTTTGATGGGTACCCGGGTGAGGTGTTTGTGGCTGAGTTTGATGACGACGGTCACGTCGGGACGCAGAAGCTGACGCGTCCGAACGAGGTGTATGTCGTTGGGCCGATGCACTGGAAGCCGGGATCGCGGGACTTTTGTTTTTCGGCGGATGACCACGCGCGGACGCGGGTGCAGTGTTTGCCGGGGATTGGCGGTGGCACGCAGGGGGACGCGGTGACGCTGACGCCTGGTGACGTGTCCGTGAAGAACTTTCGGTTCACCTCGGATGGCTCACAACTCGTGTCGTCGATGAGCACGGTGACGCACCCGCCGGATCTGTTCCTGTGGACGGTTGAAGCATCGCTGGACGAACCAGTGCGGCTGACAAAGATCAATCCGCAGGTGGATACGTGGAAGCTGCCTCAGATCGAGGTTGTGAAGTGGACGAGCAGCGATGGGACGGAGTGCGAGGGGATTCTCGAGTTGCCGCCGGATTACAAGGCGGGCGATCGTCTGCCGATGGTGGTGGAGTTGCATGGTGGGCCGACATCGTCGACGCAGTTTGAGTTCCGCTTCTGGATCTACGGTCGTGCGTTGATGGCTGCGAAGGGTTGGGCGCTGTTCAGCCCGAACTATCGTGGGTCAACCGGGTATGGTGATGAGTTTCTGGTCGGGCTGATTGGCCGCAAGAACGACATCGATGTGCAGGATATTCTGACCGGTGTTGATGCGATGATCGAGCGTGGTGTCGGTGATCCGGACAAACTCGCGGTGATGGGGTGGAGCAATGGCGGGTTCCTGACCAATTGCATGATCACGAATACGACGCGGTTCAAGGCGGCGAGTACGGGGGCCGGCGTGTTTGATACGACGTTGCAGTGGTTGGAGGAGGACACTCCGGGGCATGTGATCAACTTCAGCAAGGGTTTTCCGTGGACGACGGACAAGCTTCGGAAGAGTTCGCCGCTTTACAACGTGGACAAGGTGACAACGCCGACGCTGATTCACGTGGGTGAAAATGATCCGCGTTGTCCTCCGGGGCACAGTCGCGGCTTGTATCGCAGTTTGTATCACTACATCAAGGTGCCGACGGAGCTGCTCGTGTACCCGGGCGCGGGGCATGGGCTGCGGACGTACACGCATCGCAAGGCGAAGATGGAGTGGGATCTGAAGTGGTTCGAGCATCATGTGCTCGGCGGTTCGAGTGACACGGCGGAAGAGCCGGCGGCCGACGTGAATTGACGACAATCGGCACGCTGACAGAGTTGCCCGATCCGGCAGCGAAGCGGGCAACGGATTCTGAGGCCGTGGCGTGTTCGGAATCCGCTGTGGCTGTGCTAATTGCCTCGCGGTTTGGTGAGGTCGACGACTGAAACGCTTACCGGTTTGACGAATTTGAAACGATTGGGACTGATCGGTTTGTTGATTTCGAAATCAGAGAACCTCGCCGTGCGCATGAGTTGGTTCTCTGGTCCGTAGGCGACGTACTTTCGCATGACGCCGAGCTTCTTGTCGAAGAAGTAATCGACGTAGCCGCTGATGGTCGTATCGCCGTGGGCTTCGGTCGGTGTGGTGCGGACGACGAGGCATTCGTGGTCGCCGACGTTGTCATCGGGCCGGAGGGTGATGTCGCCGTTGGTTCGCAATTCCATGAAGGGGTCGCTGCCATACTGCTCGAGCTGGTTCATCTTGTATGCGGTCTGTTTGCCGTTGACCTCGCGAATACCGAAGGAGAATGTGCCGTCCGAGATGGTCAGGTGTGAGCCGTGGGCCTCGTGGCGTTTGCCTTCGGCTTCGCTGAGTTCGTAGGTGGTCAGCTCCTTGCGGTAGATGGTCTTTCCCTTCTTGACGGTGTATTCGAAGGTGCCGTTGTCGAATGCCTGGTGGCGGTAGTCTTCGAACATGAGTTCGGTTTCCATGACCATGGCGGCTTTGAGGGTCTTGATCTTGGCGAGTTTGGCTTTGACTTCCTTCTCGACGTCTTCGACCGTTCGCTGGGGTTGATCGGCGGTGGCGACGGCTGTCATGAATCCGAGGATGATCAGGTTGAGCGACTTCACGGTTCTTTCCTTCGCGTTAATCCAGTGTGTTCGTGGTGCGTTGTCCTCGTTTCATCGTAGGCGGGCGGATTCGGCGGTGCAAATGTGAGAACCTGTGGCGCGGGCGGGTTGGTTCTTGCCGTTGGGTGTGCGGATTGGCTAGCCTGCGCAAGTGCTCGGACACGACGATGTGAAAGGAAACGCCATGAAATGTTGTCTTGCGATTCTTCTGTCGGTGCTGCCGCTATCGGGCGCGGTCGCCGAAGTCCATTGGCCTCAGTGGCGGGGGCCGTCGCACAACGGGACGTCGTCTGCGACGGATTTGCCGATGGTGTGGTCGGAGTCGAAGAACGTGGCGTGGAAGGTGCCGCTGCCGTCCTGGGGCGGATCGACGCCGGTGGTATGGGGGGATCGACTCTTTCTGACGACGCCGTCTGCGCCGGTGAAACGGGATGATGATGGCAATGTGGTTCGTCGGTTTCCGTACGGCGGACGGAATCAGCCTGGTGGGGATGACATTCTGCTGATGTGTTTCGATGTGCGGGACGGGCGGAAGGTCTGGGAAGTCAAACTGTGCAGCAACAACACGCTGTATGGCAAGCAGAACATGGCGTCGCCGTCGCCGGTAACGGATGGGCGGCACGTGTGGGCGATGAGCGGGACGGGGGTGGTGGCGAAGTTCGATGTTGCGGGCAAGGAAGAGTGGCGGCGTGATTTGCAGGCGGAGTATGGCAAGTTCGGGTTGTACTGGGGTTATGCGTCGTCACCGCTGCTGGATGATGGGCGGTTGTACATCGAGGTGCTGCACGGGGCGGTGACGGATGATCCGTCGTATGTGCTGGCGATGGATGCGGGCGATGGGAAAACGGTGTGGAAGACGAAGCGCGTGACGGATGCACCGGCTGAGGCGCCGGATGCCTACACGACGCCGGTCATGGCCATGGTCGGCGGAAAGAAGCGATTGATTGTGACCGGGGCGGACTACGTGACGGGGTACGATCCGGCGAAGGGGAGGGAGTTGTGGCGGGTCGGGGGTTTGAATCCGCAGAAGGCGCAGAATTACCGAATTGTGGCGTCGCCGGTGGTGATGGATGATCTGCTGTATGCGCCGACGCGGGTTAAGCCGCTGTTGGCGGTCAGGTTAATGGCGGCGGAGGCGGGTGATGCTGCGGTGGCATGGCGGTATGAGGGCAAGGCTGCACCGGACGTGCCGACGCCGGTGTGTGATGGTCGTTGCCTGTACCTGTGCAGTGATCGAGGCGTGGTGAGTTGCGTGGATGCGAGGTCGGGTGAGACGGTTTGGGGGCCTGAACGGACGGCGATCGGGACGGTGAGCACGTCGCCGATTTTGGCCGATGGAAAGCTGTACGTGACCAATGAGTCGGCGGTGACAACGGTGTTGGCGGCAGGTCCGGCGTTTCGGAAGCTGGCGACGAATGAACTGGACGATGGTTATACCATATCGTCGCTCTGTGCGATTGATGGTCGATTGTTTCTGAGATCGTCGTCGCATCTGTATTGTCTGATGGCGGGTGATGGTGAAGGGTCGAATTAGATTGTCATTGAGTGTTGCAGCCGGTTCACGTAGCATTCGCTTTGCGCAGTTTAATACCCGGTGTGTTCGGGTGTGCGTTGAGGTAGAACCATGAGTCGGACGATGACGAAGCGAGGTGGTGATTCAATGGCGGGTGTGACAGGGGCGGAAGTCCTGCGCGTGGGGGTATTGGATGCGTTGCCACTGATGGGTGATGCGATCGAGGCTGCGGTTTCGGAGTCGGGGGTGGTTGAGGTCGCGATGGTGGCGTCGCGCGTGGGTGAATTCGCGGCGGTCGTCGGTGATGTGGATGTCGTGGTCGTGGGTGTGTCGTGTGACGACAGTGGTGTGGCACTCTTGCGGGAGGCTGCGAAGTTGAATGTCCCGCTTGTTGTCTGTTTGCATGAGGTGCGTGACTATTTGATTTCGGCTGCGCTGTCGTGTCGGATTCACTGTGTTGTGTCGATGTCGGATTCGGCGGCGATGTTGCACCGGGGGTTGACGTTGGCGGCGAATGCTGAGTGGTTCATGGGGCAGTCGATTGAAGGGCGGTTTAAGTCCGGGCAAGGAGCGCGTGCGCTGTTGCGTTCAAGTGATGTTACGCGGGATCATCGTCGGCTGATGGTGGGGGTTTGTCGGGGTTGGACGTCGAAGCAACTGGCGGAAGAGATTGGTGTTGCGCCGAGCACGGTGGAGTATCGCAAGCGCCGACTGGTGCGCGACCTTGGTCTGCAGAAGTCGATTGATCTGGTACGTTACGCGCATCGCGAAGGCTTGATTGACGATGACTGATGCGTGCCGGGTTGGTGATGAAGCGCGCGGGTAGGTGACGACATTGGCGGGGCAATTGGACAGGCTGGGACGACGCGGGTGTGTGTTCGTGGGGTGCGTGCATGTTCATCCGTTGTGTGGCAGTCCTGGATGGCGGGGGGATTTGAATGCCGTTCGTCGGTCGGCGATGCGGGACGCTGAGCGGTACGTGGCTGGCGGGGTCGACGGACTTCTGATTGAAAACACGCATGACACGCCGTATCAGCGAACGGTCGTTGACGCGGGGACCATGGCGGGGATGGCTGTGGTGGCGGCTGATGTTCGGGCGGCGTATCCGAAGATGCCGATCGGCATTCAGGTGTTGGCGGGGGCTGATCTGGCTGCTCTGGACGTGGCTGTGACGTGTGGACTTGATTTCGTGCGTGCGGAGGGGTTCGTGTACGCGCACGTGGCGGACGAGGGGATCATCGAGGGAGACGCGGCCAACATTCTGCGTCGTCGAGCGCATCTTGGCGCGGATCATGTTGAGATCTGGACCGACATCAAGAAGAAACACTGTGCCAATGCGATCACCGGGGACCTGAGCGTGCGGGAGCAGGCGATGGGGGCAGTGTATTGCCGTGCGGATGGGTTGATCATCACGGGCGTTCAGACGGGGGACGCTCCGGTGGTGGCGGATGTTGAGGCGGTTACGGGGCTTGGCGTTCGGGTTGTCGTGGGGTCGGGCGTTGACGTGTCGAATATCGCGGCGTTGGGGCGGATTGCCGATGTGCTGCTCGTCGGGTCGTCGTGCAAGAAGAAAGGAGATTGGCGCGAGGACGTCGATCGGGGACGCGTCAGGCGGCTGGTTGAGACGTTGCGGAGCGCTTGACCAGCAGTGTTGATTGGGCCCGTCGTGGCCGAGACCTTGCCTACGCGTTGTTGAAGCGGACAGCCATGACCCCCTTGTACATGCGTCGCCACCAGATCAGACCGACGATCAGTTGCACCCACATAAACAGGTTTCCGGCGGGATCATTGTTGATGGTCGGCAGGTAACGGTTCGTTGCATCGACGACGTTTCTGAAGAGTGCTGAATCCATGGTGCCAAGCGTGATAAACGAGCCAGTGGTTGCACAGAAGAGCCAGAGGTAGGGCAATTCGTAGCACATCACGATCCACGCCCAGCGAAAATCTGCGATGCGTTTCGAAAGTAGCAGGACGACTGTTGTCGCCAAGGCGACGGCGCGGTGTGTCAACCCACCAAAGATCGGGACGAGCAGCGTGACAAGTCCGACGATGAGGAATCTCTCCCACGGAGATTCGATATCGTCCTTCGCGAGCAGTAGAAGCATCCAGAGCATGGCCGAAGATGACATCGCGATCAGGTGCAGGCGGCCGAACAGGGCGTGATGTTCGTCATCTCGTCGCATGTGGAGGCGGCTGTAGAAGCGAGTCGGACGGAATAGCACCAGGAATGTCGCGTGAAGCCAATGGCGGATGGTCGTCTTCTCTTGCCATGGCCACCCGAGACGGATGGTGTTGTCGCCAACGGATTCTGAGGCGGGTTGGCCACACTCCTGGCAGCGGGCATCGTGTGGGGTGTGCGACAGGTCGTAGCCGCATGATTCGCATCGGTCTGGAAGTGCGAGGTTGTGAGCGTCTCGCAGTTGAATGTTCGCGGCACTGATGCGCAGAATGATGATGCACCAAGACAACCCACCGGTGAGAACGAGAAATGCCATCGACAGGGGTGGCTCGTCGGGCTGTGTGATGATTATCTCGTGTTGTGTCACGACGAGGAAGAAGCCGAACGACGCGGAAAGCAGAACGATCAGGCCTCCGCATGCGAGAACGGAACGGAGGGCTTGGCTGAGAGACCGTGCAATGTGTCCGGCGCGGTGTATGGCTGGGAACTGTGTGATCGACGTCGTGATCAGCCCTGCGACGAAGACCAGGAAGCAGACGAGTGCAACGATTCCGCCGGTGCCGGTTATGCCTTCGTGCTTCCAGTTGTGGAATACATCGCCAATCGGGCGAATGAGGACGTTGCGTTCGCCGTTGATGACACGTTCTTCGATTCCGAACATGAAGAGCACCGTCGTGAAGGCCAGGGCGCACCAGATGAGACCAAGTAGGATCGCAGAACCAATCACGTCGAGGGTACGCGCATGACGCAGGTGCGCGCACGCACGACGCAGTGACAGAATACCGGTCCATGGAGCGAGCAGGGTTTTGATCGGGGATGTGGCTGGCGGATGCGTTGACGCATTCATGGGGATGGTAACGGCTGGTCCAGAAACGGTTTTCTGCGTTTGCGTTGTCACGGTAGCGATATCGGCGTTTGTGCTTGCAACACGCGAGTGGTCGTTGTGCGTTTGCACTACATACACTTAAGTTTTTTCAGTTTTCTTTTGCATTCGTCGATGCTCCATTTAGAGTTGGGGTTGTCATGTCGCAGGCCATGTCGGCCAAGACTGCGGTGCTGCCGGTCAACTGAGGTCGTTCGGTTCTCACGCTGCCGGGTGTTTGTCACAATGCGTCAATACGGTTCAAGACAATCTTCGGTCCCTGCGCCGCCATTTTCCAAAGAGCGTCGCCGCTCGCAACGGTGGTGGACCAACGAGCAGATGCAGTGGCGTCTGTATCGCGGGCGTCGTTCACGCAGCAGTCGGCTGATTCAGCGATCGCTGCATGGACTCGTGTTCGTTGCGCAATCGCAGGATACGCCCGACGTCGGCAAACGGTTGTCGCCGCACGTTGTTCAGCACGTCGATAAGTACGGATTCAAGTCGGCTGTCGTTCGGCGAGTGACGCCGTTGGCAGACAAGTCGAATCTGGTCTACGCGGAGATCGAGGCGTAGCGGACCCGGGCGCCTGATCCACGTGATCCAAGGGAGACACACATGATGATGAGCCGATGGGACAACAATCGACGTTGCGAGAAGCGGCGACCGGTGGCGGGACGCATTTCATGGTCCGGCCAACAGCGCAGGACGCACAGTGTCGGCTGGTTGAGCGACGAGTCGGAGAGCGGTGTGAGCTTCGTGACGCATCGCAGCAGTGAACCGTGCTGCGGCGATCAGGTGTGGGTGACACGGGCGAAGAATGCCGAAGCGTACCAGGTGACGCGTGTGACCGAGTATGGGGAGAACACGTCGCTGATTGGCTGTCGGCGCGCGTAGCAAATCTTTTCTTGCGCTGTCGCGTGGGATCACTTCTTTTCAGTCGGCAGCTTCGTTGAGCATTTCTGTGATGATGCGCTCGTACTCGGTGCGCAGGGTGTCGTGGGCCTGGCCGGTGGCAGGCCCGGCGAACCCGGTGTGTACCGCCTTGATGCGGTTATCAGGGCCGACGAACACCGTGGTGGGGTAGGCGCGGAAATCCTTGAGGAATTGCAGCATGCCGGGGATGGCGCCTTTGTCTGCCTTGCCGGCGAGCAGCATTGGATACGTGATGTTGTGACGGTCGATGAAGCGACTGACCTGACGAGCGTCGCGCTTAAAGTCGCCCGTGAGTTCAAAGGCAATACCGATGACGCGCAGGCCGTCGGCGTGGTACTTCTCGTGGATCGATTGCAGGTAGGCAGACGCGTCGTGGCAGTTCGGGCACCAGGAGCCGAAGATCTCGATCACGCGGGCGCTGCCGGAGAGAGAGGGTTCGACGAATTTGCGCGTGCGGCCATCAAGCCCTGGGAATTCGAGCGTGCTGATGTCGAAGGTGGCGTCGAATTCGACGGCGTGGAATCCGTCGTCGAGTTTGGCGGTCGGGTCGGGGTCGGCCGTGAAGGTCTCGTGCCAGACATCGCGTGACCAGAAGTGGCCTGCGAGTCCGCCGTCGGATTGCATGGTGGCATCGAAGAGGAATGCGTGAGCGCCGTCGAAGACGGAGAACCGCAAGCGGCCTTGATCGTAAACGCCTTCGAGGAAGCGGTAGTCGCCGGTGGTGGTCATGATGGTGGCGTCGACGCGGCCATCGATGCGGTGTTCGAGCAGCATGATGGCGGGGTCGTCGCTCTTTTCGAAATTGACGGACCAGCGGCTGGCGAGTTTTTTGCCGGGTTTGCCGCGGTTGGGGGCGACGGGGAAGCGTGGGGCTTTGCCGGCGCGGGCGTGGAAGGGGAGCTTGGAAATTTTGCCGTCGCGCGTCGTCTTTCGCCATTGGCCGTCGAGATGCTTGCCATCGGGGGTGATCTTGGCGTCGATGACGGCGTCGTAGTGATCGATGTCAATGCGGAGTTCGTTGCCGGCGATGGTGACGTTGGGCAAGCGGATGCGTTCCCTGCCGTTGACAACCTCCGCTGACCACCTGTCGCCCTGTTGTTTCAATGCCAGTCCGAAGGGCAACTCGCCGCCGGGTGAGTCAAGCCATGCACGCCACGAACCGGTCTTTGGCGGCGTCGCGATCGTGCTTGCACAAATCAGGAGAAGCGGGACGAGGGTAAAGCGGTGATCGATGTTCATTGTTCTAACCTGCCACCAGATCGATGAGTTCGAATTTGTCGACGTCGACGAGGCCTTTGTCGGTGATCTTGAGTGAGCCGATGACCGACAGGCTGAGGAACGCGAGGGCCATGTAGGGGTGTCGCAGTTTGCTGGGCAGTCGTTTGGCGGCGTCGCGGAGATCGTGGAACTGGGCGTCGAGGGTCTTGGCGTCGACGTCGCTCATGAGTCCGCCGATCGGTAGGGGGACGTCGGCCAACACCTTGCCGTCCTGTGCGATGCAGAATCCACCGCCGATCTCGACGAGTCGCTTGGCGGCGACGTGCATGTCTTGATCGTTCGTGCCGGCGACGACGAGGTTGTGTGCATCGTGGGCGACGGAGCTGGCGAGGGCGCCGTTCTCGAAACCGAATCCGCGGACGAAACCGACGCCGACGCGGCCTGTAGCGTGGTGACGTTCGATGACGGCGATCTTGGCGAGGTCGCGCGATGGGTCGGCTTGCAGTTCGCCGTTGGCGGCAGCGATTGTTTCGACGCTTCGCTCGGTGTCGATGCGGTCCTCGAGAACTTCGATGACGTGCACCTTTGCGTCGCCGTCGGCGGGTACGCGGAAACTGGAGGCGTCGAAAGCGGCTGCGTTCATGGTGCCGGTGGCCTGTTTCGACGATGTGGCTGATGTGGCGGGTGCGATGCAACAGCCGTCTTCGGCGACGAGTGTGCCGCGATGCCACACGTGTGTCACCTTGAATGTCTTGAGATCGTCGACGCAGGCGATGGACGCGAATTTGCCCGGTGCGATGGCGCCGTGATCCTTGAGGCCGAACCAGTTGGCGGCGTTGCAGGTGGCGAGTCGGACGGCGTGCAGCGGGGCCATGCCCTTGCCGATGGCGCGGCGGACGAGGTGGTCGATGTGGCCTTCGATGAGCAGGTCGTCGACGGTCTTGTCGTCGGTGACGAAGATGAATCGGTCGAGCGTTTCGGGTTTGACGAGGGGTAGAAGGGCGTCGAGGTTTCGGGCTTGGCTGCCTTCGCGGATAAGGATGCGCATGCCCATGCGGAGTTTTTCGGCGGCTTCTTCTGCCGTCGTGCATTCGTGGTCGCTGCCGATTCCGGAGGCGGCGTAGGCGCAGAGTCCCTTGCCGCCGAGACCCGGTGCGTGGCCGTCGACGGGTTTGGGGCCGGTCATGGCGACCTTGGCGAGGCATTCGTCGTCGCCCATGACGACGCCTGGGAAGTTCATCATCTCGGCCAATCCGAGCACACGCGGTTCGTCGAGCAGGGGTTGTAGGTCCTTGGCCATCAGGGTCGCGCCGGCGCTTTCGAAGTGGGATGCGGGGACGCATGAGCTGAGCATGACGAAGACGTCGAGCGGGACGCCGTTGCTCGATTCGATCATGTATTTGATGCCGTCGACGCCGAGGACGTTGGCGATTTCGTGCGGGTCGGTGACGACGGCGGCGGTTCCGCAGGCGCTGACGACGCGGGCGAATTCGGGGACGGCGAGCATGGAGGATTCGATGTGCACGTGGCCGTCGATGAGACCGGGGATCAGGTATTGGCCTTTGACGTCGACGGTTTCCTTGCCTTTGTAGTCACCGATGCCGGCGATGCGTCCGTCGAAAATGGCGACGTCGCCATCGTGGATTTCCATGGAGAGGACGTTGACGATCTTGCCGCCGCGGATGACGAGGTCGGCTTCGCGTCGTCCGGCGCCTACGTCGACGAGTTGTTTGAGATTCATTTCTGCACCTCTGTCAGGACCCATTTCGTGAAGCGAAGAGCGTCCCCCGATCACAAAGTGGTGTCAAGCAATCCGCAGCAGATCAGTCAAGTGACCGTAGCAAGTTGTTGAACCTGTGCTGCGTACTCCCGCAATGCGTGGAACGCGCTTACAATCGCAGCCTCGAATCTCGTGTGATTGATGGAATAACCATGAACTACCTCACCTACAGCGGGAACAACATCATCAGCGTGGCGTTGCCGGATGACGCGGCGATCTTCTATGCGCCGGAGCGGCTGACGGGGATTGCGAAGCGGGACGTGCCGGCGGCGGTGCGGCGGGCGTTTCGGGAACCCGTCGGCATGGAGCCGTTGGACAAACTGCTCGATGCCAAATCGCGTGTGCTCATTGCGTTTGATGACAACTGTCAGCCATTTCCGCAGACGGCCAAGCCGGACATTCGCCAGCAGTCGCTCGAGGTGCTGCTGCCGATGCTGTACGAGATCGGGGTCCGCAAGGAGAACATCCAGCTCATCTGCGCGGTGGCGCTGCATCGCAAGATGAAGAAGCACGAGCTGGCGCGGATGGTGGGGCCGGCGATCATGCGGGAGTTCTACCCGCAGCAGTTGTTCAACTTCGATGCCGAGGATCACGACAATATCGCCACGCTCGAGGATACGGAGCAGGGCGAAACGGTGCAGGTCGACAAGCGCGTGCTCGAGTGTGACCTTGTGATCTACGTCGACACGGTTCAGATTCCGCTGAATGGCGGGCACAAGTCGGTGGCGGTTGGTCTGGGGACGTACGATTCGATTGCGAGTCACCATCATCCGAAGATGACGGCGGAGACGCCGCATGTCATGCAGCCGGAAGGCTCGTGCATGCACGACTGCATCGAGCGGATCAGCCGCGTGATCAGCAAGCACGCCCGGATCATGGTGATGGAAGCGGCCATGAACAACGGGACGTACCCGGCCCATGTTCGTTATCTCGGCAAGCGTCCGCAGGATTGCAACGCGTTCGAGCGACTGATGCGCGCGTCGACGCCTTTGTCGATGAAGCTGCTGCCCGAGCCGGTGCGGAAGGTGATTCTGCGCAGCGTGCCCGGTGACTACGCGCCGGTCGAGGTCAACGCCGGCTCGATCGATGCCGTGCATGAGCGGACGATCGACGTCATGACGCGGCAGATGACGGTTGAGGCGCCGAAGCAGTATGACACACTGGTATTTGGTCTGCCGGACCTGAGTCCTTATTCGGTCGGGGCGCGAATCAACCCGGTGCTGGTCGTCAGCGATGTGCTGGGGTACGTGTTCAACTGGTTCTACAACAAGCCGCTGGTCAAGAAGGGTGGGGTTGTGATCCTGATGAACCCCTGCTTCGAGGTGTTTCACCCGGAGTATCATGTCGCCTACGAGCGGTTCTATGACGAGGTATTGGGCGCGACGTCGGATCCGTTCGCGATGCACCACGAGCATCAGGAGCGGTTCGCCCGCGATCCGGACCTGATTGACGCCTACCGCCACCGTTTTGCCCATCATGGGTTCCATCCGTTTACGGTCTGGTATTGGGCGACGTACGCCCTGAAGTACCTGGCCGACGTGATTCTGGTGGGTCCGCCTGACGACCGTGCGTCGAAGAAGCTTGGCGTTTCCTGGTCGCCCAACATCCAGCACGCCCTCGACCGGGCGAAAGAGTCCAGCGGTGGATCGTCCGTCGCGGCGTTGACAATTCCCCCGTTCTTCTATTTCCAAGTCGGCCGGTGACGATAGCTGGACCGCACAGGTCGGGGGAATCGGTTACTTGTTCGTGATGTTCCGTCGATGAAGGGATGGATGAAAAAGATTCTGTCCAAGCGAAGGCGAATGGCCATTAGCAGTGTGGTTGTGATGGCGGTCTCCGCACTGCTGACCGTCGTTTCCTATTCTCTATGGCACGTGGGGTACGTCGGCACGCATTGGGGAATATCGGTGGCTGGCGGCGCAGTGGCTGTGCACCATGGCCCGATTCCAGCGTCCTTCCCCACAGGGGGCGTGGTTGTCGCCGCTGAGAGCAGCTTCGTAATTCTGCCGGCGATCGAACGCACGTCCCTCGGCAGCAATCATATCATTGTCCCATTTTGGCTGTTGGGATTCGTCGGGGCGTTGCCCTTCGCGATTGCTTGGTGGAGGCACTCGCCGAGGTCGCACGGACTGTGCGTCTCCTGTCTGTACGACTTGACGGGCAATCAGAGTGGCCGTTGTCCGGAATGCGGTGCGGAGGTGGTCATGAGAATGCCGCCTGAACCCTCGAAAACCGGAAACTGTACAATTCATTGACAGGCAGTGAGTGGCCCATGCGTCTGTATGGGTGAGGAAGCGAATGACATTGGCCGTCAAAGAGGTGGATCCGGAACAGCCCGTAGTTGAAGCAGTGCTTCAAGGGGACCGGTACGCCTTCGGAGAGTTGGTGTCGCGGCACTCGGATTGGGTCCGGGCGGTCATTTTTGGCGTCCTCGGGGATCAGGATCGGATTGATGATGTCCTGCAACAGGTGTGGACAACCTTCTGGGAGCAGATCGACAAGCTGCGTGATCCGGCGCGGTGGCGGCCTTGGCTTTATCGGTTGGCGCGAAACGCAGCCGTCGACGCCGGGCGGGAAGTCACGCGGGATCGGAAGGCGACCTCGGCCCTTGGCGAGCAGTTGGCTGTGCACCGGAATGGGCAGTCGGCGCGTCATGACGCGGGCGATCAGCGAGGCGTCGTGCTGGAAGCGATCGACGCGTTGCCGGATATCTATCGCGAGCCGTTCGTCTTGCGGCATTTGCAGGAATGGAGTTATCGGGAGATCGCGGACGTGATGGATCTGCCCGTGGACACGGTGGAAACGCGATTGGTACGGGCACGGCGGCAACTGAGAGACATGCTTCGAGACAAAGTGCAGGTGTAGCGTGATGGATGAGATGGACAGAATGGAACGATTGATCTGCCGGAAGCTCGATGGCGAGTTGACGGTCGATGAGCAGGCGGAACTGGATCGGGAGCGGCTGCGGAATCCGGAGCTGCGGGCGTTGTTGGCGGAGTATGAGCAGATTGACGCGGCCTGCGGTGATGCGTTGCGGTCGGTGGTCGCGGCGAGCGACAGCCGGCAGCATCGTCAGCCCATCAGGATGAACGCCGACGGATCGGGGTCGATGTCACGGTCGGTCATCCGGATGCCACGGTTGTGGTGGGTGATGCCGGTGGCGGCTGCGGCGTGCATCGCGGTTTTCGGAATGCTGGATCGCGGTGCGACGATTGTGCCGCCGGATCAGAGCGAGCCGGCGACGGTGGTCGACGGCGGGCAGATGGACGAGCGGCCTGTTGAGCGTCGTTTGCCGATGGGGCGTCAGAAAGTCGACTTAACGAATCGGCCAACGTATGTGGACAGCATGCACGGGCGACGCGGCGAGCGTCCAAGCCCGATGGATTATGGAATTATCCCTGCCAGCGCTCAGGTGCCCCGTGTTCAGCGTCATCGCGACACGGAGATTATTGGTGTGCCGGGCGAGGATGGGAAAGTGTATCTGATTGAGGTTCAGCGTACGCGAACGTACAGCGAGACGGAGCCTCAATTGCGGCGTCGGTTGTTGACGCGTGGATTGTAGACGACTTCGGGGTCACGAGACCTCCATGTATAGGTAAGGAGAACACGGTGATGCAGAAGATGGCATTGGGAGTGGCGTTCGCGTTTGCGAGCGGTTGGTGTGCGGCTGATCTTGCTCAGGCGGATGAGCCGAAGGAGAAAGGGACGTTCGAAGTCGTGATTCAGACGGACGGGGCTGCTGATGGTGAGCCGGTGCAGCATGCCATCGTGGTCACGGACGAGGACGCGGATGGGGAATTTCATGTGTTCCATGGCGTCGGCCTTGCCGCCGAGAGGCGTGTGGCTGTCGGGGCTGATCGTGAACGTGTGAACCTCGCCATGGCGGTTGAGGAAGACGCCGCAGACCGCGGTTGGCTGGGCGTGACGCTTAGCGTCATCTCGGATGAGCTGCGGGAGGACGTCGGCGACGTCGAAGGTCTGGCGATTCGCAACGTGGCCAAGGGAAGTGCTGCGGAGGTCGCGGGCTTTCTGCAGAATGACGTGATCACGGAGATCAATGATGTGGCGATCAGCGGTCTTGAATCGCTGGTGAACGCCATCGGTGACGCCGGACCGGGTGCGCGGGTCAAGTTTACGGTTCTTCGTGACGGGCAGCGGCGCAACCTGGTGGCGACGCTTGGTGACCGCACGGAGATGAAGGAGATTGAGTGGGTCTACGATGTGCCGAGCGAGATCAATATCCGCAATCGGACCCGTTTCCGCGTCCTTGCTCCTGAGAACGATGGCAACATGTGGGTGCTTCGGAACATGGATGACGAGGTTCTTGAGAACCTGCCCGAGCACGTCCGGGAAATGCTGCGTCGCGTCGAGAACCACTCGGTGAATGTATCGGTCGGTGAGAACGGCATGCACGTCGAGCACTCGGTCGTTCTGGATGGCGAGACAATCAATGTTGAGCGTGAGGGGGATGGTCCGATCATCGTCACACGCATCGATGTCGATGGCAACGAGACGGTCAGTGAATATGTGGACGAAGATGAACTGGCAGAGAACGATGCCGACGCGTCACGTATCTTCGCGCACCATGGACGTGACTGGATGTCGGGGTTCCATTCCGGTCGGCACCGTGCGTTCACGATCGACGGTGCGGGCGGACTGGGACGTTGGGTGGCTGAGTTTGAAGCCAACATGGAAGATGCGGATGGCTCGTTGCAGGAAATGATCGAGAAACTCCACAACGTGGAAGTGGACGTGAGTGATGAAATGAATGCTGCCCGGGTCCACATCGCAGCGTTGCAAAAATCGCATCGGACGATCCGGGAGAATCCGGACGGTTCGATTGAAGTCGTCGTCCGAAAGGGCGGTGACGAACTGGTTACGGTCTATACGGACCTGGCCGACCTTGAAGCCCGCAACCCTGACGCGTTCGATAAGTACCAGGAGTTGCAGGAGACCGAATAAGCCTTTCAAACCCTTCTTCAGGGACTTATGCGACCACAGCGCCACGGGCGACGGCTTCACCGTCGCCCGTGGCGTTTTTACGTATGACGGCACGATCACTTACGCACAGACAAGATCGTAAGCTTCCATTTCATGGATAGGTCGGCATTCGATGCCCCGCGCAAGCTCTTATCGGTGTGTCGCATGATGGCACAGGACGATAACAGGTATTTTGCCATTTTTGAACGGTACGCTTTGCCCACGGTAATTCTGTTTCTTATGTTGAAGGCGTCAGTCGAAGATGGCTGGCAGGGGACACAGCAGCCTAGATACGAGAGAGAGTCATATCTTCCGTTCGTATCTTTCCGGCAGGTCGACATCACGGGAGCGTTTGCATTCCGCGGTCGACCGACTGGATGTCAGGATGACACCTAAAACGCAATCGGTCCTGTGTGGGATTGATGCTGACGAATCGAGGGGACAGTTGGGCGACGATGGATGGGTCGCCGGCTGTGCGAGATACCCAGTCTGTTGGAGCAGGACAGCTTCAACGCGAGTATGCGAAAGGAGCATTATCAATGACGAACTTTGTGAATCGATTCAAGGATTTTCTGAAAAGCGAAGACGGCCCGACCGCGACGGAGTACGCGGTCATGCTTGCATTGATCATTGTTGCCGCGATCGGCTCGATTCAGCTGGTCGGTGACAAGGTATCGGAAACGTTCACGAACGTCGAAGGCAAGCTGCCTGACGTATCCTAACCAGGGATGATGCTTCAGCCGCTCTGTCTGCGTCGGAAACGGCAAGGTGTTGACGGATCATAACCTAGGGGAGCGGTTGATCGGGATATCAGGCGGGTGGGCATCGTCGGTTCTGGCGGTGCCACACCCGCCCCTTTGTGTCTGAATCGATTGGTGAACAACAGTTTCTTGACTTGGGGGACACAGACATGCTTTCGGGGTACTGGGGTGTCACGTGCGGGATCTTGATTCCCGGTGTGGCGCTGGCGTCTTGGATTGACTACGCGCAACGCCGCGTACCGAACTGGCTGAATGCGACGTTGGCCGCTGCGGGATTCGCAGCTCAGTTGGCGTTCTTCGGCTGGTCGGGATTGTGGGCCGGCTTTCTCGGCATGCTTGTCGGACTTGGTGTGTTGATCGTCCCATGGGCGATGCACGGCATGGGCGCAGGCGATGTCAAGTTGATGGCTGCGATCGGCGTGTGGTTTGGTCCGTTCATGACGTTGGTGTCTTTTGCGCTCGGCGCGTTTATCGGTGGTGTGGTGGCCGTGGTGATGATCATCGCGGCGGGACGAAGTTCGGAGGCTTGGGCGAACATGGGATTGATTGTCACCAAGCTTCAATCGAAATCCACGCTGTTCACGGAATTCGCTGCGGCGAAGAAGCTGGGCAAGAAACCGCAATTGCTGCCTTACGGTGTCCCGTTATCGATTGGTTCAGTGATCGTGTTATCGGGTCAAGTCATGGGTTGGTGGACGGTCTGAAATGAGACGATTAATGAGACATGGTCCGCGTCGTGAAACGCGAAAGCGACGTGGTGCCACTTTGGTTGAATTCGCGGTTGTTCTGCCGCTGCTCTTGGCGATTCTCATGGGAATCATCGAGTTCGGCTGGGTTTTCATGGTCAGGCAGACCCTGACCAATGCAGCGCGTGAGGGATGTCGCACGGCGGTGTTGAAGGCATCGACCGAGGATGACGTGTCCAATCGCGTGCGCGAGGTGATGGATCCTCTCGGTTACGAAGAGGGAACGGTCTGGACGATGGAAGCGACACCGATCGCTGACGAAATTCAGACGGTGACCGTTTCGGCTCCGATCGAGCGGATTTCGATTACGGGTGGTTACATCCTGACGGGTGACGACTATTCGATCAGTGGCACGTGCACCATGCGTAAGGAAGGTGTGCTTGGCGCTGGTGATGAAGGTGAAAGTTAAGATCGATGTCCATCGGTCTTGGGATCAACTGAGTTGGGGGACGTACAGCTTCAGTCGTTGGGGTGATCACATGGTTACAACCGCAGCGCTGCTGGGGCGATCGCGAGGGTACCGATGAAAAAAGTAGCAATCGTTCCGTTGGCCATGGGTGTTGTTCTTGGTGGGTTGGCCATTAAGTTCGGGCTGGACACCATCCAGGAGGCGAAAGCCAACAACGCCCAGAGAATGGTAAAGGCTGTTGTTGCGGCCGTGGACATCTCCGCGACCGCGGAAATCACCCAGGAAATGCTCAAGGAAATTGAAACGCCCGAGACACCGCTCTTGGGCAAGGACAGTTTCTCGAGCGCTGAAGGGCTTGTCGGCCGCGTCGCAGCGGTTCCCATCACAACCGGTTCAGTGGTGAAGCAAACACTGCTGGCACCGGAGGGGACACCGCCGGGACTGACGGTGCGCATCAAGCCCGGTTTCCGTGCGGTGTCTGTCAAGATCGACGAAGTGACTGGTGTGGCGTATCAGCTGCATCCGGGCGTCTTCGTTGATGTCATAGCGGTAATGGATGTTCGTCGCGATCGGCGTAAAGAGACTGTCAGCCGCATTCTCCTTCAAAAGGTTGAGGTGGCTGCGGTGGGTCGAACGCTCAGTGACGACAGTGAGTCCAGTGGTAAGGCGAAGGTGGCCAAGTCGGTCACGCTTCTCGTGCGTGACAAGGACGTTCCGAAACTGCACTTGGCACAGACGCGGGGTCGATTGACCCTGGCGATGCGCAGCGGTGAGGATGACCTTGAGTCCGAAGCGGGGAATGCCAGCGAAAGTGAGTTGCTCGGTCTGTTTGCCGGCGCGAATCGGCCTGCCCAGCAGGCGGCCAATCCGTATGCGTCCAAGGCGCCGAACCGTCGTCACTCCGTGACGGTGGTCAATGGCGGTGGGGCGCAAGAACTGACTTTCGAGAGTACGGATTCGATGAACCCGAGCGAGTCGGCTGTCAATGCACGGCGACCGCAGAGTCCCAATCGAACCGCGCCGGTCGTGTCCGAGAAGATCGGACTGCCCGGTTCCAAGGTGACGCCCAGAGCGGACGAAGAAGCTGACGAACCCGGTCCGGCACCGATCCGGCCGAGTTAATGACGTTGGCCACCAGGCTCTTCGCTGTGGATTGCTGCTCGTCAGGAGTCGATGGCGGAATGCTGAATAGGTAAAGGCCGCATGGTCAACAAACTGTTGAATGCGGCAAAACAAAACGACGTGAGGTAGCCAATCCTCGCGGGAGGGCGAACAAGCATGGTTTATCGGATCGCAAGAGGGAGGCAGAGTGACGCGCCGGGCAGCCAGTGGCTGACGCGGCGTCTTGCCTGTCACCATCACATGCAACCCCGAAGACCGACGCGCCGTCGCGGTGTGGTGGCCGTCCAAGTCATGACGGTCTCCACCATCATGATCGGGATGGCCGCGTTGGTCGTCGACATGGGGTACTTATGGAACGTACGCGCGGACTTGCAGCGTACGGCGGACGCAGCGGCGCTCGCTGCGGCGGCCATGCTCGGTGAGGGCGGTGAGGCACCGTCACTTGCACGGGCGACGGCTGAGGAATATGTCGACCGCAATGACGTCATGAACGAGCCGGTCGCGCTCGCACTGGACGACGTGACGCTCGGCCGTGCCAACCTTGTGGATGGGCGGTACGAGTTCTTTCAGGTTTCAGACAACGAGTTTCCCGACGCCGTGAAGGTCAAGGTGTCGGCGACGCGTGACCTGTTCTTCGCACGCTACTTCGGACGGGATCATCGGACGATGGCGGCGGAAGCCACCGCGCTGCTGGTCCCTCGTGACATCGTGATCGTCGCTGACTTGTCGGCGTCGCACAACGATGACAGCGAGCTGGGCAGTTTCGCGGATACCCAGATCAATATCTGGGATGTCTGGAGTTCGCTGCCTGGTGGTTCGCATAGCGGCGACTCGACGTGGTCGCCCGCTGGTCTGGACGGTCTGGAGTTGGACGGTGAAGGGTTCAGCAGCCAGTCGGCGGGTCCGGCGTGGGGTTTCTTCCAGGAGCTTCGTTGGGGTACTGAAGGATTCGGCGAGGGTTACAGCGCCCATTCCGATCCTGGCCTCATCAGTCTGCCACGCTACGGCAGCGGTCACAGCGAATGGAACAGCGCTGCGTTGACGAACTACCTGACGAATCTTCAGTTTGATGGCGGCGCGCAGTACAGCGCCGATGAGATTCAGGAGATTCTCAACACCGGTCACCATTCGAGTTTCTCGCGGTACAGACGGCAGGTCGCCGTCGCGCTTGGTCTTGCACGCTGGGACAGCGGCAAACCCGGCGGTGCCTGGGAATCGGTTCCGGGAGCATCGGCCGGTAACGGCAACGACCGCATTGACAGTTACGAAATCGAGTACATCGAATCGTTCTTCGGTGAGCCGGGATCGCGATGGCTTGATTACATCAACTGGGCAGCGGCGAGTTGGTCGCGTATGCGCGGTGCCGACAATGGATTCCAGTACTGCTTCGGTCCCAAGACGTTTACCAACTACCTGCTTGAGCAGCGTTGGTCTCACTCGAAGACGCCCGAGTTGGCTGACGCGCCATGTCAGCCGATGCAGGCGGTCAAGGACGCCGTTGAGGTGATGGTCGACGTTGTGGCCAGTTTCGACAACGACGACCAGATGGCGTTGGACATTTATGGTCATACCGTGCATCACCGTGTGCCACTCGTGACGGGCAACGACCTGTATCAGATCTCGACCGGGCCGAATGGTCTGACGGGCATGCAGGCTGGTCACTTCGACGGGTGGACAAACATGGGCGGTGGTCTGGAGTATGGCATTGAGACGCTGTCCAACACGCCGGCCCGCAGTGCGTCCCATAAGATGATCGTGCTGCTGACCGACGGTAATGCCAACATTACGCCAACCGGTCAGTATCCGTCCGGCTCTTATGCGGACCAGCAGGAGATCATGGCTCAGGCCCGTCAGTATGTGCTCGATCAGGCACAGATTGCGGCCGACCAGGGCTTCAGGATCTTCGCGGTCAGCGTCGGAGCGTATGCGGATACCGGACTGATGGACGAAGTGGCAGCCATTGGCCGGGGTGAACACCTCGAAGCCACCAGTAACGACATCGCGACCTATCAAGCCGAATTGGAGGACATCTTCATGCGGCTTGGCGGGAAGCGACCTGTCGAACTGATCAACTGATCTTCGCCGGTGGCGGGGCGGGTTTTCGGACCTGACCCCGCCACCGGTTTTTCTTGTTTTCGGGGGCATCTTCCACGACAGCCACTGATGTTCGGGGAGTGGAGGCGCGTAATCGCCGAATAGTAGAGCAGGTTGCCACGTGGCAGTACGGCAGGAGGGGTTTCTCCGCAGGCCGTGTGGCGACAGGCTTTCATTCGGAACCGGAGTGACGGCAGCATGGGGACCGTCCGGGTCATCCTCTTCAACGCAGACGAATCGTATCACTCGACACTCCGCAACACGCTGATGTCGTTTGAGTCGGTCCGCATCGTCGCCGAGCTCGACGAGCCAGCGATGCTCGCGCACGTCGTCGAGCAGATTCCCGCCGAGGTTCTTCTCGTTCACCTCGATCCGAATCCGGAAGTCGTGCTTCCGATGGCGGGGCAGCTTGTTCCGCACCATCCGAATCTGAACATCTTCGCCCTGAGCGAGTCCACCGATGGGCAACTGATCCTGTCCGCCATGCGCCAGGGTGTTCGCGAGTTCCTCACCAAACCAATCGACGAGCAGCTTCTCAAGGAAGCGTTCGATAAGATCTCGCACACCGGCGAGGAGGGCACCACGTCCGGGCGCATGATCGCCTGTTTGGGGACTGCCGGCGGTGTCGGATCAACCTGTCTGGCGACCAACCTCGCTGTCGAACTCGCTGACATGTGCAAGGGGCGCGTGACGGCGGCAGACCTGGACTATCGCTTTGGACAGGTGGCCACGCTACTCGACCTCAATCCGAACTACACGATCGCCGACCTCGCGCACTCGCACGAACGTCTCGAAGAGCAGGTGGTCGAGCGCACGCTGGTCAAGCATTCAAGTGGAACGTACGTGCTCAGCAGGCCGACGCACTTTGTCCAGTCCGACAACATCACGGCGGCGAACTGCGTCGGCGTCCTGAGCTCGCTGGTTGCGATGAGTGAGTACGTCGTGGTCGACGGGCCGAACCGATACGACGTCGGCGCGTCGTCCATCCTCGACTTGGCGGACGTGACGTTATTGGTCACGCAATTGAACGTCCCTGCCGTTCGGAATGCACAACGTATATTGCAGAGTATGGAAGAGGCCGGTTTCAATCCCGAGCGCGCACGCCTCGTCGTCAACCGTATCGGACGCGACAACGGCCCGCTTACCGTCGCGGACGTTGAGGCGACGCTCGACCGCAAAGTATTTGCCACGATACCGGAGGATCCGACGACCGTGGGGGCGGCTGTCAATCTTGGGGAACCGCTGATGACGCGTGATCCAAAGGCCAAGGTACGCACCGCGATACGCGACCTGGCTGTTCAGATACACGCACCGGAAACGGTCGCACCGGAAGCGTCCGAAGGATCACGGATGGGGTCACGATTCCTGAGCAAGATCTTCAACGAAGCGTAGGAATCACCGCACGGATGCCGGACAACTGTTGATTGGATCACCGCGGTCGCGTCGCACAGCGTCGATGCGCACCGCTTGAGTGGGGTAGACACATGTTCGGAAAATCACAACAGGTCGCACCGCCGCCTTCGGGGTCTCCCAAACCGCAGGCACCCAAATCGCCGGTCCCCGCGCCACCGAAGCCACCGAGCCAGGGGGGTGGCATCAAGACACCGGGCGGGCCGCGGTCGTCGGCGCCGAGTCGATCGAAGATGGACGCTTTCAACGAGATGAAGTCGCGGATTCACCGCAAGCTCGTGGAAAAGCTCGATTTGACGGCGCTGGAAGGGGACGACGCGGAACTCCGTTCAATGGTCGGCGAGGTCGTTTCGAATCTTGCTGAGCAGGAAGACACCCTGCTGAGCTTCAACGAGCGCAAGCGGCTGGTCAACGAAGTGCTCGACGAGACGTTCGGACTTGGTCCGCTCGAAGTGCTCCTCGCCGATCCGGACATCAGCGATATTCTCATCAACGGTTCGCAGCAGATCTACGTGGAAAAGGGCGGCCGACTGCAGCTCACCGAAGTGCAGTTCCGCGACGATGCGCACTTGATGCACGCGATCGATAAGATCGTCAGTTCCGTTGGTCGTCGCTGCGATGAAATCTCGCCGATGGTCGACGCACGCTTGAAGGACGGCAGTCGTGTGAATGCCGTCATTCCACCGCTCGCCATCGATGGTCCGAGCATGTCCATTCGTCGATTCGGTGCCGACCCGATCACGTGGGACGACTACATCAACTTCAACAGTTGCACGCCGGAAATGCGTGACTTTCTGTACGCGTGTGTCAAAGGGGCGCTCAACATTCTGATCGTGGGCGGTACCGGCTCGGGTAAGACGACATTGCTAAACAACCTCTCGTCGTTCATTCCCGAAACGGAACGCATCGTCACGATTGAGGACGCTGCCGAGTTGCGACTTCGCCAGCCGCATGTCGTGCGCCTTGAAACGCGCCCGCCGAACATCGAGGGCAAGGGGCAGATCATGATTCGCGACCTGCTGATCAATGCGCTGCGTATGCGGCCTGATCGCGTGGTCGTGGGTGAGTGTCGTGGTCCGGAAACGCTCGACATGCTTCAGGCCATGAACACCGGTCACGATGGTTCACTGACGACGATTCACGCCAACAGCACGCGTGACGCCGTACAGCGTGTCGAAACGATGGTGATGATGGCAGGGTTCGAACTGCCGACGCGTGCCATTCGGCAGCAGTTTTCGTCGGCGATTCACCTGATCGTCAACGCGCAGCGTCTGACAGGTGGTGCGCGAAAGATCACGAACATCACGGAAGTGCAGGGCATGGAAGGTGAGATCATCACCATGCAGGACCTGTTCAAATTTGAGCCGCTGGGAACGTCGCCGGAAGGCAAGGTCTGGGGTCAGTTTTCCGCCACGGGATTGCGGCCTGGATTCCTCGAGCACTTGAAAGCACATGGGGCCGAAGTGGATCAGAGCATCTTCGAGCAGCGTGTGCTGTCGACGGACAAGCATTAGCGAAGGGGTCACGCGTCAATGATGGACACTGGCTGCTTCAGAGTATTCGCAGAAGCGAAGGGTAGGGTACGGTGATGGAACCGACGATTCAGTTGCTGGCTTCCGGGAAGGCGTTTGCGTTCGCCGTTTTCCCGATGGTGGGCTCGATTCTGCTGGCCTATGGAATCTACCAGGTCATCGCGGAGTCGAAGACGAACCAGAAGAAGAAGCTCTCGGACCGGTTGCGCGGTGTGGCGTCGAAGAAGAAGGACTTCACGTCGGAGTCGATTCTCAAACGCGAGAATGTCGACGACGGGTTCCTTGCGGACACGATCGCCAAACTATCCTTCACGCCGAAAGTGCAGAGCATGCTGGATCAGGCGTGCGTGCCCTGGACTGCGACGAAAATGCTGGTGAACCAGGCATGCTTGTCGATCGCGGTCTTTTTCGGCGTGATCATCTTCAAGGGGCATCCGGTTGTCGGTCTCGTGGGGGCCGCCGCTATCATGCTCCTGCCGCTTGCGTGGCTGAACTGGCTTCGCAGTCGGCGTATGAAACGGCTTACCAATCAGCTGCCCGACGTGTTCGAGATCATGGGACAGGCGTTGCGTGCCGGTCACTCCTTGGCCAGTGCTCTTGAAGTCGTCCACGATCAACTGCCTGATCCGTGCGGTTCCGAATTTGGTCGTGTGTTCCACGAGCAGAACCTGGGTATCAAAATTGAGGACGCGATGCTCAGCATGGCGGACCGCGTCGACTCGCTGGATATTCGTTTCTTTGTGACGGCGGTGCTGATCCAGCGGCAAACCGGTGGTGATCTGGCGGAAATCCTCGACAAGATTGGCTCGGTTATCCGCGAGCGTATTGAGCTGTACGGCATGGTGCAGGCGTTGACCGCCGAAGGACGTCTTTCGGGCTGGGTGCTGTTCCTGCTGCCGACGGTTGTGTTCGCTGCTGTTTTGGGACTGAACCCAAACTACGCGAACGAAATGATTGGGAACTCGGCCGGTAAGATCATGCTGATGATCGCGTTTGGCATGCAGTTGATGGGTATGGCCATGATCCGCTGGATCGTGAACATCAAGGTGTAAGGGGAGTCATCATGTCGCCAACGATTCTGATTGTCATGGCCATCGCGAGCATCGGGCTGACCATCTACGCGCTGATGAGCGGCAAGAATGAAGAGCATGAGACGGTCACACGTCGCATGTCGGGCAAGACGCGCCATCGCGAGGAGATGCAGGACAAGGCCAAGGACTCCGTCGCCGCCAAGATGATGGAGAAGGTGGCTCCGATCGCAGTGCGACCGGTGATGCCGAAGAATTCGGCGGAGATGTCGAAGATCCGCATCAAGCTCGCCGCCGCAGGTATCCGCAAGGACAACGCGTCAACCATCTTCCTGGCCAGCAAGACGGTGTTGGCCATCCTCGGTGGGATCGCGATCGCGTTTTACTCCTGGAGCGGTGGCAACGGCGCGAGCAACGTGCTGGGCATGTCGTTGTTCGGAGCAGCGATGGGGTTCATGGCGCCCAATCTGTGGCTGGCCTCGTCGATCAAGAAGCGCGGCGACTCGATCCGCAAGGGTCTGCCCGATTCCCTCGACCTGCTGGTCATCACGGTCGAGTCGGGATTGGCGCTTGATGGTGCATTGCAGCGCGTGGGCGACGAGATGCGCAATGTCCACCCCGAACTGAGTGAGGAGTTTCAAATCGCCACGCGCGAAGCGCAGATGGGTATCCCGCGTAGTGAGGCGCTCGACAACATGGCCGAGCGCACGCAGGTTCCCGAAGTCAAATCGCTTGTCGCTGTCGTAAACCAGGCCGAGAAGTTCGGTACCAGCGTCGGAAAGGCGCTGCGTCACCAAGCCGACGCGCTGCGAACGAAGCGCCGCCAAGCTGCGGAGGAGAAGGCGCAGAAGACTGCGGTCAAACTGATGGCGCCGCTGATTCTGTTCATCTTCCCCGCCATTTTCGTGGTTCTCGTCGGTCCGGCGGCACTGCGGATGTACGAAATGTCGCAGACGAACAGCGCACTGTTCTAGTCGGCACATGGCTGAAGCGCGAATGCAAGGCGGGGGCGACGGATTCGAGGGTGCTCAGCGCGGGTGCGACGAATCGTGCTCGCTCGGGTGCTTTGATTGCCGGAAGTGACTACCGTGCGACTGTACTTCACCTAGAAGGCGTACGTGCAAGTTCGAGTGACCATGCTGCACAATGCGTAGATTGTGCGTTTTGTAGCGATTGGGCCGTTTTTCGGTCTTGGGTCAAAAATATTGATTGAGCCATCTGCGTCAAATGTCCCTCATGGGCCGTGAGTGCGACCTTTTTGACCGAGTTCTCCCACACTTTACGTCAGAGCCTTTCAAAATAAGCTAAAACTGTACATAGTTGTACGCGTCCGATATTATGGCGCCTGTAAAGGAGGCAGCCATGGTCAGCATTTCTCGGGCGGTCGCTTCCGGGGTACTTGTGTTCGTGCTCTCGGGCTTGGCCTTCGGACAATCGATACAACCGATCCAGATCGTGCCATTTGACGGCATTCGCAATATTCAGGATGTCGACGTTGCCGACATCGGCGATGTGATTGGCGGGCAGTTGACCGGCGCGTGCTGCGTCGATGGTCAGTGTCTGGGAAATGTCTTGCAGGCTCGGTGTATCAACCAATTCTGCGGCGACTTTCTCGGGACGGGATCGACCTGCGCGGGTCAGGCATGCGCCACCATGTTTGGCGGTGTCTGTTGCCTGAACGGAACCTGCGACGAAACGCTGATGGAAGATGAGTGCGAATGCGCTGGCGGAACGTACATCCTTTCGGTTGGTGGATGTGGGACGGTGATCTGTCCAGGCGGCGAGTTGGGAGCCTGCTGTGTTGATGGGACGTGCACCGACGATGTGACCAAGCATGCATGCGAGGTGGAGCAATGCGGAGCTTGGCTTGGGGAAGATTCAGTCTGCACCGGTCTGTGCCCGGCCACGCTGTTTGGCGTCTGCTGCACCGATGGGACTTGTGACGATCAGGTCGGAGCCGACAGTTGTGCGTGCGGCGGCGGGACGTGGGTGACCGATGCCACGAATTGTGCCGATTTCACCTGTCCGGAACCGACGGGGCGATGCTGCCGGGGGGGCAATTGCACGGACCTGACGCAGGCGGAGTGTGACGATATCTGCGGTGTGTGGAGCGGTGCGGGGACAACATGCGTGGGAAGTCCGCTCGCCTGTTTCCTCGAATTCGGCGCTTGCTGTCTCGGCGACACATGTTCCTCGGGGTTGGGATCGTTCACTTGCCAGTGCGAGGGCGGCACGTGGTTCTCGGCGGAGAGTTGTGCACTCAGCAACGCGACGGACTGCAACAGCGACGGATTGATCGATGTCTGCGCACCGGGCGTCGATTGCAACGGCAACCTGGTTCCGGATGAATGCGACCCGGACTGCAATCTCAATGGCCAACCCGATGATTGCGACATCACCGGCGGGGCGAGCCTGGACTGCAATGTCAACGGTGTTCCGGATGAATGCGATCTGGCTAGTGGTACAAGTGAGGACTGCAATAGCAACAGCATCCCCGACGAATGCGAAACAGGGAACGACTGCAATGGCAACCAGATCCCGGACGAATGCGAAACCGGCAACGATTGCAACGGAAACGGTGTTCCCGACGAATGCGAACTCGATCCGGACTGTTCTCAGAACTTTCCATTGGACTGCAATTTCGACGGGACGCTGAACGAATGCGATCCGGATTGTCAGCCGAACGGGAATTCCGACATCTGCGATCTGATTAACGAGACATCGGTTGATTGTGCCGGTGGTGGGCCTGGGGTTGGCAGCGCGTTTTTCGGTCAGCTGCTGCACAATGGCAACTGTCAGGTATGCCACGGTTTCGGGGGATTCGGGAATACCGCGCCGAATCACCGCGGCTACAGTCGCTACTACTACCAGTGGAAAACGAGCGGGTGCGTGTTCCATGTCGGCGGGACGTTTGATTTCACCGACGAGGAGTATGCAAACCTGGAGGCGTGGCTGTCGGACCTTGGGGGTGGCGGCAATGGTGTGCCGGACGAGTGCGAAGGGTTGTCAGACTGCGACAGTGATGGCATTGCCGACGAGTGCGTGATTGCTGCGGGCATCGAAGAGGATTGCAACGCCAACAGCGTCCCGGACAGTTGCGACCTGTCGAGCATGACCAGTGCGGACTGCAATACGAACGGCATTCCGGATGAGTGTGAGGGACTGCCCGACTGCAACAACAATGGCACGCCCGACGAGTGCGAAGGTCTGCCCGACTGCAACGGCGACGGCGTGCCGAATGTGTGTGACGCCGACTGCAACAGCAATGGGCGATCTGACATCTGCGAGATTCTCGACGGCGATGAAGAGGATTGTGACGGCAACCTGATTCCCGATGCGTGTGAACCGGATTGCAACAGCAACGGTATTGCCGATGCCTGCGACATCGGTTCCGGCACCAGTCCGGACGTCAACGACAATGGAATTCCCGACGAGTGCGAACCGGATTGCAATGGCAATGGCGTGCCCGACGAGGTGGACATCGCGCCATTCGACGTGGGCAAGACGGTGTCTGTCACAGTCGGTTCGCCGTCCGGTGACATTCCCGACTGCCCGGGAACGGGCGATGCGTTCGTTGAGATTCCGATCGTGGCTGACTTCGGTGTGGATTGTGCGAGCGTTGAACATGTCGTCGTTGCATTGGATATCGATCACACGTGGGTTGGCGATCTCGTCGTTGAGCTGGAGAGTCCGAGCGGCACGGTGGTGACCTTGTTGAGCAGGCCGTCAATGGTCGAATCACAGCCGTACTGCGGTGGTTCGGATTGCTGTGGTGCGAGCAATCAGGGGATGGTCGTGGAACTCGACGATTTCCATGCTGACAGCATCGAGACGCCACCACCGGGACCGTTCGCCATCATGGGTGATTATCGTCCCGACGCGGGTGCGACGGGTTGGCCTGGCGAGTTGGCGGCGTTCGCGGGCGAGAGTGAATGCGGCACTTGGCTCTTGCGGGTGCATGATGGTTCGGAGTTGGATGCGGGCGTCGTGCAGAGCGTGGAATTGCGGTTGGAATTGTTTGCCCTCAGTGAAGATTGCAACGGCAATGGCGTGCCGGATGAGTGTGACGTGGCTGGTCCGACGAGCGGCGACTGCAACAACAATGGTGTCCCCGATGAGTGTGAGGACTGCAACGGCAACGGCATTGCGGATATCTGCGAATTGCAGCTTGGCGCGGGTGACGACTGCAACAGCAACGGGCTGCTCGATGAGTGCGAGGTCTTCTTCGATTGCAACCTGAACGGCATTCTGGACGAATGCGAACTGGTCGGCCCCACTGAGTCCGACTGCGACGGCAACGGTGCGCTGGACTCGTGCGATCTGGCGGGAACGGCTGGCATGGTTGTCAGTGGGTTTGGAAGTGCCAATGTGCTGCTCTACAACCTCGCGTCGGATACGTTCCTTGGTGAGTTCGTGGCAGCTGGTGCTAGCGATCTGGGGCAGCCGGCGGGCATGGCGTTTTTGCCCAACGGCGATTTGTTGGTTGGCGATACTGCCGCGTTGAGTATCCGCCGATTCGACGGCGTCACGGGCGACTACGTCGGCGACTTCACGACTGAGTCGATCGTGTTCCCGATCGATCTGGAGATCAGTCCGCACACGGGCAATGTCCTGGCGCTGAGCGGAACGGGCGGCGCCGTGTTTGAATTCGATGGAGTCACAGGTGCGGCGCTTGGATCGTTCGCACTCATTCCGGGGACAACGGGATCGACCTTCGCGTTGTCGATGACGTTTGGGCCTGACGGCGATCTGTATGTGAGCACGTTTTCATCGTTGGATGTCCTGCGGTTTGACGGCATTACCGGAGCGTTGATTGGCCCGTTCCTGAATGACGACACCCTGCTCGGTCCGCATGGCGTCACGTTCGGGCCCAATGGCAATCTCTTTGTGGCCGACACGATTTCGGACAACGTTCGGGAGTATGACGGCACGACCGGAGCGTTTGTGGGTGACTTTATCCCGGTGATTTCCGGACAGACCGGCACGCTCGTGTTCTCACCGATCGGCTTTGGCCCGGATGGAGGCTTTTACTTGGGGTACTCCGCGGCCAACGCGGTGGCCTATTACGATGGCGACACTGGAACGCTGCTTGAGGTGTATCAGAATCCGGGCGGTGCGCTCGCGTTTGGCATGGATCTGGAATTCCGTCCGCCGTCTGGTGATTGCGACGAAAACGGTATCCCTGACCAGTGTGAAGACTGCAACGCCAACGGCGCAGCCGATGTGTGCGACATTGCGGATGGCGTCAGTTCGGACGTGAACGGCAATGGCATTCCGGATGAGTGCGAAGGTGCGGATATCGAGCTTGCGTTGGTTGTTCGGGCGTCAGCCGGCAATTCCGACGTCGAGACGCAGCTTCCCGCGTCTGACCCGTCGGTCGGTCAGGGCGGGGCGTTCGTGGCCGAGTTGTGGGGAACCGATCGCGGCGCGCTGAACACAGGTCTTGAAGCGGTCTATGCTGACCTCACATTCGATCCGGCGGCTGTGCAGGTCGTCGGCCTTCAGCATCGTGCCCCGTTCTTCGGCAACGCCGGCGGAACCGTCGACAATGTTGCCGGTTCGGTGGCCGGACTTGGCGGTACGGATGCGGGGGCGAGCGGTGTTGGTGTGGAACCGGAGTGGTCGCGGATCGCCATCGTCGAATTCACGACGCTTGCCTGCGACGACGGAACGCCGATGACGTTGTCGGCTGCTGCTGACAATGTTGAGGCTGTCGGACGCGGTGTGATCGATCCGGCAGATATTGACTATGGGATGGCGTCGATGTCGATCGTCAGTGACTGCGTCTACAACCTTGACGGCATCGACCCGATCAATGCGGGCGATTTCGGCATGTTTGCTGCCTGTTGGCTGACCGGACCCGGTGATGACGGGTTCGATCCGAATTGCGATTTCGATTGCTCCGGATTTGTCGATTCGGGTGATTTCGGCTGGTTTGCGGCCGTATTCGGCGAGTCGTGCGTATCGTTGGACGAGGAGGACTATCCGCCGTGTCGCCGATGTTCGTCATTGGCTGCGTCGTCAAGTGTTGGTGGCGATGTGTTTGTCACGTGGCAGTTGGTGACGGACGACGATGGCACGGATGTTGAACTCCTTGTTCGCGACGGTCAACGTGGTGGGGGCGGTGTGGCGTCGGTGTCCGCGGAGATGCGGTTGCCGGTGGGACTGTCCGCTCAGGTATCGGTTGATCCGACGTTTGGCACGCTGTCCAGGGAATCGCGCGATGGCGAATTTATTTGCATCAGTGGCAATACCTTCGGACGGGACGTCGGCAAGGATGGCTGGCAGGTCTTTGCCACGGTGCATCTTGAGACGTCGCGTACCTTGGGTCAGGTAAAGAAGCAGATTGCATTGGATCGAGTCGAGGTTGTGCGTCATGGAGCGGGTTGGGTCGCCAGTGACAAGGTTCACGTTGTGACAGCCCATGACGTTGACCGGTGATTCGTTCACGATCGACATGGATGAAAACACAACGCGGCCGATGGTCGCGAACGCGTTGCGCAAAACATGCAGTTAGGGAGACGTAAACATGATCGGGCAGAACCTTGAGACCACAAGGGACGAACCGGTGACAACAGCCAGGACGGATGCCGCCAAACCCGGTGTCCGCACGGTCGCGGCCGCCGCGGCTGCTTGGGGGGCTATGTCTGCGGGTGCCAAGCGAGCGCAGGCTGGAACGGAGACGTTTGATCCGGACCTTGTGCTCTTGATCGACCGCATCACGGGCGGGTTCAGCGTGGCGGAATACGAACATGCCGCAACGCTGGGGTACGAAGGCTACCTCGCGGAGCAGCTGAACTACGAGACGCTGATCGACGGAAATGACCCCGACCTGATAACCAGGCTGACGCCGTACGACATCCAGCCAATGTCGGCCAACGACATTCGCTTGACGTACGGTCCGATGAACATGTCGGGGATCGCACTGAATCAGACCGCCACGATTCAGGTCGTTCGCGCGACGTATGCCAAGGCCCAGCTCTTCGAGCGGATGTTCCAGTTCTGGAATCATCATCTCAACATCGACATCAACTCGTCGGGAACGCAGCGATATCTGCTGTGGCCCTTCCTGCGTGATGTGGTGTATGCGAACGCGATGACGAACGTGCCGGACCTGATTCGGGCTTCCGCGCGGGGCAGTGCGATGTTGCTCTATCTGAACAACAACGCAAACGTCGCGGCGGCACCGAACGAGAACTACGCCCGCGAGCTGATGGAACTGCACACGCTCGGTGTCGACAATGGCTACACGCAATTCGACATCGAGGAACTGGCCCGTATTCTGACGGGTTGGTCGGTTTGCCTAAGCGGAACCGGTTGTGACGGAACGCTGGAATATGGCGACTTCCGCTATCGCGCGAATGTTCACGACTCGGGGAACAAGGTGTTCCTCGGCGTCCCGATCACGGGGCAGTCCGGTGCTGCCGGCGAGATGGAGGGCGACGAAGCCATCACGATTCTCGTCGAACACCCCAACACGGCAGACTACATCGCACGCAAGATGTGCCGATTCCTGTTGGGTGGCATATCCTACAACTACGATCCGCCGGAGGACGTGGTCCAACTGGTCAAATGGACGTATCTCAACAGCAACCCGATCGGCGACATCAAGGCGATGCTCTCGATCATTCTGCAGCGGGACGTGCTTACCAATCACGCCGTTGCGAAGTTCCGCAGGCCATACGACCTGACGACGGCGGCGTTGCGGGCGGTGAATGCCAATCTGAACGTCACCCATCCTGCGTTCATGCCGACGCTTCGATTCTACATGGCATCGATGGGCATGCACCCGAGCTTCTGGGGTCCGCCGAACGGTCCGTATGATTCGAAGGCGTGGTCCGAAGGCAGCATGATTTCGCGATGGAATTACGTCGATGCGATCGCACGGAACTTCATCCCCGACGTCACCCCGTTTTCCGTTTCGACCCTGCTCGCCAGTGTCGACGCGACGGCACCGGGCACGCAGGCTCAGGGATTGAACCTGCTGCTGACCGGCGGGCGGATGGCTCCGCAGGAGGTCCAGTCGGTCCAGGACTTCATCGGGTATGGCACGGTCTTTGAAGCAGAGTTGAAGGAAGCGCTCGGGTTGGCGATGAGCCTGCCGAGTTTCCAGTTTATTTGATCGGATGGTTGAACAGAATCCGCGAGGGGTGGTCCAAAGGACGGAGGATGAGTAATGGTTGACAGACATCAGTCAGAGGAAACTGGGACTTCCCAGCCGTTCCACGACGATTGCAATGCCTGCCAGGAGTATCGCGAGCTGAGCCGCCGATCGTTCATCAAGCGTTCAGGCATGGCCGCAGCCGGTGCACTCTTTGCACCGGCGTGGTTGCCGCGTATCTCACTGGCCAATGGCAAGAAACGCGGCGGGCAGCAGCCTGACGTGCTGGTCTTTTGCTTCCTGCGGGGCGGTCCGGATCTTCTGGGCAACACGCCGCCGTACGAAGATTCGTGGCTTTACCAGGCGCCGTATGACACGGGCGTCGAGTTTTTCCCCGACGGCTTGCGGCCCACGATTGGCCTGTTGCCGCCAGACGCGAAGGATCCGGACGTCGAGGCACGACGTTGTCTGCACCTCGGCGCCGCCGGCAACGACGCCTTTGGCATTAACAAAGCTTATCACGATCGCGAG
The DNA here is from genome assembly GCA_028289375.1 of Phycisphaerae bacterium. Lineage (GTDB taxonomy): Bacteria > Planctomycetota > Phycisphaerae > UBA1845 > UBA1845 > OFTM371. Next base: position 15,029 of record JANQQK010000014.1, on the reverse strand, counting down.
TATCAAGGCACGGAAGATCGCAACACGTTGTTCGAACTGTATCAGGCCGGCGAGGTCGCGTTCATTCCCGCCTCCGGCTCACCTGATACGAATCGATCGCACTTTCAAGCCGAAGCGCTCATCGAGTATGGCACGCCCAATCAGCCTGAACCGGAACTGACGGGTTGGCTGTCGCGGTATCTGCAGGTCTCACCATCATTGGGTGGCCCATTGCGCGGCGCCGCGTTTTCGTCCAATCGGTTGATTCCCAAGTCGATGGCTTTTGCCGAGCAGACGCTCGCGTTTCAGGCGTTGGACGAGGTCATCCTCCCGGGTGATCCTGGGTCGGCCAGCGAGCGCACGAAGATCCTCTCGGCGCGCTATGCCGCTCAGACTGAAGATCCATTGAAAGGCGGCGTGCTGAACGCCTTCGAGGTCATCGATCTGCTTTCGCAGGTGAAAGTGGCGCCCCACCCCGACGCACGATACACCAACTCGGACTTCGGCCAACGCATGATGAACGCAGCCGCCCTGATCCGCGGCGGTGTTCCCGTTGAAGTGGTCTACACGGATCGCACCGGCTGGGACAACCACGCGAATCTTGGACCATTCAAGGGCGGAGGCTATTACAATCGGATCAAGGATCTCAGCCAGAACCTCGCCGCGTTCCGAATTGACCTGCAGGACTACTGGCATCGCGTCACGCTGGTTTACCAGGGCGAGTTCGGTCGGCAGATCAACGAGAATGCCAATGGCGGATCGGATCACGGCAATGGCGGACTGATGATGGCGATGGGCGGTAACATCAATGGCGGTGTTTACTGCAAAGAGCAGGTTGGCGGTTCCGATGGTTGGCCTGGTCTGAATCCGGAGCTGACAATTGATCATGACGCCATTCGCACGACGATCGATTATCGTGCCGTGTTTGGCGAGTTGTTGCGCAAGCGCATGCATGTCGATCAAACGACGGTCGCAGACTTCATCTTCAAGACGACCGGCGAGCAACCGCCGCCCGTGCTGGATGAACTGAACATCTTCACGGAGGGTTGATCCGCGAGGGCTGCGATTGCACGACGAAGGTGTGCACCGCGCGAGCAAATGGACGGAGTGGGGAAAAGCAGATGAATGAACGAATCGACAATCGCGGTAGGTCCGTGACGCGGCGCATGGCGGCGATGGCCTGCGTGTTCGCAGTGTTGGCGGCGACAGGTGCCGCTGCGCGTGATCATCGCATCGGTGAGGACGGATCGCGTTGGACGTCAAACCCGGATGGTCTCACGCGCGTGATGGGCGTCGAGGTGCCAGCCGCCGCAGGTGGCTCGGTTGACGTTGCCATTGTCGCTGCAGCCGCTGGCGATGTCACAGATGCGCTCTTCACCGACACGCGTGACAAGCTCGTCGCCTCCGGGCAATTTGACAGTGTCTCCATCATCAATGCCGGTCTTGAGACCCCAGATGCCCCGACGTTGGCGATGTTTGACGCCGTCATCGTCTGGAGCAACTTTGATTTTGACGACGCGGCTCTGCTCGGTGACCGCCTGGCCGACTACGTTGACAACGGTGGCGGCGTTGTTCTGGCGGTATTCGCGACGACCAGCGATGTGCAGAATCGATTCCTGGGCGGGCGTTGGGCGGCGGACGGGTACGATGTCATCGACGATCAGATGGGCAATCTGGTCGGGGCAGCAACGCTCGGCACGGTCCAATTGCCGCTTCATCCCTTGGCGGCAGGCTTAAGTCAGTTTGACGGCGGATTGTCGAGCTTCCGGCCCACGACGACGCAGCTCAACGGCGGCACCCTGGTGGCATCTTGGAGTGACAGCTCGCCGCTGATCGCATTCCGCGATGATCTGGCTGGTGTGCGCGTGGATCTTGGCATCTACCCACCGTCCGACGATGTGAGCAGCCTGTTCTGGGATGCGACGACGGACGGCGCGGCTGTTCTGTCCAACGCCGTCGCGTTCGCGGCCGGCGTGGACCCGACGGATGTCGAGCTGCAGTTGATTCCGCTTGCTGCGTCGAGCGTCGTTGAGACAACGACCGATCCGAGCGGCTTGCCGGGTCAGTTGTGCGACACGACGCCAATCCCGGAAAACTTCGTCGTTGAGCTATGGGCCAGCGACATCGGCGACGTGAACACCGGCATCACCGGTTTCTTCGTCGATCTCGACTTCGACCCAGCCATCCTGCAAGTCACGTCGCTCACGAACAGTACGCTTTTCAGTACCCTTGCCGATGGGGCGTTCGACAACGTGGCCGGCACGGTTACCAACTTTGGCGGTGCGAATTTCACGCCGCAGGGCATCGAGCCGACGTGGGTCAAGATTGGCGAAGTCGCCTTTTCAGCCGCCAACGATGGGCCGACAGATATCACCAGTTCGCTCGGCGTGGGTGGACTTGGCGTATTCGGCCGTCCGCCGCCAAGCCCCAGCGAAATCCGCCTTGGCGTCGCAACCTATGGCTGCGTCGTCGAAGTGCCGACGCTGTCGCAGTGGTCGACGATCGTGATGGTGTTGTTGCTGATGACAGCTGCCACGGCGATTTTCCGTCATGGCGGTGTCGATATGAAGCGCGGAGCAGGCATCCACGGCTGACGAACTCAGACGGCGGGGGTTCGGCCGCGGCTTGCCACGGTCAAATGGGCGAGGCGGGACTCGAACCCGCACGACCTTTCGGTCAGGGGCTTTTAAGGCCCCAGCGTCTGCCATTCCGCCACTCGCCCAAGTGCTTTACGGAAAAGGGTTTATGTAAGATTCGATGAACCCTTGCACATGCTATAAACATGCTGTTTATTTCGGCCCCGCCTTTTTCGCGGCCTCGTACTAAGGTACGTTACCCCAATGGGACGTACCCCGAAAGCTTGGCTTCCTGGTGCCAAACGCGAGCCGCCGCGGCCGGGTAAGGTCATCAACCGTGGTCGAGAGTTGCCTGGCTACTACGTGTACTGGCACGTGTGGACCAACGGGCAGCGAACACTCCACAGCCGGTGCTTCTCGACGCTGAAGAATGCACGCCTCTTTATGCGGCGACACAATGCCAAGCGCGAGCTTGGTGATCTCGACCAGGTCACCGAAACACTTCTGCCTGATGCCGCTGCAGAATTCAACGCCTCCATCGCCGGATTGCGCGAAGATACCCAACGCGGACATCGTGTCGCCTTGAACTTCCTCTGTCGCTTGGCCGGCGATGTGCCTGTTCATGCGATCACTGGATCGGATCTCGATCGGTTCGTATCGTGGCGGATGAAAGAGTCGGCTGAGTCGACGGTCAACAAACACATCCGCAACCTCAACAAGTTCTTCAAGTGGTGCATTCAAAAGGGCTACTGCCACCACAATCCAAATGACGGACTGACGAGCAAGCCGCGTTCGCTTCCACGTGAGCGTCCACCAGTGACGGAGGCCCAGCTTGCGGCACTGGTTAAGGCGTGTCCCGATGAACGATACCGCGCGGCAGTGCTGCTCGCGATGACAACTGGATTGGATCGCAGCAAGTTGGCCATGATGACACCGGCTCATATTGACTTCGAACATGCGGTCATTCCCATCGTCAGGCAGAAGACCGGGAAGTAGATCGCCGTCCCCGTTTCTTCGCGCCTCCTCCCACTCCTTTCCGACATTGCTCACGAAACTGGCGTGCGAGGGCTTCTCTTTCCCGACTTGAATCATCGGAAGTGGTGGAACGATGCCAGACTTGAGGCCGGATTACCAGACCTGCTCTTTCGCGACCTGCGTGCGATCGCTTCGAGCCGTCTGCAGAACATCGGCGGCGCCCCTTTGACCGAGGCTTCGCGTCTTCTTGGCCATTCGAGTGTGACGGTGACAGCTGGTCACTATCTGATGCCGAGCTCAGATGCCAGGCAAGCAATCGACAAGCTTCCTCTTCCGGGATTCCGCAAGCGAGCAACACGGACCTCAAGGAGACGCGATTCCGCGAAACGCGCTTGAGCTGTCCGCGCTTGATCCGCCGGGCGGTGCTGTCCACGCACTCACCGAGCAGTTCGGCCGCCTGCCGAGTTGTCACAGTCAAGGGATTCAAGCGTCATACATCCCCATGCAAATCGAGCAATGTCCGCATACGCTCTTGTGCTGCCCGCGAGTCATCCAGGTGCTGTTCGAGTATTTTCAGCAGGTGATCAGGGGACTCCGATTCCTCAAGCTCGCTGATCTGCATGTTCACGACGGCAGCTTTGTCGGTCGCCTCGATGAACGCCTCGACGTCCTTCCGGAGCTCTTTGTATTTTTCTTCGTACGTCTTCACTTGCTATCCTCGCTTGCGTTCATGCTTCGTTGTGCTCTGATCCGAAGGTGCTGGCAGTAGTCGCAGCGAATCGCCCATCGATAGTCCTTGGAGTTGAGGGCGAGCGTACTCGCCTACAGTTTGGCCGTTTTTCATGATAACAGTCGCAAGGAACTCGTCTTCGAATGTCGTGAATCCGCATTCAATCGCCTCGAGTTTCGCTTTGACGACTAGCACGAGTGCACGCCATTGCTGCCGATCATCCGCTGCATTCTCAACGCGGGGTATCCTGATCACGCAGTTGATACCGTCGAATGTGAATGCGATCTGGACCTGTCGGCTATCGGACATGATGCCAAATGCGTCCGCTCCGTACTTCTCCATGAGTCGCTCGAGCTCGGCCTTCGAGCGAGAAACAGGGACCTTTGTTTTGGAAGCGTACTTCGCCACGTCAAACCCTTTCAATCACCTTCGCGCCCTCGATCTCGGAACACGAATCCCGCTGCCAGGTTCAACGTCCTGGACCTGAAGCAGCTGCTGCACACCGTTGCACTTGCGGGTCATCGAGGAATAGCGATCAACGTATCGCCCGTACCGATCGTGGAGGGGCGTCGTCGCGCCCAACTTCAGCTCACGTAGCGAGGCCTCCAGGCCGACGCTGCCCCAGATGGGATTCTTCCTGAAACGTTTGCCGGTGTAGATGAAGATCGGCACGTCCTGCTCGAGGAACGTCTGCATGTGCACGCGGACGATCGGATGCATGCCCGGCACGTCGTGGTAGCCACGATCGGTGCCGAGGAAGTCCATTCGCGTGACGTGCAGGCCCATGACCATCTGTCCGTCGACGATGGAGAGGCCTTCCCATTTCTCGATGTGCCGCATCACCGGCTGTCGATGGCCACCGCACGTCTCGTGATCGAGGTAGGCGAACGTGTAGTACCGCTCCGACAACGACAAATCAGAGAAGATGTGCAGCATCTTGTAGATGCGGGCTTCACCGACGTCGGCGTTGACGATGGCGAATACCAGGTCGGGCGAAAACTCCTTGACGGCTTCCATCGCCTTCCGCAACCACGGCAGGCAGCGATGCGTCCCGGTGTGCGGCCGATAGAACTTGTGCGGCGAGCCTGGCTGCGAGAAGTACATCTCGAAGTCGACGCCCATGCCCAACACGGTATCGGGGAACCACTCGGCAAGGGCCGCGACGCGCCGGAAGGGCAGCTCCACCCGTTCGTACCACCACTGCCGGTCACCGGGATCCGGGACGTCCGACCAGGTTTCGCCATTGGGGCGGTAGGGCCTTGTGATCTCACGTTGCAGGCGCGGGTTGTTCCAGTTCGTCAGGAAGAGCACCTTGTCGCCGCGTCCACGGGCTTTAACGGCCTCGAGAAACGCGACGGCATCGTTGAACTGGATGCCGGTGTAGAACGTCGAGACGACGTAGACGAGCTGGCGATCGGAGCCTTGGACGATGACGTCGGTGGGGTAGATGTCGCACACCATGCCGAGGTCGTTGTCGGCCGGCCGGCAGTTCTCGCCGTTGACGTAGTTGAGCGTCATCCCAGTCCAGACGCCGACCCAGGGCTCAGCCTGGACGGGCAAGGCAGCGAGTAAGGCGGCAACAGCTCCAAGTAGCTTCCATTTGGTCATCGTGATTCCCTTCCTTAGATCCACTGAACGAACTCTCCGTTGTCGTCGACGCCCCATGCACCGCGGTATTCACTCATCGCGAGGCTCCCACGTGATTTCCGCGTCGCCTGGCTCCGTGCCCTTGGTTCTCACACCGCGCAACCGAAGATGACGTGCGGATTCCATGGCGGCATTGAAATCCACCACGTATCCCTCGCGTCGCATGATGCGCTGCAGGAACGTGACGCGCATCCAGCGATTCGTGTAGGAGGTGCGGAACTCCCACACCGCGATGATGGCTCGATCCCACTCGGCGCTCGAAAGTGGCGTCGCGAAGAAGGAGATCGGCGGCTCAACACCACGCCAGGGACTTCGCAGCTCCTTCGCTTTCGTGCTCAGGTACTGACGTGACACACGCAGCTTCAGCTCCGCCGATGCCTGTTTGGCTGCTCGCCGGAACGAGGTACCGTGTACCGCCAGCTCGAGGCCGTTGTTCCTGACCCATTCCTGAATGCGCAAGAGTCGTGATTCAGTCATGTCGTGGGCTCCTGCGGTGCAGTGCGGCCGACAGAGTGGGATAGACGTAAGCTGGTTTGTGCTACTGGACTGTTTTTGGAGCGACCTGCCCGCACTCCGGACATCGGCCGGTCGTGTTCGCGGTCATGTCGTAACCGCAGTTCTGGCAATGGCCGGGTGGACGTCGCCTGTCGCGATAGAAGAGCCACGCCGTCGTCACTGCAGAGAGAAGAAAGGGGCACCAAAGTGGAACAACCAGCTTCATGCTGATGCGATAACGAGGCCACCACTCCCACATAGTCGGGGTAGGACTGAAGTTCCAGATGAACGTCTCGCGGGAAGCTCCGTGATACCAAATCACGAAGCATCCACTCTGGATCTCTCCAGAATATGCCAGTTTCCCGAGCCCGACATTCCAATAGATAATGCCGAACAGCGTGGTAACCATCCCTGCAGCAATCACGAGGCTCACGACAAGGAACACCCACTTCAGTTTGGAACGACGGCGTTTCGGAAGTGCTTCCATGACTTTCAGTATACCACCTGACCGGCGATGTGATTCCTACGTGACCTGTCCGCACTCCGGACATCGCCCGGTCGTGTTCGCGGTCAGGTCGTACCCGCAGCCGGGGCAGTGACCAGGTGGATGTCGCCTGTCGCGACGGAACAGCCACACCGTTGTCAATGCAGTGGGGAGCAAAGGACACCAGAGGGGCAGGACGAGACCGAGCCAGCGACCATTCCAGCTGTTGTACCGCGGGGCCCACCTCCAGGTGGACTTGCGCGACTCGAGGCCGAACCGTGCAACCCCCTGTACCCCTTCGGGTATGTGCACCGCTAAAATTGACCCGCTGGTGACAGCACCCATGTGACGTATCCCCGGATACGTGCAGGTCCATGAGAGACTGGCAAACAGCGTCCCCACCATTCCCGCAGCAATTGTGACGCTCCCAACGAGGAACACCCACTTCAGCTTGGATCGAGGGCGTTTCGGAAGCGCTTCCATGGCTCGGAGTATACCACCTGATCGGTGCGGAGATTGCTACGTGACCTGCCCGCACTCCGGACATCGGCCGGTCGTGTTCGCGGTCAGGTCGTAGCCGCAGCCTTGGCAGTGACCGGGCGGATGTCGCCTGTCGCGACGGAACAGCCATACCGTTGCCAATGCAAAGGGAAGCAGAGGGTACCAGAGTGGGATTGACATCACTATGCGATAACTGCTGGATAGGTACAGCAGAGACAATGCCGATCGCGGTGCGCCCCGTGTAAAGCGGCAGTAGGTTAGATAGCGGTTCGACGGGCCTGCCACTCGTGGGTCGGAATCTCGCCACAAGACCAAGCGACCCGTCTCGATGAGCCAATTGTGGCGTGTCCCCTGGCGTGTGAAACCGCAAGCGAAAGTTGCGAATTGCGTTCCCACCATCGCCACGGCAATAGTGACACTCGCAGCAAGGAACACCCACTTCAGCTTTGATCGACGACGTTTCGGAAGCGCTTCCATGGCTCAGAGTATACCACAGGCAACACCCCAGCATGCCCACAGACAGCACCCTCGCCGGCGACAACGAACACCGCATCCGTCTCATGGCGTAATCCTCCAGAGCTGAATTACTGTTCGCGCCTGCTTGCCCCAGAACTTCCGTCCACAGGCTTCCGCGATCTGAGCGTCGTTGACGAAGAACCCACAGGCCTGCAGCACGTCGCAGAGCTGCTTCTTGAGATTGTCGATGTCCGGCTTGGTGTCTTTCGGAATCAACGCCAACCGGTTCTTCTTGGCCTCGCTCTTGCGATACGGATACACCACGTCGAACCGCAGCCCGACCGGACCGTCTAACGGGATCTCCGGTCGGTGTGGCGCGACCAACGATGCAAGCGACTTCGCGTTCTGTGTGACAGCCTCCGGCTGGTAGTGCCTGGCAAACGCCGGCTTGCCGTTCTTCGGCGCGATGATCTGCTGACGGTCCGACTGCTTGGGCCTCGGGACCATCGGGATCTCGAACTCAATGGCTGTTTCCTTGTACCTAGGAAGCATTAGCCAAACCTCTCCACCCGTGCCTGCTCGAGTTCCCGAATCGCCTTATCCCAGCGCTCCCGCGTCCACGTGCGGTCTTCCGCGTGCAGTTGCCTGACCAACGCATCGTGGGTGCGTATTCCCCGTGCATGGCCCGCCTTGATGGCCGCACAGACGAACACAGCGTCCTCAGACAGCTCAATAGCCTCAGAATGCCTGGGAGACGGAATCGGCTCACAGGCGCCATCAGAAGCCCTTTGCTCTCCGCGTACGCGACGTACGCGGTACCTGGCTTCCTCGTCATCCCCGTTGGTGACGTAGATGCGTTCGTTCTCGTTGTTCCGCACCATGGAGACGAACATCGCACACGGGTTGTCGGCGCGCCTGAGCGCATGGACAGCCGCTCCGAAGACGAACAGCAGGTCCGCCTCACAGTCCCGCACAACGCCCTCACGGACGAGCTCGCGGTACAGAGCGAGCAGCTTGGCGTCGTCCCGCAACTCAACGGGCTCGATGTTGCGAATCCGCCCGAACTTCCCACGCCGTTTCGAGACTTTGGGCGCATGCTTTTTTTCATAGGGAGATGGATAGGGAGATGGTGGTGTGCAATTTTTGCACGACCCCCGTGCAAAATTTGCACGACCCCCCTCCCAACGTGGAGCTTTCGCTGTGAGTTTCCTGTGAACAACTTCAGGCTCCAGTTCCTTCTTGGGCCAAAGTGTGGCTTGATCGCCTGGTTGAATCACCTGCGGGCGATAGACGCCATCCTCGCCTTTGACCATCGTGCGCATCTCTCGGCGGCGACTGCGGTCGCTCATGTTTCCCGGTGCTCCGGGGATCCCGTAGAGATTGCTGACGTTGCGTGCACCGACCACGCCCCCGCGACCCAGGGTCACAATGAACCCGAGCCGCTCGAGGGTCTTGATGTGTGTGAACAGTGAGCGAATGCTCACGCCCGCTGCTTGGGCCAGTGCTTTGCCGCCGAACGCGACCGTCAAATCGCCGTCCGGCTGTGTTGGGGCGTCGCATGCGTTTGCGATCGCCTGCAGTGTCTGTTTGCACCCGGCGGTCAACGAGACGTATTCCTCCGTCTCGACGATCCACTGGGGGATGTGATTGAGCCACCGCTTGCGCGGTCCCTGATCCGGAAACTTCAGCGCTGCTGCCATCGGTCCTTCGATTGTGCTGAGTGTTGTCCATTGATCTCGCGCTACGCGTCTTCATCGAACCACGATCATTGGGTGATTTCGGAGCTAGGCTCGCTTCCGGCATCCGTGCGGCATGTAGTCCATGTCCAGCAGGACCCACCGCTGTTCACCCTTGCTCTTGTCCGGGCGGCGCCCCTTCGGAGTCTGCCGGTCCTCAATCAAAATCACCTCTCCCCACTGAACGAACCCATGACACTTGCGGCACCGCAGGTTGCCGGCTTCGTCGCGTTCCGTCGGACCCTTGCGGACCGACGTCGCCAGAGCCACTAGCCTGCCCGCTTACGCTTCGTTGTGCGTTTTTCCTCCTGATCGAGCCCGGCCTGATCGATGTCGCCGGTCTCGTCGTCGAACAGCAGTCGGCCATTCGGCCCCATCTTGCACGTGTCGAACTTCTCAGAGTCGGGAATGTTCGCCCTGACCCTGGTGGTCGTGGCGTACCGTATGCCGACGTCATCTGGCACAGGTCGAATCTCGACCGTAAGTGTGACTTTTCGAGCTTTCTTGATGTGACGACGCGTCTCGCTGTCCTTGACCGCTCGAGCCAGAGCTTCGTTGAACTCCATGCCCAAGTTGCCGCTGTTGATGTTGCCGATCGTCTCCAGGCTCAGCTCTTGTTCCATGATCCGTCCCTTGATTCAAACGTGGGTTACGACCTGCACTGGTGTCTTGCCGAGCGCAACCAGAGGTACCGCCAGCCGCGGCCGTTCGTTGCAGCCGGGGCAGCACCCTTTGGTTACCCGCAGCTCGTCGATGTCGACGTAGCGTTGGCATTGCGGGCAGTAGGGCTCGGCGAGGTCGGCGACTTCGTCGGTCTCGTGGATCTCAATCTGCCCGCTGGTCATTTCACGCTCCCGCCGAGGGATCGAGAAAAACACGCCGCGCCGCTGTCAGCGACGACGCGGCGTGCCGGGGAACAGGAAGTGCCCATGAGGGCCTTCGCGCGTTTCGTCATGGGGGAGCCGGGACGGCGAGTTGGCGTCACCGCCCCGGCTTCGACGGGTGAAAGACTCATGGCCGCAGCTCCCATCGATTCACACGACCGGTCCTGATGCGGATCCGTAAGTCGAGCTCCTCCGGGGAGATGGGCTGTATCTGCTTGGATGCGACGACGATGCCGCGGACTGTCTCCTGCGGCCACCGGCGATACATACGCCCGAATTTGATGAGGCCCGGACGCAGCATGCGCGTCACGCTGGTCTCGCGGCACTCGAAGACTCTGGCAATGTCCCGGCAACTGAGGGACTCGAACGTAAGCACGGACATGGGAAGCTCCATGGGGTTTCTTCAGTTTTTCAGGCTTCCGTGCCACGCTACGATCTTCTTATGCGGATTTACGCGAACGTTTCTTTGGACGCTTCTTGCTGGCTTGGCCATCAATGGCGTCCTGGATGATTTGAAGGACTTCGTCGCGGGATGCCCCTCGCACGGTCAGGCTCTTGGACTTTCCCGACGCGGCGTCGCGGACCATGACGTAAACGGTTGGTATCTTCGTCGTCGTAATCATCGTATTACGAAGATATCGCGTAATACATCGATTACAAGTGTTTTCGCAGAAATTGCCGGAGATTTCTGCGCACGATTGGTTGCGGTATTCCTAAGTGCTTATCAAAATGCGTGTTATGCCAGCACAAGAGTCGGGAAATGATGGCGGAAAAACGGTAGCGTGGAACATCCGGCTCACGCCTGAACAGGCGGAGAGCATGATGATGATCCGAAAGCTAACGAATCTGTCGAAGACGAATATCGGAGTGGCAGGCTTGGCGGTTCTGGCCTCGTGCGCGCCGAAGAACATCGACGCGGTCGCGACCCTTATCACGGATTTGGAAGACAAGGACGTCGCTTGGTCCGAAGTCCTCGACAAGCTGCGGACAATGATGGTCTCGCCAGGAGCTATTCCTCAGACGGAGCACGGACGACGCGTAGCGGGGATGTCTGGGTCTGCGAATGAACGGCTTCAGAAAAAGCAGGGCAAAAACAAGTCAGCGTCTCGAAAGAAGCGCGGTCAATAAGCTCGCGCATTGCGTTCTTCATCCACAGGCCCTTGACTTCGTCGTCGTCCAAATGGGTCGCGCTTACGCCTGACTCCCCAATCCTCAAGTCGGCGTCCAACAACAAAGTGTCCAGGTGGCTAATGAACACTTTCGGCATCAGCGCCACCATCCAATGGGAAGCTGCACTGTAAGTCTCTTGCATGTATGCGTTTACGCCCGCTTCGTCGGTCTTAAGGCGCAACATGATGGTCGCGATGTTCACTTCCCAGAACTCCACGTCGCACAACACCTTGAACCGATCGGCGCCAATCTTGTCACCGACGGCAACGATGACCGATTGTGCGGCGTCCCTTCCAACCTTCCCCTTCAAGTCGTAATACTTCGACCGGTACTCATTCTGGGCTGAGATGTACGGAATGAAGTTCTCCCGCTGCCTGTCGTACACGCGGATCGTGGCAACTTCCCTAACCCGTTCGTGGGGCCGATCGCCGTCGATCAGGTGCATGCACTTCTTGCGGAAAAGCACGAGGGCCTCTTCCACGACGAAGTCCTGAAACTTGGCGGTCCGACAGATCGGATGGTCACCTTCGGCCAACTCCCACGCACACTGGCGAATCGCAACGGCATCCCGGTAACGCGGATCGTCGATGGCCTCAGCGATGAACTTTGTTGACGATACTGTCATGATACCACCACAAATCCCCTATTCTCACTACTCAAGAGTCCGATCACAGCGCGCCGATATCCACAGTAGTTTCGATGCCCAGAACTCGGCAATTCAAGGAGGAATGCCATGTTTGCTCGACTCATCATTGTTGCTTTGTTTGCGTCCACTGCCCTGGCAAATTCTGTGTCACGAACAAGCCCCGCAGATGGAGCCAAGTTCCTTTTCAATCAGATCGACGACAGCGACGACATTCTGGGGCCACGGTCAATGGTCGTCACATTCACGTCAACGGCCACCGGCATCGACGAAAACAACTTCGCCCTGGTCACGAACTACACCGATCCAGACCTAGCGATCAGTGTCGACAGTGTCAGCTGCACCGGAAAGGTCTGTACCGTCGAGTTTACCCGCAACATGGACGCGGGCGAGCAACTGACTGTGAAGATCGACGAGGATGACGACGGCACGACCGACAAGAACATCGACCTCACCTTCTACCCCGGCGACTTCGATAATGACGGTGACACCGACCTTGACGACGAAACAGAACTCACGAACGCCATCAACGCCAGTTCCACGCTGAAGACCTTCGACTTCAATCAGGATGGTACCGTCGATACGGATGACGGCGACGCCTTCGACCAATTCCAGATTGATTTCGGGACTTCAGTTGCGTGGGCATCATTTGTTCCCAACTCTGTCTCGTGCTGCTGTACTGGTGCCGCATGTGAAACCATCATCGAAGGATCGTGCAGCGGAAGTAGTGCCACTTGCCCATGCACAACATCCTCATGTCCCTAGTCAGTCTCCGGCGGGAAATACCGGAGACGCCCATCAATGTACGGAACGCCGAACCGCCGCGCGAACGCAAACGCCTGTTCTGATGCGGGCGTGACATTCGGCGAATAGATGGCGAGTTCATCGGCGTCCTGCCCCAATACGAGGTTGCCGCCAACGTAATAGTCAGGCTCATCGACAAGTTCTTCGCCAGCCAAGAACCGGGCCACAGTCAGGTTGGACCGCCTGAGCGTCCGAACGAACGCATACGCCGGAATTCGTTCACACAAAAGCGACGTGCAGTAGATAACGGGATATCTTGACCATGCCCGCTCACGCTTTCGAGTGAACGCGCGCGTCGCGAAATCGGCCCCATTGGCTGTAAATCCAATCCAGTCGACAATCTCAAAGTGAAACTCGTCGACAATCTTGTCGAGCTCGCCTTCCGTGATGACCATCTGGACTCCCTCGCGGATCCTCCAGTCGCGATCGACTCTGTCGAAGTAGCCGCCTGTTTGCTTATTGAGAAGCTCGTGATCAAAAACGCGATCACCCCGTCCGTCCGTCGTTATCCCGGCTTCGACAAAATCCGAAAACGCGTATGCGTACTTCTCTATGTCCTTCCTTGGCGATGGGATAGGTGGCTCACTTAGGGCGAGGTTGATCCAAGGCGCATGTGACTCGCCCGGCCCATCAAGCCGTGTCGCTATCATCGCCATCAACTCTGCGCGCTTCGCATCAAATGCAAATCGTCCTGCGGGCGGCAATCCGTTTGAAACATCTACAACGAGATTCCGCGCGGCCAAGATGCTGCGGGCAGCGCGATGATGATCGTTGGACTCAATCCAGAAGTGCGCGTCCGACACAAGGGCGTCGAAGGCGTCAAATGTGTCGTCAGCAACGCCCGGATGCGGGGCAATCGCAACGCTCGACGTATCCCCAAGATGGAACTCGACGACGTGGCTCTCAAGATCGGCGACAAGTCGATCAATCGCGTCACGATGCTCTGATAGCCAGGCCCTGGTCGATGCTGCCATTGCCCCGCCCCGGAGCAGTCCCTCACGCAATTCACCCTCATGGCCGAGAGCACGCAAGCTCTGCATGTTCCGTGCAGCGATGTGCGGAAGGCTTGGGTCTCTGCTGGACGAGGGGAACTGTTGTTGGAACCGCCTGTGGTACTCATTCTGTGCATTCTGGATTCGCGTCGAGTGAGCTTGCAGCAGAAAGAAGGACGCGACCATGATGCCAATGAATGTGAGGATGCGACGTCCGTATGAACGCCACAGCGTACGCAACGAACGCGATCGGACTTCACTGCATGCTGAAACAGTGTCACCGCTCGCAACCGCCTTCAGATCATCCTCAAGCTGTCTCGCCGACTGGTACCGGTGCTCCCTCGACTTGTCCATCGCCTTGTCGACGACGGCGCGAATCTGCTTGCACTCTGTCTTGGTGGCCCCAGCCCGTTCCATCAGTGCCGAATCGCGAATTCGTGGTGCCGTGGACCCACAGATCGCATTCACCAGCGGGTGCATGGGCTGCTGCGGGAAGGGAAGCTCGCCTGCAAGCGTGTGATACAGAGATGCCCCGAGCGAATAGACTTCCGAACGTGTTTCCAGTTCAGAACTGAGTAGCTGCTCAGGGCTCATGTAGTGGAACGTGCCCCGGTCGGGATGTGCCGATGTTGATTGGCTGTAGGAGTCAGAAAAACCGGACCGGAACGCCAGCCCAAAATCAATCAGCGTCGCCTTCTCGCCGTCCACGATGATATTGGCGGGCTTCAGATCCCCGTGCCTAACCCCTTCGTCGTGGCAATACTGGATCGCGTCGCACACCTGCGACATCAGGTCGACGATCTGCACGACCGAGGTTCCGTGCTCGTCAACCCATTTGCAAAGCGTCAACCCCGGCACGTAGAAGCGGTTTCATAACTTGTTGAGCGTGATCATGAGGCAGGCGACGTGGATAAAGGCTTGGTACATTTCGACGTGCCGCTCGTGACGAATCAGCAG
>JANQQK010000027.1 GCA_028289375.1 Phycisphaerae bacterium | reverse complement strand
TCAACACCCTCGGCGACCTGCTCAAGACGACGGCCTCCGAACTGCTCAGCTACAAGAACTTCGGCGAGACCTCGCTCCACGAAATCGAGAACATGCTGGCACAGAAGGGACTGCGCCTCGGCCAACTGCTCGACGAGAAGGAGAGTGACTGGAGTCCAGCCCTTGGCGGCCCACCCGCCACCGAGGGAGGCCCCTCCAACATTCTCAACCGATCCGTCGCCGAAATGGAGCTTTCGGTTCGCGCGCGGAAGTGCCTGATGCGCCTTGGCGTCAGCACGATCGGCGAACTCGTCGCCCATTCAGAAGCGGAACTGCTGGCCATCAAGAACTTCGGCGGCACGTCGCTTGCCGAAATCAAACGCCGCCTTTCCGAACATGGGCTAAGCTTAAAGAGCTGATCACGCCCACAGCGTTGCATCGGTGCCGAACCAGCGCGCTCGTGTCGGCAGACGGACGGTGAGAATGGAGACACCATGATCCGAAGGATCGGACACGTCACCGCAATGGCATTGGCCTCGCTCGCTTTCGTGGGCTGCCAGAAACCCGTCATCACCCAGCCTACCGATACCGCCCTCAATGTCAGCGATGTCGTCCTCCGCGATGTCCGGGTCCTCCTTGCGACCACGCGGAATGATGTTCGCATCAAAATGTCGTCCCCGTTCACCATCCGCCGCGTGAACGGGCCAGCCGTGGTCCGCATGGACCAGTGCGACTGGACCAACATCCACGCCGAATCTGACGGAAGTATCATGTTCGGCGACACGAACCTGGGCCCCGGAAAATTTGAGATCGTCCCCGCCGATACCGGCCTGACCACCTTCGCCCGACGAAGCAAAGGCAAATGGTCCCCCACTCGCCACTATCCCGGCGCTCTGCGACTCTCCCTGGATGGCAAGGGCCGCCTGCAGGTCGTCAACTTCGTCGACATCGAAAGCTACGTCGCCTGCGTCGTCCCCGGCGAGGTCTTCCCCGACTTCCACATCGAAGCTTTTCGCGCCCAGACGATCGCCGCCCGAACCTATGCGCTGTTCCAGATGTGCCACAGCGCTGCCCGACCTTACGATGTTACCGCCACCGAAGCCTCACAGGTCTATCAGGGCGTCACGCGCTCCGGCGCCGCCGACCGCGCCCGCGACGCCACCGCATTCACGCGCGGCATCGTCGCCACCTGGTCCGCCCCCGATGGCGAGCAAATCTTCTGCACCTACTACAGCTCCTGCTGCGGCGGGCGCTCCCAAAGGGCAGCCAACAGCATGGTCGACGCCCCCGACATCCCCCCGCTCGCCGGCGGGGTCAAGTGTGACGACGCTTCCGTCGCCCCCACCCGGATTCTCCGCTGGGGCCCTGTGAAGATTTCCAAGTCTGAATTAACCTCGAAAGTGGTGCAACGCTCGCGCTCATTGAACAAGCTGGGCCGTATCGAGCGGCTGGAAATCGCCGAACGCAACCCCTGGGGCAGGTTGTCCCGCATCCGACTCGTTGGTCGCAATGGCCAATCCGGTGAGATGACGGCCGAAGCCTTCCGCCTCGCGCTCGGCAGCCGCAACATTCGCAGCACCCAATTCCGAATCGAGACCCGCCGCGAATCCTTCGTTTTCGCCGGTGGACGCGGTTTCGGCCATGGTGTCGGACTCTGCCAGTGGGGCATGGAATCGATGGCACAGAAAGGCCACCGCGCCGGCGCCATCCTCAAGCACTACTACCCGGAAATGCACCTGACGCGCGCCTATTAGGCCCGAAATCGTTCAAATCCCTACCATTTCTTCCACTTGCCCAGATTGACACTCGTGCTTCTTTTTGTCCGGTAACTCTTGCATCCAAGCCAAGCGTGCAGTATCATTCAGACACTTAAAGCGTGATTGACCGGGGACACCACTCGCCGTTCCCCGGAAGAGCAAAGTCCTTCTCTCCCTCCCAGGCTTGGGCTATTCAACCGAGTAGCTCAAGCCTCTTTGTTTGTTGTCATGTGCAGGCGGTCGATGCGGGAAGATGCAAATGCATGACCAAGCCGCGGCTTGGCAATCGTCCATGCCGGATCATCGGATCAGCAACCATTGCAAGAACCACAACTGTTGAAACTGCTATCGGGAGAGTGCGTTGCCGCGAGATGACGCCAGTCTGGTGAGATGAAGTTTGGCCAGTCGGCGCACCAGCGCATCCGGATCGTCTGACGCCAGCTGTTTCAGGACCGGTGCGAAAACCTTCCCCTGGCGCTTGGCCAATGTGTCCACAACCATCAAGCGGATGGCCCAGTCCTCGGAACCCAGCCCGGCCGCCATCGCATTCACGGTTGCGGGTTGCTCGCTGCCGGCTTCGACAACCTCGATCCAATCGGACCAGCGCTCATGACCATCCGAAGGTGCGGGCGGCGTCAACTGCGACGATGACAACGCCTTGCGCTCGACGATTGCATGAACTGGCTGAAATCGGTGAAGGCGTGACGTCCACGAGCCATCCAGCTGGATGCTTGGATCGAGCAGGAATGAGAACGTCAGCGTGACGTCAAGCGCGGGACGCGAACGCGAAAGCGCCCTTCCGTCGCCAACGTCAACAGTGCGATGCACCGTCAGCTTCTCGCCGGGCATCAGTGTCAACCTGCGATCGAGCGCGATGCTCGCATACCGCTCGCGCGCCACGTCCGGCATGCCGGCACCATGTTCCAGTCTCGCCGAAACGAGAACCGTCGGCGACACCATGCCGCCATCACCCAACGTGACGGCAAACGCACCCGTGTTGGCAAGCGTTAGCGAACAGGCGATCGGCTCACCATATGCACGCGGCTGATCGCCGCACGACACCGCAAGATCGAGAAACTCTGACGGTTTCGCTGCGAACGACACAATCGTCTCATCGAATGCGCCAAGGAGTGCGGACACGTCGCTGTGTTCCGGTTTGGCGAGTGGCTTCTCACCCAGCTCAGTCAGGCGCTTGACAATACGCGCATGCGCTTCGCCGGCGAAATTGAGAGACTCTGCCCGGCGAAGGCTGGCCAATGCGTCTTCGACACGTCCTTCCTGAGCGTAGATGGCGGCGAGCGCTTCAGCCGCCCATTGATCGCTGCTGACCATGCGCGGCAGGACGCGCTTGGCAGTCTCGTGGTCGCCGGCGATCGCCGCGGCCAAGCCGTGGACGCGTCGTGCCAGGCGCAATTGCTTTCCGTGCGTGTAAGCCGCTTCGGCAAACCTGCCTGCCTGCTGGACGTTTGGCTCAGCGGTCAGATAGAACCAGGCAGCCTCGGCGGCATAGAGCGGGTTCTCCCCCGCCAGCAGCGCTGACTCATTGTCAGACAGATAGCGCTTTAGCTGATCGCGCACGGCAGATGCCTCTTCGGTTCGACCGAGCTTCTCGAGCGCCTGCACGTGGAGCACCGACACCATGGGCGACGACGACTGCTCAACCAGTATGCCAAGCCGATCGACAACCGCCTCGTACAATCCGCCATCGAACGCCGAGCGGGCAGCCTCCAAGGTCCAACTCAATGGCGGCTCGGGGCGGTCACCCACGACAGGCCAGAGGCGCACAGCGTGATCAAACCACACTCTTGCTTCGGCATGCATCGAGAGCCTTGCCAACTGACGCCCCAATCGCCAGATGCGCTGGACGTCTGCGGGGTTGGCGCGAATGTCGGCCAACAGCAGCCGAATCCGACCGGCATCGGTACGAAGATCGCCGCGCAACTCCATGACCATGTGCAGCGCCGCAGCTTCATGCGGGACGGCTGCCGCGGCCAACTCGGCATGCTCCAGTGCCTTGTCCTGGTCGCCACGGCCAGTATGAAATCGCGCAAGCTTCAAGCGAAGATCAGCGACCACCTCCGGGAGCGGCGACCGCTCCAGCTGTTCGCCACAGAAAGCGATCCGGGATTCAACCGTTTGGCGGTCGGCCAAGGAAAACTCAAGCCAGCGCAACATCGCCAGTGCATTGTCGGGCTGAAGGGTGACGTAACGATTCAACGCAACCTTGGCGGCGTCTGTGCGTCGGAGGCGATTGGCGAGGTCATACTGCCAGAACAGCGCATCTGCGTAGTCCGGATCGACCCGCGCGGCAGCCAGCATCCAGAGCAGGACGACGTCGGCTTGCTCACGAACGGCATCACCTTCGTAGCTCAATCCAAGATGCCGCCCGCGATCAACGAAGCGCACCGCACAGCGATCGACGCCATCAGCGCCCCATGCTTGTTGCCCGGTTGCAGACCCGACGATGAGCAGCAGCATCGCCCACGAGCGTCCAACTCGCCGTTGCATGTGCGGATCCCCCGTCGTGTTACAGGATACCAGCGCCGAAATCGTCGTTGTCATCATCCACTGGTGGTGGAGGCGGCGGAGCAACGGGCGGACGCGAGGGCGGTGCCTGTTCGCGAACGACCGGCTTGGCGACGTCGCGGTGTTTCTGCGGACGCCCGTCTCCTGATCGCCCGCCTTCCTTGCGGCCACCACGCTTGTCACGCCGATCAGACGATCGTTCGCGGCCACCCTTGCGGTCCTCCTGGCGACCCCCGCCGCGACCGCGGGAACGATTGCCGTCACCGCGATCACGTGACCGTCCGCCGGATCCGCCCGACCGCGACTTCTGACGCCGTTCGCCTGAGCTGCGCTTGAGATCCTCGATCAATTCGTTGTAGTCATCGGTGCCGTAGTCAACTTCAGTAATAGCTTCGTCGACCGAGTCTTCATCATCGTCGTCGAACGCCGCTTCCGTCGATTGGTCTGGGTGGTCCTGCTCCTGCTCGTCGAACGCTTCGTCGGCAAAGTCCTCACCGTCAAAGGCATCATCGCCTTCTTCGTCAAGATCGACCGGTTCGTAACCGGGTTCATCCGAGCGCTCCAGTTCTTCTTTGAAGGCGGCGACGATTTTCTCCTGCATCGTCTGACGGCACTCGGTGTTGATCGGGTGGGCGATGTCGGCGTGCAGTTTCGTGCGACCAAGTTCATCGCGGACAGCGCGATCTCGATCAAGCTCCGCACCACAATCATTGCAGAAACGCGCCCGCAGGTGATTCTTGCCACCACAATTCGGACAGCGATCGGCCAACTTTCGCGAAGGCATGGCCACGAACGTGCCCGAAGTCCCGTCGATGATCTTGATGTCGCGAATGACAAAATCACCATCGAGCGTGACCGAGCAGAATGCCTTCAGACGGTCGGATGGGTTGGGAATCAATTTCACGCGAATTTCGGAAATATCCATGGTGCGTCCTCAAATCAGGTCAGTTCAGTTTCTTGATGCATCGCAACGACTCGTGCCTCGATGCCCAATCCAGATGCCAACATACGATGACGTAAGTCTTCGGCTTCGCCGGGGTCGTCAAACAACAAATACGCCGCCTGCCCGGCACCGGTCACGCGACACGTGCGACCGGCCAATTGGCTCACAGCGGCACACATCTCAGCCACCTTCGGCGCGGCGCGAAAAACGGCGGGCTCCAGATGATTGAAACACAGCGACTGCAGGTCACTCGCCGATTCGGCATTGACGATCGCGTTGAATACGTCTTCGCCAACCGGCGGGTGGTCGTTCTTCTCAAGCAGGCTGTAGACTTCCGGCGTGGAGACGGGGCAGCCTGCGAAGGCGAGCAGCATTGACCCACGCCAACGCAACCCGATGGGCGTGACCCGTTCGCCGCGTCCGCGAATCTCCGCCGTCGGCAGGTGAAAGAACAGCGGAACGTCCGAACCCAACTCCGCGCCAAGGCCACACAACACATCGCGACTCAACCCGGTCCGCCACAGCCGATTCAACGCCGACAATGCGATGGCAGCGTTTCCACTGCCGCCACCAAGCCCTGCCGCAACGGGAATGTTCTTTTCAAGTGTGATGTCGGCTGAGGCTTCGACGCCGGCATGCTCGCGCAGGACGTTGGCCGCCCGCACGATCAAGTTGCTGTCGTCTGTCGGCAATTCGGAGGAGGAGCAGGACAGGGTGACGTTACCGCCGTCGGTTCGTCGAAACGTCAGGTGATCGGTCAAATCGACCGCGATCACGAGCGAACGAATCTCGTGAAACCCGTCGTCACGCTTCCCGAGAACCTGCAGGGCAAGGTTGATTTTTGCCGGTGACTGCGCGTGCAGCGTCGGAGTGTCAGTCGCGACCATGGTCGGGTTGATCATTGTTGCAAATCGTGTCGCACTGCGTTCGCGAGGCGTGCATCGCCCGAGCCGCTGAACGCACAAGTCTGTCATCAAGCTCAGTCGCGGCCAACGCGGGGTTCACATCGCGGTAGGCAATGCCCACCGCTTCCGATCCGTCAGCGTCGATGCCGCATCTTGCGAATATGGTGAGTCGCCAGAGCGGTGTCAAGCGAGAGCACCATGCGGGCAACGTCCGCAAACATGTTGCAATCGCACAACAATGCGACCGCGTCGGTGTTGCCTCGCGACATCATGCCGCATATTCGGCACCACGATTCGCAGACGCACAATCCCCGTAAACAACCATCATCGCAGAAATTACGCGACGTATGCCTTAACCAGCATGAGCGGCACACTGTTGGCATCCGCTCTTTGATGCAGCGGATGAAAATGGGCATCCGCACATGGGAAGGAAGCAGGAAGTTATGGGTCTTCAACCGGTCGATTCGGTACGGCTGCCCAACGCCGGCCAAACCGCTCAGGCATCACCATCCAACGCGTCACAGTCCGCGCCTGCGATGAGCAACACGCAGTCATCGTCGGCTGCGATCATGTCGTCATCAACGTCGACGACCACATCGTCCATGTTCATCGACGCGCGCGTCGGCGAGTTTCTCGGATCGATCGGCGGCGAGCTGCAGTCGGACCAACAACTGCGCATGATCATCGGCCTGCTCATTCTGCAGGCGTTGCTCAGCGGCGATCGCCAGGAAGGCGACGTTCAGGGCGGCGAACTGATGAATGCCACGCTCCTGGCCGGCATGCTCCACGAACAGCGTGACGTCGGCATCATCTCCGAGACGAACATCGTGCAGATTCATCAGCAGTCGTCGCTGGTCATGACCGACCACGCCGTGCAGACGCTTGCCGGCGATGGTTCCAACATTGGCGGTGAGAACAGCCCCGGCTCGCGTCTCGACGTTTCCGGCTAACGCAAGCCCGCCCTCAAAAAGAAATCTCACTTCTGCCACATTCTGTGGCGACCACTATCGGTCCGACCTGATTTTCCCGTTTTTCGGTAACCCGCCGCTCGCCGATGCGTCTAAATAGGCGGACTGCGGAGCGGCTGATGGGTGTTTCGGAATCACAACTGATCCAGCGGGCGGCCAGTGGAGACCACATCGCGTTCGAGGTGCTGTATCGTCGGCACGTCGAGCGGGTCTGGCGTTATGCATGGTTCCGCACGCGGTCGCGCGACGCGGCGGCTGACATCACACAGGATACGTTTGTGCGTGTGGCCAAGGCGCTCGGCGGGTTTCGACAGGACAGTTCGTTTGCAACGTGGGTGCTGACCGTGGCCCGGTCGGTTGCGGTGGACCATGCGCGCAAAGCGTCGCGTGAACGGGCGATGCGCGAGTCGGAGGGACATCTGAAATTCGTTCCGGCCAAGGAGGATGCAAGACCGGATGAGCATGAGGATCTGCGGGCGGCGGTTGCTGCGTTGCCTGCGGCGATGCGGGATGTTCTGGTGCTGTGCGAGTTGTCGGGGATGTCAATTCGCGAGGCGTCGGGCGTTTTGGGATGGACCGAATCGCGTGTGAAGACGACCGTGTTTCGGGCGCGACGCAAGCTGCGGGAGCAACTGAAGCGCGAAATGGATGCGGAGGGGGCGAAGAAGTCTGCTGAGGTGCGTGATGAAGTGCGATAACGCCAAAGACATGATGGACGAGCGGTTGCAGGCGCTCGCGGAAGGCGTTGAAGCCGACGGCGATTGGACGTTGCTCGATGCCCATCTGACTACCTGCGATGCGTGTGCGTCGGACTGGGCCGAACTGGTGGGCACGCGTGATGGTTTGAGCGGATTGGCCGGCGATGGTCCAAGACCTGAGGAGGTGGATGCGATGTGGGCAGCGGTTCAGACGCAGGCGTTTGGTCAGACGACTTCGCGAACATCGGGGCGTTGGACAGGTTGGTCGAGAACGCTGCAGAGCACGCCGGTTCGAGCGATGCTCGCGACGGCGGCGGTGCTGTTTTTTTCGGTCGGCGTTACGGTATTGATGGATGGTTCGACACGCGTGCCAGCTACCTTCACCAACGTTGAGGACAGGCTGCACGAAGCTGTAAACTCTCTCAGTCGGGAGATTCGCCACCCGGCCCTGGGTTTGGACGCTTTGCCCGCGGCAAGAGCACTGCACCCACGCAATGTCACAGCTCAAGAACTGGCGACGAGTCTCGGGGAATTCTCTGATTGGAAATCCGCCTCTCCCGCCGGACACGAGAATGCGATCGCCCAATCGGGGGTCGCTGCTGTCGCGTCTTCGCCGTCAGGTGTGTCTACAACATTCGAAGCCGAAGTACCCAAGTATGATCCACTAACGCGAGCGATCACGGCCGAGTTGAAACAGCCAGTGGGCCGACACAAGTCGATGGTCCCACGGCGAACCATGGGAAGGCGAGCTACCGCGACAAGTGCAGCTGAAGAACGGTCTGCGGAATTCGGCGAACCGATCACGAGCTTGCACATGAGGGCTCCCTCAAAAGGCACGATTGCGGCCGCCGACGAGGACAGTTGGCTTCGGTTCGGGAGCGAAGGCGAAGTTGCAACCGGGAACGCTGGCGCCAGAAAGCGGCGACCAAGTGCCAAGCAGGCTGAGCCGTCCCCGCCAATGAGTGTGGGAATGGTCTTTCGCTCGATCGATTTGGAGTCGGAACCAACTCAAGCAGAATATCAAGCTGGAAGGACGACGGGAACACCGGTGATTTCTGGAGCGACGACCGGAACAGGAACACGGGTGCTCGCAAAGTTTGGTGGCGACAACAGCCCGACACTTGAGGAGATAATAGCCCGGATCGATGGCAACTTGGACAAATCACCGAATCAAACTGCTGACGACGGTGAGAAGCGTGTCTCTGAAAATGCTCAAGAACGCCCACCAGGAGGCAAGGCGCTCCCCCCGCAGCCTGACGTGAGCCGTCAAAACGAGCCTGCTGATGCGGCGCGTGATGGCGAGCGTACAACCACCGCACGTCCGAATTCAACTCGTGCGACGCGGATCATCAAGGCCGGCGAGCTGCAGCTTGAGGTCGAGACGTACAGCGACGCCGTGACAGGCGTGACCAGCACAGTCCGGCAGTTCGGCGGATTCGTGGCCGACACGACTGTCGCCGAGCAGTCGGGCGGGGCCATGAGCGGCACACTCGTCATCCGCGTCGCTCCGGAGAATTTCGACCCTTTGTTCGACGCGCTCAAACCCACGGGCCGCGTGTTGCACGAGCATGTCAAAGCCGCCGATGTGACGGCCGAGTGGGTCGACCTCGAAGCGCGCATCAGAGGCCTGCTCATCACCGAACAGCGCCTGCAGGAACTGGTCGCCAACAAGGCGGAGATCAAGGAAGTCGACGCACTCCTGGAAGTCGAGCGCGAACGCAACCGCGTCCGCACGCAGATCGAGCAGTTGCAAGGCCAACTTCGCGTGATGGCCGACCGCGTCGCCCTCTCCACGATCACGCTGCAACTCAGCGAAGCCATCCGCACCGTGCCCAGAGCGTCGTTCTGGATCGAGGTGGGCGACGTGACGGATTCGCTACAGGGACTGCACACACTCGTATCGCAACTGGATGCCAAGCTGACCTCGACCGAAACAACCAAGCGCGACGATGGCACCTTCAAAGCCGACAACTCGCTTGTCGTCTCGCTCGCCCGTTTCGGCGAGATGCTCTCGCAGATCGACACGCTGGGCCGCGTGAAGCATCGCATCGTCAAGGACTGGGAATCAGCCGACGCCGACGCGACCTGGGCCGATGAAGTCCGCTGCAACGTCGGCATCATCATGCACGAGCGGTCCTATCAGCTGCCCGCCGGCAACGTGACGATCGAAGTGCCGACCATCGACGCAGGCCTGTCGTCGCTGAACAGCGTGCTCGAATCCGTCGACGGCGCCATCGCCAACAACAGCACGCGACGCAACAACGACGGCAGCGTGTCGGCTGAACTGAAACTCAGCATCGCCGCCGGTCGATTCGCCGAACTTGTATCGCGTCTGGACGCGCTCGGTCGAACGCTGAACAAAACCGTCGCCGGCGAGGCAGGCGAGATCTCCGGCGGAGCTGCCGCCATGGTATGCGAACTCTCGCTCACGCTCCGCGAACCGGCCCGACAGGTGCCCAGCGGCAACATGTCCATCGAGGTGGACGACTTTGCCGCCGCAACAAATCGCCTCAGCAGCCTCGTCGACGCCGACAAGCTGCAGGTTCTCGGCTCTACGAGTACACAGCGAAGCGATCGCACGTGGACAGGCCAGTTCCGCATCGGCGTCACCAGCAGCGAGATGGAGAACGTTGTCGCGTCCGTTGAGAAACTGGGACACGTGACGTCGCGAAAGGTCATTGGCCTGGGACTTGGCGCCCTGTCGACCATGGACAAGGACGCGCTCGGTGTCATCGAGCTGACGCTGACCGAACCGGCGGCCATGCGACCCTCTCCCGATCGTGCCAGTGGTCCGATCCGCAAAGCCTTCTCCGACGGGTTGGCTGGCTTGTATCAGTCGCTGGCGTTGATCGTCCGCGCCGTCATCACTGCCGCCCCGTGGCTCGTCGTGGCGATTGCATTGTTGTTCGTCGTCTCGCGTACGCGTCGTCGAACGAAGAAAGCGGGCTAGGACGTCAGATCGGTTCGCCGCATTCGGGACAACGCGGCGCGGTCAATCCCTTGAGAATGTGGCGACATGCCCGGCAGCGTGTGTGACCACCGCCGGTGAGGTCATCGATGCGGGTCGTGTCGGCGTAATGGTGGACGAATCCGCAGTCGCGACAGACGATCGCCCGCAGCTCCGCGCCAACGTAGAACATCTTCTTGAATCGGCTCATGTCGTCGGGTGTGACCACGGCCGGCCCGACCCCTGAGTTGACCTTCCCCGGTTCGCCGCTGTTGCCGCCGCACGCGACGCATTTGAATGGTGGTTTCGATTCGTCGGCCATGGGCGGCATTCTCGCGTCCAATGATGACATCTTCAAACAACCTTTTCATCCATCGGCGTATCATGTGACCTGATGCAGAGAAACGATTTCGACCAACAAGGCGTAACAGGCCGCGTGCCCACATTGCGGCGACTCGTCTGGCCTTCGTGGGCATCGCGCAAGCAGACGATTGCACGGCAGCTGTGGTTCATCGTCATCGCTGCCAGCGTTGCCGTGCTCGCAGCCCTCATCTGGCCTGACGATTTGAGACAAACGAATCGTGCGTACGTTGCGGTCTCATGGCTGCTGTTCATGTTCCGCACGTTCGCCTTCCATGGCGGTCTCGCATTGCTGATCGTCGTGGGTATCGCGCTCATGCTGCGTCGGCGGAAGCTCGCGGCGACGGCCGGGTTGGTCGCAGCGATGATGGTGAGTGGTGAGTTGCGCACGATGTGGCCCACTGCATCTGCCGGCACACCGACGGACCGTTCAACGCTCAGGGTCATGTCTGCGAATCTACTCGTCGGAAACAATGCAATGGAGGGCATTGTGGCAGAGATTCGTGCGTCGCAGGCGGATGTCGTGATGCTGCAGGAGTACTCGCGCGCGTGGCACACTGCGATGCAAAGCGGTGTCGGCCGCCTGTATCCGCACGTCGCATACCGCACACGTGAGGACTCCTTCGGCATCGCGATCTACTCGAAACACCCGTTCATCGACGAACCGGAGATTATGCTTCCGCTTGGTTCACACGACATTCCGCAGGTCCGCGCCGTCGTGCACTTTGATGGCCGCAACATCGCGCTTTACAACATCCATCTGCTTCCCCCGTTTGGTTTTGACTATGTGATCGAAACGCGAAAACAGTTTGCCGACCTGGCTGGGCTGCTCGCCGAGGAAAGACTCCCGGTTATTCTCGCAGGCGACTTCAACTTCACCAGCGCATGCACCCAAACCGGACTCCTCGCAGACCTTGGATTCCGCGATTCACACGCGTGGGCCGGTTCCGGACGCGGCACCACCTGGCCCAATCATCCGACGCTGTGGTTCTTTCCCAGCCTCATGCTCGATCACATTTACTTGTCGCGCGAGCTGTGTGCGTTGAGCCACGGCGTGGGCGTCGGCGAACAGTCGGATCATCGACCGATCACTGCTGAAATTGCCATATCGGCGAAGTAGATCGAAACCGGTTGCGTGTTACGCCTGGCGGCGTAGGATGAATTCAGCCATGGTCGTCAGACTGTCACGAGCGGATGACTCGGGAAGATGTGATAGTTGCTCGAGGGCGCTCTGGACGTATCCGCGGGCGACGCTCATCGCATATTCCACGCTGCCGGTCTGCTCCATTGCCTGGTGCACGAATCGCATGTCGGCAACCTGATGCCCTCGGAGGTAGGCACGGAGTGTGTTGGCCGACGTTGTATCGGCGTTGGCGATCGCGTGGATGATCGGCAGGGTCGCACTGCCTTCCTCCAGATCCCTGCCGGCTGATTTTCCGGTTGTGGCTTCGTTGCCCATGACATCGAGCACGTCGTCGACAATCTGAAACGCAATGCCCGCACTCATGCCGAACTCCCGCAGCGCGGTTTCGACGTTCGGATCATCCGACGCGTAGTGTGCTCCCAGAGCGCAGCAGGTCGCGGTCAACGCCGCCGTCTTGGCTTGGATGATTTCAAGATAGGCATCTTCGGTCAGGGCATCATTGTGCCGATTCGAGACCTCGATGATCTCACCCTCGCAGACGACGTTGGTCGTCGCGCTGATCGATCGGGCCGCGAACTGATCATTCAGCGAAGAGCAAAGGTGATACGCGTGGCTGATGAGAAAATCGCCCAGCAGGACAGCCGTCTCATTGTTCCGCATCGCGTTGATCGTCTGGTGCTGGCGACGCATGTCGGCTTCATCGAGCACATCGTCGTGAAGGAGCGTGGCCAGATGAACGATCTCCACAACGGCTGCCAACGTGTGATGGGTGTCCCGCGTTCCGCCCGCCGCCTGTCCGGAAAGCAGCACCAACGCCGGACGCAGCATCTTGCCGTGGTAGTTGGCCAAATGCTTGCACAGCTCGTTGACGGCTGGGTGCCGGCTCGTAAGCTCTTCGGCGATAATACCTTGCACGACGCCGAGATCATTGCGAATCGACGCGTAAAGGTCTGGCAGTGATTTCAATTCAACGGTCATAACGCTCGACCACAACCATCACCAGCGATGCACACCCTGATTGCGAAACACGGCCCGCATCAGGACGAAACGCTCCTGTACCATAACGTAAGCCAACGACGCGCGAGTTGGCAATTCAACCATTTTCAAAACTTTTGAAAACATCCGGAATCGCTGCCAGAAGCAGGTTCCGGACACGTCTGACGCCGCCTGGGCGTCGTGATCGTCAGCGCCACATCGCCGGCGCGCCGCGCGATCAGGGTGATTCGCCAAGCCGTGACGCAATGATCTCAGCGGTTCTTTAGCGACACGTCAAATCCTCGCGGATGCACGATTTCCAGCTTCCAATCGAGCGAGCGATAACGCTACGATCGGCCCAGCGGTGGTAACGTCACAACGGAACGGGTCATATCGGGAGTGACGGTTGCCTATCCATGATGTGTGGACAGGCCAGTCATGGAAACCGCGGGGACGGGAAATCGGGAAGGAACACAAGCACGACTTCTCCCATCCGTTTCGCGCGAACGCCATCAACCAGTCTGGAGCGAGCTGATGAACACCAAGCATCACAATTGGACCGCGCTGTCGTTGTGTCTGTTTCTCGCCAACGCAGCCACCGGGCAGACGGTCAACGATCCCAACATGACGGTCGAGACCGTTGTGTCGGGCCTGAACAGCCCCACCATCATGACGTTTATCGGACCCGATCGCTTCCTCATCAACGAGCAGTCGACAGGCCGGGTTCGGCTGGTGATCGACGGCGTGCAGCAACCGCAGCCAGTGCTCGACCTGCCGGTTGCGACCGGACTCGAACCGGGGTTGCACGGCATCGTCAAGGATCCGAACTTCTTTCTGAATGGGTACGTGTATCTCTACTACACCCAGTCGACGATGGACGGTGGGCCACGACTGGCCAACCGCATCTCGCGCTTCACATGGAACGGCACGCAGTTTGACCCCTCCAGCGAGTTCGTGCTCCGTGAACTGCCGGCTGCCAACCCAAGCCATCACGGCGGCATCATCACGATCGGGCTGGACGGCACCATGTTTGCCGTCATCGGCGATCAGTTCGCCAATGAGGCCACGACCAATTTCGCCTCAGGAGGTCCCCGCGAGGTCGGCGTCGTGGTACGCTTCAACCTGGACGGATCGCTGCCGGACGACAACCCGTTCGATACGGCTGGCTGGGAGTTCATCTACGCCTATGGGCAGCGAAACGTATACGGCATCGCCATTGACCCGCTCACGGGCGAACTGTGGCAATCGGAAAACGGCAATCCCGGACAGGAGGAGTTGAATCTCCTGCTGGCCGGCACCAACAGCGGATGGGAACGTGTATTCGGAATCGTGCCGACGCCGGTCACGGGCCTGTTTGAGGTTCCAGGATCGTTCTACAGCAATCCCGAATTCGAGTTCCGCGTGACGGCGGCCCCGACATCGGTCACGTTCCAAACGTCACCGGTCCTTGGTTCTGAATCGCAATACGATCTGTTCATGGCTGAAGGGCACTTCTTCGGCAACCACCGCGTGTTCCGATTTCCGATGAACGACGCCCGCGACGGATTTCAATTCGAGCAACCGGCATTGCAGGATCTGACCGGCAACAACTATCCCGAAATGCAGCCGCTCGTGTTCGCGGAAGGGTTCGGCATCATCACCGACGTGAAGGTTGGTCCGGACGGTTTTCTCTACATCGTTGATCGCAATGCAAACACGGTCTACCGGATCCGCCCGACCGTTCCGACCGGTGACGGCGACGTGGATGGCGATATCGACTTCGGCGACTTCGCCGTGCTTCAATTGTGCTATGGCAAAACGTCAGCCGACTGCCTCGGCAAGTTTGATTTCAATGATGACGATGCGGTGGACGCGAATGATTACGAGGAATATCTCGATCGCCTGAGCGGGCCCTTGAATCTCTATTGGCCATAAATTCAAACGACGTCAGGAGGACCTTGCGATGAGAACCACTCTCTGCGGTGCGATGGTGTGCGCCGTGACCGGATTTGCGTCGGCGGACGTGGAGCCAATCGTGCTGGAGTTGTACGTATCGGGTCTCAGCAGACCCATCGAGTTTGTCCAGCACCCGACCGACCCGACCGTCCAGTTCGTGAATGAAAAGTCAGGCCGCATCCGCGTGGTTCGCGACGGCCAACTGCAGTCGACGCCGTTTCTGGATTTCACCAGCAAGGTCGACGGCGGATTCGAAAAGGGCATGCTTGGATTGGCCTTCCCCGATGACTATCCCGCCGACCCTTGCCTGTACATCCACTACTCCGACGTGCTCGGAGACACCGTGCTCGCGCGACTGCAGCATCAATCGGGCAACCCGCTTCTGGCTGACCCTGATTCGGAGGAGGTCCTGCTCACGCTTGATCAACCCGCCGGCAATCACAATGGCGGTCGCCTTGAGTTCGGTCCGGACGGCATGCTCTACATGTCACTCGGCGATGGCGGCGGTGGTGGGTCGGTCAATGGCCAGAACATCAACAACTGGTTTTCGACCGTTCTGCGGCTCGACGTTTCCGGCGGGCCTGGTAGCGGCTACACCTCGCCACCCGACAACCCGTTTGTCGGCAAGGAAGGCCTCGATGAAATCTGGGTCTTCGGTTTGCGCAATCCGTGGAAGTTTTCGTTCGATCGGGGTATCGGCGGGACGGGCGCGATGTTCATCGCCGACGTCGGTTCTGCCATCCGCGAGGAGATTTCCTACGTTCCGCCCCGTGTGGGCGGGCTGAACTTCGGATGGAACTGCCGCGAAGGATTCAACATCAACAACCCCAACTGTGTCGCGCCGGATGACTACCCCTTCATCGAGCCGATCCACGACTACCCGCGCAATGAAGGCAATTGCGTGATCGGTGGATACGTCTACCGAGGCCCCACCATGCCGTGCAATCGCGGTCGCTACTTTTTCGGCGATCGCAGCCGCAAGATATGGTCCTTCGCCGTCGACGATGGACAAGCCGGCGAGGTCGTGCTGCATGTCAACGCACCAGCCAGCATCTCATCGTTCGGGCGCGACGCCACGGGTGAGTTGTACGTCGTGTGTGACGGCAACGGGTCGGTCTACCGCCTCTTGGGCACCGGTGTCGATGGCGACGGCGATGGCGACGACTTGGTGAACCTCGTCGACCACGAGCAGTTCACCCGATGCTTCACCGGTCCGGGCGGGCGGCTGGATGGCGATGGCTGCTCCTGCTTCGATCTGGACGGCGACCTCGACATCGACCTGCAGGACTTCCGCACGATGCAGATTCAGTTCATCGATCCGTAGCCAGCGCGAGTTCCAGCTTCTCACGATGATACACGACGCCCGGTCTGCCCCGTTTGGGGCAACCGGGCGTTCTTTCAGCGCCATTGTCATCGCATAAGTGTGGCACTGGTTTGGGCGTCGTTGATTCGGCCGGACTCAAATCGTGGCGTCGGTCGGGGACTCGGGCGGTGCCGGTTCGACGACGATGGTGCGGGCGAGGAGGTCGCCGAGGCGTTGTCGGCTGCGGGTGAGCAGGACGAGGATGAGCGTCGGGATGAGCTGGGGATAGAATTCGAGGATTTTCAATAGGTTGCGAATAACAATTCGTGACTTGGCGGCAGGAGCACCGGTTTCGCTCACGACACGGCAACCCATGATGCGTTTTCCGGGCGTGGCAGACCAGAGCAACTCGAACACGGTTGCATACACCACGAAGAACGCTTCCGCGGCGAGCCATCGGATCATCATTTCCTTGAGCATCGCTTCGCCGTAGACAGCCTGGTCGACGATCATGGCTTCTTCGGTCGGGGCTGTGCCGCGAAACAACGGTGTGAGACAGAGCAGGATCACGGGCGTTCCGATAGCGAGGTCGAGAGAGAATGCTGCCAACCGCCTGCTGTTGGACGCGAGCCGATGGTTCTCCGGGATGACGATGTTGGTCCCGACGGCCGTCTTGCGTCGCCAATAGAGCACACCCAGAACAATCCCGAGCACACCGAACGAAAGCAATTGCTCTTGCCAATCGCGGGAATCCGGTTCGGTCACGGGTGCGAGCTGGGGAACGTACGCGACCGGCGAGACGGCGTCGCCACCTTCCGGCGGCCACATCGTCGATTGCACAAGATCTTGACCGTCCACCCAGATTCCAATGAGCCGGGATGCGGATTCTCTACGATTGGGCTGGGTAAAGGCGAAGGCGACGTCGCGCGGTTCGGGTTTCAGAGGTTGGCCGGCAACGGTCAGCGGTTGGCCGGCGATCCACTTGCCATCGCGATAACTCGCCGTGGTATACGTGTCGGAATCATTGCGGATGATGAGATGAAGCGTGTCGTCGTGATGGAGTAGGTCCACGATGTCCACGGTGGAGGACAACGGCAAGAGTGGTTTCAGCTCGGACCAGTCAACCTCTGGTCCCATGCTGTTGGCGTAGCGATGCTCTCCACCGCTGCCGTCTGGGGTGACGAGATGAATTCGGGCTCCGCTTGCGGCGATTTGGATTGGCGTTTCGCCCGTGAACCAGTCGGGCATCGGTCGATCGACCGTCCAGCGGCCGCGTTCAAATTTCACCACGGCGTGGGTTGCGTCGGGCCAGAGCAGATTCGCTTCAAGTTGATCGATCGTTGGTTGTTGCCCGTCTTTGTCGTCTTCTACTTCTTCGGGCGTCTGTTCTGGTCCTTTCAGGTCTGGATCTCGCAATTCTGCGATTCGTCTGATTCGGTCTGATTCGCGCTGTGCGACGCCTCGGGCGACGTCCACGGGGACTATGGCGTAAATGCTGCGACTGGTGCGATCGGTCGCGACAGCCAGCGGCAGGGATCGATCGAGAATCGACTGCGCGGTCGAGATTCCACGATTGGGTGAGAGCGAGTAGGCGCGAAAGGATCCATCGTTGAAGAAAATGTGGAGGTCATTGCCGATCACGGCGGCCGTGGCCACATTTCCGAAGAACGGCCTCTTGGAACGTGCGGGCGGCCACTGGAATTGAGACGGTGAGCCCGCCTTGCCGAAGCCGATCTTGCACGTGGCGGGCTGGTCACCCTGTGCGGGGAATTGCCGGTAGGACCAGACGACGTCATCACCTGCGACCAGACCAATGCTTCCATCTTCGGCATGGACGGGGGCGCATGTACCGAGCAGGCTGATCAGTACGAGGATTTGGCAGGCGAGACGATTAATCGCGGGCTGTCCTTTCGGGCATGAGATCCACAACATCAAACGCGGCGCCTCGATCGTATGGCGATACGAATCCACGGAAGGTGGGGCTGATCGTGTCGCGCTCCTCCCAGCGGTCAACGGTCAGCCGCATAATCGCGTCACCTTGAGGCCAGGAGAATTCTAGGACACGGGGCAGTTGCGGTCCGCCCGGGCGGAGTTCGCGGTAGCCGTCGAGACGCGATTCGAACACGACGCGGCCCTCGGTGTCACGATATTGAATGCGTCGTATGAGGTTGGGCGGACGGCGGTCTATCCAGTACTCCTTGGCAATGATCACGTTCCCGTCGCGATCGCCGTCGAAGAAGATGAGTTGCTGATGGTCGTCGACAACGCGCGGGGCGGCGATGGATGATTCGAATGCGTTCAGCCCCAACGATTCAATCAACTGCACCGGGCTGATGGGGATGTCGACGCCAACGATGTCGACGTAGCCACGCGGACCTTCGCGGTAAACGGATCGTGGCCGCTGCGTCACAGTCCACCACTTGGCAGTGTTCATACCAACTTCAAGTTCATCGCCGCCAAACACGCTTTCGAGCGTGAAGCGCAGATGATCGGGTGGCGCGACGAGCAGCTTGCCGATCAGGTCGAAGCTCCGAACCTTGCCGTCCGGGTCACGAAACGATCCACGCGCACTGCCACGCGCTTTCAATCCACCCGAAATGGCGGCGCGGTTGGCCTCGACAATCCGAATGGCCTGCTGTTTGGTGAGAAACCCTGGCTTGGTCGGCGACGATGGACAGCCAAGAATCCAAGGCAGAAGCAGGCCAGTGCAGAGATATCGAGCAACGCAACCGGTTGTTGTCGAGCACGACCTACTCGTCACGGGCGACTTCCATTTCCGCGACATCGGTTTCGTCGTTGCCGGTTTCGCCTTCGGAAGACTCATCGAAATCGCCCATGTCGGCGTGCAGAACCTGGCCCAGTTCGCGGCTTACCGCTTCGATTTCATCGTCCTGCAGATGCGGGTTGATGACGTCGTGCAGTTTCTGCTGTTTCGGAAAACGCATCTGCCAGATTTCGTCCGCGCCATCCATGCGCGTCTGCTCATACTTGAGCAGGCGTTTGCGCATGAGGATCAGTGCGAGTACGAAACGGAACTGCCGACGGATGGGCTTGTCGTCACCGGCGAGACGCTTGAAGAACTCGATGAGGATCGTGTCGTCCACGAACACGCGTTGCTTCGGTTTTTCGTCTCGTACGGGCACGCGTGAGCGAAACCAGCAATAGGCGTCGGTTGGTGGATCGTCCCACGCGGATTCGCAATAATCTTCTCGGCGGAAGCCATCGCCGTCTTCGTAGAGCACGGTATAGAACGCATCGCCCTCCTTAAGCGGCGATTCGGTACGGGCACATTTGCCGTGAAATCGTTCGATCTGCTTGTCGGCCATCGTTTCCTGTCTCAGTGCTGATGCCATCTCATCGTGGTTCGACCACGCGCTGCGCACCAACATACACGGTAACCCGCCCATTCCGCAAAAACCCGGCGAGGGTCATGTTGGATTCGGCGGCGAGATCCACGGCGAGGCTGGTCGGTGCGGAGACGGCCGCGATCATCGGAATCGATGCCCGCAGTGCTTTCTGGACGATCTCGAAGCTGATGCGACCGGAGACGACAAGCAAACGTTCATCGAGCGGAAGCTGGTGATCAAGGACTGCGCGGCCGACGACTTTGTCGACGGCGTTGTGGCGACCCACATCTTCGCGCAGGCAGTGGAGTCGGCCGGCAGCGTCGAACAAGGCGGCTGCATGCACGCCGCCGGTCTGCTCGAACACGGATTGCTCGCCACGCATCGACGCGACCAGGGTATTGAGCACGTCATGCGTTATCGCGAAACCATCCGACACAGATGATGCGTCCATACGGATTTGTTCGATGGCTGACTTTCCGCAGACACCGCAACTGCTCCCGACGTATGTGCAGCGTCGAACGGGTGTTGGATCGATGCGCGCGTGCTCGGCCACCGTAACGGTGATGACGTTTCCATTGGATGCGTCGCCGGTGTCGATGTGTTCTGCGCCGAGGATGTCATCCGGCGACTCGACAACACCTTCGGTGAACAGGGCGCCGACGGCGAGTTCCGCGTCGTGGCCCGGGGTGCGCATGGTGACAAGCAGTGGCACATCGGCAAGCCTGATTTCAAGCGGCTCTTCAACAGCCACCATGTCCGGCGTGCCGTCGTCAGGCTGCCCAAGTCGCGCGACGGTTTGTTGTCGGTACGGTGTATGCATCATGTGTACTTCCTCGCAGAGTGCCACAAATTGTGCGTGGACCGCGTCGTTTTCGCAATTGATCCATCCCCACAGCGCGTGAAGCCTCAATTGTGAGGTGCAGCCTTGAATTCATTTGCCCGGCGCTTAGGACGGGGTAGATTGAACCATGGCGAGGCGGTTCAGGTACTCCGGCGCGATTGGCGCGGGAGGGCGGCCTGATCGCATCAGCCGACATTTCCTGAAGCATATTTGAAGGGTGAAGTGATAGGGAGTCACGAACATGTCATGTAAGCGATGGATGATCTGGGGTGGTATGTGTGTGTTGTCACTGTCAACGGTGACGTGGTCGCAAGTGAGTGGTGTCATCAGCGCAGCCGGGGCCGTATGTTCGGACAACGCCGATTGCGATGATGATCGATTCTGCGCCAAGAGGCCTGGTCGTTGTGACGGCAATGGTCGCTGTCGACCGCGCCCCGACAGTTGCCCTGGGATATACGCACCGGTTTGCGGATGCGACGGCAACACGTACGACAACCGCTGTTTGGCCGCGGCGGCCGGCGTATCGGTCGACCACGTTGGCGCCTGTGACGTGTTTGGGAAGTGCTGCGTCGAGACAGGCCAATGCGTCGAAACGTCAGAGGAAAAGTGCGATGAACTGTGCGGGGCTTTCGCTGGTCCCGGCACGCAGTGCACGCTGCTGCCGATTGACTGTCCGATGCCCCCGATCTTGGCGCGGGCATGCTGCTTGCCGAATGGCACGTGTGAGGTGACAACGGCGTGCCAGTGCGAGAACAGGGGCGGAGTCCCCCAGGAAACGGCTGACTGTTCGCTGGCGGTTTGCGATGGCGAGGTCTGCGGTGGCATCGCAGGCATCCAGTGCTCTGATTCCGACGACTTCTGCTGGTTCCCGTTCGCAACATGCGGGCAGGGAGATGTTCAGGGCAAATGCCTCACGCCTCCGCCGATATGCCCACTCTTCTTCGATCCCGTCTGTGGCTGCGATGGGCAGACATACGGAAATGTGTGCGAAGCGGCTCAGGCTGGCGTATCGGTTGCAAGCGACGGCCCGTGCAACATCGAGCCTGAAGTCTGTGGTGGATTCCTTGGCCTGCAGTGCTCCGATTCGGATGATTACTGCAACTTCCCGGTCGGCACCTGTGGCGAAGGGGACGTCCCCGGCACGTGTGAGCCTCGGCCCGACGCCTGCTACGAGATTTACGACCCGGTGTGTGGATGCGACGGGCAGACGTATGGCAACGACTGCAAAGCAGCGGCTGCCGGCGTGTCGATCCTGCACCCGGGAACGTGTGAGAACGAGCCTGACCTGTGCGGCGGCATTGCGAACATCCCGTGCGAGGATCCGGACGACTACTGCTCCTTCACGATCGGCACGTGCGGCAATGGCGACATTCGTGGCGAGTGCCTGCCCCGCCCGGAAATATGCCCGCTGGTCCTTGACCCGGTCTGTGGCTGTGACGGCATGACCTACGGCAACGCGTGCAAGGCTGCGGCTGCGGGCGTGTCCATTCTGCACCCCGGACCGTGTGACGTGGAGCCGGAGCTTTGCGGCGGATTCGCCAACATTCAGTGCTCCGATCCGGGCGACTACTGTGCGTTCCCGCTGGGCACGTGCAGAGACGGCGACATTCCCGGTAAGTGCCAGCCACGACCAGACGCGTGCCCCGATGTCTACGACCCGGTGTGCGGCTGCGACCGTAAGACGTACGGGAATGCGTGCGAAGCGGCGGCGGCAGGCGTGTCGGTGGACTATCCGGGCGAATGCGACAACGTCCCCGGATTCTGCGGTGGCTTGCTCGGAATCGAGTGTGAGGGAGAGAATGAGTTCTGCAACTTCCCGCCGGGCACATGCGGACAGGGAGATATTCCTGGCGAGTGCCTCGAGCGTCCGCAATTCTGCCCGTTGTTCTTCGATCCGGTCTGCGGGTGCGATGGCATGACCTATGGCAATGCGTGTCTGGCTGCGTCTGCGGGCGTTTCGGTCTTCCGGGATGGAGCCTGTGAGAATGCGGATATTGGCAAGTGCTGTATCGAATCAATGGGGTGCATGAACGTGACCGAGCAAGAATGTTTCGAGCTGTGCGG
>JANQQK010000004.1 GCA_028289375.1 Phycisphaerae bacterium | reverse complement strand
GGGTTGCGTCGCCACAGACGGCGGCGAGGGCGGAATTCCAACTCCAGACAGCCACTGGGAAATTGAACGCGCTGATGACGCCGACGACGCCGAGCGGATGCCACTGCTCGTACATGCGGTGCAGCGGGCGTTCGGAGTGCATGGTCAGACCATAAAGCTGGCGCGACAGGCCGACGGCGAAGTCGCAAATGTCGATCATTTCCTGGACTTCGCCTTCGCCTTCCGCATGGATTTTGCCCATTTCGATCGTGACGAGGGCGCCGAGGTCGGACTTGTGTTCGCGCAAAGCGTTGCCGAGTTGGCGGACTGTTTCGCCACGGACGGGGGCGGGGGTCATGCGCCAGGTTTCGAATGCTTTGTGGGCCGCGATGACGACCTGATCGTACTCGTGTTCGGTGCATTGTTTGACGCTTGCGATGGTGCTGCCATCGATGGGGCTGATGGATTGGAGTTCGTCGCCGCTGCCGAGCCATTGGCCATTGAATGCGCCGTGGTTGACCTTGTCGATGCCGAGTCTTGCGAGGATGTCTTGCATGGGTTGCTCTCCAGTGATAAACGGGCCGTCTGTGGTTTAGCTTAGGGTGGCAAGGTTGGGCGTCAAGCGACGGTGAGGGCGGCGGAAATCTCATGAAATCATACTACGACGTGGTGGTTGTCGGGGCGGGGCATAATGGGTTGGTGACGGCGTGTTACCTGGCGCGGGCGGGGCTGAGTGTGCTCGTGGTGGAGCGTCGCTCGGTTGTCGGTGGGGCGGCGGTGACGGAGGAGGTATTTCCCGGTTGCAAGGTGTCGCGGCTGTCGTATGTCAGCGGCATCTTTCAGCCGCAGATTGCGAAGGACCTTCGGCTGCATGCGTATGGGTTGAAGGTCTTCTCGCGGACGCCATCATCGTTCACGCCGTTTCCGGACGGGCGACACCTGATGATGGGGCCTGATCAGAAGCTGAATGTTGAGCAGATCGCCAAGTTCAGCCAGCACGACGCGGAGACATTTCCGAAGTACGAAGCCATGCTGGAGCGGTTGGCGGCGTTCATTGAACCGACGCTGATGCAGCCACCGCCGAATCCGCTGTCGACGCGGATCGCCGACGTGATGGGGGCGGGGAAGTTGGCGCTGGACGCGCGGAAGCTGGGTGACGATTTCGGGGAGATGGTCCGGATCGTGACGGGCAGTGCGCGTGATCTTCTGGAGGACTGGTTTGAATCGGAGGCGTTAAAGGTCACGCTGGCGACTGACGCGATCATCGGAGCGTTTGCGGCGCCGTCGATGCCGGGGACGGCGTACGTGCTGTTTCATCATGTGATGGGTGAGACGAACGGGGTGCGCGGCGTGTGGGGGTTCGTGCAAGGCGGCATGGGGGGACTGAGTGCGTCGATTGCGGCTGCGGCGCGGGATCTTGGGGTTGAGATTCTGTGCAACGCGCCGGTGGCGCGGATCGACGTCGGTGGTGGGGCGGCCAATGGGGTCGTGCTGGAGAGTGGGGCGCATATTGCGTGCGGGACGGTCGTGTCGAATGCGGATGCGAACGTGACGCTGCTGAAGCTGGTCGGTGAGGAGCATCTCGATCCGGACATCGCGGCTGAGGTGAAGCGCATTCGTTACGACAGCGCGTCGGTGAAGGTGAACGTGCTGCTCAGGGAGTTGCCGGATTTCAAGGCATGCCCCGGTACGACGTTGGGGCCTCAGCATTGTGGCACGATCCACATCTGTTCGACGCTGGATACGATTGAGCGGGCGTATGAGGACGCACGGCGTGGGCATCCGAGCGAGACGCCGGTGCTGGAATGCACGATTCCGACGTCGGTGGATTCGAGTTTGGCGCCGAACGATCGACACCTGATGAACATGTTCGTGCAATATGGTCCGTATGATCTGGCCGACGAGCATGGCGGGTGGGACAACATTCGACAATCGTTCGGCGAGCGGTGCATCGAGGTGTTGGCTGAGTATGCACCGAACATCAATGATGCCGTCGTGGACATGGACGTTGTCACGCCGCTGGACATGGAGCGGGAATATTCGTTGACGGGTGGGAACATCTTTCAGGGCGCGATGACGCTCGATCAGCTTCTGTTCATGCGCCCGATCTTCGGATACGCGGAATATGCGACGCCGGTGCGTGGTTTGTACATGTGCGGGGCGGCGACACATCCCGGTGGGGGTGTGATGGGCGCCTGCGGGCACAACGCGGCTATGCGGATTCTGCGTGATCTGGGTCGCTGAGCTTCCGATCGATAACGAATCGACAAGTTTCTGCAAGCGAGCACAACATGGCGACAACGGTTGAGATGGAGCAGCCGCAACACTTGCGGTGCATGGAAATCTGGGGTGGCAATACAGCCATCGACGATGCCATCGCGGTGGCGGGGATGGACGCGTGGGTCTACAGCGAGCCGTATGAAGGCCTGAAAGCGGGCGGGGACATTCACTACATTTCGACATGCGGCCACGGGCATATTGCTCGATTCGCGGTTGTCGACGTCTCCGGACACGGGGCGGAAGCGGACCCACTGGCCGCGCGGCTGCGGTCTTTGATGCGCAAGCACATCAACAAGCTGGATCAGTCGCGATTTGTGCGTGCACTGAACAAGGCGTTCGCCGCGATGGCGGAGACGGGTCGCTTCGCGACGGCGCTTCTGACCAGCTATTACGCGCCGACGGGGCACCTGATCGTGTGCAATGCCGGGCACCCGCCGGCGATGTGGTACCGCGCGAAGACGCGCACGTGGCAGCCGCTTACCGGTGACTCGGCTGACAAGGTCGATGAGTTGTTCAATTTGCCGCTGGGAATCATCGATCCGACGGAATATGAACAATTCGCCGTGCGGCTGGAGACGGACGACCTCGTTGTGATCTACTCCGACTGGTTGATAGAGGCGGCCAATGGTGATGGGAAACAGCTCGGCGGGGCGGGGTTGCTGGCGATGCTGCAGTCGATCGACGCGGACACGCCTCAGGGATTTTCGCGGAAGCTCCGGGCAGCGGTTCAGGATTATCGCGGCGAAGCACCCGCAGACGATGACCAGACATTGATTGTGCTGCACTCCAACGGTGCACCACCGCCACCGCGAACGATCGGTGAGACGTTGCGCGTGTTTGGCAAGGTGTTTGGCCTCGTCAGGGTTTGAAATCCATTGGTCGGCAAGAACAAAGGCCCGACTCAGCGTTGATGCTGAGCCGGGCCTTTGATGTCGATTCAAAGATGCGAGCGGGTCAGTTGGAGATCAGCTTGACCTTGTTGCCCTTTTCGGGCGTGTCGCCCGACGTCGACTTGGCGTAGGCGATCTTCTCCTTGACCTTGGTCAGTTCGATTTCGCCGACTTCGGTTTCTTCGCCTTCGTCGAGCACTTCGCCGGTGTCTTCGTCGACGAGGGCCTCGCCGAGCGCGAAGACCTTGAACTTCATGCCCGGCTCGAGACCGTCACGCTCACCGCCGCGGATGATGATCTTGTCGCCCTTGACGGTGAACACCGAACTGGTCCAGCCGAGAACGTCGGCCTGTTTGTCGACGGCGGCGAGGGCCTTGCGGATCAACTCGCGGGTGATTTCGCCTGTCGTGTCGCCGCCGCTGTCTTCCTTGCCAAGTTGCACGATGCCGAGATTGACGCCTGCTTTCTTTTTCTTCTTTTCCTGCTCGGCGGAGACGGTGGCGGTATCGGCGATCAGGCCTGTCTGTGTGTCGTAGATACGGACGTCCATGGTGAGCTTGTAGAACGTCTTCTTTCCGCCGCCGCCAATGCCGAAGACCGATCCGCTTGCGCCGGAGCTGGCTTTCTCTTCCGCATCGGTGACGACGCACTTGATCATCATCTGTGCGCCTTCGAGATCGCCGACCTTCGGACCCGAACCGCCGCGTGTGCGACCGGCGGCGCCTATGTCCTGCTCATTCAGCATGCCCTGCAGGTTTTCACGCTCGACGACGCGGTATCGGCCTGACTTGTTCAACTCGCTGATCATCTGAGCCTGCAACGCTTCACCGGTAACCCATGAGACAGCGCCCGCGCTCCACTGTATGGGTGCGACGGCGATGCTGCGTTTAACCTCTGCCTGGGCGGACTGCATCGAAGCTGCGATGGCGAGACAGGCGACCCATGCCGCCGGATTCATTTTGTGTTTCACGTGATGACTCCGTTTCTGGAAGTTCCGTCGTTGCACCGTTAACCCCGCGGCGCAATCGGAGACCTTAACGACGCACCGGGTTGGCGTAAACCTTTATGTCATCGTCGCTCGCAGGCCCACGCTTGATCTGCGTCCGGAAATACCGGACGCACGGTGACCGCGGCCGACGTGCTGGTTTCCGCCTGCATACCGTCAGGGCGGGATTGGCGGGCGAGATTCACGGACCTATTCGCGTTTTTCGATCTGCGACTGCAATTCGGACAGTTTTTCGCTCAGCGAGCGGACCTTCTCCTGCAAGGCGCCGACACCATCCCGGCTGGCTGCACGCTGATCGATCCTGCGAAGGGCATCTCGGGCGGCGAGTCGGACGCGTTCGTTGGTCGCGCCTGCGAGGCGTTTTTCTATGGCGGCGCGGGACGGTGCATCGCCGATGGTGGCGAGGGCGTTGATGGCGCCGAGGCGTGCCCATTCCTGGGGGTCGTTGAGGAAGGGTATGACTTTGTCGCGGATGTCGTCGCGATGGTCATCACGCGTCCCGAAGCGACCGAGCGATTCGATGGCGACCTGGCGGGTGCGCTCGTGATGACCGTAGGCGGCAAACGTCGTCAGCGTGTCGATGCCGTCCACAGCCTGCAGCTCGGCGAGAGCACGGAAGGCGGAAATTCTCACGCGATCCCAGTAGGACGTGTCGGCGGTGTTGGCGATCAGGGTCGATGCGGCCTGTGTCGCGCGCATCCGGCCCAACGCCGAATTCGCTGTGGCGGTCACGCTATAGGACGGGTCGTCCTTGGCCAGTGGCAGTATGGCGGCGATGGCGTCGTCGTGACGGTACTCGCCCAACGCGTCGACGACCTTCGTGCGGGTTCGGTGATCTGCAACGCCGTTGTTGAGCAGGTCGATCAACGCCTTCATGCCACGCGGTGACTGCATGGCGCCGAGGGCTTTGGCGGCTTCGCCGCGGATGGACCAGTGGAGCGAGCCATCACGGGTGACCGCGGACAGGGCGTCGACGACTTCCGGGCGATCGTGGCTGGCGAGGTGCTGCGCAGCGGTGATGCGGGCGGTCGAGGTCGGACCTTCATGGAGTTGGGTCAGCCACAGCGGTCGCGGCTTGTCGACGGTGAGCTTCTTGAGCACCTTGAGATGCGGATCGATGACGACCATCGACGGCGCGGCGGAAAGACGTCGCCGATGGGTGGTCTTGCGATCG
Source organism: Phycisphaerae bacterium (assembly GCA_028289375.1). Classification (GTDB taxonomy): domain Bacteria; phylum Planctomycetota; class Phycisphaerae; order UBA1845; family UBA1845; genus OFTM371. The sequence goes on along the minus strand of JANQQK010000004.1, from coordinate 13,538 downwards.
TGCATGTGGATCGTGTCGGTGATCGTTTCACCATCGACGTGGAACGCGATCTCGAGCGGCAACGCAAACGCCGGAACGTCCTCGCTGATCGGCTGTTCCTGCACGATGTCCAGCTCAGCCATACCGTCGGCGGGCAGCCAACGGTATCGAACATTCAAGTGCGGCAGCCCCGGACGGTAGACCCATTGCTGAAAGAACTGTTCGAGATTCCTTCCGGAGACTTCCTCGAAGACGCGACGCAGTTGATCGGTCTCAACCTGCTTTTCGCGATACTGCCGGGTGTACTTGCGGATGGCCGACCAGAATGCCTCCTCGCCGAGTTGACTGCGGAGCATGTGCAGCACGCAGGCGCCTTTGGAATAGGCGAGGCTGCCCTTGTGTGAAAACGGTTCGAAGCTGTAGCTGTATCGATACAGCACGATCGCGCCCGGCACGTCGGTTCGGTCCGAATTGATCAGGCCTCTGTAGCGGTTCCAGAACTGATACAGGTAATCTTCGCGACCCTTGTGGTGCTCGGTCCACATCGACTGGAAGAAGGTCGCAAAGCCTTCGTTCAACCACGTGTGCGGCCAAGAGCGACAGGTGATCAGGTCGCCGTACCATTGATGGGCGAGTTCGTGGGCGATGAGGCCGTCGAGGTCGTTGTCGATGGCTGCGGTCTCGTCGAGTAGGGCGAGGTCGACGAGGGTCGTGGCGGTCGTGTTCTCCATGCCGCCGAACTTGAACATCGGCACGAGCACCTGCGCGTACTTCTCGAACGGATAGGTCACGCCGGTGATGTCGGAGAAATAGTCGAGCATGTCGGTCGTGCGGGCGTAAGTGCGTTTTGCGTCGGCCAGACGACCCCTGGGGACGTACACGTCGACGGGCAGATCGCGCCATGTGTTGCGGTAGACATCGAAATCGCCGATGGCGAGCGTGGCGAGGTAGAAGACCTGCGGGATCGCCTGCTTCCAGTGATACGTCGTGTGGTTCGGACCGGCGTCCTTTGTTTCCAGCAGTGCGCCGTTCGAGAGGGCGAAGAACGGCTTGGGGACGGTCGCGATGATCTCGGTGACGAGGCGATCCTGTGGTGCATCGATGCATGGGTACCAATAGCGTGAAGTGTCGGTTTCGCCCTGGGTGTGCACGGCGGTGGGGCGATCGGGGTAGGCATCGTCGGGTATGACGAAGGTCATGCCCTCAACGGGGTCGACACAGCGGTAGTGGACGATGATGGTCGCATCCGATTCAACAGGCAGGGCGGTCGCAAAGTGTATCGTGAGTTTCTGGGCGTCATGCTCGAAGCGGATGTCGCGACCGGCGAGGTTGGTGACGCGGTCGATGTAGAGGTCCGCGGCGTCGAGCGTGAGCAGTTTCATACCCGGTTGCTTCGGCTTGAAGGTCAGGTGCGTTTTGCCCGCAAATGACTTTGTCGCCAGATCTTCAAAGTGCAGATCCAGCAGCATGTGCGAGAAATCGACAGGAAAGTCTGGTGGATACTGACGCGGGTCGACGCCGCTCGATGCGTCGAAGGATCGCCGCGCGGCGGCCATCGAAGCGTGGGCGTGCCCGCAACCGTGCTCCCATTCCGACGCGTGGGTGACGAGCGCGCACCCACCAAGAACCAACAATGACGAGTGAATCACCACCCTCCGCTGCCAACAGTTGCTCATCGCTTGGCCGATCCTTTCGCCATCAAGGCCTCGATCTCCTCAATCGTTCGCGGAATATGGTTGGAGAGAATGCGGTACCCGCTCTGCGTGATGAGGACGTCATCTTCGATGCGGATGCCGAGGTTCTCATCCGGCAGGTAGATGCCCGGCTCGATGGTGATGATGGTCCCCGGCGTGAGCGGCACTTCCGAAACGCCGACGTCGTGCACCTGCAAGCCAAGGAAATGACTCGTGCCGTGCGGGAACTTGTCGGTAAAGCCGGCCTCCTCGATCACCTTCACGGCAGCCATGTGGATATCTTCGCGGAGGAGTGCGCCGGGTTTGCATTGCTGCAGGGCGGCGCGGTGGGCACGTAATACGGTGTTGTAGACTTCGCGCTGGCGTTTGCTGAACCTGCCATTGATGGGGAACGTCCGTGTCACGTCGGCCGCGTATTGCTCCCACTCCGCCCCAACATCGCAGAGCACGACCTCACCATCCCGCATTTCGCGCGTGTCGTCGCGGTAGTGCAGGATCGCCCCGTTCGGACCACTGCCCACGATCGAACCGAACGCCGGTCGACGAGAACCGTTCGCTCGAAACGTGTTTTCAATGACAAGCTTCAGCTCGTACTCGGTCATGCCGGGCTTGACCGCCTGCATCGCATTGACCAGCGCCTGACCGGTGATGTTGATCGCCCGCTGCACCAGCTCAATCTCGGACTTGTCCTTCGTCTGGCGCAACTCGGGCAGGATACGATCAGCCAGACGCACCGACGCACCGGGGATGCGGGCGACGACTTTCCGAGCCACATCCAGCGCGTGTGGAACCGGCGAGGTGTATCCCACAATCGGCCCGAGGTAGACCATCTCCATCGGGTCCGACGCGCGAACCGTCTTGGCCAGCACACTCGGCAGTCTGTTCGTGCGATAGACCTTGCCGAATCCAGTGCCGAGTTCCATCGCACGACCCAGCGTCGCCCGCTCGCCATCCCAGATGTTCGACTCGGGATTGACCGGCTTGAGGAAGAGGTATTCCTTCCACGTTTCGGCCTGCGGTGCGAGCACCAGCGCAGCGCCCTCCTCATAGGCCAGGCCTGTCAGGTAGTAGAAATCCATGTTCTGCCGACTGCGACCGCCGATCCGTTCCGCCGCGAAGATGACGGCCACGCCGCCATCCATGGCGTTCATGAGTCGCTGACGACGAGCCCGAAAGACTTCCTGATCGAGGCTGCCGTCGGGCATTGGGATACCGCGTGCGGCGTCCCCGGACGGCATCTTCACGTCGCGGGTCTCATGTGGGACCACGACTTCCATATCCTGTGCCCAAAGCGGCGCGGAGACGAACAACGCCGTCATCGCACACCTCATCTGCCAACTTGTCACGCTGAAACTCCCAATTGTGATCGATACGCTCTGGAATGGCCCGGCCTGCAGATTAACTACCCAAGCGTCGCATCCAAGGCAAGTATAGGGGTTGACGGACATTGCAGCATCTTGTCATAATGACGACGTCGACAGGAGAGTTCAGATGAAGACGCGCACAACCAATCCAGCAACGCCGATGCCGCTTGACGGCGTCCCGTGCGCGCTTCTTACAGACTCCTAGCGACTTCGACTTTCAACGGTGAATCAGAGGCTCTGGGAGTGACGCTCTCAGGGCCTTTTTCTTTTGCTTTTTTCGAATGGAACTCACGATGAGTGAGGCGACTCAGGAACAATTGACAGCCGAAACCCAGTCGGATGGCGGCATGCTGCGCGAGGTCGTGAAGATGTCCTTCCCGATCGTGGTGGCCAATTCCTGCCGAATGCTGATGGACGTCTCGGATTATGCGATGATCGCACGGACGGGCGACACGGACGCCTCGGCAGCGATTCTGCCCACGCAGATGATCATGTGGTCATTCATGGTGCTGGGCATGGGCACGGTCTCGATCGCCAGCACGATGGCTTCGCAGAATCTCGGTCGTGGGCGGATGCGGGCCTGCAGTGCCTATGCGTGGCAGTGTCTGTATCTGTCGGTGGCGTTTTGGATTCTCGGCGCCGCTGTGTGGCCTTTGTTACCGTACGTGTTTCAGTGGGTCGGGATCAACGAGTCGATCGCGGCGTTGCAATCTCGGTATGCGGCCATTTCGGTGTGGACCATCGGGCCGACCATCGCGTCAGTGGGGCTAAGCGCATTCTTTAACGGCATCCATCGTCCGAACGTGACAATGGTCGTGGCCATCGAAGGCATCATTGTGAACGCGGCGGTCAGCTACGTGTTGATCTTCGGCGCGTTCGGGTTGCCGGCGATGGGCCTTGAGGGGGCGGCGTGGGGCACGGTGGTCGGAACGAACTACCGCGCGACGCGTCTGACCTTCTGGTTGTGGAGCTCGTCGGTGCACCGGGACTTCGCGTCGCGAGAGACGTGGCGGTTCGACTGGACCAAGACGATCAACGTGCTGCGCTTCGGCGGACCCAGCGGGCTGCAATGGTGCAGCGACGTTACGGTGTGGGCCGTGTTCGTTTCCGTGTTGGTCGGCAGCCATTTCGGCAAGACGGATCAGTTGGCGACCAATGCGGCGTGGCAGTATCTGCGCGTCAGCTTCATTCCCTGCATCGGTGTCGGCATGGCCATCTCGGCGATGGTGGGCAAGGCGATCGGAATGCGGGACTTCGACCGTGCGATACGCGCGACGCGATACGGCGTGCTGCTGATGCTCGCCTTCATGACCGCCTGTTCGATCATCTACTACATCTTCCGTGAAGAGATGATCGCGTTGCTGCATGATGATCAGCCGGAAGTCATTGCGATCGGGGCGAAGGTCATGATCTTCGCGGCTGTCTTCCAGATATTCGACGTGCTGGGCATCGGATACAACAGCGCCTTGCGTGGGGCCGGTGACACGTTCGCACCGTCGGTCATGTTTATCGTCGCACACTGGGTGGTCGTCATCGGTGGCGGGTTCTTCGTGGCTATCACGTACCCCGAGCTTGGCAGCATCGGGCCGTGGATCGCCGCATCCGTTCTGATTATCTTCATCGGACTGTGGCTGTGGTGGCGGTGGCACATTCGACGGTGGATGGCGATCGACATATTCAAGCATGACACAGACGACGACGTTGTGCCCGACGAGTTGATGGACGAAGCTGTCTCCGAGACCGCTGTCTGATGGATTGGCACGCATGATGGCCAGAGACAAGGCAAGACTCGGGGTTCTGCTTTCCGGTGGTGGCCGGACGATGCTGAATCTGCATGACGCCACGCGCGACGGGCGCCTTGATGCGGAGATTGCCGTGGTGGTCAGTTCAACGCCGCGTGCGGGTGGTATCGAACGTGCGCGCAAGCGCGGTCTCGAAACAGAGGTCGTCTCGCGCGCCGAGTTGCAGGACGATGCGTTTCATGATGGCATCACGAAGGTGCTGACCGATGCGTCGGTCGATCTCGTCTGCATGGCCGGGTTCACGTCGTTTTGGCGGATTCCCGATCCAATGATGGGCCGCGTGATCAACATTCACCCGGCCTTGCTGCCCGACTTCGGTGGTCAGGGGTTCTACGGGATGAACGTTCACCGCGCCGTGCTCGCGGCAGGGCGGTCGTTCAGCGGCTGCACCGTGCATTACTGCGACAACGAATACGACCACGGCCCCATCATTTTGCAACGCGAGGTCCCGGTCCTGCCCGACGACACACCCAATACCTTGGCCACACGTGTCTTCGAGCAGGAGTGCATTGCCTATCCACTGGCCATCAAGTCATTGTTGTCGTAGTTTGCTGCATACGTGCGGCGTTGGGCATTCGATGGGCCCGCACATTCATCATGTTTGATGTGGGGTGATACGCTGACGTGAGTCGAAGGAATCGTCGCAAACGCAAGCGGAGATTGTACGGCTGGCAACTCGTGATTTTGTGCTTCGGCGTGGGTTTTTGGGGCTCTGTCGCGATTTTGTATGGTGTCGCCATCGCGCTTCGATCTACGCGGTTGAACGTCTCGATAATCGTGCCATTGGTCACCTCACTCTTCGTCCCTTTGTTCGCGTTCGTTCTCTGGTCTTCAAGGAATCTGAGTCGCTTCGCCGACGAGCGAGCATTCATCAAATGGGGCGCGGCTGTGGGTTCCGGACACGGGCTCGCAATTGGCTTTGCATACTCGGCCATGGCTGGTTCCTTCGCAGCAGGCATCGTCGTATGGATTGTGTTTGCCGCCGCCGGGGCCGGGTTTTGCAGCATCGCATCGCTCGTTCAATGGTCGCGGCATAGGGAACGAATCGAAGCTCGACTCGGTGGGAAAGGACGGGGCGGGCCTCCAAGGTGCATTTCATGTGGATACACCCTGATCGGTAACCGTACGCGTGTGTGTCCCGAGTGCGGTGAGCCATACACAACGCACACATACGGCTATACCGACGCGGAATGGGAACAGTTGGAGTCAAGTTAAGCTGTTTCGACCGCACACATCGCGAGCTAAGTAACTTCTCCGGAATCGACTCTCGCGTTGACGGCAGATCGACGCGTGCATACCAGTCTGACGCACCAAGCGATCGCGAGTGCGTTGATCACGGCGAATACGAAGAAGACAATCAGACCGGACTTCCCGGCGGCGGCTTCGTGTTCGGCGTAAAGGGCGGCAAAGTCGAGGCGGGCGATGCGCAGGCATTCGCGCACGACCGACACGCCGATGACGGTGATGAGCATGCCCGCCGTTGCCAATCCCAGCCAGCGGACGTCCCATCGAGCGTCCCCACGCTGACGCCACCACGCGTATCCCTGCACAGCCAATCCGACTGTCGCGATGAGGAAGTACAGCAGGGCGGCTCGTCCGGTCACGACGCTGCGCACATCGCCATCGAGCATGAAAAAGTACACGAGCGCGAAGAGCACGCTGCCGGCCAAGCCGATGAGCGACGCAGTCGCCACGACGGATGGCGCAGGCGCTATCGGTTCATCCGCGTTGTTCTGCGAATGTCGCAATTGCCAGCCAACCAACACGCCAAGCGTTGGAACCGAGCCAACAAACCACAACGCCAGACGCGGCAGGATCTCCGCATTGCCGTAGAACGTGCGACTCTGTTCAAAGACGGTGGGCCATTCGCTCTTCTGCAGGCTAAGCACATGGTTCTCCGTCCATGAGTAACCCGTGAACGCAAAGCACCCAAACGCCAGCAACACGACGGCCCATCGCGCCACCAACGGCCAATTATTGATCTGCCGACTCTTCATCACATAAAGCAAATAGAAGCCCACAATCAGCACGGGCAGAATGCTCATCCATCGATGAAACAGCAGCAGGTTCGACGTGTAGAAGGCGTGCTTGTACAGAATCTGCACGAACAGCAGCGGAGCAACGCCCGCCGTGATGGCCGCACTCAACGCCGCCGGCATCCAGTCACGCAGCGTCTTGGTCAATGACGATTCACCAAGCCCCAATATCCCCGAGATCGCCAGCCAACCCGTCCCCGCGATCACGTAATGCATGAACACAACGTGAACCGCGAGCGTGAGCACATACAGCGTCAAATACCTGGCGGACGCGGCGGGAAATCCGAATGGGAACACCTGCTCCATCACCCAGCCTCCGCGAGCAGACGGCCAGGCTTGAGGCCGGACTCGGTACCAACATCATCGAGCCATTGCTGAATGCGGTTCAACACGTCGGTGTCAGTCGACACCGGCCAGCTCGTGGGCCGATCCGCATGTTCCCAGGTGACCAGTTGCACCAATGCTTCCAGTTCTTCGGGCGTACCCGCAAATGGCGGCATGAAGCTCTTGGTCCGCTGCAACTGAGCGATGTTGAGTCGCTTCTGCTCCATTGTCCACGTGCCAGTCAAATGCGTCAGACCATTCGTCGCAGACATCGTGTGACACACGCTGCATTGCATGCGAAAGACCTTGGCCCCGAGCTTCAGTTGCTCGTTCGGATACTGCGACGCATTCTCAAGCGGATAAGGATCGTGCGTTACCGATCCGACCTGTCGCAACCGGGCCACGTCTTCGCCGGTCAGCGAGTTTGAATACAACGCCTGCCGAACCGTGTATGGCTTGCGCACACCTTCGCGGACAAACTCACCGCCGGCTGTGGCTGCAAATGCAAGAGCACACAAGAGACTGGCCGTCGCGCCATTGATGTACAATCGCTGACCAATCAGTCCGACGAGTGCGTACAGCCCGATCAGCATCGACGTGCCCACCGCGATCGTCATGAACATGGTCATCGCCACGCTACCGCCCATGACCCAGTCCCGACTGTCTTCCGGCAGGACCGAGAAGAACCAAAGTCCGACAATCGGCATGAGCACCATCGGCATCAGGAAACGGGCCGCGCGTTGAATGAGCGTGGTTTTCTCTTCGCGAGACAGTTCCAGCATCAAGTTGACCACCACACACGCAGCCAATCCGGCGATCGTCATCGACACGATCGTCCGGAAGATGAGCGACGGGAAGAAACTCGGATTGAAAAACCCTGCGGCGAGACTGCCCGACCCGATCCAATCACCCGGCGTCAATTGCCACGATAAAATGCCGTTGATCCAGAACAGACTGCCCCACGCCGCCACCGAATACAGGCCAAGCAGCGCCAACCTCGCCTTGTCCGTCAGGATCGATCCGTAGCGATAGAATGTATACCCCGCCACGATCTCGAGGCAGAAAAACGTCCACTCCGTCGCCCAGATCCAGTGGAACTCATCCACCATCATGCCGATCGTCCGCGGACTGATCTGGATGGTCGTGAACCACATCCCGACGCCGGTCAGTGCACCGACGACAAACGAGACGAGCACGAGAAACTTAAAGAATCCATCAAGGAACTTGCGAGCCAGCGGCACACGACCGGTCATCGCCAGCCACTGGAAGTAGCACATCAGCATGCCGCCGCCGATCGCGAACTGCGCAATGAAGACATGAAAAATGCCGAGTCCGCCAATGACCATGCCTTTCATGGCTGGGCCAAAGTCGTTGATCGGGTAGTAGGGCAGAGGGCCTGCATCCATCAGAGAAACACGTCCTTTCCAGAACCTGCTCCAGGGGATTGTACGTTCGTTCGAGGAATCTGACGACCGTCCATCGCACTTGCGAAACGGGCATGAAAAAGGCCCGCCGGATCAGATCCGACGGGCCTTGATTGTGCAATACGCGATTGACGTGGGCAGCAGACTACGGCTGCGTGTTGTTCAGCGAGGTGCCCGCCCACGTGCGGGTCGAGGTGCCGACGCCGTTGACCAACTGGCGATAGGCGAACAGATCGACCGGCGTGATGTTGCCGTCGCGATTCGTATCAACCAAGTCAGCCAGCGTGCCAACCTGTGGATCGCTGATGCCGTTCACCAATTGACGATAGGCGAACAGGTCGAGCGGCGACACGCTGCCCGACTGATCCACATCGCCCGGCAGGAACGCGATCGACAGTTCGTTCGGACGCACATCGCAGCCATCGCACTCGGCGATCAGATTGCCCGCGAAGTCTTCAACGTCCGCCCGAATCGTCGTCCACTCCTGAAGCGTCACGATGCGATCGAGCTGCAGCGTTACCGTCTGGTCATCAGACGTCACGACACCCGTCACATTCGGAGCCGTCCCGCCGCCTGTCTCGGTCACAGTGAACGCAGCCGCCGACAGCGAAGCACCACCGACGTTGCGGACCGGCTCACTGAAGACGAGCGTGATCTCGTCGAGGCCGCGGTTGAGGTCGCTGCCATTGCTGCTCTCGGCACGCGGGTCGATGTAACCGCTGAAGCCCTGCAGCGAGAACGGAATCAACGACGATGTCTGAATCAATTCAGGATCAAACGAGTCATCGCAGACGACGTTGACGACGCTGACGTTGTCAATGCCGCCCTCGGTGAGCGACGGCTCCCCGGCATCCTCAATCACGAAGCGAATCTGAACCGTCGAACTCGGCGCGACGAAATCCGCCACATCAAACGACGTCAGCTCCCACTCACCGTTCGTACTCGTCGTAGCGTCCACAAACTCCCAGTCACTGCCGTTGTTCGTGATTTCCGTAACGAGTTCATCCTGATTCGAACCACTGTTGAACATCCAGCGGGCGTATTCGATCGTGGCACTGACAGCGCCATCGAGATCGAAGACAGGGGAAGTCAGAATCGTCGGACCACCATCGAGATCATTCGAGCCAGCTCCGCCACCGCCATGCTGCCCCGTGACGTAGCACATGGTTTCATCACCATCGCCGAAGTCGTCACCAGGCTGAGCCGTATTGCCACCGAAGATGGTCTGCACCGGGTCAACACGCACCCACGAGCCGGTCTCGACGTCAATGTCCGTGACCGTCCACTCGGCGTTGTCCATCTCGAACCGCTCGTCGACGATGACATCACGTGCGTACACGGCGTCCACGCTGTAGGCGTTTTCCGGAGCATCAGCCGGATCGAGGAACGTGCCGCCGGCTGTCGTCTCACCACTGAAGTAGAAACGCACGGACGAGCCGCATGTGGCAGCCGGCAGGTTGGCGACGTACTGATTGTCGCCGGTCTCGACGATGCCAGCCGCTTCAAACGGACCACCGTCAACCGACGCGAACATCTGAACCGATCCCGGTACTGGTTCGGCATTGAGACCGGCCACCGTCACGGGCACATTTGTCGTGGCGTTTGGAACGACCTCTTCCGGCAAACCACCCGGGAACGTGAACGCCAACGAACTGGCTGGCTGATTCACCCAGACCTCGAACCCATCGCACGTACCCCAGATCAGATCGACAAAGCCGTCACCGGTGAAATCGAAAGCAGCCACATCGTGGGCACCACGCGGCGTCCACGGCTGGAATCCGTCAACATCCGAAAGCGTCACGTTGGGAACGTCACCAAAGTTGCGGTACAAGCGAGTCGGATCGTTGCATCCCGAGATGTCAACGTCGACATCCGTCACGATGACATCGTTGAAGCCATCATTATCAAGATCGACAATCAGGTTATTGCCGCCGAATTCGTTGTTCAAAGAGCCATTGAGTGTACGGGGAAGTCCGAACTGTACGATTCCATTGGAGTCCGTGCCCTGGCTCAGCAAATAAACGTCAACGTTGTCTTCGGTCACGACGATGTCGAGCCAGCCGTCGTTGTTTAGATCGCCAGTATCAATGTGGTAGGGCGTCGCACCGTCAGGGTCCAACTGATAAGCGATATCGAATCGATCGAAGAAGCCGGGATTGTCCGGGTCGTTGTACGAAATGGACACGTACTGCGGCGGGTTCAGTGCCGTGTCCTTCACGATGTCGGGCACGCCGTCATTGTTCATGTCCGCGATCTCAACAGCCATGCCGAACGCAGACTCGAGCATCGTGCTGGTCAGCCGAGACTCAACGGAATCCGTAAAGTTGCCCGTGCCGTCATTCAGGAGCAGACGATCATTCAGGTCGAAACTCGGAGGCTGATTGCCGCCGCCGGCGCCACTGCCATCGTAGTCGCCGAAGTAGAGGTCCATGTCGCCGTCCATGTCGATGTCGCCGGCGGCAACGGAGCAGAACCTCGGAGCGACGTCCAGTCCGCCCACCGTTGTCAACTGCGGCGTGCGATCGGCGTCAAAGTCAAACCCCTGCCATTCACCCCCCGACTCTCCGAGGTTGAAATACACGCGCGGGTGGGAAATCGACTTCGGAAGCCCGTCGCTCAGCGTCGTGGCCGTGGCCATATCCAACCAGCCGTCACCGTTCAAGTCGGCCAGGATCACGTCGCGGTCGTTGGTCTGATCTGTGAAATCCGGAACGTATTGGAGCGTACGGTCGACGAAAACACCGTCGACGGCTTGCCCGTCTGCAACACCCTCCTGAAGGAAAAGGATGTTCTCGCGACCACCCTCAAACGTCCATGGTCTCTTGCGGACCACCACAAGGTCGTTGTCGCCATCGTTGTCCACATCGCCCCACGCGAAGTCCTTTTCCTGATTGTCATTCAGACCGATGCCAGGCCGAACGATCATGCGCAGCGACGTTTGCTCGTCGTATTCGACCCACAGATCATCGCCCGCCGATGCAGGGGTCGTCCCCCACGTCAGCGCCCATGCACACACGACTGTCGCGGCGATAGCTTTCGACCAACAACCCGGCCTCTCAATTGATACCATGCCTTACTCCCGTTCCATCGGATTCGTTTGAGAACCAGCCACATAAGTGAGAAGTCACTCCGGCCAAGGTCTGCATAATACTGACGGACACGCATAAACGCCATGAAATTCCTGACTTACGTGACCATGGTGCGAGTGCATGAGGCTGTGAAATCGGTCATGTTTCGACGATCACTGTACCTTTTCCGATCTGCTTTCACTTTTTGCACGACCAGCGGACTTTTTAAGCTCAAGTCGTCCCCGATTCGCCGCCGTTACACACAAAAATCTGCGTCGCACGGTGCGATAAACCGATTTTCAACGCCAGGAAAGCAGAGCGTCATGTCCAACCAGAATCCCCCAGCCTCCACCAACTTCATCACGACGATCGACGCCATCACCGAACCCGGTGCCTACGTTTGTCAGTCGACCGGCCACCTCGTTCGCGTCGCCCCCACACAGCAACCGATCAAGCCCACCGACGCGATGTGCGTCGTTGGCGTCGAGCCGCTGTATGTCGCCAAGATCAGCGACGATGCGTTCGTCACCAGGACGCAGGCTCGCCTCATCGCCGCCGGCATGAATCTGCCCGTCCAGTTCTGACGGTCCCCTTGATTCTGCAATCGACGTCGCGATGCGGGACGCTGACTGCGCACCGCTTGACCAAGACCCGCCGGTCCAATCCGTTTTTCCCTTCACGTCGCGCCGCGATTCGGGTCTAATGCGCCGCACCGAGCCAACCGTCGTGCGTGGTCGCCGAACGGCTGCAAGGGAAGAGCATGAGCAAGACCCTCAAGAAGCCAAACCCTTCCGCTCGATTCGTGGACAGCCAAGCTGGACTCGATGACGCATGCAGTGATCTGGCATCCTGCTCCCGATTCGCATTCGACGCCGAATTCGTCGCCGAAGATGCCTACGGTTCTGAACTCTGCCTGCTGCAGGTCGCAACGGACAACGAAGTGTGGATCATCGATCCGCTGGCTGGTGTCGACGTGTCCGCTTTCTGGTCATTCGTGACCGATCCGGCGAAGGTGGCCATCGTGCACGCAGGGGCCGAGGATCTCGCGCTGTGCTTCCAGGAAACCGGCCAAATCCCGCAGAACGTGTTTGACCTCCAGATCGCAGCCGGGTTCGTCTCGACGTTTTATCCCATCAGCTTGCAGAAGTTGATTCGCGGTGAGCTTGGCCTCCAATTGCACAAATCGCAGACTCTGACGAACTGGCGGAAAAGGCCACTGTCCCCAAAGCAGATGCAATACGCCATCGAAGATGTGGCCTACATGCTTCCGATCTACGATCGCCTTCAGGACAAGCTGAATCGTCTCGGACGTGTGCCGTGGGTGGCGGAGGAACACCAGAAGTTTCACAAGCCCACCTACTACCAGCAGGAAGACAACGCGCTGTTCAGCAACATCAAGGGCATTGGCGCACTGTCACGCAAGGGTCTGGCGATCGCTCGCGAATTGGCCAAGGAACGGGACCGCATGGCTCGGGAGTACAACCGTCCGCCGCGTGGCGTGCTCAAGGACTACCTGCTCGTCGCCATCGCCCGCCACGGCTGGACCAAGCCGGAGGATATTCGAAGCCTGCGCGGGCTTTCCCTGAGGCGCGAAGGACTTGCTCGCCTGACCGAGGCCGTCCAGCGTGCACTGGATCAGCCGCCTGAGTCCTGGCCAACCGTGAAGCGGACCCCGGAGGAAACGCCCGGCGAGGCCGCGCTGACCAAGCTCGTGTCGGCCGTTCTTCAGGACCACAGCCAGCGGGAAATGATCGCATCCCAACTTCTGGGGACGAACCGCGACGTGCGCGACCTGGTTCGTCACGTAACCCGTCCGAGCGAGACCAACAACGGCGGAGCGTTGAACC
>JANQQK010000058.1 GCA_028289375.1 Phycisphaerae bacterium | reverse complement strand
TGATGCGTCACGCCACGGTCACCGATGATGGGTTCACCCCCCCACTGCTGACCCCCAATACGATTTTGCACTCGCAGGCCACGGCCCTTGTCGGACCGGCCAACATTCCGGAAGACGGGACAAACATCTTCGAGCCGCGCCAGACACCGCACATTTTCGGGCTGGGTCTGGTGGACTCGATTCCCGAAGATGTCATTCTCGCCAACGCTGATCCGGACGATGCAGACGGCAATCAGATCAGTGGACGAGTGCACTTGATTTCAGACACTGCTGGTGAGCGCGTCGGTCGGTTTGGCTGGAAGGCACAAATCCCGAACATCGCAGAGTTCATTCGCGATGCGATGGCGGCCGAGATCGGTTTGACGATGGCACCGCGGGACGATCTTACGTTTGGCATCACCGAGGATGCCGATGGGGTGCCCGACCCGGAATTCAATCAGGCCGATGCCGAAACGCTGGCATTCTTCATCGCCACACTTGCCCCCCCACCGCGTCAGCCGATCGGGGATGCCGATCAGGTCGCGCGTGGCGAAACGTTGTTCGCATCGGTGGGGTGCGCGCAGTGCCACATCCCGTCATTGCCCGGCATGCTGAACGGCGAATCGGTCGACGTTCCGCTCTATTCCGACCTGCTCTTGCACCAGATCCTCGACGATGACCGGTTCGGCATCGTTGACGGCGAAGCGGGCCAACTGGAGTTTCGCACCCCTCCGCTATGGGGATTGAGTCAGACCGCCCCCTATTTTCATGATGGCTTGGCCGACACCATCGATGAAGCTGTTCTCATGCATGGCGGGGAAGCGACAGGAGTGCGGGCGGCGTACGAAGCGCTTCCCGATGAGGATCGCAACGCCTTGCTCGCGTTTCTTGAAACGCTCTAATCAGCTCAGCGTCAGGAAGCGGGCTTGCCTTTGGCTGCGTTGTATTGCTCGAAGACTTTGGCGGTGGTTTGCGCATTCTGCACAATGTGGTTGTATTGCACGTAGAACGACACTGCGTTGGTTGTGATGGCGATCAGCACGGCTGCGATGTGCCACCATTGCCACGACGGGTCCTTTTCGACCAGCGCGCCGAACACGACGATACTGACCAGTGAAAGAAACGACATGCCGATGCAGCGCGTGACCTTGGCCTTGTGCCGACGCACCCTGTGCAGCGGCTCCTGATCGAGATGGCCGATGAACACCGCTTGGCTGATCATCTTGCCCCCGGCGGCGAAGTAGGTGAACACAACCACGTGGATCAGCACGGTGACGATGATGGTGAACAGTCCGAGGATGAAATGCTGCGGATAGAACTGCTCGCCTCGGACGAACAAACCCAAACATATCGCCCCCAGAAAGAGCAATCCATCGGCGATGACCAGAGCGGGGAAGACCTGAACCATCAGACTACGGCGTGGCGTCCTCGCGAGACGGGGGCACAAATGCCTGAGCACCCGACGGGTCCGCTGACAACTGATCGATCCGCCGCACCGCAAAATTCACGTTCGACGTATCGCTGTTCTCCAGGTCGAGCACGGCATGGTACAACTCCAACGCCCGATCCCGATCATGGAGACGCAGGTCGTAGACGACGGCTGCCTGAAATCTGGCTGGATGCGGCGTTTCCGGATCCCACGCAAACGCCCGTTCGTACCATCGGACCGCCAACTCCTCTTCGCCTTTGAAGTATTCTTTGTGAATCTCACCACATTGGAACGCGGCGTCATCAATCTTGTCACTGGACGGGTAATCGGCAATCAACTGTCGAAACGTCGCCAGCGCGTCACGCATCTTGCCCTTGCGGTACATCGCAGGCACTTCGTGGCCGCCCTCCTTCATCAGTGCGAGACCCCGCTCATAGAGTGTGTCGGCGTCGGCGATGCTGTCGGCCGGGCTGAGCGAGTCGACCGGCACTTCGCCGGAGAGGATGTATCGGTAGGGTTTGATGCGACGCACGTCGGCCAACTCCGCGTCCGCCCACGTGCATTTTTCGTGATGCCCCGCCTCACTGTAGTAGGCGCGCAATGCCCTGAGCGACTGAAAGTAGGCCGCGCGATGTGACAGAACCTGCTCAACCAGATCGACCTCGGAAGCGTCGGTCATGATGATGTCGGGCACGTCGACGCCGTCCGGCTGCCCCATCGATGTGACGGGCGCGCCGCTGTGGCGTTGCGACGGCTCCCAAATCGGGTCCGTGTTGCATCCACTCCCCAGAAACAGGCCGACAATGATCAAAGCAGCAGACGTTCGCCGCATGGTGAACCTCCCGTCACAGGTGCAAAACCCAGTGAAAATACGTTCGTAGTCCTCAAATTAGACCGCTCCGTATCACAGGCGTCAAGCTGGCTGTCGCAACGCTGCCCTTGCCGCCCAACGACGCCTCGCGGATCATGCATTTCATGGCCCGCGCTCGCACCTACCCCATCATCCTCGCCCACGGTCTGCTCCGCTTCGATGAAATTCTTGTCCGCGCGCTCGAGATCGACAACAAACGACGATGGGACCGCGTGCACTATTTCCGCCGCATCCGAACCCATCTGTTGGCCCATGGATTCGACGTCTGGCACTCGCACGTTGGCTGGGCGAGAAGGCTCGATCATCGCGCGGCGTCGCTTCAACGCTGGGTCAAGCACGTCATCCGCGACACCGGGGCGGACCGCGTCCACATCATCGCCCACAGCATGGGCGGCCTTGACGCACGTCGCATGCTCTTCAATTACCGCGAAAGCGGTATCGCCGATCGCGTTGCGTCGCTCACGACCATCGGAACGCCACACTGGGGGTCGCCCGTGGCCGATCTCTGCGTCCGACACTGTCCTGCCCTGTTCGATCGGCCCCGCTTCGGTCTTGACGGCGTGTACGACCTGCAAACATCCGTGTGTGCTTCATTCAACGCCCTGGCCGAATCGTGGGAGCAAACCTGCGGCGTCCGTTTCCGCACGTACGCCACCACCAAGAACTGGCACTACGTCTACACACCGCTCAAACCAACATGGAAGTACATCGAAGCGCACGAAGGCGCG
Organism: Phycisphaerae bacterium; assembly: GCA_028289375.1. Lineage (GTDB taxonomy): Bacteria > Planctomycetota > Phycisphaerae > UBA1845 > UBA1845 > OFTM371. The sequence continues at coordinate 29,312 of JANQQK010000058.1, read as the reverse complement.
AACGACGGACTCGTTTCCGTGAACTCCGCCAAGTGGCAGGACGCCTACTTCGTCCCGCCGGTTCTCGACCTAGATCATCTCAATCAGGTGGGATGGTGGGATCCGACCGACCTGCTCCGCTGGGTGTGGCCTTGGACGTTCGGCCAGCGCATCCGAGAATTGTACCTGTCTATGGCCCGGGATCTGGCGTCAGCGTTCCCAACGTAGCATGACGGTGGTGGCAGCCCCCTGCCGCATGCTTGCCGTGCCGGCAGTTCGTCATAACTTGCACGCTGCCCGCTACTTCGACGCGGCACACGTGTAGAATCATCCGTGCTGCGGTCGGCGATTGAAGTAATGATTGACACTGTTCGGCGCGACGACTAAAACCCGACCGCACGGTCGAAAAACGCGAATGGCAGGTGGCAGGCGTATGCTGGCGACAATCGGGGCGACGACGATCAACACCCTGGACGCGCTGGGCGCCTTTTCGCGCTTCTCGTGGAAGACCGTCGCCCACATGCCCGCCGCATCCATGCGTCGCAAGGACTGGAAACTGCTGATGCCGCAGTTCTACCTGATCGGCGTTCGTTCCGTCCCGGTCATGGTCATCACGGGCGTGTTCGTGGGTCTGGTCCTCGCCGCACAAGCCGTTGATCAGTTGCGGGCCGCCGGGCTTGAATCGCGGATGGGCGTGCTCGTCAATCTGTCGTTGGTCAAGGAGCTCGGCCCGGTATTGGCCGGTGTCATGCTGGCTGGTCGTGTTGGCGGCGCATTGACCGCTGAGTTGGGCACGATGCGTGTGACCGAACAGCTCGACGCTCTCCGCGTGATGGGCACTGACCCTGTGCGGTATCTTGTCGTCCCACGCGTGGTCGCGTGTATCGTGCTGGCCCCCCTGCTCACGATGTACTGCAATCTGATGGGTTCGATCGGCGGCTGGTTCGTGGCTGTGATTGTCAACCACATTCCGTCCGAACCCTACACGTACTACACCGCAGAAGCGATCGAGAAGTGGGACGTCTACTCCGGTCTGGCCAAGAGCGTCGTTTTCGGCGGGCTGATCGGTCTGATTTCCTGCTTCAAGGGTTTCACCTGTCGAGCCGGTGCCGAGGGCGTCGGTCGCGCATGCACCAGCGCATTTGTCACGAGTTTTATTGTGATCCTCATCACCGACTACTTCATGCTGCGGCTGATGCAGGACATGTACAACACGATCTGGGGTTTCAAACCGTTGCTCTGATTCACGATGGCCGACAAGCAGAACAATCCGTCTGATGGCAACACACCGATCATTCAGTTGATCGACGTGCACAAGCGCTTCGGCACGCATGTCGTCCTTGACGGCGTGAATCTCTCGATCCCGGAGGGGCAGACACTTGTGATCATTGGCGCATCCGGTGTCGGAAAGAGCGTGCTCATCAAACACATTGTCGGGCTGCTGCAACCGGATAGCGGGCAGGTCTACTACCGCGGCCAGCGCGTCGATGGATTGTCTGAGAAGAAGTTCTCCAAGCTGCGTCGCAACTTCGGCTACCTCTTCCAGCTTAGTGCGTTGTTTGATTCGATGACGGCCGGTCAGAACGTGGCGTTCCCCGTCGAGCAGGCCTCCAAGAAGAGTCGCGCTGAGATTGATCGCCTCGTCGCGACCAAGCTTCGGCTGGTCGGACTCGACGGCGTGCAGCATAAGATGCCGACGGAGCTGTCCGGTGGTCAGAAGAAACGCGTCGCCCTCGCGCGGGCCATCGCCCTCGATCCGGAAGTCATACTCTATGACGAACCGACGACGGGTCTGGACCCTGTGCGTGCCGATGTGATCAATGAACTGATTCTGCGATTGAAGAACAACCTGCGCGTCACCAGCATTGTCGTCACGCACGACCTGTCGACCGTTTTCAAGGTTGCCGATCGCGTCGCCATGCTCATGGGCGGCAACTTCATTTTCGACGGAACACCCACCGAACTGCGTGAATCAACCGAACCCCGCGTGCAGCGATTCATCAGCGGCCGCGCAAGCGAGGAAGATCTTCTCGAACTGGACGGAGCTGCTTGAGGTATGAAGGAAACACGTCGGAACATCATGGTCGGACTTTTCACTGTGGCGGCATTCGTCGCCCTGGGCTTCCTGATGACTTCGTTCGGCGAACTGCCCGAATTGTTTGGAAGCGGCGACTACGAGCTGATCATCGTCGTGGATGAGCCGAGCGGCGTGTCCGAGGGCGACCAGATTTTTCTGAGTGGCGTGCAGGTCGGACGTGTTCTCGAGCTGCGCTTCCGCGATCCGGCGCATCTCGACCGCGGCGTTGAGATCGTTACGGCCATCAACAAGGATTTTCAGATTCCCAACACCGCCGTCGCCGAGGTTCAGCCCGCCGGTCTGGGACTTGGACGCGGCAAGATTATCCTCAAGGTACTCGAAGGCGAAGCCCCCCCACTGCCGCCCGGTTCGATCATCGATGGCATGATGGGCAGCATCTGGGGTGACATGATTCCCGATACGCTTCTCGACTCGGTCGACAAGACCGTTGTGCAGTTCGGTGACTTCGTCGCGGCCCTCACTCCCGTGGCCGACGATCTCCACGCCCTGCTCGAGTTGCATACCGTTGATCAAGTCGACAACCCGGTCAGCGAGGCCCGCCGTGTCACAGCCAATCTTTCGACCGTTATCGAACGATTCGACGGAACGCTGAAGACGTTCAATGACACTTTTGGCGATGAGAAGGTACGCGCGTCCTGGTTCCGACTGGTCGAGAATGTCGACACCATCAGCGTGGATGCCCGCGAAGCGGTCGCCGACATCCGCGCCACCACATCCGCCCTTCGTGAGGACCTCAAACGCATCTCCGACAAACTCGAAGGCGGTGTCGACGATTTGTCTCTGTCGCTGAATTCAGCCGCAACCCAGCTTCGTCCGGCACTTGAGAACGCAGCCCATTTGTTCAATACGCTCAATCGCGTCGTTGAAGGCATTGAGCGGGGCGAGGGTTCGGCGGGCATGTTTGTCAGCGATCCGCGTCTCTATGAATCCCTGGCCGACTCCGGCAAGCGTTTGCGCGAACTGCTCGAGACGATCCAGCGTTTGATGTCGCGTTTCGAACGTCAGGGAGCCATCGGCGTGAAAATCCCGACTGGCGTCGGACCGGTCTCGCGCGACATCAAGGTGCCGGCCGAATAGCATCGGAACGGGTCGCCCGCCGGCGCGCGACGATGGCTTCGACCACCAACGCCACAACGAACGGTGTGTACACGGCCCAGATCGTCCATCCGGGCAGCGTCCACGTCCCGAACTCAGCCAACTGCCGTCCCGACTCAAAGTAGAACACCATGCACCCAGCCAGCACCAGCCAAGCGACTCTGGGGCGCAGCGGCATGAGAATCAGGATCCATGTCACGTACCAGTATTGCACCACCGGCATCAGCAGGACCATCGCAGCGAATGGCAGGTACATCGCGTCCGCCAACGATTCCGATCGCCACGCCGAGTAGAGCGACGCTCCACCAATCAACGCAATGCCAACAACACGCGCAAGACCGCCATCCGTCAGCCACGACAATACCGAGAATCCCAGCCCCAGCATGTCGGTCTGCCCGCCGAACCGCGTCAGACTCGCAAACAATGCAGAACCCGCATCGATGTAAGGAAGATAGCCCAGCCCGATCACGCCGATCATCACCAGCCCCGCCCGCCAATGACGCCACATCAGCCATGGCAGCAGCAACACCGGAATCAACTTCGCCAGCGTTGCCAGCCCGAGAAGGAAGCCGCACGAAAGCAGTCGCTTTCTTTCATCCGCGAATCCCGCCGCAACCAGCAGCAGCAGCATGAGGCTGTCCAGATGGCCCTCGACCGCGAACGCAGACAATGTCAGCGGACACAGCGCGTACAAGACCACCCGATCCGACGACTGCCCCCGTCGTTTCAGCCACCGCGCAAGCAACAAGAAGAGCAACACATCCGCCACCACATGCATCAGCTTGAACGCGAAGAGTGTCGGGCTGATCGCCGCCATCAACCGAAACAAGCGTTGCGCAAGCGGCGGGTAAATTGCGGTGTAATCGGGATGGTTGATGTGCGGCCAGTACTCGTCGCGCAGCTCAATCAGACGTGAATCGTCGGGCGCGACAACGTATGGATTGAAGCCAGCCCTCTGGATCCGCCCTTCCCACACGTACCGATACAGGTCGTCGCTCGGTTCCACCGCGATCGGCACAAGCCGCAGAATTGCGCAAGCAAGCAGGCAACCGCCCCACCGCTGTCGCCCGAACCACACCGTCCACGCAATCAAGCCATACCCGATGCACCCGATCGCATAGGCGATCTGAAAAGTCCGCGGACCCGCCGTCACCGACCCCAGCCACGCAACCACCGTCACGAAAGCGGCTACGAGCACCCATCCTGTGACGTACATCGCGCGCAGCCGACCCGAAGTTGTGCGACCTGACTCGTCCATGTTCAAGGTTGCTTGTACTAACTGTTCGGGGAGTCAGCCAGTGGGGAATTCAGCGGTGATCCGCCGACCGTCGATCTGGACTGAGGCATTTTCGGCTTGCCCGTCGACCACGGTGCCGACATCAGGCCGACGCTCAGGAACCCAACGCCATAAAGCAACAGGAAAACACTCACAGGCCAACGACCGTGGTAGATGTACCATCCGAAACTGACGAACGAATAGGCTGACAGCACAAGTTCAACGATCCACAGGTGCGTCTGAGCGGCAGCGTAGCTGCTCTTGCGAAACGCCGCCCGATCGCTTCCGCTCTTGGGGGTCCGTACAAACTCGCCGCCCTTTTCGAACAACCCGCGAATCACCGCCAGCGCGTTGTTCACGCACATCCCACAACCCAACGCCATCAACTGCGGAATGCGCTTGAATCCCGTAAGCCGCCCGACAAGACGCCAACGTGCATACCCGTACGTCAACGCCGGCGCTATCGCCGACAGAATCACCACGCCCCACAACACCCAGAACCAGCGGCTGTGCAGAACGTCCATCGTCATGAGCAGCATCGGCCTGGCCACCACCGCCAGGATCAGCATCCACACCGACACCGAGTAGTGCGTCAGGTGCAGCGTCGCCTCGACCTTCTGCCCCAGCCTCAGCTTCGACGTCCAGATTTGCGGCAGCAGCTTGACGGCCACCTGAATCGAGCCCGTCGCCCATCGCCGCTGCTGACTCTTGAAGGCGTTGATGTCCCCCGGTAATTCCGCGGGACACGCCAGATCCAAAGAGTAATTCAGCTTCCATCCGTGCAGTTGCGCCCGATAGGACAGATCGAGGTCCTCCGTCAGCGTGTCGCCCGACCAGCCGCCGACCGTCGGATCGGTGATGGCTGACTTCCGCCAGATCCCCGCGGTCCCATTGAAATTCATCAGCAAGTCGTTCCACGCACGTGCCCCCTGCTCGACAGCGAAGTGCCCGTCGATGCCCAACGCCTGCGCTCGCGTGATCCACGACTCGTCTTCATTGATGTGCGACCACCGCCCCTGCAGACACGCCAAATCCGGCGATTCGTCGAGCAGCGGTACCGACCGACGCAGGAAGTCCGCCGGCGGCAGGAAATCCGCATCGAACACGGCCAGGTAGTCGCCCTTCGCCACGCCCACCCCGATTTCCAATGCGCCCGCTTTGTAGTGGCGACGATCGGGACGACGAATCACCTGCACATCAAGCCCATCCCGGCGCAGCTCCTCCGCCACGCGATCGATCCCCACCGATGACCCGTCGTTGCTGTCATCGAGCACCTGAATCTCATGCTTGTCACGCGGATAATCGAACGCCGCCACCGCCCGGATGATCCGCTCCGACACGTCGCGTTCGTTGTACAGCGGTATCTGGCTGGTCACCGTCGGCCAATCCGATTCCGGTGTGGACGCATGGTATTGAGCGATGACGGCAGCCTGCTTCTCGTGGGCATTTTTGGAACGTCGCCGGAACAGCCACAACAGGACGTAGAGATGCAGCCCATACACCGCCAGCATCGACGTGGACAGCAGAAACAGCGAGAACACCAATGTCTGAAGAACAGTCAAGGATGGAAGTCCGTTGGCTTGGGCAACCCGCGATATTGACGAAATCGGATGACCGCGTTCGTTACGCAGCTCTGATGCGTCATCCCGGCGGCGCCATCGCCGAAACGAGTCTATGGTGGAACGCCGCGGCGACCAATTCGCATACGACTCTAGCCAGCACCCACACCAACGTCAACGCACACGTCCCAACCGTGGGACGCCGACCCCGTGTCACGTTGACATGAACCCTGCCGTTCAATAGAGTCGCGATCCTGCAAGATGCACGAAATTCCGACGCTTGAGAGGCTGACACCATGACCATCGCATTTGAAAATCTCGACCCACCCACCACCGGCGATCCGATTACGATGGGCTCTTCCGGCATCAGCGTGCCCGACCAGCCGATCATCCCGTTCATCGAGGGCGACGGCATCGGGCCTGACATCTGGCGCGCATCCGAGCGTGTCTTCAACGCAGCCGTCGCCAAGGCCTATGGTGACAAACGCAGAATCGCGTGGTTCGAGGTCTACGCCGGCCAGAAGTCCTACGACAAGTACGGCACTTGGCTACCCGCCGACACCATCACCGCGTTCCGCGAACTGCACGTCGGCATCAAGGGCCCCTTGACCACCCCGGTCGGCGGCGGCATTCGTTCACTCAACGTCGCCCTCCGCCAGATGCTCGACCTCTACACCTGCCAGCGCGTCGTTCGCTACTTCGATGGTGTCCCGTCGCCGGTGAAGCGTCCCGAATTGGTCGATATGGTCATTTTCCGCGAGAACACCGAAGACATCTATGCCGGCATCGAATGGCAGGCGGGCACACCCGAAGTCAGGAAGGTCATCGCCTGGCTGAGCGAAGCCATGGGCGTCGAGAAAATACGATTCCCCGATACAAGTGCCATCGGCGTCAAGCCGGTCAGCTCCGAAGGCTCGAAGCGCCTGATCCGCGCCGCCATCCAGTACGCTGTCGACAACAACCGCAAGAGCGTCACCCTCGTCCACAAGGGCAACATCATGAAGTACACCGAGGGTGGCTTCCGCGACTGGGGTTACGAACTGACGCGCGAGGCCTTCAGCGGAAAAGCCGTCGGATGGGACGATTGCGACGGCGATCCCGGCGATCAGGTACTTGTCAAAGATGCCATCGCCGACATCACGCTTCAGCAGGTGCTCACCCGCCCCACCGAGTTTGATGTCATCGCAACGCTCAACCTCAATGGCGATTACCTCTCCGACGCACTCGCCGCACAGGTCGGCGGCATCGGCATCGCCCCGGGTGGCAACATCAACTACGAATCAGGCCATGCGGTCTTCGAAGCCACCCACGGCACCGCGCCGAAGTATGCGGATCAGGACAAGGTCAATCCCGGTTCGGTCATCCTGTCGGGCGAAATGATGCTTCGATACATGGGCTGGACCGAAGCAGCCGACCTCATCATCAACGGCATGCAGGGCGCCATCTCCGCACGCACGGTCACCTACGACTTCCATCGCCTCATGGAACAGGAAGGCAACACCGCCAAGCTCCTCAAGTGCAGTGAGTTCGGCGACGCCGTCATCGACCACATGGGCTGACGCACGCGACGATTTCCTTGACACGAACCGCCAATGTGCGAAGGTTTCCGCATGGCTCGTGCACTCACGTTGGCACGCATCGTGCTCCTGGTTGTCGTGGCTTGCGCAGTGCTTGCCGGTTGCAGGAAGTCTGATTCCTCAAAGGAAACACAGCCGACCGATTCTCAGTCAAAGCCATCGTCGGACGCGAACGGCGTTTCTGACAAAGCCCCTCTCTTTTCCGACATCACCAAGGCGACCGGGATTGACTTCGTGCACGCAGCGGCCAGTACCGTTCGTGATCACCCGACCAAGCACTACTACCCTGACATCATGGCCGGTGGCGTCTGTGCATTCGACGCCGACAACGATGGTTGGATCGACCTTTATTTCACGAACGGCAGCCACCCGGATCTATGTGCGACAAGTCAGTACGACTGCCGAGATCGCTTTTACCGCCGAAATGCCGCAGGTTCCTTCGTCGACGAGACCGACGCGTCGGGCTTGGGGCACACTGGGTACAGCATGGGCTGCGCTGTCGCGGATATCGACAACGATGGAGACCTTGACCTATACGTCACCGCCTACGGACAGGACGTACTGTACCGCAATGATGGTGATGGAACGTTCACGGATATCACGAAGTCGTCCGGCGTGGACAATGCTGAATGGTCGGCGTCGGTGTCGTTTCTCGACTACGACGTTGATGGCTGGCTCGATGTCTACGTCACCAACTATGTCGACTACACCGAAGCCGTGACGTGTCGCGACGCAGCCGGCCGCTTTGACTTTTGTGGTCCGAAGTCATCGCCCGGTGTTGCGGATGTACTCTACCGCAACAAGGGCGACGGGACGTTCGAGGACAAGTCCATCGCAGCGCGAATTGCGGCAGTGTCCTATGCGGGGCTTGGCGTCGTTTCTGGCGATCTCGACGGCGATGGTTGGCCTGACATTTACGTTGCCAACGATGCCGATCCGAATCTCCTGTGGATCAACCAAAAGGATGGTACGTTCGTCGAAGAGGCACTCATGCGCGGAGCCGCATACAATGCAGGCGGAGAGGCGGAAGCGGGTATGGGCATTGCGCATGGCGACCCGGACAACGACACCCGAATCGACCTGTTCGTCACGCACCTGATCGGTGAGACCAATACATTTTATCGCAACATCGGAAACGGGGACTTTGATGACGAGACCGCCATCACCCGCCTCGGAGTCGCGAGTCTGGACCTGACTGGCTTCGGCACGGCGATGTTCGACGCCGATCTTGATGGTCATGCTGATCTTGCCGTCGCCAACGGGGCCGTCAAACGCAGGGCAACGCCGCTGGACAATCGAACCGATTTCTGGTCCGACTACGCAGAGCCGAATCTGTTCTTCCACAACCTCGGCGATGCCCGTTTCGCGCAGCCAACGCCGCCAACAAGTCTCTCGCAATCATTGGGAACATCGAGATCACTGCTGCCGGTGGACATCGACCGTGATGGCGACTTGGACGTGATCATCACAAACATCGATCATCCGCCGCACGTGTACCAAACCAACGCGCCAAACGGCAATCACTGGCTTGCCGTGCGCGCGGTCACTGCCGACGGAATGCGTGATGCCATCGGGGCGACCGTCGAGGTCGTCTTCAATCAGTCCGAAAGACGAACGTCCTGGGTTGCTCCACCTGGCGGGTACCAGTCCGGCGGCGAATCCGTGGTCCACTTCGGCCTTGGGAGTGCGGCAGATTTCCAATCGCTTGAAGTCATCTGGCCAGGTGGGCAGCGCGAGCGTTTCGGCGGCGGCAAAGCGAATCGCACGATCAACGTCCAGCAGGGTACCGGCACGATCGTTGTTCCCGCAGGAAGTCCCGGATGAAAATTCCTCAGCGATGTACATGGGTGCGCACGATCGTTCTCCTCGCGATCCTGACAAAGCCCACATTGTCCGGACAGCCGGACATCGATCTGTCCAGTGTTGAACCGCAGGTACGGCAAGCCATTGAAAGCGCGCACCAGCACGCGCTGCAGAATCCGTCCGCCCCGGACGCGTGGGGAAGATACGGCATGCTTCTCGATGCACATGGTTTCGCCGCCATCGCCATCGACGCATACGCCACCGCACGACAACATGCTCCGCGCGATATGCGGTGGCCTTACTACACAGCAGTACTGCTTCAGGATCGCGATGCCACGGCGGCCCTTTCGCACTACCAAGCTGCGTTGGCCATCAAGGCAGACTACGCCCCGGCACACGTTCGATTCGCGCGCCTGTTGTTGCGGCTTGGCCGTGAGGAGGAGGCGTTGAGACACTTCCGAACCGCGCGCGATTTGGACCCTGAGAGCGCGGTCGTCCATCTTGGAATCGGACAGCTTTTCCTCGCGCGTGGTGACATGGAAGATGCTCGCGTTTCTCTGGAGAAGGCTGTCGCGCTGCAGCCCGGCAACAGCGCAGCACATGCAGCGCTGGCACGGCTATGCCGCCGAACAGGTGATCGCGATGCGGCGCTCCAGCACGCGCGCGCTGCCCGCTTGTCCGTCGGAACGTTTATGATCGAGGATCCACTGCATTTCGAAGTGCAGAAGATGGGGCTTCGCATCGGAAGCTTCTTGCGGCGTGGCGCCCTTTATCGCCAACAAGGCAAACTTGCAGATGCGATCGCAGAGTATCAAAGAGCGCTTGAATTCAACCCCGATGATGCACATGTTCATGCCTCGTTGGCACTCGTATCGCTCGACCAGAACCGTCCAAGGGAGGCACTGTCGCATACCAACAAAGCGCTTGAGCTGCTGCCGCAGATCAGAGGCCAACACGCACTACGCGCTCAGGCACTGATGAAGTTGAACCAGCTCGACCAAGCCGAGGAGTCGGCCCTTCGCGCGTGCGACGAGGATCCCGATTCCCCTGGGTATCTGTTTCTCCTGGGAACGATAAGGGTGCAAAAACGGGATCTGCAACGCGCTCTCCCATCCCTGGCACGCGCCGTCGAACTCGATCCCGATCACCTGCAGAGAAGAATCACCTTGGCCAGGACGCTTCTGGCGATGCAGAAGTCCCATGATGCGACAAAGCACCTCGAGTCCGCGACTACGATTGCACCGCGAAACGTGGACGCTTGGCGATTGCTCGGACTTGCGCGCATGCAGTCATCGGACTGGCTTGAGGCTGAAGAAGCACTGCGAACGGCCGTTGAACTTGGTGCTCGCGATGAGATCGTCGATCGGGCGTGGGCGACGTCGCTGCAGAAGTTGGGGCGATTCAACGAAGCCGTCAAACATCTCGAAGATTCGCTCAAGCGTTCAGGCTCAGACGAAGTGGCCAACGATCTCGCATGGTTGTTGGCCACGTGTCCAAATGACGACATTCGCCAGGGAATGAGAGCACTGGAGCTCGCCCAGCGAATCACACAATCGCCCGCTGGTCGTACACCAGCCAGGTTGGATACCCTTGCGGCTTCCTATGCTGAAGTTGGCCGCTTTGAAGATGCAGTACGGACCATCGACGAAGCCATTCACGCACTCCCAACAGGCGAGAATTCGACTGATTCGGCATACACCGCCAGACGCGAACTCTATCGGGCATCCAAGCCTTATCGCTCAGGCAATGGTCACTAAGAATCGATCATCGCGGCGCCGCCTTTGAACGATCCCCATGCACGCTCGTCGTGACTGTTACTGCAAGATGGTGGTCGCGCGGTCTGAGTGTGGCGCATCCCGTCCGCGTTGTGGGAAACTCCGAAATCGTCCAGTGGGCATGCAACTCTTCGCCGATTCGTCGACTGATAACCGTCGATACGGCTGGCCCCGTCGTGTGCGCTAGCAGAGAAATCTTGGGACAACAAACATCCCGGTGCTCGGGCCCGTTCGCCCGTACTCAGTAAAAAAAGAAGCAGCCTGCCTCAAATTGAGACAGGCTGCTTTGAGAGCTTCTGTTCGAGTGGATGACTAGCGACGACGACGTGCCAGAGCAAGACCACCGATCGCGAGCAGGCTCAGCGTGGCCGGCTCGGGAACCTGCGTCCACTGGACAGTGACGAGGTCGCCAGCTGCGATAATGTCATCAGCCGTGAAATCGATGAAGATGTTGCCATCATCGAAGTTGATCGACGCACCGGCGATTTCGCCACCAAAGCCGTCGAGCAGAGCAACCGAGTCGATTGGCTCGTTCGTGCCGGCATCCTTGATGCCTTCCAGGGCGATCGAGGCTGGGTTGCCAGCGAAGTCAACCGTCGAGAAGTTTGCGAAATCGATCGAGAGTTCATACTCGCCAGCACCGCCGGTGGACGAAACCGTAGCATTGAATACGGTCGGATCAAACTGCGTGCTACCGAAAACCTCGGACGACCCGAAGGTGTGAGGACCATCGATCTCATCAAATCCCGGAGGGAAAGGTGCCTCGAGAATTGCGTTCACATTAAAGACATCCGGCTCAGCGAGAGCAGCCGGGGCGACAAATGCGGCAACCAATGCGACCGCCATCAATGCACGAAATTTCATAATCCTTCCTCCAAACTCAAACAGGAACCGTTCACTTCCAGTTTCGAAGCTGCCTCGGAACACCCGGGAACAGCCGAGTACGATAGATCCGGACGAACACTGCCGGATGACATTCACGTTTTCAACTGGGATCGTGCTTGGAAGAAGAAATGAAACGTCGAGAGACGAACCAAGTCTGCATGCACGAACTCGCTCCCACCGCGAGCTCTCTCTCACATACAACGCCGACTTCGCACACCCGAAGTCGCACTTGTCTCTCTCTCAGACTCCCCTAGATTAACGAGACCGCTGACCGAATTCCACCCCAAAATTTGAAAAATCACCCCCCGACGCACTTTTGCCATCCGGGTCGATGAACAAAAAGTCTCACTTCAGGCGCACCCGGCAGCGGCGTTGACGCAATCGCGCGATTCGCATACCGTCCTCGGTTCGGCAGAGACGGTTGTGGCCGGAAACCAGACGGTCTCGCCGACGGTAAAACCCCGAATAGAAGGAATTTACGTGATAGCCCGTTTCAGCCGATCATGGACGGTGGTGCTGACGATGGCGATGATCACCGCCGGCTGTGAGTCCGGATCGCCAAACAAGCCGAACACGGCTTTGCAGCGTGGCGAACCGTTTGAGTCCGATATCCCCGTACCCGCTGGATTTAGGCTCATGGACGAAGCCAGCGAAGATCGGTCCACCGGCACGTATCGGCTCTATTTGCGGCATCTGTATGAGGGTCGCGCCGGCGTACATGCCATCCGCCGGTTCTACCGCGCTCAGATGCCACTGGCGCAGTGGACGCTCGTCAGTGACGGAAACGTGAAGGGAAACATCGTGATGCGGTACGAAAAGGCCGCCGAGTCGTGTACCATTCACATCACGGGACGTGACAGCGTGATGGCCGCCACGTCACAGGTTCAGGTTGTGGTCGCGCGTGAGGAACGCGGACAGCCACCGACAACAGCACGGAAAGCACCATGAAAACCGAACGCAGGCAGGAACTGAAAACGAATGAACTCGGCGTCTTTCTGCTCGATGCCAACGATTGGCTCAAACAGAACGGCACCAAAGTGGCCGGTGGCGTCGTCGCGATCCTGGTCCTCGTCTTTGCCATCAACGCCATGCGCCGCGCCAGCGTCGAACAAGCCAGCGAAGCCACCCGTCGATTCGCCGAAGTGCTGCCCAAGCTCACCGGCGAGGACTGGGAAGCCGGTTTCACCGAGTTGGATACCCTGATTCAGGATGCCGGCAGTCGCAACTTCCGCATGCAGCTCCTGCTTACCAAAGCGTCCATTGCCGAGCAGCGCGTGACCAGTGCCGAAGCCTTCAAGAGCGAATTCGTCAATCTTGCCGACGAGGCATTCTCAACGCTCGTCTCTGATTTCGGCGATCGCGGTTTGGTCAAGGCACGGGCACAACTCGGACTCGCGGTCGTGGCCGAGAATCGCTTCGTGACAGATCGGGACCCCAAGCACAAGGATCGCGCACGCGACTTGCTTACTGCTGTCAGCGAAAGCAAGATCGCCCAGGGCACTCCGCTGCAGACCACCGCAGTCGAGCGGCTTAACCGACTTGACGAGACCTTCACCATCGTCGCACTGGCCGATCCACCTCCGCCTCCGGCAGGCCCACCGGCCCCGACGGAGCCTGATATTCAGATCAAAGCCCCCGAAGGCGTGGAAGTCAAAAAGCTCGACGGCCCGCCGCAGGAACTGCTCGACAGGATCAAGAAGGCCCAGGAAGCCGAGTCGGGTGGCGATGAAGCGACCGATCCGCCCGCCGATGATGAAGGCAACCAAACGCCGCAGGAGTAATGCTCCACCGTTTTTTCGCTGTATCGCGTTGGAAATGTCCAAAGCGTGGCGGCTGCGCAAATCGAGTGGCGCCACCGTTTTGGCGTCATGCAGTTTGCATGGCTGCATCACTCATCACGGCATGTGACACGACGAATTCCAAGCCTTGGTTCAGCGCTGCGTCGCCGAAGATTCCCGACAACTCTGCACTGCGCGTTGAGAGTGATGACACCGCTTTCAACGCGACCGCGCCATCGATCCGCATTGAGGCAGGCATCCATGAATGTCGCACCATCGATCTGCGATTCGTCGCCACCGATCCCATCGAACAACTCGACCTGAACATCGCGCCGTGGAACGGACCACAGCCAACACTTGCCGGCACGTCTGTCACTCTGTTTCGCGGTCATCCTGTCACGATCGATCAGTATCCTGTCTGGCAGGTTCAGATGGTCCCGACGCACGAACGTCGCAGCGTCGTCCACGACGTGCTCGTCCCGATCGACGCCCCTTACGGTGGATTGCCGACGGCGGTGCGGAGCGATCAATCCGTTCACATCACCGTCGATGTGTGCGTTCCGGAAAACACGGCAACCGGCGACCACGCCACGGACGTGATCATCACATCAGGCGACACCGAGTTGATCCGCATCCCGGTCGCACTGACGGTTCGCCCCTACGCTTTGCCTGCGATATCAGCGGGCCTGTTCAGCGCCGAGATCGACTACCACCGCTGGCTTGCCGCGAACTGCCCCGACGCCCGAAGCCAATCCCCCGCACCTGTCCCGACCATCGCATGGGCCGACAAACGGATTCGTGATCGCATGACGGCCATGACAGCCGCTGCTGTTGGGATGCTGGCCGACCACAATGTCACTGTCACACTCGATGGCCTCATTCCCGACATCAAGACCGACGCCCGTGGACAGGCATTGCCCGTCTGGCCACCCCACGATCATGTCCTCGCGCAGATTGATGCCGCCGCAGGACCCGCTGCACGATTCAAACTCCCCTGCTCGCTCACGACCCCCTTCGACGCGACGGTTCCGGATCAGCGCGACCGCATGGCAACCTACCTTGCCCGCTGCGTCGAGCACTTTGCAGAGAATGGCTGGCTCGACAGAAGCCACCTACGCGTCGATGTTCCTGCCGGCGACGCACGGTCCCCTGTCGTCCTTCAGCGCATGCTACAGAAGCTCGCTGCCAGCGACGGGCGTATCCGACTTGTCACCAACCTGTCGCACGCCGCGGCACGAGCCTTTCCATGGACACGCACACACCCAGCCGCCACCTTCAGTGATGCAGATGCTTTCAGCATGCCCGCCCGTTGGTGCGGCAGGATTGACCCCTCATCAAGCCCGATTGAATGGTCCGTCATCGATCGACCGCCCTACTCGGGTACCGCCGATCTCGCCGCCACCCAAACCGACGTGCTCGCCCTCGCCTGGCAGGCCTTCGCACAAGGTGTCACATCCGTCGTGGTTCCCAAACCGCTTTCATGGCCACGGGATGGCGCTGCGCAATCGCCTCAGCAGGTCATCGATCGATACCATGCGCCGCTCTTGTATCCCGGACACACCTTCGGTGTCGATGGCCCCATTCCATCCCGTCGGCTCAAGACGCTCCGCCGTGCTGCCCAGGACCATGCCATGCTCACACTGTTGCACACCCGGGGATACGACGCCTTTGCCGATCAACTGACCCAAAGCGCAATGCCCTACGCCTACGACAACGCCCAACGCTACGCCGCCCACGATCCACTGCCGATTTCCTGGACCGCGGGCCAGGACGACTGGACCGCACGCCGCCGTCTTATCGCCGATGTCCTCGCCGGGGACGTCGACCTCGCGCGTCCGGAAACGCTCGATGACGGTGATTTCCGTAGACGTCTCGAGCGTGCTCTTCAGAACACCAAGATGCTCGACATACAGGTCGAGGGTGTCAGGCTGCTCCCAAATCGCGGCGATCAGCCATTCCGCGTCGATGTGTGGCTGCGTATCGACAACCACACGGATGCTGCGATCGCGGGAAGCGCCTGGTTCGGTGAGCTTCCTAATGGATGGCAGGCGGCTGAACCGCAAGTGTATGTTGCGTCCATCGAACCGGGTCAAGCCAGGCGCGTTCTCCTCACCGCCACCGGGGTCACATCCACCGCGTTCGCATCAGCCGCAAATCGCATTCCCATCAATGTGCAGGTCGGCCTTGAACCACGTCGTACGATCAAGGCCGACGTCTCGGTCATCCATGCCCGACCCCCAGCCGCGCCCATGACGATCGATGGACGTCTCTCCGACTGGCCCGCCGCGGACATCAACATCGCCGACGACTTTGCATCCATCACCGGCCAACCCGACAAGGCGACACCATCACCACAGGTATTCGTGTTGCATGACACAGAGCGTGTCTACGTCGCCGCGCGATGCCCCCGCCCAACCGTCGGCGATTCCGGCGGCAACACGCTTCTCTGTGAAGACGGCGTCCCCGTCGGACCGTCGCGTTTCGAGGTGCTCATCGACGCGTCCAACGCCGGCACCCACGTTGCCGACGATCTTCTGCACATCGCCATCGGACCAGGAGGCGGCGTGTTCGAACGTGGCGTCGATCTGCACGCCGACCGACAACGACGCGTGTGGCCCGCCGATGTGCGCTACGCCACCACGACCACCGCCGACACATGGATCATCGAATTGTCCATTCCCAAATCCGCCGTATCCACCACGCATGACACCGACCGGACGTGGGGCATCAATTTCACGTTCTACGACGGCACCAACCAGACCTTCCAGACATGGTCCGGCGCGCGGTTCAATGCGTACGACCCAATGTCGCTCGGCAACGTGGTATTCGACCAGACAGGTCGCTGACAGATTCTGACAATTCGTCCGACAATTGTGACATTCCGGTTGAACAGGCCAGCCGCGCACCGATAGCATTCATACGGAGGTATTCTGATGTCCTACCCGAACACCCGCGTGATCCCCCGTCTTGATCGACGTGCGTTCACACTCATCGAGCTGCTCGCCGTTGTGGCCATCATCTCTCTGTTGATCTCAATTTTAATGCCGTCGCTCAGTCGCGCCCGAGACCAGTCCAAGGGTGTCCACTGTCTTGCCCGACTCAAGGACTTCGGCACGGGCTTGGCTTCGTACGAAAACGTCAACGGCGACCTCCTCCCCCCGCCGATGTGGAAACCGGAACCAGAGGAAAACCCGGAACTCACGTACGGATGGACTGAGACGCTCTTTTCGTACGTCTGGCAGGACAGGGTCAGCCGCCCCACCGACGATCCCAAACCTTCTTTGCCCGTCCAACGCAACCTCTACCCCGAACGCTACGAGAAGTATTTCCTTTGCAAGGCCAGTTCCTATCGCAGTGAGAACAGCGGACACTATCGTGTCTACCTGCCGGCATGGGTGATGAATCAGGTCAGCGTCGGCGTCGATGACCAGTACGACATCGCCAACACCACGCTCAATCCGTGGGCCTCTGGTTCCCGATCAGCCATCCCCCCGCGCATGCCGCTTGTCGGCGACGCAAACGAACAATCCGAACAGAAGTGCACCAGCTACATCGACGCCGGCGAAGCCAACGCAGCCGGCACCACTGGGTATAACGGCAACCGATTCAGTGATCGGCACTATGGTGGGACCAACTACCTCTTCCAGGATATGCACGCCGAGTGGCGTCGCGTGAGTAACTTCCGCGAACGTCTGTCGATTGATGTTGACCTCAACGGCATCAATGACGTCGAGGTTCAGAATCAGAATATGAATTGAGCACGACGCGACCCTACTTCTTTTCTTCCGCCGCTTGATACTGCGCCAACGAAGCCTTGAGGTTCATCTTCGCGAAATCCTGATCGCACTTGGCGATCGCTTGCTGCTGAATCCGCACCGCGTCCGCCGACTTGCCCAGACGAAATTTCGCCAACGCGAGCGTTTCGAGATGGGACCAGCCGTCGCCACCCGGAGCCTTGTGCATGGCATCTGCTGCTTGCTCGGCCAACTCATCATACTTGCCCTGCATGGACGGATCGTTCAGCAGTGTCCACGCAAATCCGTTGAGCATGTTGGCGTCAACCTCGGCCGCCTGAACGAAACGACCGCCAGCTTCGGTTGCCCCGGGCACGTCGCTCAGTGCGATGTGATGCACGCGGAATTTCGTCAGATAATGATCGGGGTTGTCCGGCTGCTTGCGAATCGCACCGTCGATCGCCGCCTTCGCTTTCTCACCACCCCATGACGCGAACTCCGGTGACATCAGAACGTTCGCCATTTGACTCAGACCGGCAGGATCATCCTGCATCGTCGGCAGGATCTGATCGGCCACGCGCGAAGCGTTGCTGCTCTGATCCGAAGTGGCTACGGCGAGCAGAAACGCGATCGACAGATTCGTGTTCTTGGGATGATCCCGACGCGCATTGACCAACCGCGAAATGGCCATGTTCGCGTAACCCGCCTCAGCGGGTCCGCTCGCAATTTCCATCGAGATTTCGGCGAGCTTGTCCGGATCCTTGGCCGCCAGATCCATCGCCTTGATCGCCGCAGCAGATGCCTGCTGCTTGTCGTTGAGCTGATAGGCGTAGACCAGGAACTTCGTCATCCACTGATCAATGTTGGCGGGATCGATCACCAACGCCTCGTCCACCGCAGCCATCATTTCCGTCCACTTGCCCGAGTAGGCGAAACCCTGGACGCGCTCATCGATCTCCATGAGCTTCTTCATTTTGGCGACGTCGTACGTGCCGGCGATGACCTGATCGAGAACCGGTTCCATACCATCCATTGGATGGCCGATCCACGCGACCTTGCCCTCCTTGTCGACGATGAAGGCGGTCGGAATCGACTCCTGCTTCGCCGCCGTCATGTACGCGTCATACGTGTCGCCGTCGTCGTCGAAACCGATCGTGTAATCAAGTTTCGACCCCATGCGGCCCACGAACGCACGGACAACCTTTTCGGTGTTGCCGGGATCCTTCGCCGTCACGCCCACGACGCGGACATCCTTCGACGCATACTTGTGCTGGAGTTCGGTCAAATGCGGCACGCTCTGAACGCAGGGGGCACACCACGTCGCCCAGAACTCGACGACCGTCACGCCCTTGCCCTTCCGAGCAGCCAGATCGACAGGATCGCCCTTCAGCCACTTCTCGACCTTGATTTCCGGGGCAGGCGAGCCAAGTTCCAGCGTGGCTGACCACGTGGAAGAAGCGCCCAAAAGAACGACCGTTGCAATGACACAGTTGATGAGCTTCACGTTGCGATTCCTCGTCCTGGAGTTTCCAATCAATGCGACCCTACACCTTCTTGTAAACGGCCAAAGGCGTGCGTCAATTCCCGGTACCCACGAAGCGGTCGCAAGCCGCATTTCCAGACAACATCGTGCAAAAAAAATGGCCCGCCACTGCCGAAACAGAAGCGGGCCGAAACTTGTGTCGCTGCCAGTCAGCAGCCGCGTGCTGCTTACGGCAGCGTACCTATCTCACTACCCACGAATCACCTCCTTTTCATACGGGAACCCGCCGGTCCTGACCACCGGTAGTGCGGTGTCATTCTCCGACCCGACTCCCCCCGACAACCGCCGCTGCCGGGCACACCGCGCGAAGCCTGGTTGCTTCGCTCGGTCAGCATTTCTTCCCATCATCATGCCGCGCCGATTTTCGCGGCACGCCTCCGGGCTGCCCTGCTGACAACCATATCTTAGTAATCGGCGGAAACGAGCGTCAATTGGAAAATGGATTTATCCACGCTATAAAGTGCCCCTGTCATCGAACACCCCCACAGAAAGGTGGTGCACGCGTGAATGGGAAAGCCCAATCCGGTCATCGTACATTCCTCCGTGCGTTTCTTTCAGAACCCGATGTCGTCGGCGCCGTCATTCCGAGCTCGACACGCTTGGCGTGCACGCTTCTTGAGCCTTTCGCGAAAAACGATGGTCCCGCGCGCCTGCTCGAAGTCGGGGCTGGAACCGGTGCGATCACACGCTGCATCCCGCGTTTCATGCGTCACGGCGATCAAGTGACGATCTGTGAGATGGTCCCTGCACTGGCAGAACATCTGCGTGACCACGTGCTGACCCGCCCGGACCTTGCACCACACGTCGGCGACGACCGCGTTCGGTTGGTCGCAAGCCCCGTCCAGGAGATTCCCGGTGAGGATCGATTCGATTACATCGTCTGCGGCCTGCCCTTCACCGCCTTCGCGCCCGAACTGATTCGCGACGTTTTGGCGTGTTTTCGCAGGTTGCTGACGCCCGCAGGCGTCTTCACATACTTTGAATACGCCGGTCTACGTCGCCTGCGGACCGCCCTGTCGTTTGGCCCATCCCGTGACCGCATGCGCGAGGTTTCGTCGATTCTTGACGACAACATCTCGGCGTCCCAATTCGATCGCCGCACCGTGTTCGCCAACATGCCGCCCGCCCACGCGCGTTTTTGTCGCTTTCGCACATCAGCCTGATGCCGCAATGTCCCGACGCGACAACTCCCTGTTGCCTCGACGTTGACATGCCAACGGTCCGGTCTTAGCATCCGCCCCACACTGTGGAGCCCGAGTGGCGGAATTGGCAGACGCGCATGGTTGAGGGCCATGTCTACATTAGTAGGTGGAGGTTCGAGTCCTCTCTCGGGCAGTGGATGAGGCATATGGTTGGTCGAAGCTGCGGGGGACGCGTCACCAGCCTGGTTGCCTGACTGCAACGCATAGTCACGGGTGTCCCAACCCAACTACACGGCGGATCATCGAGCGTTGGCCAAGCGAAAAGTTTCCAAGAAGAGCAAGAAAGTAAAGTCAAAAACGAATCGCTCCGCGCCCAAAGCCAAAAAAGCGAAGGTGCGTAAGGCGAGCGCCAAAGCTGCAACCTCTCGCAAGAAGGCCGCCAAGAGCAAGAAGGTCGCAAAGACAAAAAAGGCGACCAAGAGCAAAAAGATCGCCAAGAGCAAGAAGGTCGCGAAAACCAGGTCCGCCGGGAAGAAATCTGCAGCCAAGTCAAAGAAAGCGGCATCCGTATCCAGGAAAGCCAAGAAAACGGCGAAGAAAGCCAAGAAGGCGAAGTCCAAAGCGCGCACCAAGTCTGTCGGATCGAATACCGCCAA
Organism: Phycisphaerae bacterium; assembly: GCA_028289375.1. GTDB lineage: Bacteria > Planctomycetota > Phycisphaerae > UBA1845 > UBA1845 > OFTM371. Next base: position 8,412 of record JANQQK010000058.1, on the reverse strand, counting down.
GGCGGCGAAGCGGGTCAAAAAGACAACGCGAAAAACAAGCAGCGTGAGCGCAACGACGAAGTCGCGTTCAACGTCCGTCCGCCCGGCACGAAAGACCGCAACGCCACCACGAAAGCGTGGAATCGGCTCACGAACGGTGGTCCTAGCGCCGGACGACAAGCCGATTCCCAAAACGCGATTGACCGATCCGGAATTGGCGGAGTTCACCAGATTGCTGCTCGACAAACGCGCCGAATTGGTCGGCGACGTCGAGCACCTGACCTTCGAAGCGCTGGGTAGCGATCACACCTCTGGCTCATCCACTGTCCCGCTCCACATGGCCGACATGGGCACCGACAACTGGGAGCAGGAATTCACGCTCGGGCTGATCGACAACGAGCGTGCACTGGTCCGCGAAATTGACGACGCCCTCGATCGCATCACCAACAAGACCTACGGCGTTTGCCTGGCGACCCATCTTCCCATTAGCAAATCCCGTCTCCGGGCCAAGCCATGGGCCAAGTATTGCGTCGAATATGCCACGCTTCGCGAGCAGGGACGGCTGCCGTCGTAGCATCCAATGACGCAGTCCGCCAACGCAATCAGCGAGACGCACCACGCGCCACCATCGGCCATCCGCGATGTCGGATCCCATCTGCGACTGTGGCTGATCGCCGCCATCGGACTTGCCTTCGATCTCTGGACCAAGGCATGGGCCTTCAGTAACATCGAAGCTGACGAAGCCCGCGACTTCATCCCCAACCTGATGGTATTTCAACGATCGCTCAACCCCGGCGCATTGTTCGGTATGGGCAAGGGGATGGCGCCGATTTTCATCGGCGCGTCGTTCTTCGCGCTGGGCTTTGTCTTGTTTCTCTTCATTTCAAGCACGAAGCAACGAAGATCGCTGCACATCGCGTTGGGCATGATCCTGGCTGGCTCGCTTGGCAATCTCTACGACCGCTCGTTTGTGCTCGCAGACCAGATCACAGACGTGGAGAAGAACGAGTCGTTCATCGGCATCGTGATCGAGGAGGAAAGCTCGGATCGGTACTTGAAAGTCGGTGCCGCCTTCGATGGTGCCCTGCCGCGTCTCATCCCGCGTGAACGCGTCGAAGTGACACCCGTACCCGTTGTTCGCGACTTCCTGCGATTCACGCCGAAGGTGGGCGGCAAACCGGTGTGGCCTTGGATCTTCAACATCGCCGATACGCTGCTCGTGGCTGGCGTCATCCTGCTCTTGATCAACTTCTGGTTGGAACGACGCATTGAGTTTCACGCAGATCCCGTACCGCCTGCCGAGCCGGAATCTTGACCCGCGTCCCATTCAGTGAATTTGACGAACGATGCATGCGTCGCGCGGTCCGACTGGCTCGCCGCGCTGAAGGGCGGGTCGAGCCCAATCCAATGGTTGGATGCGTGTTCGCACGTGGCACGACGATCGTCGGCGAGGGGTATCATCGCAGATTCGGTGGCCCGCACGCCGAAGTGCAGGCGCTCCGCGACGCCGACAAGCGCGGCAACCGTGTCGCCGGAGCCGCCGCCTATGTGACGCTCGAACCATGCGGCCACTTTGGAAAGACTCCGCCGTGTACGCGTGCGTTGATTGATGCAGGCATCACGCGCGTTGTCGCCGGTGTTCGCGACCCAGGCTTGCATGTGGCCGGTCGTGGTTTCGCTCAGCTTCGCAAGGCGGGTCTTGCGGTCGACGTTGGTTGCAGCGCTGACGATGCTCATGACCTGATCCGGCCGTATGTCACGCTCAACGAACAACAGCGCCCATTCGTGATCCTCAAGTGGGCACAGAGTCTCGACGGCAGGATCAGCACGCCGAAAGGCCAACCCAACGCCATCTCGGGACCTGAGTCGCACCGCTGGGTGCATCGACTGCGGGCGCGCGTCGATGGGGTCCTCGTCGGGATCGGGACGGTGTTGGCCGATGATCCGCTTCTGACCGCACGGAACGTTCCGCTTCGACGAACAGCCACACGTGTCGTTCTGGATCGCGCGCTGCGAACGCCAATCACCGCCAATCTCGTTCGCACCGCTTCCCAAGCGCCGACACTGATCTTCACGACCGCCGAGAAACAGGGATCGCGCAAAGCGAAGACGCTGACGCGTAAGGGCGTCGAAGTCATCGCGTGTCGCACGAGCAAGACAGGACTGCACCTGCCAGGCGTGCTGCGAACACTCGGCAAGCGGCAGATGACCAATCTGCTCGTCGAGGGTGGTGCTGGTGTGCACGCGTCATTCTTGCGGAATGGACTCGCCGACGAGATGTGTGTTTTTCAATCGCCGCGCATCATCGGTGGAAGCGAAACGGCGGTCACGATGAACCCGAAGTGCGCCCCCGACCTGAGGTCTGCGCATCGCATCGGCGACGACATGCTGTACATATTCCGTTTCGAGCCGTAGCAGCCGGTTTGGGCTGCACTTCACCACTCAGCTTGACACCCCCACCGACCGCACGACAATCCTGCAGCGGGAGAATTTTGTGTCCACCAAAACAGTCAACATTCGCCAAGCGGACGATCCGTCCGCAGCCATTCGCGATGCCGCCGCCGTCCTCAACGACGGTGGACTCGTGATCTTTCCAACCGAAACGGTCTATGGCATCGGCGCACGCGCGGACCGCCCCGACGCATTGCAACGATTGTACGACGTCAAGAACCGCCCTGCCGGCCAACCCTTCACCGTGCACATCGGTCGCCGTGACGATGCCGACATCTTCGTCCCCGATCCCGGCTCGACGGCCCGACAGCTCATGAAAAAGGCCTGGCCCGGTCCGCTGACACTGCTGTTGAGCGTGGATGATCCGACCGAGACGCCCGTTGCCGAGAAGATGGGGCGCGACCGAGTGACGCACGTCTTCAAGGATGGCGTCGTTGGACTCCGCTGCCCGGACAATTTCACAGCCATCAGCCTGCTGTCACAGGTGGACGGTCCGGTGGTGGCTGCGAGTGCGAACCTCGCGGGCAAGCACCCGCCGCGAACAATCGAAGACGCATTGGTCGACCTTGATGGGCAGGTGGCCGTTGCGCTGGACGATGGCCCTGCATTCTACAATTTGCCGTCAACCATCGCGAAGATCGAGGGCAACCGGTTCGAGATTGTGCGTCAGGGCATCTACGATGAGCGCATGCTGACCGAGTTTGAGCGCGTCGGTGTGCTGTTTGTCTGCACGGGCAATACGTGTCGCAGTCCGATGGCATGGGGGTTGGCACGCAAGATGATCGCCGAGCATCTCAGTTGCGGCGTCGATGAACTGGCAGATCGCAAGATCGACGTGCTGTCAGCCGGAACGGGCGCATTCCCCGGAGCGCCGCCGTCGGAACACGCCGTTGACGTGATGAAGGGTCGGGACATTGACATCACGGCCCACACGGCGGACATGGTCAGCGCCCAGCTGATCCACCGCGCCGATCACGTCTTCACCATGACCGAATCGCATCGCCAGATTCTGCTCCACCTTCTGCCCGACGCCGAGAACTACGTGCACACCTTGCTCGCCGACGGTGACATCGCCGACCCGATCGGCGGCAGCCGCGACGACTACGAAGCCTGTGCCCGACAGATCGAATCCGCCATCGAAGCCCGCCTCAAGGAGATTGAGTTGTGAAAATCGCCGTCGCCAGTGACCATCGGGGATTCCCTTCCAAGTCCACCATCAGCGAATTCATCAACAACGAAGGGCATGACGTCGTCGACGTTGGCTGCGAAGGCGACGGCAGTTGCGACTACCCCGAGTTCGCCATCAAGGCCTCCATCATGGTCGCCAAGGGTGAGGTGGATCGTGCGGTGCTGTTCTGCGGAACCGGGATTGGCATGTCGATCGCTGCCAACAAGGTCTGCGGCGTGCGTGCGGCCTTGTGTCATGATGAACTGACCGCGGAGCTCGCCCGCAAGCACAACGATGCCAACGTGCTCTGTCTGTCCGCCGACCTCGTGGGTCACGCTTTGATGCAACGCGTTGTCGACACGTGGTTGACGACGAACTTCGAATCCGGCCGCCACCAACGCCGCGTCGACTACATCGACACCTACGACAAAGAGCATAGTTGCTGAGTCTGCTGACGGGTTACGGCTCTTCGTTTGCATCAATCGGTGTTCTGCCGTTTTCGACAGATGCGATTGCGGCCGCGAAATCCCAGACGACAATGGTTGTATCCGCACTTCCCGTTGCCAGCAGTTTTCCATCACGAGAGAAGGCAATAGACGAGATTTTTCCTCGATGACCATTGAGCGTCAGAAGCTGTTTGCCTGACACGATGTCGAATATGAGAGTCTCCGAGTACGTATGGCTCAATGCGATGTAGCGAGAGTCCGGACTGATCGCGGTGTTCCGACCTGACTTTGAGACGCGAGCGATTTCGCGACCTGTCGTCAGATCTGTTACGACGGTATCGTTGCAGGATGAAGCGAGCAGCTTTCCGTCAGCAGAGAACACAACAGTATGAACACCCGGATTGCAGCTTCCGCATCGGACGCGCCCCTTGGGCCACGGATGTATATCGAGCGTCGAGACGTGCTTGGCAGCGTCGACATCCCACAGCCAGACGGTTCGGGATGATGTGCCCCCGACGGCGATGGTCTTTCCGTCTGGTGAAATTCCCACTCCTCTTATGCCGTAGAGCGATTCCTTCAATGAAGCGTAAGTCCCGAGCGTCGCAATTGGTTTCGGGGAGTCCACAGCACGGATGATCACCTCGTCATTGTCGCGCCGCTCCGCCACGACTTTGTGATCACTGGATTTGGCGATGAACCCGCCGCGCTTCCAGGGTATTGGTTTCTGTGACAACAGTTGGCCTGTCGACACGTCCCATGTGCGCTGAACGTCATCGGAGTTGAGGGACTTGAGTATCTCGCCATCGTCGGAAAACGTGATCGACTGAACCGCGTAGTGTCGCCTTCGCGGATACTGGATCGGTTGTTGTGTGACGAGATCCCATAGTCTGACGAATTTACTACCGATGGCGAGTGTCCGGCCATCAGGAGAGAAGGCGACCGAGTAAGCCGTATAAATGTGAAGATCAATGACGCTCAGTTGCTCGCCGGAGTTGGCGTCCCAAAGGCGTACCATCCCATCCACTCCCGCTGTTGCCAGCAACTTGCCGTCGGGAGAGTACGCAACGTCGTCGAGGCCGCGATTTTCGGCAGAAAACGACAGTCGCTGTTCACCAGTCTCAACGCACCATGTGCGCATCCTGTTATCGAAGCTCGTCGTCGCGATCGTCATGCTGTCAGGTGAAAAGGCAATCGAACTGACGCCCCACATCTTCCCCTCGATCGCTGCTGTCAGTTCCCCGGAACTGGTGTCGAAGATGAGCAGATCGCCTCGATTCGTTCCTGCCGCGAGGCGCTGCCCGTCCGGCGAGAACTGGACACTGTTTACGCGATCGCTCACTGGCGGCGAATGCGGATGCTTTTTTTCGGCATGTCGGTCAAGAATCCGAACGGTCCCCGCGCGATCCATCAGATATATCGAATCCGTCCCAGCCGCGATCAGTCGGCCATCCGGTGAAATCGCGACGCTGCGAATGTACGCGTCGAGTTGTGCGATGACGCGATCTTCGCCTGATGGCAGGTCCCAGATGCGAACGGTTTTGTCTGCACTGCCTGAAACAAGCCACGTACCGTCCGGTGACCACGCCCACGTCGCCCTGGTAGATCCATGTCCGCGGAGTGTGAGTCTGAAGTCACCGGTTTCGGTGTCCCACAAGATCATCTCTTCCCCAGCCGACGCGAACATCGTGCCGTCGGGTGAGAACATGACCGATTCGATACGACCCTGCCAAGGATGCGTGTTCCCCATCCGCACCAAGCCAAACTCCGGCAGCGGTTCCTCGCCGTAGGATGTGGCCGCCAAAGTCGCGAGCGCGAGGATCGTTAACATCGGCCAGCGAATTCGTCTTGCATTCACAATGCAAATCTCCGAACGCAAACCAACGGTCGAATCGCCATCTATTTACAATGACGAACGATTTCATGTTGCGTCTTGCGCCAATTTAAGAATTGCAGATGTGAATACAACGAAAACCGCGTGTCCGGTGTGTAACGACCGTTAGGCCGCCAGCGGATCGGTGCCGTTGGTGACTTCCACGCCGTCGGTGACGCCGTCGCCGTCGGTGTCGGGGTTGAGCGGGTCGGTGCCGAGCTCTTGCTCGTCGCCGTCGATCAGGCCATCGAGATCACTGTCGCGCACCGATGGATTCGTGCCAAGCTCGACTTCAAGTCCGTCGGCCAACCCATCGTTGTCGTTGTCCGGATCGAGCGGATCGGTACCGACCGAGGCTTCGTCGTTGTCGCTGAGCCCGTCGCCGTCGGTGTCGGCCAACGTCGGATCGGTGCCGGCCGTCACCTCCGCGCCATCGTCGATGCCGTCGCCGTCGCTGTCCGGCATCGTCGGGTCACTGCCGATTCCAACCTCCACGCCGTCTGACAGGCCATCGCCATCGGAGTCCGCCGCGACCGGATTGGTGCCCAGCAGCACCTCCGTCGAATCGAGCACACCGTCATCATCCGAATCGGGATCAAGCGGATCAGACCCAGCCATCATTTCTTCACCGTCCAGAAGCGCGTCCCCATCGGAATCGGCCATCAGCGGATCCGCCCCCGCGGCCACCTCGTCACCGTCCGACAACCCGTCGTTGTCCGTGTCGGCCAGCAGCGGATCGGTGCCGCGATTCTCACGCTCCTGAAAGTCGGTCAGACCATCCTGATCGGTGTCGGCCACGAGCGGATCGGTGCCTATGCTGACCTCCTGAAAATCGGTGAGAAAGTCGTCGTCGGTGTCCTTGTCGTTCGGATCGGTGCCGCCCTCGATTTCGATCTGATCGAGGAGGCCATCGTCGTCCGTGTCGATCTTCGTCGGGTCAGTCCCGTGGATGAGCACTTCGTCGGCATCGGTCAGCGTGTCGCCGTCGGTGTCGTTTTCCGGATTGGCGGCGGCGAAGTCGTCCAATCCGTCGCCGTCCGTGTCGGTGAGCATCGGATCGGTCCCCATCGCCACCTCGTCCGCGTCCGACAGACCATCGCCGTCGGTGTCGGGCAGAAGCGGATCGGTCCCGGCCGCGGACTCGCTGCCGTCATCCAGTCCGTCCGCGTCGGTGTCGGCTTCGATCGGATCGGTTCCGATGTCCAGTTCGTCGGCGTCGTTCAATCCGTCACCGTCGGTATCCGCGCGGCTGGGGTCGGTCCCGAGGGCGATCTCCTCCGAGTCGTTTAGTCGGTCGCCGTCGGAATCGAGCTTGGCCGGGTTCGATCCATTGGTCAGCTCGGCCCCATCGTCGATGCCGTCGCGGTCGGAATCGCGCGACAGCGCGTTGTACATCTGGTCGAACTCGTCGCCGTCGGAAAGACCGTCGCCGTCGGTGTCAGCCAGCATCGGGTCGGTCCCCATGCCGATTTCGACATCGTCCGGCACGCGATCGCCGTCCGTGTCGATCACCGCCGACCGCGTCACCGCCCCACCTCCGATCAGTCCGCCCTGCCCGCAACCCGTCACCGCGCAGAACGACATCGAAATGCAAAAAGCGAGAAGACGATTGGGCAACAGCGCCGGCAATGTAATGGCCTCGATGATCAGACTCGGCTGTCGAAACGGTCCGTGCCGGTAGATCGACCGATAACGGCGGCGGGTTTGGCGGATTCCCGGCTTGGTGACCCATTCATTGACCCCCACGATCAACGACCGATAGAATCGCTGTCGGGCAGCAATCAGCCACGTTGGAGCATTGATGACGGAAAGCAGGACAAGTCGGCGTGCCCATTGATTTTGAAAGAACCGATCTCGCCGTACAGGCCGAACGCGCCTTCCTCGTGAAGGTGATCACCCAGCCCTTGCACTATGGCGAGGAGGATCCGCTGGCGGAATTGGCATCGCTCGCCAAGGCTGCCGGTGCGATCGTCGTGGGAACGATGACGCAGAAGACGCGCAAGATCGCCCCCAGCACATGCATCGGGAGCGGCAAGGTCCAGGAGTTATCGGAACTTGTCGACGCTTACGAAGCCGATCTGGTCATCTTCGACAACGACCTGACGCCTGCCCAGATTCGCGAACTTGAAAAGCACGTGAAGCGCCGCATCCTCGATCGCAGCGAACTCATCCTCGATATCTTCGCCTCGCGCGCCCGCACGCACGAAGCTCGGTTGCAGGTGGAATTGGCACAGCTTGAGTACACGGCTCCGCGACTTCGCGGTATGTGGAAGCACCTCGAGCGCATCGCCGGCGCCGGTGGCGGAACCGGGGCTGGTTCCGTTGGGGCGATCGGTACGCGCGGTCCGGGTGAGAGGCAGATTGAAATCGACCGGCGTATCGTGCGTGACCGTGTGTCCGCCCTGCGACGCGAGTTGGAGAAGATCGACGAACGCAAGGTGCGGACAGTCAAGGCGCGGTCCGACTGGTTCACCGTATCGCTCGTGGGCTACACGAAC
>JANQQK010000034.1 GCA_028289375.1 Phycisphaerae bacterium | reverse complement strand
GAGCCGTGGCAACTCAAAGTTGTCCACAAAACCGCCCGCAACGTCACCCATGTCGTTGCCTGCGATCTCGATGCTCGAAAAATCGTCGTAATCCGTCGGACCCGCAGATACACCACCCAACACACGCAACGAACCAGATGCGTTGAAGTCGAACGCGGACTCGGATGTCAGTTGATGCACGAATGTATCCGACACCGTGAGTGCGCCGCCATTGGCGACGTTCAGAAAACCCGATTCAATCGACACCGCTCCGAACTGGACATCGGCGCTGTTCGTATAGGTTGTCGTTCCAAATTGCTGGCGGTAGAACCCCGATCCGATGCCCGTAGTATCATCAAACGTGATCGTACTGCTGATGCTCTCCAATACCCCATCACATTCGATGGTCCCGCCAATCGAAGTGGTGAACGAGCGGAACGTCATCTGCGAGCCTGAATCGCAATGGAGCGTGCCTTCGTTGGTCAATTGGTTGATATCGTCGAACTCAACGGAGCCTCCCGAAACCGCTTCGATCCGACCGTTGTTGGTCAGCAACAGCAGGTTGCTGGACGAATTGTCAGTGAATTCGATACCTTTTCCCGGACGGTTCGCCGAAACCAGGCCGTCATTCACGAACGTTGAAGTCGCTATTCCACGAATTTCGCCAGGGCCGCCGACGATGGCGTGGTCGACGGCATTCGTCACGGTTCGTCCACTGTTGACCAGGACACGATGAACGGACGTACTGGTGGTGGAGATGTCCGGGAAGATGATCTGGCCAGTACCGCTGAACGAGATGTCGGCCATCCCCCAGATTTCTTCACTGGACGTGTCATCGTCGAACGTCATCACGCCGGTGTTGATGACGTCGTCATCGAGGAAAAGGTCATCGCTTTCAACCCGGATTTCGCCGTCGTTGTTGATCAAGCCGGGCGAAAAGTTATTGGCGGTCAGCGCCAGCGTCGCCGTCTCATCAAGGGCGAGACTGAAGAGTTCGATGTCGTTCACATCCACCGTCACGGTGTAGGGCACTTCGCGGGGCGGCAGGGCAACATCGTACATGAAGGTGCTCATGTCGGGGTAGGGATCGCCAGCTTGCAGCGCGATCCAGCAGAGCGGCTGCGACCACACATCGTCAAGGCACGTCCATCGGGCGACGTCCTCGATCGTGATGAATCCCGCGTCCGTGATGCCATCAGGGACTGGCATCACCGCCACGGACTGACCGCCGACTTCAACACCACGTACTTCCGTGGACGCGACGGCGACAATACTGCCCAACGTGGTCGGAACACCGCTGCCGCTGAAGAAGCCGGTGACAGGATCGCTGGTCGCAATGAGGACATTGAAGACACGAATCTCAACCCCGCCCATCGGCTCGCCCATTGCGTTTTGAACAAAGCCTTCAACCGACGTGAATGGATCACCCGGCGCGACATTGACTTGCGCGACCGCGGTCGTACCGTTGTTCTGCGCCGTAATGAACACGCTGCCACTCGCCACTGCGGTGACGATGCCGTTCTCGTCGACCGTCGCGATTTCCGAATTCGTCGAGGAATAGGATGTTCCGGATGATCGTGGTGACACGTCCATCACAATGCCGTCCGACATCTCCCCGGTTATGATCATCTGCGTCGTTTGACCGAGCATGCCCAAAATGGGATCGGAAACCTCAGCGTCGAGAGCAACGACGTTGGCGGGCGGCCTCACGCCCAGTGGGATTTCGTCGACGGCGATGGTTTGCCCGCTGTTGATCTCGAAAAACTCCGAAGCGCCGAAGAGCGTCACACCTTCCTGCTCGCACACGGCGGACGCACGGATGAGTTGTTGGCCGGCGGGAATGTTGGAGACACGGAAATCCCCTTCGCGTCCAACGGGGGACACTTGCCCATTCACACGAACGAAGCACTCATCTCCCAGTTGGGCACGCGCAGGCGCGGAAAGGGCGACCAGCACAACGACACTCAGGTAGTTACTGAAATGTCCGAGCCTCATTTGATCGACATCTCCCATCGGTTTAAACGGTGCCTGTATCCCCGGTGAATTTGCGCGAAAGTGATCGCTCGCTCAAATCGTTGGCCGTCCGCGTCGGTCGCGGAAAGGCGATTAGTCATGATAAACATCCTTTTCAAGCGGGATGCTGTATTCCCAGTCGAACGACGTCGAGTCTTTCTTCGCGACGCCGAGCTGTTCGAAGACGGACTCGTCCGTATGTTCGTACCTGTTTTCCTGCACGTGCCAGTAGACAGATAGCAGACTTCCGCCACTGTCTGTGTCGACCCGAAAGGCGGATTTCAACGCCTGTTCCGATTTCAGCCGTGTCGTGCCCGGCACCCAGAACACGCCACTCTTATTGGGCACGACCGACACGGAAAACACACCGGCTTCCCCCGCGTCTCCCGTCTTGTTCAACACGAATGAGCCTGAGGTCAACACAAAGTCGAGGCGTTTCCGAAGTTCGTCGTTTGCGATCATAAGGGGCCCCATGAGTCGTTCTCATTCATTCCGTGCACGCTCCAGGGCGTTCTGTGTCTGGCCGTTCAAGAAATTCACAATCATTGCCGCACTGTCATTGCTGTATTGTTCCCGTACATCCCGAACATTGATGATGTATTGCGACTGCGACGAGGCATGGTGCGAATAGGAATCGACGAAGATTGACACCTCGTTCCTCGTTTCTTGCGGCAATCCTCTAGACTCAACGGTCAACAGATCGAGGGAGGATGGCCAACTGCCTAGGAACAAATGGTCTCCGTCGACGGGCAATTTGACCTTTTCCAATGGGCAGCAATTGCTAAATGTGACGTCACGTAGTTCGGCGTTTGAAAAATCGACGCCCTCCATTGCGTTCTTCCGCGGCTTTCCGAACTTTTTCTGGTCAGACTCAAGTGCAAATCCGCCGCGAAACCATGCTCCGCGCACCTCGCCCTTGAACGTACAATTGACAAACGAGGCCGCACCAAAGTCGAAGCCGTCAAAGTCGCAGTCTACAAACACGCAGTCGTCCCATTCGGACCGAATCCCCCTGGCCATCTGGAACGACACGCGCTCGAACAGGCACTCACTGAATCGGGATCCTTCATATCCAAGCAACGTACTACGCAAGTTGGCATCCACGAATCGGCAATTGCATATTCGACTACCGTAAAATGCGGTGCTTGATAGATTGGCTGATCCGAAGAGCACATCTTCGAAAAGGGCTTTTTCAATGCGACCGGAACGCACCATACCGTGGCTCCAATCAACCCGAGTGAGTCGAGTCTTGCGGAGACGTGATTGATCTGGAAGATGAAGTCCTCGCAAATCGATTCGACCGTCGTCCAGTGGATACGGGCAGTGCTTTTCACTTAGCGTTCCGCCGCCGCTGAGCTTTCGAACGAGCTTTCCACAATCAACGCTATTCCAGCGCTTGGTAAGAGTACTCGACATTACGGATTACCTCTGTGTCCTCGTCGTATCGAGAAACGTCCCCGTCCCGCTATATCCTCGGTTCAGATGGTCATCCCAGTGACCTGGTGTTGTCATGTCCCACCATCTACCCGTCGCAGGTTCGAGGAAGTCTGGCCCACGATTATTTCGTCCGTTAAATCGCCTCAGCGCTGGGTCATTCATGACCGAGTCGCGCGCCCTTCGATCGACCTGACTGCCACGGAATGTGTTCCGCATACCAGGCCTGCGATTAATCGTTGCTGCCTGACGTGGCGTGAATGCAGCCATGCCAAGCTCGTCGACTTCACGAGCGGCCCTGTCGACGTGACTTTGCATTCGTCTCGTCAACCAGTCTTGATTCGCCATCCGCTCGCGCATCGCGCCACCCGCGCCACCAAGGCTCAGGCTGCCCCCGGCGATACGCGTCAGGCCGCCAACTGTATCGCCACAACTCACCATCTTGATGCCGGCCACTACGTCGTAGGCGCCTGTCGCTGTTTCGTACGTCGTGAGTCCTGTGGAAATGTACTGGGCTGCGCGAACGCGATTCGGTGTAGCGGCAATGTAAACATATCGCCCGGAGATCGATGCGCCCCGCGCGACCTGTGCAGAGCCAAGTGTGGCGGCTGTGATTAACGATTCGCGAGCAATGACGGATGTCACGCGAGACACTTCGTAGGCACCGCCCTGATACTGATCCGAATTGGTCAAGCCGACATAGTCTGTTCCGCCAAACGTCAGCGTGTTCGCCGTGATCGAGGCACCCCCTCGGGCACCTTCTGCGAATCCACTGGCACCGGCGGACAACATCTCCCATTCGGAGACGCCGCTGTTCCAGTCGCCGGTCAGTACCCAACTGATGAGTCCATCCTGACCGAACGGATCGACATAGCTCCACGGGCTATTGCCAACGTAGACATAGCCATTGCCCACGTTCGATGCATCGCCCCAAATCCCAATTGTATCGCGTGTGATGTAGCGGCCTGTGACCGGTTCGTAATAGCGGGTCCGCAAGTAGTACAGTCCCGACTCGGCATCAAGACGGCGAGCGGCAAAGAAGTATGGATTACCCACATTCGATGACGTAATCGGCTGGAGCGTCGCACCGTCCAGCGCCTGGCCAAAGTCGTCATATTCGTAGTGCTCGACGACGTTGCCGGACGCATCGGTCAGCCGCACGACGTTGCCAAGATCGTCGCAGTGATAGAAATAGTCATTACCGCCACGACGCATCGTCAGCACTTCATCGAGATACCGACCATAGACGTACGTCGCCTGCATCACTCCACCGCCGTCCTGCTCCTCGCAGACACGCGATCCCTCGTAAAAGTAGCGTGTGACGAGAGGTGTCCCGTCCGCATCGGTTGTTCGTTCAATGCGTCGCCCAAGGGCGTCATACCTGTACGTGTGCCGCTCGCCAGTCGCCAAGTCCGCGTACTCGACCAGTTGATTGCGGTAATCGTACGTGAATTGAGAAATCGAAACGCCACCGACGAGCGCCGACGTGGAGGTGAGATTGCCGTTGGCGTCGTACAATCGCGAATCCAACGGCGTCTCGGTGTACTGGTTCATTTGTTGATCAGCCGGCGACGGCGTCGCGGCATCGAGCAAATACGTCCCCGGTGCATCGCCACCGATGACCGAAGTGCGGTTGCCGACGTCGTCATAGTCATACGTCGTCACGCCACCGGGCATGTCGTTCGCCTCGGTCATGCGGTAGACCGAGTCGTACAGGTAGCTGCGCGACTGTGCGTCCGTGCTATTCGTCCGCGAGGTTTTGTTGAAGGCGCGATCCCATGTATACAACCGCTCATCGAAGATTGTCGGACTACCCTTCGGATCGCGTGTGTGGCTGGTGTTCGTCACGCGGCGGACGCCGTCATAACCATAAACCATACGCGTGTTATTGCCGTATGAACGCGAGAGTGTGCGACGCCGACCGATGTAATCGTACGTGGCGATCGCCCCCATCTTGTTGTCGCTGATGCTCACGACACGGTTGAGAACGTCGAACGTGCGCGAAACGGTCCTACCGGACGGATAGGCCGATTGTGTTGGGTTGCCGGCATTATCGTAGGTCGTCACAGTCGTGGCCGAATTGAGTGTTTCCGACGTCACGCGGGACAGCGAATCGTAAACGCGTGTCACCACCGAGTCGTTGTCCTCAGCCCGCACCAGGCGTGACAAACCATCGTACTGATAGGACTCACTCGTCGTGTCGTTCGACACGCCCGCGCCCGGTGTGATCGTCTTCGAGATCGGCCGATTCAGCAGATCGTGTTCTGTCGAAACGCTGGTGCCGTTCGCGTCGGTGCCCACGACCGCGTTGTCATGCACGTCAAACTGCGATCCATGGCTTGTCCCATCCGCATAGGCGGTGCTCATCTTGCGGTCGAGTGGATCGTAGGTGTAATTCGTTTGATTGCCGCGATCGTCCGAGATGTGCATCAGGCGAGAGCTGTCGTCCCACTGTTGCGACGTGACGATCGAACCGATGACGCTGCCTCCCCCGTCACCCGTATCGGTCAACAGGCGCCGCGTCTCAATGAGGCGATTCAATCCATCGTATTCGTATTCAATGGTATTGCCCTCCGCGTCCACTCGACGGACCATGTTGTCGCGCGAGTCAAACGCATACTGCGTGACATTCGCAGCATTGTCCGTCTCCTGAATGAGGCGATCGAGATTGTCGAACACGTATGATGTTGTGATGGACTCGTCGGGCTGGCCGTCATCACGTTTCTCAATCTCGGTGGCCGACACGACGTTTGAATTGGCATCGTAGACCATCGTCGTTTGATTGCCCCGCTCGTCCGTCGCGGTTGCCATGCGATTGGCCGTGTCGTAGGTTGTGACCAGGTCGTTGCCTCGGGCGTCTGTCACACGAAGGACCTGCGAGTTATCGCTGTACTCGGTTTCCCGTGTTGATAAGCCGACGGCGATCGACGATTGCGTTGCGGCGTCGAAGAAGGCATGCTCCTCCAGCGTGATACGGTCCATGGAATCGTACGTGTAGGCGATGTCCGTTAGCCGCACATTGCCTGCTTGCCCCGGCACATCGACCAGTTCACCTTCAACCTGATGGGTTGCGACGTTGCCGTTGGCGTCATACGTGTATTGGGTGACGTTTCCCATCGGATCCTGAACGGAGAGGAGGCGATTGTATCCATCGTACGTTCGCTCCGAGATACGCGGACTGTCCTCGATGCCCGTGCGGATCGTGACCGCATTGCGATTGGCATCGTAGTCCGTTTGGACCGTGGATTGTTGCGGATCCCCAAACGCGCGCGTGACCCGATAGACGAGATCGCGCTCATCAAAGGCAGTCTGCACGATGTTCGTCGGCTGGTTGCCGTTGACCGCCTCCCCCGAACGATCGAGAACACGATTGCGATTGTCATCGTACGCGAACTCGGTCACGATCGAATCGCCCTCTTCTACCTCCTGTGTCATGCGCGTCGGATGGTTGAGGACTTCGTACTCGTACGTTGTGGTGAAGTGCGTATTTGTCTGCAATACACCAGCTGAATCGATGTTGATGACGTCTTCGCGCACGACATTGTCATTGGCGTCGTAATACGTGTCGTACTGATAGCGGATTCCACTCCCGTCGCTGACTTCGCGCGAGATTTCACGCACCGTCTGATCAAGTTCATTGATCACGTACGTTGTGTCATGGCCTCGCGGATCAACCGTGCGGACAATGTTGCCGACAAGATCGTATTCGTACGTGGACGTCAACGCGAAGCCGCCAACGTCTACCACGTCGCGCTCCAAATAACCGCGTTGGGAGCCACTGTCGAAGTAAGTGAACTCGTCTCGCCGACGATGACCACTCCCATTGTCCGGATGAACATGGGCCAACACCTGTCCGAACTCGTTGTATTCCCAATTTTCGACAATCGACGGTATCCGATGTGTCGTCTGAGTGCGGTTGCCGCTGTCGTCGTATATGTGCGTGATCACACCGCCACGGCCGTCGATGTATTTCGTGACGAAATTGGAACCGCAGCAACCGCCGAACTCCGTGTCATACTCGAAAAACTCGGCAATCGTTTCCTGATCGCCCGCTGGCAGATGCGAACCTGGCAGACGGACCTTTGCCCGGAGATTACCGCGTGAACGTATCGGGGCACCTGGATTGAGATCGGCTTCGTAAATGTAACGCGTCACGTTGCCATTGGCGTGTTCCGCGCGCGTCATCAGGGACTCATTGTTCCAGACGTATCGAGTTTCGTAGACATCCGGATCGGTGCTGCGGAGCTTACCGGTCGGACGGTTGGCGGTCTCGGTCGTCGGGACGTCTGGATCGGCTCGGCCTGTGTACTCGCGGAGGATGACCTGGTGGTTGCGTTCGTCGTAGAAGTACTCCTTCACGTTGCCGACCCGGTCGTTGACGATGGCCTTGATCGTCGCATTGTTGTTCGACGCCGTTGGTGTCTGCTCAACGTACACCAAGTCAATCACGTCATCCGAATCACCCCACGTTTGCCGCACGACGCGATCGTAGTTCAGATCTTCCGGATCCTGAGTCGCAGAATAGACATATTGCACATACGTCTGCCCCTTGGGATCGGTGATGGATGTCAGATTGTGATTGAGCGCATCGTCGGCGAACCCCTTGGAATACGTGTAGACCGTCGTTTTCCCATCTGGGAAATCATTGCCGGTTGGCGTACCCGTTACGGTCGGCGTACGTACCGATTGCAGATCGCCAAACGAACCATCGTCGTCGCCGTTCTGATAGTACTCGTACCGAACTGCTCGCCCGGCGAAGTCGGTAACCGACTCGATGAATCCGTCGCCGTTGTACGCAACCGTGATGTCGCGGCCAAGTGTATCGGTCACCGTCGCAAGCCGACCACCGCCGTCATATTGAAACGACATCTCGTTGCTGTTGCGGTCGACTATCTGCGTGATTTTCCCCTCCGCCGGCGACCCATCCAACGCAGCGAACATCCATTCGCCCTTGTCCTCCAGCATGAGCTCAAACGAGCCATCGGGATTCTGCTCAATTCGCCGGAAGAAACCCGGACGAATCCAACTGCCGTCCGGCTGCTGCGCGTAGATGTCCTCGCGCGAGTTGCCATCGCAAACGACGAGATTCCCTTCCTCGCCGGCTCGGAGAAACAGGTTGTACGAATAGTCCCACCGATTGCCCTGTGCCGTGTTTGGCCCGATCCGCGAGCGATACTTGCGTCCCCAGATGAAATCCAGCCCCCGTCCCGCAATGCGAAGGTCTTCGACCGTTTCGTACGCCTCACCCGAGAAGAGATAGACCGGGTCGGTCGGATTGGCCGACTGCATCGAAGCGCCACAATTCGTGTTGGCAAACGGCGATGCCATCGACGCCGGCTCGTAGAACGGATTCCCCGGTACCAGGAAAAACTCGATCGGAATCCCGTCAACCGTCCCCACGTTCGGATAGGGCGGACAGAATCCGCCCCAACCCGAGTCGGTGATGCCGCTCCCCGGGTCCGTCACGAGTTGGCTGCCGTCGTCTGTGACGTGACCGGTCGCTACGATCTCGAAACTGTTGATGTCGTGGTTGAACGAAAGGAAATACATGATCGCCCCAGCCGGCAGACCAGTCATGTTTGGCATGACAATCTCTACCGGCGGATCAAAACGTGCACCTGCAGGCTGGAAAGTCCACGCGAATGGAGGCGACGCACCATCGGGCATGGGCATCGGGATTTCGTCCGCATGCACCTGATTCAGCGAGACAATCGCGGGATTGCTCGGATTGGGAATGCTTCCGTCCGCGCGCGTCATCGACCCCGCGCGGATGATCATCTTCATCCCGTCAATGCCGTCGACGGTCAACTCGAGATCCGATGTGTTGTCGAATGTTCGGGCATTGGCCGGGTTCAACGGCGGCAACAAAACCGGCGTCGGCAGCTTGTTCTCGATGTTCGGAACAATGGTCAACTCATAGCCCAAGACGGGGTAACTGCCCAGCGGGATATCGATGCCCTCGACGCCGCCGACATGGAAAGCTGTGATTCCATCGACGTGAAACTCAGCCGCACCAGCAGATGGGATGTCAGGAAACTCAAACCGGCCGTCGATGTCCGTCTGAATCGGTGGGTACGTCACGCCGCCGATCTCGAGCACACACAACGCCCCTTGAATCGCGCGATTGCTGTTGTCGAGCACCGTCCCGGTAAATCGTGTGTTTGCGTTCTCCTCACGGGCGGACCCGATTGCTGTGAATCGCGCCGACTGCGCGACCCCGAGAATGGTCGCTTCCACGACGTTGATCCCCGGCTCCAGCCCAAGAACAAAACCCACCTCGGCGTGCCCCGTCGTCTCGGACACGACCGTGACGCTATTGAGGCCGTCGACCGCTCCGCCCCCTTGAACAACGTCAAACGTCACCGGAACACCCGATACGCCGTTGCGTCCGTCGCTTACCCAGACACGAAGCGGTTCAGCAACCGGCCCGCCTGCCTCGCCACGCTGCTGATTCCCCATGCCAACATTGATCTGCGAAGCCGCATTGGCGTTCGCTGAAGCACAGAACACGGTCGTCCCAATGACACTGGTCGACGTCACGTCGACGCGGTTGTTTCCGCAACCAGCTTCGCTGCCAAGCGTCAAGAACGCCCGTGCCTCGCCATTCGCATCGGTACGCACCTGCAACATCATCTTGCCGCCTGCGCCACCATCCGTCGTCAAGCGCCCGTCACTGCGCGTGACTTTGAACGTCACCAACTTGTCAGGAATGGGATCACCGTCACCCGTCGTGAGTTGAACCGCCAACGGTTCTGCCAATCCCGTGTTCACGAGAGCCGACTGAGCATTCCCGGAGACAATTCCGATCCGCGGCGCGTCAGGCGGAATCGTCTGCTGAACCACCGTAATGCTCTTGTTCGCAATGTTGCCGAGTTGGTCTGTCGCAATGGCCTGAACCGCCGTCGATTCACCAGCGATCAGTGGGACGTCTTCAATAAAGAACGTGCCGTTGGTACCGATGCCGATGTCGACGATCGCCGTTTGACCATTGACCGAAACGGACAAGCCGAGAAACCCGCTTAGCGTGTCGCCGACCCGGCCAGCCACGTCCGTCGTCGCCGTCGTGATCTCTGCACCGTCCACCGGAAAATCGATGAACAACGCCGGCGGTTGAGAGTCCTGCGTGATGACCGTCGAGACCGGCGCGCTTCGCGCTCCATCGCAAACCGAAATCGTGGTGAAGAATAAGTGATTATCCCGATTGGATTCGAGCGGTACGTCGACAGAGAACGTGGAACCGGTGGCCGGCACGGTCAGAAATGTCTCAGGACCGGACACCTCCACAGTCGCACCATTCTGTGTACTTCCGGTGATCGTGATCGTTGCGGAACTGGTCGATTCCGAATGCGGATCGAGCACTGGTTGGGGCGGTACAAGACCGATGTGCGTCGGTGTCTCCGGTGTGATCAACAGTGCGCCGGATGCATCCGCCAGAGCGTTGCTCAAGGCCACGTCATACACCTCGCATTGGACAAGCGCCGGATCAAACGTGAAGGTCGCAGACAGTCCATCCATCGCCAAATCCGCCATGTCCGCTGGAAGCAGTTGCCCCGATGCATCGGTCACGACAACGCTCTGCGTGCCGAAACGGCCTGGATCGATCGCCTCGCTGAAACCAACTTCGATCGTATCGACCGAACCGAACGGTCCGACACCAGGATCAGCCTCGATCCGCGTGACAGACGGTGCATTGCCATCATCCGCAGGCAGCGTGCGTCCTTCGGCAATCGAGAAAATCCCCGCATCCAAGGCATTGATACAACCATCACCATTGAGATCAGCGATTGCGTTGTATCCGTCCTCACCACTGCACGTCCCGAGAGCATCGACAACGAGAGCGGCATCTGCAGTATCCACGGTTCCGTCCTGGTTGGCGTCACCCTGCAGGACGTTGATCTGAAAAACCGCCTGGCCACCTGGAAGACCATTTCCAGAAGGGAGGCTTGGACTGGCCGGTGCGACAAACTCGCCATCGAGCGCGTTGCCCGCAACATCCGCAACACCATAGTCAACCACAACCGTCACGCGGTCGTCCCGGATTGGCGTGTTGAGTACGAGAATGAGCGTTTCTGACGGCTCATCGTAGGACGTCGCAAAATCGGTATACGCACCCCCCATCATGCTGTAGATCGAAACGGCAGACGAGGGAACTGTTACGCGTTCGTCGAATCCAATCTGGATCTCGGTCAACCCTACGTTGTCGACAATCCAAGTTCCTGGCGACGGTGTGAGTCGTTCGATCCGCGGAGGAATATCATCGGCGCCTGCCTGGAGTGATTCGGTGTGAAGTGTCGCAGCCGGTGTCTGCGCGTGCGATGCGGACACTATGCTCAAACCAACCGCCATCAAGATACGAGAAAAAATCGTATTCATCCCATTGGTTCCCAACACGAACTGGATCCTCTTCCCGTTTGACCGCGTTCTCCGATCGCAATGACCACACACTTCGACTGCCGAACGTGTGACGATTCATTGTCTTCACAGGTGCAGTCGACGTGGCACCTGTGTCGGATTATCCAAGCTCACTGATTGGCAATTTGTCGCGGAATTCTGCGACGGCTTGGATCGAAGTAAGCAGCGCCGACCCCTGCGGCAATCACCGCTAACGCACGATAACCGCGCACCCGAAATTAGGTCAATGATAAGTCTCTTTTCGCCGAGACTTCTGAGGAACTGTCACGGCCGCGTCTCATGTCCATCGTTGGGAATCTGCAGGGCAAATGCAGCGGGACTTTGCGCGCCAGCCCGCTGACCTACCTCGTTTAACATCGATGACTAAACAATCGTAGCACGATCTTCACAATGGGATACTGGGCACGCGGATCCGGGGAAAAGGCGCACTCGTCCTAAGCAATTCTCCCGAGAGAAGCTGGACGTACGCGCATGCGATGACTTGACGATGCCCCGTCGAAATCGCTATCGTCGTACCGAATCTGATTTGGAAGGGGAAGTGCGTGTCACGACTCAATCTAGCATTCTTGGTGGCCACCGTATCACTGGCAGGCTTCGCCCGCGGGGGCGATGAAGATCACGACGTTCGTGCCGCTGCCGTCCGCGACACCTTGGGGCAGTGTACCGATGGGGACTTGAGGGATGGAGATTTGAATGGTGACGGCTGTGTCAACGCGCTTGACGCCGCGCTGCTCAAACTGAATCGAGTCAACACGATGCTCAGTGGTTCTTCGAAGCCAACTGCCGCGTCTGGGGGGGCGGAACAAATTGTCCTCTTGACGCCCAATGTGGTGGTGTCCCCCGGCGAGTCAGTCTCGATTCTCTTTCAGATTCGCGACAACACGACGCCGCTGCTTGGCTACTCGCTCGATCTCGACATCGGCGCGAATCCGGGGGCGGAAGGTGAGGTGCGAGCCAACGTCGAAGCTACCGAATTCTACGAAGTGAGAAATCTGATCACGGCCGGTGGTGCGACGCTTGATCCACTATTCAGTGTTATTTCTGATCCAGGAGACGGAGGTGTGTTTGTTAACGCCCTCACCGATGACAACAGCACTGTCCTTGCCGTTACCGGCGTTAACGATATTCTTGCACGTGTCATCTTGGAGGCGTCGACCGATGCGTCAGGCGACTTCAATGTCTCACTAGGTCCTGCGAGCGTTCTGAGCGACGGTGGGGGATTCGCCGTGCCGTTCACTTTCGGTGGTGGGAGCGTTACCATCCGCCAAGTTGTGCCTGCAGCGTCATCGTCTTCCACTGTTGCGATGATGATCGTAATCTGCGTTTTCGGCGCTGTTTTATCATGTCGCCGGTGCGTCAAAGTAATCTAGGTAATACCGGTCGTTCGGGATCGAGTAGTTTTCGTGGAATCACTGGGTTTCCTGTCGTAGCGTACCAATGTTCGGCCGGCCTTAATCTTCACCGATTCGCTGGTCGTTTTCGAGCGTTTCGCGGATGGGACCATTTCTCCCACTGATCTTCCTAGAAGCGGTTTCATAACCCCTGACGTAAAGTGGTTTTCGCGCATTTGCGCTGTAGCTGAAGATCGGTTTTACTTGGCGATCGAAAGGAGTCTTTT
>JANQQK010000023.1 GCA_028289375.1 Phycisphaerae bacterium | reverse complement strand
AAAGACTCCTTTCGATCGCCAAGTAAAACCGATCTTCAGCTACAGCGCAAATGCGCGAAAACCACTTTACGTCAGGGGTTATGAAACCGCTTCTAGCATCTCATGCCACTTGCTAGCGCGAAGTGATACGAGTACTATCTGCTCGATACAAATGGTTCTATTCGTGGTACACGGCTGTTGGTAACGAGCATGAACGGTTGTATAAGGCTTCTTGTTCTCGTTCTTTTTGCGATTCCTCTGTTCGCAGGGTGCGGCTTAACGACACAGCAGAAATCGGCAATTAGTCGGTTTGCGATGGCATCGGAGACGCTCGCCGAAATGGCGTCGAGCGAGTTTGTCCAAACGCGACTTGACGTGATTGACATGGCGGAACTCCGAAACCGGCTTCATGGGTCGAGGCCCATGGGATCGAGGGCAGAGGTTGAATCACTCCTTGCTGAGCCACTCGATCGTTTCCTTACGCTTGAGCGCGTTCAGGTTCGAGTGCTGGCTGTAAATGCGCTTCGAGAGTACGCGGCCCTTCTGCATACACTTGCTACCGCGGATAGCTCCGCGAACATGCGCGCTGCGGCGGAGAGTTTCACGGCATCAATGGGGCGGATAGGCCTCACTCTGGGGTTGCAGGAGCGTGAGGCGATTACCCTCGGATTTGAGACGGTTGGTGGGCTTGTCATTGAAGACATGCGTCGCCAGGCAGTCATCGCTGCCGTGAACACGGCAGCGCCGTATATCGAAAAGCTGCTTGTGCGCGTCAATCTGTCCTTTGACATTGGTGGGGAGCACTGGGGCCTGGCATATCGCACTTCGAAGACATTTCTTGTGGCTGCCGCTGATGCTGCCCAGCAGGATGCGGACGCTGGAACATTAGGGCAATCGGATTCAGCAGTCTTGATGGAGTCGCAGCGCGCCCGGAACATGGCCGAGCGAAATATCGCTCGCTTCAAGCGGATTTCTACAGATATTCGTAACGCAGTTGAAGCGCTCAAGGTGGCGCATGCGGAACTCGTTTCAAGTATCGAACAGCCAGTGTACCCCGTTGCGTCGATAAATGCCTATGTCGACAGGGTCGAACGTCTCTCGGCAACTTATAGGCTGATTCGCGCGTCGAGAGATGAGTGAAAGGGTCGGATGGGCTCAGAGACGAGATCTGGAGATTTTGCGAATGCCTGACATCAAACCATTGGGGCAAGAGCTCCTCGATGTTGTAGACGACATAAGTGTGCTGATCCGGAAGGCACCAGATAAAGAGGCTGTCAAAGAACTTGTAGCTCAGCAAATGGCGTTGCGAAACCAGATTGCGGAGCTAATCGATGCCAGTCTCGACCAAGCTTCCGATGAGTATCGTGAGGCCGCAGTGGGAATTCAGCAGGCGTCTGGCGCGATCAGGAAGTCCATGAGTAGTATTCAAGATGTCGTGGACACTATCAATTGTATAGCTCGGGCCGTGAAACTCGTCGGCAAGCTGTTATGAGGTTCGTTCGGGTGTTGGTTGAGTCGTTTTGATCATGGAAATGTAATGAATCATTGTCGCACAGTACTGGTCGACCAGAGGACTCATCTCGCAACGGGCTAATAGAGTTACGGCACTCACTTTGCGGCCTAGGTGTTGTGCTTGCATATGGAGTATAGCATGAGCGCAAAACCGCTTGTATTCATCAGCCATAAGCACAAGGATGACGACCTGGCGAAGGTACTATATGGCTTTCTCTCCGAGAGGTGTCTTGGACGAATCGAGATTTTCTGTTCGTCGATGGCTGAAGCTGCTCCAGCACCCGGAGGCTCGCTAAACACCGAGATCGGTTCGAAGTTGGCAGAGGCGGGTGTCCTCTTACTTGTCTACACAACACACGACGAGGACTGGTCATTCTGCATGTACGAGTGCGGGCTTGCAACAGATCCTGAGAGAGTCCCGAACACGCGGGTTATCGTGTTCCAGTGTTCAAGCGATGTCCCCAAAGTCTACACAGACAGCGTGCGCGTGCTGGTACACGAGCAGGAAAGCGTCCGCGGTTTCGTTATCTCGCTTCTGACGGACCCGGAATTTTTTCCTGGTCTTGGCCAAGCTATCGCTCCCGAACTTGCGGCGGATTCGCCACATATCGGCAGTATGTCGAAGGATCTGGGAGCAAAGCTGAGGGATGCGGCACCTCCCCCCGTCGCGGAACCGGACGACACATGGCCATCGTTCGATTCCATGACTCTGGAGGTACCTGGAATCGTCACGCAGCGACTTAAGGAGGCAGATTCAGCTGAAGTCAGCATTGAGCATCGAGAACTAATAACTCAGGAAGTTCGCGCGGTGGACACGGACAAGTTCTGCCCGCAATTGTTTGGGCAACCTAGCATCCCCAAAGGAACCAAACTGGTAGATCTATTCGCCTTTTGGCGGAACGTTAATCCTGACGCAGAAGAGTCGTGGATGGAAGAGCTTGTTCGTCAAATTCGGGAATGCATGTGCTGGCGTTTTCCAAAAATCCGATGGGTGTCAATGACCTCAAGTAGTCGGCAAGACAGATATGTACCAAGTATTCATCGTGTGACGAAGATGCCTAGTCGCGATTGTGTGCAACTTCATGCTTACTTTCTTCCCGTCATCGAGGGGCGAGAGCAGGAATGAGGTTGGCTTGTCAGTTTCCGTGATGTTCGACGGCGATGACGCACGGGCATCTGCATTGAAGAAATATATTTGTTTAACGTGTGTGTGGATTTTGTTACGAGCAAGGTAGTTCAACAATGGCGCGGGCATTTGTCATTCGCCCCTTTGGAGTACACTGTGACTCCGCTGGCAAGCAGATTGATTTCGACAGGATTGATCGTGATCTGATCGCGATTGCGATCGAGCAAGCAGGCTGTGGAGGCGGCACGACGACGGACGTCGTTGAGGCGGGGAACATTCGGGAGGATATGTTCAGTCTTATCCTTGAGGCCGATGTCGTGATATGTGACATTACGATTCGTAACGCAAACGTATTTTATGAACTGGGAATCCGGCATTCTTTACGGGAGAAGAGCACAATTCTGATAAAGGGGGATCCTACGGCAGATACCACTCCATTCGATCTGCTGACGGATCGCTACCTGAATTATGAACTTGCCGCCCCGTCTTCGTCCATAGAACCGTTAGCTGAAATGATCAAAGCGAGTCGTGTATCAGCAAGGAGAACGGATAGTCCTGTTTTTCAGATGCTTCCGAGGCTTACGCCAGTTGATGGCAGTCAGGTCGATGTGATTCCGCTTAAGTTCTCCCAAGAGGTAGAGCTTGCGGCGGCCAAGAAGTCAGTTGAAGATTTGAGATCGTTTTTTGAAGCATCGCTTGGGGATCGCTATGAGTACGGGAAACTGAGGTGCATTGGAAATGCTCAGTGGATCATGAAGGACTTTGGCGGCGCTCGAGCCACGTTTGAGCACCTCGTGAAATGGCACGCTGAGGATGTGGATGCAAACCTCGCCCTCGCAAACATTTATCAGCGACTGTCAATTAGTAGCGCGTCACAGAAATCAGAGTTACTTACGAGATCAGATCAGGCGATTGCAAATGCGCTCAATTCAAGGCATTTAAGTGGTTCCAAGCGCGTCGAAGCGCTAGCGCTTAAGGCGCGAAATCAAAAGACGCGATGGCGAGGTGGGTTCGAGAAGTGTCAAAGCCTGAGAGAACGACGACGCAAGGCAATGAACCGTGGGGCGGTTCAGGCATTTGAGGCATATGTCGAGGCGTACGCAGCTGATCTGAATCATTTTTGGTCTGGTTTGGCAGCGATTCAAATGGCTGCCATTCTGATTGAGTTGTCGCGCGATGCTGATTGGGTCGACGCCTTCGATAGTGATGAAGAAGCGATGCGATTTAAGAACAGAATTCAAGATATTGTAGCTGCCTTTCGAACTACTGTAGGCTTTCGGGTTGATTCAGAAATGCGAGCGGGGGATGAAAGTAGTTCCGACCGCATGTGGGCTGCAGTAAGTCGTGCAGATCTTCTCTTCTTGGACGAATCAGAGAATGAGCAGCGTGTAGTCAATTCTTACCTGAATGCTGTACCGCGAAACAGTCCGTTTGCGTGGGATGCAGCCAAGGGACAATTGGTGTTGTTTGCATCCTTGGGGTTCCGTACGGAGTTGGTGGAGCGGATCGTAAATGAGTTTGAAGACTGCCTGAAGCGGTAGTTTGCAGAATTGCGTCATTTCTCGACGTATTCAGTTTGAAGGAGTCTGCGTTATGTCTTACCGAAAGCGTACTCTTCTGGAGCATTTTGAGAGAGATGGTTCGCCGAAGCGCATTCTTGCCCTCGATGGAGGTGGCGTTCGAGGCATTCTCACGCTTGGCATGCTTGAGAGAGTCGAGGCTGTCTTGAGGAAGCGGTATGGTGACGCTGATGATTTTCGCCTATCTGACTACTTTGACCTGATTGCCGGTACGTCGACGGGAGCGATAATTGCGGCCGGACTCGCAATGGGCATGCAGGTCAAATACTTGAAACAAAAATACATGCAGCTCGCGGGGTCGGTCTTCGAAAGATCGCTGTTTCGTCTGGGTTTTCTTCGAGCGCGGTACAGCAAAGATAAACTCACGGACGAACTGAAGAATCTGCTTGGGGAGGGCGCTACGCTCGGCAGCGAGGCCATCTTAACCGGTTTGTTGATTATGACAAAACGCCTGGATACAGGGAGTCCGTGGCCGATAAGCAACAATCCGAGAGGGAAGTATTATCAGGATCGCGAGGGCGGCGTGATCGGCAATGGCAGGTATCCGCTTTGGCAAGTAGTGCGGGCGTCGGCCGCAGCGCCGCACTATTTTGAACCTGAGAAAATCGATATATCCTCGTCTGGTGTTGGCAATGTGGTTTCAGGGGATTTCGTTGATGGTGGGATTAGTCCATTTAATAATCCATCGCTTCAGGCTTTAATGTACGCGACGATTGATGGATATAATATGCGTTGGCCTTTGGGGCGTGACAAGCTCTTTCTGCTTTCTTTGGGGACGGGGATGATCAGTGCAGACGTATCCAGCTCGTGGATTGCGGCCGAGCACACTGTCAAGTCGTTGCTTGCATTGATGTTGGACTGTGCCGATCTACAAGAAACGATGCTTCAGTGGATGTCGCAGAGTCCAACGGCAAGGAGAATCGACAGCGAGATGGGCGATCTTGATCGAGACTTGATATGCGGTTCGCCTGCGTTGACGTACCTGCGGTACGACGTAGAATTGTCGGAGGATGTGGTGCTGGGACTCACGCCGGACATTTCGCGAGATAGAGTCAAGGAATTATGCAGCATGGATGATCCGGGGAACATGTCGGAACTTTACGCATTGGGCGTCGCCAAAGCGACAAGCGCGATTGGTGAGGATTTATTCTCAGAGCAGTTCGACCTTTGAGGCAAGCCAGGTAGCCCCAGTTAGAAGTCTTGCTTTAACGCTAACTTGAGCCGTAAACTAGTGTAATGTGCACGCGATATCGCAGAAAACAGGGAAATTACGTAACGGCGGTTCAACTCAGCTTGGACACGGATGGGTTCAGCTATGTGAAATGGGGGGCAGTCCAGCGTTGTAAGAAGGGTGATTGGTTGGTCAACAACGGAGGTGACGTGTATACGGTTGACGCAGATGTGTTCCGTAGAACCTATCGTGAGACGCACCCCGGGATCTTCGTGAAGATTACGCCTGTTTGGGCCAAGCAAGCCGCTCAGGCTGGTTGGATTGCTACGAAGGAGGGCCGCTCCAGATATGGTTCTGGTGATTACATCGTCGCTAATAACGAGGATGGGACAGATGCCTATTGCATAGGCAGAGAAAAGTTTGAGCGCCTTTACGAGCCTGACGATTAGGTTGGCGCGATGGTGGTTTCGTTGTTTCGCGGCTGGCGTCCCAATTGGCCAGTGTTTTCCTGTCTGCACGTCGACATGGAGCGCTTTTGAAAGCGGGTTGATCCATTGCTCGTCGATCGGAAGTGATGGTCAGCGGCTGCTGATTTGCAATCTTGCCCTGTGCCAGCCAGTGCGTTTTCACAACGACGGGCGGTGAGATGTCCGGATTACTGATTCTCCTCGAGACTGCTCCTTGCATCAGTCGTTGAGGTACTCTCGTCAATGAGATGTTCCAAAATCCCCGGAAGGGTATGGTGCAAGTTAAATGACGGCTTCGGAAGATCATGGCACCGACACGTCCACCAAGGTAGTGATGGCCGTGCGAATGCATTCCGGGAGTCTTGACCAAGAGTCGATTATTTGAGCAAGCTGCTTATCGATTTGCACCGGTTCCGCCAAGCTATCCACCAAGCCGTCACTACTCGGATCGTAAGTGGTTGGATTCGCATAAGGTTGCGATTCGTGCTCGTCAGCCTTCCAAGCTGAATGTTGCGCGTTCGAGTCGCGTCGCCCGCTTTCTTGCACACAATCGCATCTTGTCGCTTATCTTCGCATAACATCGGCTTTGGCACGCACTTAGAGTCGTCACGTTTCCCGGTGGTGGCTTCCGTGTCATACCGCCTGCTCGTACTGTTTCGCGCCGCGAATATCAGAAAATCAGGCGGTTGCTGTCGGGCTTGTACGAATGGAGTTCGAGTTTGCCCGTTGTTCGGGGGGCAGCCAGTTACGTCGCCGCCGGTGAAGAATGCTCTGGGGAACGCGACAACAATCTCGATGTCGCCAGTGAATGGTCGCAGGCCTCGTTGAACCGATGGCGACAGTTTCATGCATTGCGAATCGCCAAAGTCCAGCAGCCGACCAAAATGACACCGATCGCCACCCCCGCAGGCCACTGCCATCGGTCCAACCGCAGGCGATGATGAAACGCGCCGAGGACGATTCCGCCGACAAGCCCACAGATCATTCCGAAGACGTGCGCCAACACGTCGGTTCGCGCACCCCCGGTCCCAAGGTATCCGAAGAGCACGACCGCACCGACAAGGGGAGACCAGCGTCGCAGCAGGATGGTGTCGATTTCGCGTTTGCGAAGCCAGACAAACGCAGCGATGAGTCCCAACGCCGCAAAGACCGCCGTTGATGCACCGATGGACGTGTGCGGGCGATCCCTCATCAGGCCATTCACGAGGTTGCCAGCCGTTCCGCACAGCAGGATCGCCAGCCAGGCGACGCCGGGACCGAACAATTGCCCCGCGAACCAGCCGAAGAGTCCGCCGACACAGGCGTTGCCGATCAGATGGGTTGCATCCGCATGCAACGTCAGCGCCGTCACCGCTCGCCACCATGCGCCCGATTGGATGGCCAGCGCGTCGGTCTTTCCGACATGAAACCACTCAATGCCGAAGGCACGGGTCGTCTTGAGCACATCGGCGATCAGGATGACCGCCACGTACCCAACGACCCCGGCCACGGCACCGGGCCGAACCCGATAGGCGAGCGACTTCTGCGGACGTTCCTCGTTTTCGCGCAGATAGCTGTCGATTTCAGACGCAGCCAGCGCGACATCAGGCGTTGACACGACGACGAAATGCTCACCACCGTGGACCCGATGAACAAACTGGATGTTGGCAGATGACAGAACGAGACACACTTCGCGGCATTGGCGGCGCGAGTGCGAACGGAACACCACGGTTGGTTCTTGCTGATCAGACGCCATGCCGATGCCTAATCAGCCTGACGCGTCGACAACTGCGCAGCCGTGCGTCGGATTGCATTAGGGCGATCACAACCGACACACACCATCACGCAGGTCGACACACCTGCACCGTACGAAATCGGTTGGCGACAAACGCGCTGTCACAGAAGGTCGCGTTCCCTGAGACATTCAATCCCGACACGTGGAAATCGCTGAACGCCGAGGCATGATTCACGAGCTTCTGACCCGCGAGATTCACGCACACGGGCACGCCGACATCCGTCAATGCCGCCACCGCGTTGGATTCAATGGTTGGATCTGTCGTGTGCAGCAACCCGGTGATGGATCCCGACTCGCG
This sequence comes from Phycisphaerae bacterium, assembly GCA_028289375.1. Lineage (GTDB taxonomy): Bacteria > Planctomycetota > Phycisphaerae > UBA1845 > UBA1845 > OFTM371. Next base: position 108,244 of record JANQQK010000023.1, on the reverse strand, counting down.
AGCCACCCGACTGGCCAGTTCGATGCTCTCGGATGTGTCCGACGTCGCAATCAGGCACACGATTGGCCCGAACCACTCCTTCATGAAGACCTCAGGGTCGGACGATGTCGCCTGCAGCACGAGTGGCGAGTGGATACGCGCCCCCGCATGCATCGGATGCTCGATGGTGTTTGATGGCCGGAGAACCTTCAGCGCACCAGCCGCCTTCTCAATCCGTGTGACCGTCGCTTCGCTCTGAATCGCCCCGAGAATCTCACACGCCATCTTTGGATCGCCAAGCAGCTTGTCGATGGCTCCAACGATGGCCTGCGCGACGTCCTCGAAGCCCACGGTTTCGCTACCGACACGAATGCCGTCTGCGGGAACGAAAACGTTCTGCGGCGACGTGCACATCTGTCCGGAGTACAGGCAAATCGAAAACGCCAGATTTTCAGCCACGCGTTTCAGATCATCGACGCTGTCCAGCACGACGCAGTTCACACCGGCCTTCTCAGTGAAGACGGCCGCCTGTGTTGCGTTCTCCTCGATCCACGACCCAAACGACGTGCTGCCCGTGTAATCCACAATGCGAACGTCATCGTGCGTGACCAATTGCTTCGTTTCAGGTGCGTCCGCCGTATCCACCAGTAGCGTCACGAGGTTTGGATCAAAACCCGCTTCGTTCAATACGTCGCGGGCGATCTTCACCGTAATGGCCAATGGCAGAATCGCCCCCGCGTGCGGCTTGATGACGACGGCGTTCCCCGTCGCCAGATTGGCGAAGAGCGCAGGGTAGGTGTTCCACGTCGGAAATGTTGAGCATCCAACAATTGCGGCCACGCCCCGAGGCACGATTCGCTGCGTCTTGGCATACGTCTCGGTATCGGTCTTGCTGATCCGTTTCTCCCAAGCCACCTCCGAAGGAACGTGCGTCATCTCCCGATAGGCACACGCCAACGCCTCAAGCCCACGATCCTGCGCGTGAGGCCCGCCTGCCTGAAACGACATCATGAAGCCCTGGCCGGTCGTGTGCATGACCGCATGGGCCAACTCGAAACTGCGTTTGTTCAACCGATGCAGGATTTCAAGGCAAACGCCGCTGCGGGTCTCGATCGACGCGTTCCGCCAATGCGCCATCGCCGCACGTCCTGCGCTGACAAGCGCATTCACATCCGATCGCGGGTACCGCACGCCAAGCGCCATACCAAACGGTGATTGTTCATCCCCGATCTCACCGTCCGAGCCTGGCTGATCCAGTACGAACGACGCATTCAGGTACCCATCAAACGCCGTCTGACCATCTGCGGCCGCCGTCTCTCCGTAGATCTTGCCGCTCGGAATCTCCGGAAACGGCGTCTTGTATGTGCGCGTCGACAGCGCCTGAACCGCTGCTTCGAGCATGCCCTCATGTTGTGAAAAGAAACCCGCCCCCGCCGTCGAAACACCACCCGATGCCACTGTCATCCTGCGATTCTCCTCTCGTCGCGCGTCACCGATCCGCCCAAAGATGAAACACCAAGATCAGCATTCTAACCATGACCGCCGGAATTGTCCCGACGCCGACGCCTGCACCCAATTCCCTCTCCAAATCTCGCCAACCCCACGCTATAGTACACACGCTTCCGCCGTCGGGTGGAACTCATGGCCCGCAAGCCACACAGGAGTTTCCGATGAGTCAGCCGTCTGATCCTCAGGTCGGGGTCATCATGGGCAGCCGCTCCGATTGGCCCACCATGCAGAACACCGCAGCGTTGCTCGCTGAGTTCGGGGTTCCCCATGAATCCCGTGTCGTCTCCGCCCATCGCACGCCCGAATGGCTCGCTGAATACGCGAAGACGGCCCGCGACCGTGGCTTGGCGGTCATCGTCGCAGGGGCAGGGGGGGCAGCCCATCTGCCGGGCATGATGGCCAGTCACACGACGTTGCCCGTCATCGGTGTTCCTGTCGAGAGTCGCGTGCTCAACGGCGTCGATTCGCTGCTTTCCATCGTCCAGATGCCGGCTGGTGTGCCGGTTGCAACGATGGCCATCGGCGAAGCGGGAGCGAAGAACGCGGCATTGTTCGCCGTGGCCATGCTCGCCCGTTCCGACGATGCATTGGCGGACAAATTGGCGGCGTTCCGCGCGAGGCAGGCGGAAAAAGTCCGTGGTGAGACGTTGCCGTGACGCGCATCATTGAGCCCGGTGCCACGCTCGGCGTTCTCGGCGGCGGCCAACTTGGACGCATGTTCACCGTCGCCGCCCGTCGCCTCGGATACCGCGTTCATGTTCTTGTACCGGAAAGCGACACACCGGCAGGCCAACTTGCCGATGTGGAGATACACGCAGCCTATGATGATATGGACGCTGTCAGGCATTTTGTTGATGGCGTCGATGTTGTCACGTTCGAATTCGAGAACGTTCCCCACGAAACCACCACATTGGCAGAGAGATTCGTCCCGGTCCGTCCCTCAGGAAGCATCCTGGCCACCACGCAAAATCGAAGAAACGAAAAACGCTGGCTTGGGCAGAATGGCTTCCCATTGCCAGACTTTGAAGTGGTGGAATCGCTTGAACAACTCAAATCCGCCGTCGCGACCATTGGCACGCCGGCCGTACTCAAGACCGCAGCCTGGGGATACGACGGCAAGGGACAATCCAGGATCGATGCCGCCCATCCGGTCGAAGATGCATGGAATGCGACCGGTGGCCAGACATGTGTCCTCGAGCAATTTGTCGACTTCGATTGCGAACTATCCGTCGTCGTCGCCCGCGGTCCGGACAATGTCGCGCGTACCTACGGCCCCATGCGCAACGCCCACGTCGATCACATTCTCGACGTATCGAGTTGTCCTGCGAACATCACGAAAGAGGTCTCGTCTGACGCACGTGAACTCGCCCGCAGCATCGCCGAATCCCTCGATGTTGTCGGGGTCTGCTGTGTTGAGATGTTCCTGACGCAAGACGGCAAGCTGCTTGTTAACGAAATAGCACCACGCCCGCACAATTCGGGGCATCTCACGATTGACGCGCACATCACCTGCCAGTTCGAACAGCAGGTCCGCGCCATATGCGGATTGCCCCTCGGTTCCGCCGAACAGCGACAACCAGCCGCGTGTGCGAACCTGCTTGGCGACCTGTGGCTGCCGCGTACGCCTTCATGGGCATCGCTTCTCTCGTCAGACGACGTGAAACTTCACCTCTACGGCAAAGCCACGCCCCGACCACGCCGCAAGATGGGACACATCACCGCATTGGCCGACACACCGGACGACGCGTTGCAGCGCGTCTTGCAAGCACGCCGGCTTCTCTCCGACGCGTAGAGAGGTTTGTTCTCTATTCAGCAATTTCTTGCGAGTGGACGTCAGGAAGGCGTTTCGCGTGCATCTTCAACTGGCAGCGATGCCTGGATCGAGCGAATGTGAATGTCGCGCTGCGGGAACGCGATCTCGATCTTGGCTTCACGGAAGGCGGCATCGATCTCGGTGTGCATTTTGTCGCGCACGTAGAGCAGATCGTCGACTTGTCGAATGAACACCCGCAATTCGAAGTTGAGTGCGCTGTCGCCGAAACCGAGAAACAGCACTTGCGGCTTCGGTTCGTCAAGCACCCGTTCTTCCTCGTCGGCCACGCGTTGAAGAAGTGATTTCGCCTTGGCAACATCCGAACCGTAGGCGATTCCAACCTTGATCAGGACCCGCAGCGTCGGATCGGACAACGTCCAGTTGATGAAATGTCCGGTGACAAATTCCCGATTCGGAATCACCAGCTCCTTGCGATCCCAATCCGTAATCGTCGTCGCACGAATCCGCATCCGCGTGACCGTACCACTCACCTCGCCCACAGTTACGGTATCGCCGATCCGCAGCGGACGCTCAAACAGCAGGATCAACCCGGACATGAAGTTCGCAAAAATCTCCTGCAATCCGAAACCGAGACCGACGGTAATGGCAGCCACAAGCCACTGAACACTTGACCAGCTGATCCCGATCGCTCCGCATGCGGCCGCAACGCCCATCACCGTGATGATATACCGAGTCACCGTCGCAATGGCGAAGCGCGTCGCCGCATCGGTCACCATCCGTCTCAGGAAGAGAATCTCCATCAGGCCGGGAATGTTGCGCGCTAGTGCGAGCGTGAAGAGTGCAGCGAGCGCTGCCACGAGCAGATTCGCAAGGGTGATGTTCTGGACGACCGTTTCGGTCAGCGTCTCGCCAGCCGCACCGGTCGTATCTGCCGCAATGACCTTGGTGTAGGACCAGAGCGAGACATCATCAAGAAACGACAACGCCGGAAGCAGCTCCGACCACGACAGCCAAACCACGACCAACGCGCCAAACCATGCAAAGTTCGAAAGCAGTTGCTTCGTCTGAGCCCCAATCGCTCCGATGTTCAGGTCCGTGACGTCAACCGTTGCTTCCGCAGCTCCGCCTGCTTCCTCGCTGGCGGCACGCTCCGCCCGCGTGCGCTCCGCCTCCTCCAATGCAAGGCGACGTTGCGCATAAAACACCGCTCGCACCGCCATCGCATGCGCCACCAGCAACGCAATCGACAAACCCGCCATCTTCGCAATCGCAAGGCTCACAATACCAGCCGTGAAGTGGTATCCGCATGCTGAAGCGATTCCGGCGGTCAGCGGGAGCATCATCGCCACCAGCAGCACATACGTACGCAGTCGCGACAGAATTGATCCTGGCTTGCGCTGGTAGTATTTCGCCACCGCGCCTTTTCGGGGGTGAAACGTCAGCCACGCCAGGATCAGCGTCAGCAACATCGCCGCGATGAATGCAATCCGGCCGATGGATGAACCCCAGGCCGGATCGCGGATCGATTCCGCAGCCACCACCACCATCGACAGGGGAACGACGATTGGCGTGAACCACGTGAGACTTGTACGAACGACCCGACAGCCGGTCACATCCCATCGGAAATGTCGTGTCGCCAATCCGTCCGCGCGGCACGTCTGTCGCAGCAACGCCGACACGAACAGAACAACGCCGCCAAAGAGAAGCGCATCGCGCAACGCACGCGTCAACTCATACGCGGCTGTGTTGGCAGACACATCGAGCTGACCCACACGTGCCCCGCCAATGCAGATCAGCAGCGGCACCGGCAGGGCGATCGCCAGGGTATACATCAAAGTACGGATGGTCAGGGCATAGCGGTCGGTCCGGGGATTCGACACGCATTCGCCAGCTTCACGAATGCGTTTTCGCAGCCAACGTTGCATACCAATCAGCAGCACGAAGGGCAACGCAGCAAACCCATGGCTCCATGCATGAATCGCGGCATCCCGCCGCCAAACCGTAAAGAGTGTCGCGAACCCGTCACGATACGTAGTCCATTCCAGCGGAAATGCCATTTCATGAATCGGGTTCGTACTGGGGATCCAAAAGAACCGCTCTGCGATGAACTCATTGAGCTGCGTCAGTTTGACGCGCAGGTTTCCGAGCGCAACACGAAGATCGATAAGGTCCGTCGAATACTGCGCGTAATCGCGACGCAGTTTGTCGAGCGTCTCCTTGCGCGTTGACATCAGCGACGTCAAATCCGCGCGCAAACTCGCAACTTGATCAGAATGCAGCTCTTCCGTCTTGATTGACTCCAGTTGGGCAGTCACGCTTTGATCGATGTTGAGAAGCTTCTGCATCTCCTCATCAATCTCCAAAAGGCGAAATCGGACACGAGCGTAGTCCTTCTGATTCTGTTCCAGCGCCAAGTCAGGCGATCCGATCGCGCGGAGTTCCGACCGTCGCTGTTGCATAACCTGACCGAGCAAGTCCGCCATCTCGGGATTGGCCTCGAATTGCTTGAGGCGGTCGTACTTCAGGGTGAGGTCGGCCGACATATCCGACGTGTGCTTTGCCTGCGACTGCGCCGTCTTGATCTGATCGCCAAGCTTGGACAGCTCCTTCGAAAGCACGTTGTTCAGTTCAGCCAACTCAACGATCTCAGGTGATGCCTGCTTTAGCTCCTGAATCACTTTCTTACGTTGCAACTCGGCTTCCTGCTCGCGTCGCTGACTCACGAGCTGTTTCAGTTCATTGACTTCGGCCTCGGCGATCGACAACTGTGCCCGCGCCAATTCCTGTCGCAGCGACAAGACTTCCCGCCGGGCATCGTAGTACTGCAATTCGAGTTGATAAGAACTGATCTCTTCCTTTGCAGCCGATCGCTGGCTCTGCAGAAGGGTGCGTCGCGCCTGTTGCACCATCGGCGACTTGCCCTCGCTGACCTCGGTCAGCCCCTGATCCGCGGATTCCACGCGGGCTGTCGCCGCGGCAATCAAATCCGCAATTGATGATCGCCGTGCGCCCCGTTGCTCGGCCTCTTCTTCGAGCTTCGACAACGCGTCCTGCCGTGTCTTCAACTCACCCTCGGCGTTGGTCAACTCTGGAACAAGATCCTCAAGCGTGTCATCTGCAGACACAACGCGCTTGACTGAGTTCTCAGCTTTCGCTGTCGTTTCTTCTAACTGGTCGCGGGATGACTCACGCCGCTTCGGTGTGTCCGCGATTCCCTGACGGTATTCCTCCGATTTTGAACGCCAGGATGCCGTCTGCGCGACCTGCTCCAACGCCTGCTTGTAGTAATTGGCCGCCTCCACCTTCGCTTCCGCGCTAAGGTCCGGCGAACTCTCCACAGCCGCAAGCTGACTCCGAACGCGTTCCTCGCTCAGCGTGGCCGTCGCCGTTTCATCATCATCCGCCTGCGGTTGCGATTCCGTCTGCGCCATCACGCCAGCGCACGAAATCGTGCAGACCAACATCGCCGGCAGCCACCGCGACGCAGACGTGCCGCCCCCGTGTCTCCAATGGAATTTCCGAATGATTGTGCTCAGACCCATCACGCCGACATTATGACCGCCACCGCTCGGTCAGAACAGGGTGAATAACGCCATGTGACAATTCAGTTCTGGTCGGTAAAACGGAGGCTCGAATGGTGTGCTACGGCAAGACGTCCAACGCATCCGTCTCGCTGTTGATCTCGAATGGCAATGGCTCCAACCCGACCCGCGAATACCCCAGCAGTGTCCCGGTCGCAAATGCCAGATCAATCTGCGAAAACTGATACGACACGATCGCCTTGACTTCCTTGACCTGCGCCTCACCAAGTTGCGTCAACGCCTCGAACACCTCCCGCATCGTCCGCAACCCGAGGTCAAACTGCTTCAACTCGGCCTCGTAGTTCACCCCCGATACGATCACGTTCTGTCGCGCCGCCAACACCCGTTGCCAATTCTGATGGAACACATCCAGCGCGTCATACACTTCCTGCCGAATCAGCATCTCGCGACGTTCCTGCGTCGCCAAACGCTGCATACGCGTCAGAATCGCACGCCGCAGCTTCGACTTGCGCTTCTCGTTTGTGACCGGAATCTCGAGTCGACCACCGATACCCAACGTCTGATTGTCAAAGTCCCACATTCCCTGCCATGTGTTGCTGAATCCCTGCCCGCGTTCGAGAACGCCATACTCAAAATCAAGATCAAAGAGCGGCAGCACCTGGTTCTCTGCGAAGTTGATCCGAATCGCATCGGCCGCCAGATCCAACTCCAGCTCCAGAAGCTCCATCCGATTCGACGTCGCTGCTGCCACCAGACGCTCGCCATCAAGGTCAAACAGCACCAACTGTGGCTCCGTCGTCGTGATCAACTCCGTCACCGAGTTCAGGTCCACATCCGACAGGTTCAGCATCATCTTCAAATTACGCTGCGTCAGACGTGTATCCGTCTCCGCGATGAAAAGCGACTCAAGACGATTGGCCACACCCACCTCGGCACGGATAACCTCAATTTCCGGCGACAGTCCCTGATTCGCGCGCTGCCGCACGAGATCAAGATTGCGAAAAGCGAGATCGTACTGCTGTTCACGCACATCGAGCACCCGCCGCGCCGTGTACAGCTTCCAATACGCCTTCTCCGCCTTCGCCAGCGTATGAATTGCTTTCAGCTTGGTTGTCGCACTCTTCGCCCGCTCATCAAGACGTGCCAGCCGAATCGACGCCACGTTCACATCCACACCGGCATCGCGGAGCAAAGGTTGACTGAATGAGAACTTCAACGCCGTCACATACTGCTCAAAACGCTGCGGCTCCAGTTTGTTCGACTCATCGAACATCTGGGCCACCTTGAACTTGCCGCCCGTCGGCAGCTTCCCGCCAATGCCGATGTCGAACGACAGCTTTTCCTTCTGCTGTTCAACGTCGGTCAGCTTGACCACTTCTTTGTCCAGCGCGTCGTTTTCAGAAGTGAATTCGACAAAGTCATTGTCGAGGCGCGGAAGGTCCTCGCGTTTGTACGCGATGTTCGCTGCGATCGTGGCGTCGAATTTCGCTTGCTCTTCCGTGATCTTCGTGGCCGCGATCGTCGGATCGAGCATGATCACCGCGAGGTCGAGGTTGTTTTCCAGCACAGCCGATCGGACATCCGCCACCGAGAACGAGCGCGACTTCGGCGGACCGGCTTCCGAGTCGTCGCTGTCGTCATCCTCACCGGAAGACGAGTCGTCATCGTCGGTATTCCGCTCGTCCCCGATTGGTTGACGCTGCGTCAGAAGACCCTCGAGCTTCTCCTCAACCGTCGCCGGCTCGACGATCGATTCATCGGCGATGTTGAACTGATCGATGCCCGCAATCCGCCGATCAACCGACTGGGAATAATCATCGTCCAGCCGACCTTCCCAGACCGCACAACCTGCCGGCGACAATACCATCGCCACCGCCACGAGCATCAACCATCGAAATGAACAGACCTCGTCACACCTGCAATCAGCCATCCGTGCCATGTCCCAACCGTATTCATCAGGTTACTTCACTCGTTTCCGCGCCACGCCAGATTTCGGCTCCGTCGGCGAGATCACCGGCGGGAATCCGTTCAACTGACGCCATAATTCGTAACCGAGCGAGACCTCGTTGAGAAGGACCCAGGCTTTGGCTCGCACGCCCTGGCGCAAATATTGTGCGTCAGGCCAATCGCTCAGGTCGTTTTCCGGCTGGACCACGATGCGAAATCTGCCCCGGCCATCGTCCGTCTGGTCCACCAGCGTGACTTTCCCACCGAATGTTCCGACCGCCACCGAAGGCCACCCAGCAAACTGCACCGCAGGCCAACCCTCGAACTGCAGCCGCACGTGCGTGCCCGTATTGATCAGCGGGGCATCATTGCCATCCACCCAAAGCTCCGCCGCACGGTCTTGCGTATCCGGTACGAGCACGAGCAGCAGGTCGCCCTGTTTGACAATCTTGCCGCCCTCGTAAATGTCCAGTCGAAAAACGGTTCCGTCTCGCGGAGCCAACACCTTCTGAGACTCCTGGGCCGAAATGTCACCCTCAATCTGAGTGCGTTTTTGAACTGTCTCGTTGAGTTCGCCCTCAGCCGTTCTGAGTTGAGCCCTGCCAGAGTCCACCTTTGCATTGTTCTCAGCACGTGTCTTTTCGAGATTCTGCTCGACAGACTGCTGATCATTCTGCGCACCCTTCAGCGAAGCCTCGGTACTCGTGACCTTGGCCTGCGCAACCTCGTAGTCACGCCTCGCGACCTCGAGCTGCCGCGTCGAAACAATCCCATCCTTGATCAACTCCTGTTTCCGCTCGTACTGCGCCTCGGCAGCGATCAGCGCCGACTTCGCAGCAGCAACCTCCTGCTCCGCCGACCGCACCTTCTCCTTGGCTGCCTCAACGCGGAATGACGCCGCCGCAACCGCCAGGTCGCGCGTGCTCTCAAGATTGATGATCTGCTGCTCATACGCCAGAACCTTGGCTTCCACCGCAGCAATCTTTCCAAGAATGGCGTCCCGCTCCTGATTGAGACGCTGGACCAGCAGCGGATCGATATCGGAAATCTCGATCAGCGGATCGCCTTTCTTAACCTGAGAGCCTTCCGTCACCCAGACGTCCACCACCCGTCCCGTCACCGGAGCCTCGATCGGCTGCTGCCGCTCCAACGGCGCATAAGCAATCACCCGCCCGGACCCGGGAATGTTCTGCCGCCACGGAACAAGCATCAGCAGAATCGGGCCAGCCACCAGCAGCAGCGCAAGCAGCCACGACGCGCGACGCGTCCACCGCGACGATTGCACCATGCCGAGCGCATCAGACCGCTCGACCGAATCGTACAGACGAAGTTCTCCGGTTGCTTCCATCGCTATGCACCTCCGTCCGCTGTCACCAACACTTCACCGCCAACCCCGGACTTCCCCGATCCGTTTGGACTCGGCTTCGGAAGTTGAACCACGCGGTCGACCAGATCACTCAATCCGTCATTGCGCGTCAGCACAATGACCGTCCAGTGTGAAGGTTGCGAGAAGAGCATCCGCTCAATCTCACGACCCGATTCCGTATCCATGTCATCGAGTACGTCATCCAGAACCAGCACCCGAGGCTTGCCCACAATTGCCCGCGCCAACATCAACCGACGCGCCTGACCATATGACAACGGGGCTGCTGTCGAGGTCATCAACGTGTTCAGGCCATCCGGCAAATCGCGAACCTCCTCCAGCAGATCCGTCAGCGACAACGCCTCGCGAATATCGCTGGCCGATACGTGCTCCCGATTCATCCGCACGTTGTCTTCAATCGTGCCCTCGATGACCTCCAGGCCCTTCACCACCGAGACATTCTCACGAAGCGACTTCAGGCTCTGTTCGCGAAGGTCGACACCGTCCACCTCCAGACGCCCACGCCTCGGAATCCGCAATCCCGACAGCAAATCGGCGATCGTGCTCTTGCCGTACCCATGTCCGCCGATCACGCAGACGCGCTCACCTGGCGCGATCGTCAGGCTGAAGTCCTTCAGAATCGGGCGGCTATCGTCATACCCGAACGATACATCGTGGAAGTTCACGCTGGCGCCATCGGCGTCGATCTTGTGATCCTCGCCATTGTCACGCTCCAGCGGGAGGTCCATCAATTGGCCAAGCTTGTCGACGGCAGCCAGCAGGTCGTAGAAACTCTCCAGCTTCTTGCCGAGCTTGGCGAACGACGCCAGAACGATCGACACGATCAATTCCGACGCCACCAACTGACCAAGCGTCAACTGCCCTTCGATCACCAACCAGCCACCAAGCGTCAGCAGCGCTGTCGCAGCAAGCGCCTGCAAGCCCAACGCCCCGATGATCTGACGAAAGACCACCGCGAAGTGCTTCCGACGAGCCTTCACGTATTCCATCGCGAGCGTATCCGCCCGATCAAATGCGTACTCTGCACCACCATCAAAGCGGAACGTCAGCGGATTCCGCGCGATTTCTTCCAGCGACGCCGCAACGGCATACTTTGTCTTCGACTCCTTGATCGCCGTCGTCACCGCACCACGCCCCAGTGCGAACAGAATCACGGCGATCCCGAAGAGCAGAACGACCGCAAACGCCAGCAGTACCGGGTGATAAAACGCCAGAATCAGCAGACCGATGATCGTCTGCAGAACAGCCGCCACACCGTCCAACAGCAGCGACGCACCCACCTTCTGAACCGTCAGCACATCGAAGAAACGATTGACGAGTTCCGGACCATGCTGACGGTCGTACGCGTCGATGCGAACGCGTGGCAGCCGGTAGCCAAGATCAGAGACGACGCGAACGAACAGGCGTCGCTGTAATATTTCCACCACGTACGCCGTGAATGCCCGCATCAGTCCAGCCAACCCGAGACAGATCAGCAGGACAAGGCCCAGGACGACGAGCGGCTGAACAAGACCGCCAAACGCCACGAAGTTCACCAGCGCCTGCACCGCGATGGGTGCAGACAACGCCAGCACACCGACACCGACCGAAAACGCCACCACGATCAGGATGTCGCCACGCTCAGGCCGAAGCAGAAAGAGCAAACGTCGAAGAGGACTCATGCTTCACCATTCTCCGAAAGACCGACCATCTCCAACAATTCACCCACCGTCCGATGCGATTCCACTGGATGACGCAGCTTCCGACCCCGATGCACCTCGTAGTGGTTCCGTCGACCATCGCGAAGCCGGCTGATAATATCAGCATCCTCCAATTCCGATACAATTCGTTGCACGGCTCGTTCGGTGATCCCGACACGATCCGCCACTTCGCGCATCCGAATATCAGGATCGTCCGCCAGACAGATCAGCACATGGGCATGGTTGCTCAGGAACGTCCACGTCGTATGCGGCTGGCCATTCATATCAATCCGCGTCATGGTTACTCACCTCACGCTGTGCCCGAAACACCACACAAGTGTTTCACGAATTCATTTTCGTGATTATACAATCGCGACTTGAACTTGGCATGATAATCGGCGTCCCAAACCGAGTGCGGCAAGCGAAATCCCACTAAGGCACTGTCCAAAATAAGGTTAGATGCCGTCGGTTATTGTCGCGCCACGTTCAGAGGCAGCGGCGCACGCCCCGTGTGACTGATGCTGTCTTGCGATAAGTCTCTGTATTTAAGGGGTTTAAAGCACTTGTCAGCGAAACGCGCGTTGAGCGTTCCGTAGCGACGACCGACCACAGGCGCGGGGCAACGCATGACGTGCTGCCGTACTTCGTTGGCAACCATGCGGTCTGCATCAGCATTGTCGCAAGGCTTGACTCCGACCGCTTGATACATATGATGTATATGCATCAATGAGTTCAGGCGAATCCAATTTGATTCCGCGCCCTTGCGCGTGCACAACCGTCCGGACACTTTCCAGGCTGCTCGCCCGAATCTATGACGAGGCCCTGCATGAGTGCGATCTCAACGTCACTCAGCTCGCGGTGTTGCGGGCGATCGATCGCATGAGTGGTGAGGCGCTGAGTCGGGTCGCTGCGTCCCTGTCGATGGACAGGACCTCGATGTACCGTGCTGTTGGCACGATGAAACGCCGTGGCTGGATTGAATTGAGTCGCGGAAAAGATGGCCGATCGCACTCGGCGGTTGTCAGCAATGAGGGGCGCCGGGTGCTCGATAATTCCGCACCGCGTTGGGAGCAAGTCCAGTCGGCGATTGTGGATCGCTTCGGTCGCAATCGTTGGCGTGCATTGGTCGCCGAGCTTCAAGCGCTCAAAGAATCAGCTGGTATTGTCGAAATCGAGCGCATGTCGCAGGCCTCAGAGGAAATCTCACCGTGAATCCCACTCCACTCTCACAAAGTGGAACGCTTGATCCCACCGATTGGGACGAACTGCGTGCGATCGGCCACGCCATGATCGACGACATGCTCGACTACTTGAGGGACGTCCGCGACCGGCCGGCGTGGCAGAGGCCTTCAGAGGAGGCTCGGGCCGCGCTCATGGCACCGACGCCGCGAGAAGGAAAACCGCTCTCGGAGGTGTACGACGAGTTTAAGCGATCAATTCTACCGTACCCAACGGGCAACATTCATCCGCGGTTCTGGGGCTGGGTGATGGGTAATGGCACGCCGGTCGGCATGCTCGCCGAGTTGCTGGGCGGGGCAATGAACTGCCATGTCTCGGGCTATGACCAGAGTGCCGTGCTCGTCGAGAAGCAGGTCATTGGGTGGCTTGCGGAACTCATGGACTTTCCAGTCAACACGAGTGGATTACTTGTCAGTGGTGGTACGGTTGCCAATCTCATTGGGTTGACCGTGGCCCGCAACCATGCGCTCGGCCAAGGCGTCCGGTCAGTCGGTGTCAACAACTCGCGAGCTATGGTGTACGCGTCTTCGCAGACGCACGGGTGGCTGGACCGTTCGTGCGATCTGCTGGGGTTCGGCAAGAACAGCATCCGGTATGTGAATGTTGACGAGCATCATCGCATCCGTATCGACCTGCTGCATGAGCAGATTGACAGGGATCTAGCCAGCGGACTCAAACCCATCTGCATTGTCGGCAATGCAGGGACCGTTTCATGCGGTGCAACCGATGACCTGCACGCGTTGTCAGACCTCGCCGAGCAGTATGACATCTGGTTCCATATCGATGGCGCTTTTGGTGCACTCGCGAAGCTCTCGCCGAAGTACCGGGGACTTGCAGATGGTCTCGAGCGAGCGGACTCCGTCGCGTTTGATCTGCATAAGTGGGGTTACATGCAATATGAGCTCGGTGTAGTCCTTGTGAAAGATGGCGAGTTGCAGAGCGAGACCTTCGGGTTCGCTCCATCATACCTCGATAAGTTCAGCGGTGGCATTGCGCCCAACCCCACTGAATTCGCCTCCAAGGGCATACAGCTCTCGCGCGGATTTCGGTCGCTGAAAGCTTGGCTGCAGCTCTCGACCTACGGTACTGACGCAATCGGCGCCGCGATCGAAGAGAACATTGACCAGATCGAGCATCTGCGCAAGCTGGTTGCGCGGACACCACATCTCGAGCAGGTCGGACCATCAGCCATGAATGTCGTGTGTTTCCGATACGTTCCGGAAAACATGGCCGCATCCGGTGTCAATTCGTTCAATGCCGAGCTTCTTGTTCGTATCCAGGAGTCAGGGTTGGCGGTACCGTCCAACGCGCGGATCGGAGACGATTTCGCCCTCCGCGTTGCGCACACGAACCACCGATCAACTCGTGAGGACTTCGACATTCTGATCGAGTCCGCTACCAGAACCGCGGAACTCATGCTCCTCGAGTCTGATTCCCACGATCCACCATCTCGCCAAGATTGAGTTGGCATGGGGCGGCAGGGGGCGTTTCAACTGCCGACGAATTCGTACGGCACCACTACTTGTACTTGCGATAAGTTCTTGAACTACCGAGAGTTGCCAATCGGGGCGAGAGGATTCGAACCTCCGGCCTCCTGCTCCCAAAGCAGGCGCTCTAGCCAGGCTGAGCTACGCCCCGTCCAAACGGATGCACCGTCGGACTCGTATGTTAACCAACCATCGGCGAATCGCAATCACCACGTTGGATCTGAGTGAAAGCATGTCGAATCGCGTCCAGCCGCGGTCGCAATGCTGAAAATTGCCGCCCGCCACACCAGCACAGTCACCAGTTTGCCTGAACGGTTCAAGTTCTCAGTACTGTGGGACCGATAGTCTGGGTGAAATGAAAGGCTTGGTCCGGTAATCCGCATCCCGCGTGTTCCGCCGGGTCAGCCAAGTGGTCAAAGGGAATGGATTCCAGGTGAGGACGGCATGAGAACGATCGCAGTTGTCAATCAGAAGGGCGGCGTCGGAAAAACCACCATCGCCATCAATCTTGCGGCATCGCTGGCCAAGGAAAACCGCCGCGTGCTCGTCGTCGACATGGACCCACAGGGCCATTGCGCCGTGGGGTTGGCGGTTCCGCATGAGAAAGTCGCCAACGGCATGTTCGAGTGTCTCCGTAGTCAGCGCACCGAATCACCGATCCCGATCGACCGCATCTCATGGCAAATCTCGGCCAACCTTGAGCTTGCGCCGTCTCGCACGATGCTGGGCAAACTACCCGAGGTTGAGAGCGACCATGGCGAGGCTGTTCAGAGTCTGCACAAAGCGCTGGCCTCGGTGTCCCACAAATACGACTACTGCGTGATCGACTGCCCGCCGCAGGTAGGCCTCTTGATGGAGAGTGCCGTCCGCGCGGCTCGTGAGATTGTTATCCCGGTCGAGACCGGATACCTGTCTCTATGCGGATTGACGAAACAGATCGAGATGGTGGAGACCATATCGCGCGACGTTGGCGAGGAGTACCGCGTTCGCATTCTGCCCAACCAATACGACGTGCGTACGAAGGCCGCACGCGAAATGCTGGCAGAACTACGTCGGCATTATGGGGATACGGTTTTCCAGGCGGTCATCAACTTCAACACGAAGCTCAAGGAGGGCGTCAGCGTCGGTCAGCCGATTACCGAATTCGACCCCGCCAGTGCCGGAGCGCGCGATTTCCGCGCCTTGGCGATGGAGCTCATCGAATCCGGTGAGGGCGCCGGCCGCGATACGGCGCTTGAGCGCTACGCCGAGCAGATCGGTCGCGATGCGGACCGTCTGTTGTCATCGTCCAAGCCACTGATTCGCCCGGATCGTCTGGTGGCCGCTTCTGCACCGGCGCACACCGCGCGTCCGGCTGCCCCGGTTCCGGTTCGTCGCCCGATCAGTCCGGATCGTCTCGAACGCGTTGCAGCTGTCAGCCACGAGCGCATCGACGAGAAGCTTGAGCAGATTTACGGCGTCCGCCAGACGCCGGAAGGCATCGTCTTCCGCAGTCACTGCCCAGATGCACAGTCGGTGCAGTTGGTGGGCGACTTCAATGATTGGATGCCCCATGCCACCCCGATGAGCCGCAACGGGCGAAACGGTGACTTCGAAGCCCGTCTGCCGCTCGACCCAGGCCGCTATCGCTACCGCCTCATCGTCGATGGTCGCTGGACGCGCGATGTGAACAACCCGGAAATCGAGTCCAACGAATACGGCGAGATCAATTCTGTGGTTGAGGTTGTCTGACTGGCAATCCCGTTCGCGCGTTTCGCATCAATCGGCTATACTGATCGTCCGTGGATGATCCGTTGCGCCCCAATCCTGTTTGCGTATCGAAAGTAGCTCTGCTGGTCGACGACGACTCGGTTGAGAGTCATGCCGTGCTGGCAGAGGTCAAGCGTGATCTTGCTTCACTCCTTGTGTCCGACGTAGAAAACTGCTCGTTTGTCCTGGCGATTCAGGACGGTCACTTGGAACTCCGCGCAGCGTCGGGGACACGCAACGCCATTCACGTCGATTTCGTAACCCCGATGATGGGGCAAAAGCTGAGTGGACCCTCCCGCAAAGAGCCAATGGCACGCGCGATCGCGTTCGAAAGGGTGGGACGCTCGGTCATTGATGCGACTGCCGGTCTTGGTGGCGATGCGTTTCGGATGGCGACGTGGGGCTGTGAGGTGACGGCGATTGAACGCAACCCCGTCGTTGCGGCGATGCTTGCGGATGGTGTTCGGCGGGCGATGGCGGTGCCGCAGCTTGCGGATGTGCTCGACGAGCGATTCCGTCTCGTCACCGATGACGCGGTGGCATTCCTACGTACGTTGGCCGACGGGGATCGTCCGGACGTGGTCTATCTCGATCCGATGTTCGCCGAGGCGACGGGGAAGTCAGCCGCGGTACGCAAGGAGATGACACTGCTTCGGGCGCTGTTGGCCGACGACCCGACCGACGAGCGAGCGCTGCTGGCGGCAGCGCGTGACGTCGCGATGGATCGCGTCGTGGTCAAGCGGATGCGACATGCCGCAGCGTTGGCAGAACCGGTGGACGTCGCTTATCGGGGCAGTGTTGTGCGGTACGACGTCTACTTCTGCCATCAAAACAACGTCGGCGAATGATCAGTGGCCCAGTGTCGCGCGTGCGGCATTCGCATGATCCCGACGCCCAGTTGTCATTCAGGGATACGACAGCCGCGCCGAACGACCGCAATCCTGCGGATCAGTCGGCCGCGATGCGGATCGGTTGGCCTTGATCGTCGATGGCGACGAAGACGACCTCGGCTTCGGTGACCTTGACCGGTTCGCCCTCGGTTCCGAATCGATCGGCCACGACGGTCACGCGGACGGTGACGGAGGTGGTTCCGATGCGCAGGGTCTGGCAGTTGAAGCTGACGACATCGCCGACGAACACCGGTTCGTGGAAGACGACCTCGTGCATCGCCACGGTGACGTAGCGATGGTGGGCTTGGCGTCTCGCTTCAACGAAACCAGCCTGGTCAATGTAGCTGAGCAGCACGCCACCGAAGATCGTGTTGGCCGCGTTGGTATCGCGCGGCATCATGACGACGCGGATGGCAGGGCAGTTGGCGGGTGGTTTGATGCGGTCGCTGTGGTCCATAAGGCGTCTCCATTCTGACGGTGCATGATAGCGCAGGCGTCGCAAATGTCATCAAGTCATCAATTGCGTTGTTGCGATTGCAATCGCTCCATGGCGTCCAAAAAATCCTGACAACTGGCGGGCGCATGTCCGGCGAAGTGGTTGTTGATGAACGTGACGACGTCTTTCTCGGGCATGATCCCGGACAGAGCGCGTGCAATCTGCGCGATTCGCTCTTGGCGGTCGACGACGACACGATCCCACGAGGTGGTGATCTCTTCGATGCCCTTGCGATCCCCGATCAGGCGGACGTACGCGAAGGAGCCGGTCACGCAGTCGAACTGTTCGAGCAACTGTTCGAGTCTCGGCATCCACGCATGCTCGGTGAGGGCGAATGCGGTGCCGTGGGACCGCAGCAGGTCAAAGAAATCGTCGCAAAGCCACGACTTATTACGAATCTCGACGGCGATGCGTGTAGGATCGGGCAGTTGGCTCAAGAATGCGTCGAGGCGGTCGAAGAACGGTTTTGCGGTCGCGAACGTACGCTTGTTGAAGTATCCGAACTGGAGCAGCACGCTGTGCAATTTGTTGCCAAGGTGGGCCAGTGCGGACAGGAACGCGTCCGTTTCGGCCTCACAGTCGGCGAGGACTTTTTCGTGCGTGATGACCGACGGTGTTTTGACGGTGAAGCGGAAATCGTCGGGCGTCTTGGCATGCCAGCCGGCCACCATGCGATCGGAGGGAATTCGGTAGTAGGTGCTGTCGACCTCGACGATGGGGAGGCGTGTGGCATAGTGTGATAGATAGCCGCCTTTCGGTGTCGAAGGCGGGTAGAAGACGTCCCGCCAGTCGTCGTAGGACCAGCCGGACGTGCCGAGTAGCAGTTTGCCCATGTTGTCGCCCGTCAAAATACGTCTGAACAGTCGGAATCGTATCCGTTCAAGCCGCACGGGACCAGCGTCACGACTGTGTTGTTAACAAGGGCGATTGTGTTACACTTTTCACAGGTCACAGCGTTTATGAAGGCAGCCCATCGTTCATTGACATGATACGCCGTACCCCAGCCATTCTTGCCGCGTGGATGTTGTGTTGTTTCTGCGCCAATGTTGCCGAGGCGAAGGTGATCGCCGAGATCGTGCGTGTCGGGTTTCCGAGCGTCGGCGGCATACACCAGGGACGTGATCTGGCACGTTCGGGAGCGTGGACGCCGATCGAGGTCGATCTGCGTATTGAGGGGCAGCCGTCACTGGAAGGTTGGTTGCGCCTGTCGGCGGCCGACAAGGATGGCGATCTGTGCGTTGATCGACAACGCGTGCAGTTGCTGGCTGAGCAGACCAACACGCGGCGCTACACGCTCTACACACTGGCCGGACATCAGGCCAACTTCACGATCGAACTGATCGACGACAACAACAACCGCATCCAGGTGGAGACGCGCGGTGCGGCGTCGTGGGAGATCGAGCCGGCCATGCGTCCGGAGACGCTTCATGACAACGACTATCTGGTTCTGTCGGTTTCATCTGAGACAGCCGGCAAGATCGTCGACCTGCAGGACATATCGGACATCCAGACGTCGCGGCCGGTACTGGTCGCGCATATGGCTCCGTTTGATCTGCCGACGTTGTGGTTGGGGCTGGAGGCGGTCGATGCGATCGTCTGGGACGACGCGGACCCTGCCGATCTGTCGATTCCGCAAACCAAGGCGTTGATCGAGTGGACGCGGCAGGGGGGCACGCTGGTCATCTCGTCAACGGACCGAACGGTCGAACTGACGAAGAGTGCGTTTGCTGAATTGCTGCCGGTTCGCCTTGGCGACGTTGCCGTTGTCGACGAGCTCCCGAAGACATTGCGGCTGATGGGGTCAAGCACATCGTTTCCGGCCCCTGTGCCGGTCGTGGCGTGCACGTTGAAGGAAGGCGCGGTTGCTGTCGTGAGCGACCCGGTTAATGGCGTGGACGTGCCGATCGTCAGCCGGCATCTGTTTGGTCGCGGTCGCGTCTCATTTGTTGCGGCGAAGATGCGTCAGGTCTTTCGTGACGAGAACGCGAATGTGAAGCAGTTCTTCATTCGCGTTCTGGAGCTTCGGGAAGAAAAATCGACCGGCGGCGGGACGATGCGAGTCCTGTTCAGTGAAATGGACAAGTGGGTTGGCTTCTCGCAGGTCGGAGCATTGTATCTCGCGCTGGCGCTCGTGTTCGTGGCTGGTTACGTGCTGGTGTCGACGTTCGGATCGTGGGCGTTTCTGCGTCAGAAGAAATGGACCAAGCACAGTTGGTCGACATTCGCCGTCCTGGCGGGGGCGTGTTGCTTCCTGAGCGTAATCGGTGTGCAGTCGGTTCGTGGCGTCGGGCGGAAGCTGTTGCAACTTTCCGTGGTTGACGCGCAGGCCGGAAGCTCGGCGGCGCAGGCAACGTCTTACTATGGCCTGAAGACAAGCGTCTTCGGCAAACTCGACGTGTGGCTGCCACAGGATTACCCGCGTGAGGATGATCCGGACCTGATCAACTGCATGCTCAAACCGATGCCGCCCATCGTGACGGTCACCAGTTCGCCCAAGAGTTTCATCGATCCGGCCCGCTACAGCGTGAAACCATCCGCCGCGCGGATTCTGGATGTTCCGATTCGCGGGACGGTCAAGCAGTTTGAAGGGCGATGGTCCGGCTATCTTTCGGGAAGGGTTCTCGCAGACATTCGCCTTGAACAGGGAGCAAGCGAATCGAACGCCGACGTGCGCGTCGCAGCGAACAGCACGATCACGAACAATCTCGGCGTGGATATTGACCATGCGTACCTCGTGTACAGTGCGTCCGATACGCACAATCGGAACGGTTGGGTGCCAATTCCCCGCCTCAGATCACAAGACACGTACGTCATCCCGATCGGCAGGATTACCGAAGGCGAAACGGTGATGCCCGCGCAAACCGCCTACGTCGACAAGAGCGGCGTGGAGTTGGCCTATAAGGATTGGAGTCGCAAGCTCAACCTCGATGACATCCTGCAGAGGCTTTCCAAGCAGTGGGGCCTGGCTGGCGGTGCGCTGACCGGCCTGCCGGAAGGGTGGCGTCAGATTTCGCGACTCGAGGCAGCCATGTTTCTTGCCACCATGTTCGAGGAGTATTACCCCGAGCAGCGGACCTCCGGCATGGGGCAGTTCTCCGAGATGCTGTTCTCGCTGGCCCATTGTCGCCAGTTGGAGATCGGGGGACTTGTCGATCGCAACAATGCGTTGTTGATCGCCGTGACCGACGCGCCAGGCCCGGCACCGCTGTGTGTTGGCTCGGGCGATGACTTCGAGCGCGTTGAACCAACCGACGCCTACACGATGTACCGCATACGAATCCCGGTTGTTCCGCCGCCATGATAGAGGTATTCGCAACGTGATCATTCAAACCATCAACCTCACCAAGCGATACGGCAAGCTGACCGCCCTGAACAATCTCAATCTGCAGATTCAGGACGGCGAGTGTTTTGGCTACATCGGACCCAACGGTGCGGGCAAGACGACCACGATCAAAATCCTCGCAACGCTTCTGCAGCCAACGTGGGGCGAGGCGCGGGTTTGCAACCATGTCGTGGGCTACGAGTCGCGCAAGATTCGACCGCTGATCGGTTACGTGCCGGACTTTTTCGGTGCATACGAGGACATGGTCGTTCAGGAGTATCTGGAGTTCTTCGCCAGTGCGTACAACATCTCGGGTGATGCACGCACGCAGGTGGTCGGCGATGTGCTGGATCTGACCGATCTGTCGCACAAGCGCGACGCCATGGTCGACTCGCTATCACGCGGCATGAAGCAGCGTCTCAGCGTCGCCCGCGTGCTCTTGCACGACCCCAAAGTGCTGCTTCTTGATGAGCCTGCCAGTGGCCTCGATCCGCGTGCGCGTATCGAGATGCGCGAACTGCTCAAAGAACTGCGTAACATGGGCAAGACCATCATCATCAGTTCGCACATCCTGCACGAATTGGCAGAACTGTGTACGACGATCGGCATCATCGAACATGGCGAACTGCTCTATCATGGCCAGATCGACGACATCGTCCGCCGCGCCCGCCTGGCCACACGTGTGCACGTGAAGGTCGTCGAGCAGAAAGACCTGGCTGCGTTGCTGCTGCAGCGAACAAAGGGCGTGACCAAGGTCGAGGAGAACAACGGCGCCATCGTGCTCGAACTTGACGACCAGACGCACGATTTCTCCTACATCGCCGCCACGCTCGTGCAGAACAACTTCAAGATTCGCGAAATCAAGGAGGAAGAGGTCAACCTCGAAACCGCCTTCATGCGTCTGACCAAGGGACTCGTGCAATGATCGAGAGGGCAACAGCATGAACGAAGCCTTCAGTCGACTCGGCAAGGCGTTCTGGCGGCTGGTACCGGCCAACCCGATCCTCGTGCGCGTTGTGCATGGTGGTTCGCGTCGATCACGCCACTTGTGGATTCGCTTCGCGTATCTCGGCGTCCTGATGGTTGTGGTGCTGTTCGCCATGACGCAGATCAGCGGTTCATCCACCCTGGTCGACTTGGCCAAGAGTGCCTCGCAGATGTTCATGGGTGCCTCGATCGCCCAGCTCGCGTTGATGTGCTTCCTCGCGCCGATGTTCACTGCCGGCGCCATCACGCAGGAACGGGACGCGCAGACATACAACATCCTTCTGACCACGCCACTTTCCAACGCGCAGATCGTCATGGGCACACTGATGAGCCGATTGTATTTCGTCATCGTGCTGCTGCTGGCCGGTCTGCCGATTTTCCTGATCACGATGATCTACGGCGGCGTGCGCATGGCCCAGATCATGCAGAGCGCTGCGATTGCAGGCTCGACCGCCGTGATTACCGGCTCGTTGGCCATCTGCATCAGCATGATCCGCGTCGGCACGCGCAAGACGATCTTCTCGTTCTACATGATGATCGCCTTCTACCTGTTCGCCGTGTACGCGCTCGGGCAATGGCCGACGACATGGATTCCAGAAGCCCCGCGCGGCGTCAACGGCAATCAGCTCAGTTGGCTTGCCAGCCTGCATCCGTTTCTCGCGCTCGATGTCGCACTGAACCGCGTCCCCGCGCCCGACCCCGTCGCGCTCGTTGGGCGCAATGGCCTGCAACGCTATTTCCTCGCCACACCGCACAAGGCCTACGTGTTCATCACGCTGTCGATCTCCGTCCTGTTGATCATCATCTCGATGTTCTTTGTCCGGCGATCCAAAGAGGGCGAAACGACGCTGTGGACGCGACTCTTCGCACGCGGGGCGCGCAAGGTCGGCGAGGAGGTCCGTCGCCAGCCGCGAACCGTCTGGCAGAACCCGGTCGCCTGGCGTGAAGCCACGTCGCGCGCGTCAGCAGCGACGAAAGGGTTTCTGCAGATCGTGCTGTTGGGAGGCGGCGTGGTCGGGGCGGTTGCACTGCTCGTCAACCACATCAGGACCGGCGATGTTGTCGCCACGCGCAGCTACCTCAACGCCGTTGTGAGTGTTGAACTCGCCATGATCCTGCTCGTCGCTGCCAACACCGCCGCCAGCGCGCTCACCAAGGAACGCGAGTCGATGTCGATGGACATCCTGTTGTCGACGCCGCTGACCAGCAAGTACATCGTCTGGGGAAAACTGCGCGGGCTGGTCACGTTCACTGTCCCGTTGCTGGCCATTCCGGTCGTGACGACGCTCTTGTTCGCCGTTCATGGCTTGTTTGTTGATCCCGACAAGCGCGTTGTGCAGATTGAAACGGCTTTGTTGATGGGCGCGATGATGTTCGCCTACGCCGCAGCCGCATGCATCTGGGGCCTGAATCGCTCGCTGCACTGCCGCAAGACCGTCCAGGCGGTCATGTTTGCTGTCGGTGGCATGGTGGTGACGGGGCTGATCCTGCACTTTATCGCAGATGCCATCGTCACCAAGGCTGGAAACGCCGGTGGGTTCATCGCGCCGTTCACGCCGTTCACGTGCATTTCCACGATGATCAACCCCGTCCGCGCCTTCGACACCGCCGCCGACTTCAAACCCTTCGTCAACGAAATCCGCGTCTGGTTCCTCGTCGGCGCTGCCGCATCATTTGTCGTGTGGATCGGCGTGGTGCTCGGTGTGTACAAGAACATGGTCCGCGGCTTCGACATGACCTTGCGCAAACAAACCGCCCAGGTTGGGTAATAATCGCGACGGTCGCGCGACGACGGGCATCAGTCATACCCCAACGCCTCGAGATCTTTCTCATCCAAACCGAGATGATGGCCGATTTCGTGCAGCACGGTGATGCGCACCTCCGCCACGACATCCTCGACCGTTTCGCACACGTCCTCGACGTTCCGCTGATAAATAACGATGTGCGCCGGCAACTCGCCTGAGTCCGTCACGCTGCGTTCCGTCAGCGGGATCCCGTGATACAATCCCAACAGATCAGCCGGGTCCTCGACGCCGGCATCGCGACAGGTTTGTTCGTCAGGCAACGGCTCAATGTCGATGGCAACGTCTTTGAGATGCTCGGCCAACACCGGCGGAATTTCCGCGACAGCCCGACGTATGAGCGACCTGAATTGGGACTCAGACAATCGGTTCATCAATCTCTACCCACGGAGGAAGCCCGTGCCATCACGCTTGTCCATTCTTCGTCGACCGATCATGACCACCGTTCTGGCCATCCTCGCCCACACGTGCATTGGCTGCATGCCCGAAGCGTTGCTCATCGTACCGGTCAGCCGCCGCAAGGCACTCGCTGAAACGACCTTCAACACCGATTGGCCTTGGACGCCCAAGATCGCCATCATCGACGTCAACGGCGTGCTCACGACCGGTCGTGGCCTGCCGATCATCGGCTCGGGCGAGAATCAGGTCAGCTTTCTCACTGAGAAACTCGACCGCGCCCGCAGCGATCGCAACGTCAAAGCCGTCGTCCTCCGCATCAACTCGCCAGGCGGCAGCGTTACGGCCAGTGAACTCATGCACCGCGAAATCAGGCATTTTCGCAACGCAACCGGCAAGCCCGTCGTCGCCGTCATGATGGACGTCGCCGCCAGTGGGGGATATTACATCGCCTCCGCCTGCGACGAAATCGTCGCCCACCCCTCGACCGTGACCGGGTCGATCGGCGTCATCATGCAGTTGTTCGACGTGACCGGCACCATGCGGATGATCGGCGTCACGCCCAACACGATCAAGAGTGGGGATCAGAAGGGCGGCGGGTCACCATTTGAAGAGCTATCGCCACGGCAGCGCGACGTGTTCCAATCAGCCATTGACGACTTCTACGCGCAGTTTGTCGCCGCCGTGGATGAAGGACGTCCCGAACTGACCGAAGAGCGCGTCCGCGCGTTGGCCGACGGTCGCATCTACACCGCCAGCCAGGCGCTCGAAGTCGGATTGATCGACGAGATCGGCAGCCTGCGCGAGACGATCGCCAAACTTCGCAAGAACATCGATGCAGGGTACGTCCGCCTCGTCACCTACCACCGCACCTATGCGAGCAAGCCGAACATCTACGCTGTCGCCCCAACCACGCCGACGAACGGCAACGGTGGGGCGATTCACGTGCAGTTGCCCGATTGGCTGCATCAGCCGCAGGCACGCTTCATGTATTTGTGGGCACCTTAAGGGTGTGTTCGACGGCGGCTCAAGTGACCGAACGCCATCACTGATATTTGTCGTGACAGGCTGAGCAAGTGTTGTTGATGCGCTTGGCTACCTGCTTGATCTCGTCGAGCTTCTCTTCGCGTGCAAGCTCGGCGATCTTCATGCCATCCGACTTGATGTCCAGCGTCCATTGCCGAAAGTCGGCGTGCTTGATCGCTTCATCGTGGTACCCATTAACGTTTGCCAACTCTGCCATCGCCATGCCGGCCTGCTTCAGTCTGCCAAACCGATCCTCCCGGTCCTTGCGAATCAGGTTGCGAATCTGCTCGAAGTGTCGATCCTGTTCGATCATCAAGGCATACAGTGGCATCACCGGTTCAAACGAAGGCGTCGACTCCACTGCCGACTTTTCATCGCCCGCCATGCCAATTCCGATCGCTCCGACCGCCAACACCGCAAACGCCATCGCCGACTTGCCCAACATCATCCGATCTCCTTCGTCTGCCCTTGCTCGTCATATCCCACGCCGATCGGGGACCGCCCCAGCCGTTCACACGCGTCCACGAGCATCCGCACGTAGCTACCCGACACGTGCGCGACCCCGTCAAGTCCGAGCGTGCGCTGAACTTCGCCGATCACCGCTTCGCTGTCGCCCTCGATCTCAACATACTTGCCCAACAAAGGCACCTCATCCAACTCGACGCAGCAGCCACCCAGCTTCCAACTTTCCCGCACCTTGCGATAGGAAAGAACCTCGATGAACCCAAGCGCCGTCAACAAACGAATCGTCGCCCCCGCATCGCCCACCGTCGTCTGAATTTCCGTCCGACGCTTGTACGTGCTCGGCTCGACCGCCCCCTTGAACGTCAGAGTCGCCGCCGCCGGTTCCCCGTCAATCGCATCCATCGCGCGCACGCGCAAGCCGCAACCGGCTTCACGCAAATCGCCATCCGACCGGTCCAGTATGTGGTTGTGCTCGATGTATCGTCCAACGAACTGCCCGCCCGACGACGTGAGCGCCAGCCGCACCGCTTCCAGATCATCCACCCGCAGCTTGGCTTCGATCTCGATCATTTACGTAGCCACGATGTTGACCAGCCGTCCTTTGACGACGATCACCTTGCGCACCGTCTTGTCGGCGATTTCGCTTTGAATCTTCTCATCCGCCATCGCCGCCGCCTCAAGCGCCTTTTCATCCGCGTCCGCCGACACCATGATCCGCGCCTTCACCTTCCCCTTCACCTGCACGGCGATCTCAACCTCGTCATCCTTCGCAAGCGCCGGATCAAACGCCGGCCAACGCTCGTACGTCAACGTTTCGGCATGCCCCAACCGCTGCCACAATTCCTCCGCCACGTGCGGTGCGAATGGACCCATCAGCAGCACGAACCGCTCGATCACCGATCGATTCCGCTGCTCACGCGGCGTCAGTTCATTCACGAACTCGAACATCCGCGCGATCGCCGTGTTGAACTTCATCTGCTCGATGTCTTCGGTGACGCCCTTGATCGTCTTGTGCAGAATGCGGTTCTGCTCGACGTCCGGCTCCCCATCGACCAACCGGGCAGACAACGCCCCGGTCTGCTCATCCACCACCAGCCGCCACGCCCGCTGCAGCAACTTGTACAGCCCCGGCACGTCCCGCGTGTTCCACGGCTTCGACGCTTCCAAAGGCCCCATGAACATCTCATACAGACGAAACGTGTCCGCACCGAACTCGTCGATGATTTCATCCGGATTCACGATGTTCTTGAGCGACTTGCTCATTTTGGCCACGATCTGTGTGACCGACTCGCCCGTTTCGCGATGCGTGTACTTCCCCTCGTCGCGCTCCTCCACGACATCATTGCTCAGCAATCGCCCCGTCTTGTCCTTATACGCAAACGCCTGAACCATCCCCTGATGCACGAGCTTGCCGAACGGCTCCGGCGTGGACACGTACCCATGATCGAACAACACCTTGTGCCAGAACCGCGCGTACAACAGGTGCAACACCGCATGCTCCGCACCGCCGACGTACAGATCGACCGGCATCCAGTATTTCTCCGCCGCCTCGTCACAGAACCGCGCGTCGTTCGTCGGATCCAGAAACCGCAGGTAGTACCAGCACGACCCTGCCCATTGTGGCATCGTGTTCACATCACGCGTCCACGATTGCCCATCGCGGTCGACGCTCATCCATTCCGCAGCCCGTGCCAACGGCGGCTTCGGCATTGTCTCCGCGTCATCATCCGCCACCGGATCCGGCGCAAACTTCTCCATCTCCGGCAACGTCACCGCGAGCGCATCCAACCCCAACGCCTCCGTCGCACCATCATCCGAGTGCAGCACCGGAAACGGCTCCCCCCAATACTTCTGCCGCGAGAAAATCCAATCGCGCAGCTTGTAATTCACCGCCCGACGACCCACCCCGTTCGCCTCTAGCCAATCCAGAATTGCATTCTTCGCGTCCGCCGTCTTCAGCCCATTCAGTGAGCAACCGCGATCCCCCAACGGCGTCTCGCCGGCCGGTGACTGAATCGCTTCGCCTTCACCGGTAAAAGGCGCTGCAAAGACACGCGGCGACGCCACATACATCCGCCGAATGTCATCCGACGACAGGACGTCATCTGCGCCAGCTTCATCAAGGTACTTCTCCGCAAACGTCACGTGCGACGACCGATCCACCCCTTCACGTTTCCACCGTTCAACGCTCGACTTCAATGCCGCTGTCGCGGCCGAGCGAATCTCCTCCAGCGTCCCTTTCGGCAGTCGCGCCTCCTTCTCCGCCCACTCGGTCGTCGGGTCGACCACCGCGATGATGTCCAGATCAAACTGCTTGGCGAACTCGAAGTCGCGCGTGTCACCCCCTGGCACTGCCATGATCGCACCCGTGCCATATCCCATCAGCACGTAGTCCGCCACCCACACCGGAATCCGCTCGCCATTCACCGGATTCATCGCATGAGCGCCAGTGAACACGCCGGTCTTTTCCTTCGACTCCGCCGTCCGCGCAAGGTCTGACTTGTGCCGCGCCTCGGTCACATACGCATCCACCGCATGACGCTGCTCCGCCGTCGTGATCTTCTCCACCAGCGGATGCTCCGGCGCCAACACCATGTACGTCGCCCCGAACAGCGTGTCAGGCCGCGTCGTGTAAATGCGGATCACGTTCGCTTCAGGCTTGGCCGGGTACCCGTTCTGACGCTGAACAAGCCACGACGCAGGGTCAACTTCATCTGCCGTCACGATCGGAAAATCAACCTCACCGCCGACGCTCCGCCCGATCCAGTTCCGTTGCATCAGGTTCGTCGCATCAGGCCACGACACCAGATCCAGATCCGTCAACAACCGATCCGCATACTTCGTGATCCGCAGCATCCACTGTCGCAATGGTCGGCGATAGACGGGGTGATCCCCGCGCTCGCTGCGACCCTCGTTGGTCACCTCTTCATTGGCCAGCACCGTCCCAAGAGCAGGGCACCAGTTCACCGCCACCTCATCGATGAACGCCAACCGCTCGCCGTTGATCACGGCACGCTTCTGCGCATCATCGAGCGATCCCCATGCCACGTTCCCGGCGTCCATCGCCACGGTCAGCGCTTCGGTCACGCCCAGCGTCCCGTCCGCCAACGCTTTTTCCAACTCGCTGATTGGTTTGGCCGCCTGAACACGTGGATCAAACCAACTGTTGAACATCAAGGTGAAAATCCACTGCGTGAACTTGTAGTAGTCCGGCTCCGACGTCGCCAACTCACGGTCCCAGTCATAGCTGAACCCGAACATCTTCAACTGACGGCGCATGTTCTTGATGTTCTTGCGCGTCGTGATGGCCGGATGCACGCCGGTCTGAATCGCATATTGCTCGGCTGGCAACCCGAAGGAGTCGTACCCCATCGGATGCAACACGTTGAACCCCTGCATCCGTTTGTACCGGGCAACGACGTCGGTCGCCGTATACCCAAGTGGGTGCCCAACATGAAGCCCCGCGCCGCTCGGATACGGAAACATGTCCAGTACGTAGTACTTCGGCTTGTCTGAATCAAACCCCGGATCGCCCGGATTCGGCGTCTTGAACGTCTTGTGCTCCGCCCAGTACGCCTGCCACTTCGACTCGATCGCCGCCGGCGAATAACCAAACGTCTCGCTGCTCTGCTCGGATGAACCCATCGCCCGTCACTTCCCACAAAAAAACCGACCCGCATCAACATGCACTGGTCGGTTCACTGTACCACACAATGCCCACGATTCCATCGCAGGCGCGCAACGCCGTTATCCACGGTGGAACTTCAAAATCGCCCGGCTTGCCTTGTCCGATTCGACGTTCAAAGCACCCGCCGCCTGTCCTGCAGCGGTCCGCAGCGTCAGATCCGGCTCATCAAACGCCATCTCGAGCAACGCATCAACCGCGTCTCCCGCCAGACGGTTTCCGAATCGCCTCGCAGACTCCGCCAAACCGGACAATGCCGACAACCGCAACGCGTCTTCAACGCCGTCATCCAACGCCACACTCGCCACCGCCGCCTGAGCCGATCCGCTGTTCATCAGCGACAGCACATCGACCGCCGCAAAGCGAAGGTCTTCATTGGGCGATGACAACGCCGCGATCAGCGGCCTCTCAGCAGTCGTCGAATCGAGCACCGTCTGGCCATCCAGGGCAATGCCCCGCAGGACATCGGTCGCTTCCAATGCAAGTGTCACCGCGAAGTCACGGTCAATCGACTGATATCCGACTTCATCCGCCGCAGCACGCCACGCACGAATCAACCCGGACTCGTCCGCCGATGCGTCCACACCCTCAACGCCAAACATGCGCTCAACCAATGGCTCAGCAGCTGCACGTTGCGCCGTCTTGATCATCAGCACGATTGGCGACGCCGCGATTTCGTACTGCTCGCGGATGCGCTCGATCGCATCATCCGCTTCCGGACCACTTACGTCCGACGCAATGAAAATGCCCGAAAGCGATTCCAACTCCGCCCGCGCACGATCCATACCAGCTAAGGCGGTTCCGGCACCGATCACATGCGTGTCCGCATTGCGAAGCTCGCCCATGACACGATTGCGATTCTCCTGATCCGGATCGATCACCAGCAGGTTCGTCTTGCCCGTCAACGCAACAGCATTGCCCAAGAGCGGCGTGACCAGCTCCGATCCCGAGAAGGGCCGACGCGGCAACGCCGATCCCAACGCTTCCGCCGCTCGAATCCGCACCAGAAGTTCCGGGAAACGCAACGCCGCCACCAGCGGCTCGATATCATCAGAACCGCCGATCAGTGAAGAAGCACCACCAACCTCGCGAAGCGCCGCGATCGCACCCAACGCCACGGCCGAATCACCATCTGCAATTGCCCGCGCCAACACCTGCTGTGCGTATCGTGGACCAGCCGAGCCCGTGAAGTACAACGCTCGCGGGAAATTCTCCGGTCGCGTCTTGTCCTCGCCGTTCGCCTCGGATGGATCACCGCTCTCGGTGTTCAACCCAAGTCGCGCCTCACGACGGATGTTGCTTGCCAGCCAAAGCGATACCGCATCCTCGCGGCCACCCGTTTCATCCAAGGCCCGCTCGCAACACCGCATCGCCATCACCGCGCCGAATATCTCCGTCGGCACCGGCACGGCGTTGAGGAATTGTGTTGCGTCGTCCCAATACCAAACATTTGCCATCGCAAGCCGATCGTCAGCACGCACCGATCCATGCTCGGCGTAGTATTGATTGGCCAATCGCACATGCTCTGTCGCGGACTCGTCGCCAAACGTTCGGCCATTCCACTGCTCAATCCGCGCCGCCGCGTTGACCGCAGCCGCCTTGCTTTCGGGTGACACGCTTGTGCTTGAGAGGGTATCCAACAAATACGGCAACGCCTGCGCGTATCCCAACTCGCCCAGCGCGTTGATCACGACGCGACGAATACGCTCGTTCGACGCCTGCAACGCCATCACCAGCGGATTCACGGCAGGGCGACCGATCTTCGGCAGTGCTGCGATGATCCTAGGCCAGAGTGCTTCTTTGGATTCATCCTTCAGAGTCTCAATCATCCAGGGAATCGCGTATTCACCGGAGTCGGCAAGCGCCGCAATCGCGTAGTACTCGTTCTGCGGGTCGCCGCCGAGCTTCTCGATATTCGCCCTGATGCGTTCGACATCCTGACGAAGCTGGTGCTCACCTTCGAGAATGACGTCGAGTATCTCGCGGGCCTGGGGCGAGATGGTCGAGTTGTTGATCAGAATCACCAGCGTGTCGATGCTTCTGGCGTTCTCCTGCGACAAACGCAGCAACGCCACAGGGTCAAGGTCCTCATGGCCAAGCAATTCGCTAGCCAGTGAGTCCGCCACGTCAAACCGACCGAGTACGGAGAAGTGCAGGAAGTCCTCGAAGACCGTCTTCAGTGAGCGGTCGGCACTGTCGCTCTGGGCGGACACCGGCGCGACGATACTCGCCACCAGAAGCAATGCCAAAATCCCGCGGCCCAACGACACGCCGGGACCCTGCCAATTTCGGACCCGATTGATCATGCCTCAATCCTCGTTCAGTCAGTGGAGAAATTCCGCTCAACAGGAAGGCGGAGCAACAGGATCGCACGAAACAGGGCGAATCCTGAGCGAAAAGGCAGTATAGCGCGGCCCATGCGCGCGTCAACAAATCGAGCACGGGCGAGCATCACAATTGACGGTCGCCGACACCGTGTTGGAGTCGTCGCGTTTGGGCGGTACGAGCAAATCAGATGTTCTGCAGAATCGCGACGGCGCCGGCCGCCGTGACGCCGAGAAACACTGTCTGCACGATGGTCAGGATTCCGGTGACGTCACAGCCGGTCATTTGAAACATCATGGCCCCGGGGACCGCCCACTTCATCATGTTCATGACGCGTGCAAACTTCATCGCTTTGCTCCTGATGCGGCAGGCAAGACTTCCACTCGCCGGGCCATAAAGAACTGCTTTAACCCGCCAGCCCGCGTTCGGGTGGCAGCGGGCAAATCCTATGCGCAAGACGCTGACCGTCAATTCTCGGCGCCTCTGCGCCGCACACGCGCCAACATCCGATAAACACCTGCTTGACACTCCTGAGAATTCGACATAACCCAAGGTCGGGGGGTATGATACGCAACAACAGGTTGAAGGCACCCCCCTGGTTGTGCCGATAAAACGGCCACGGAAGTGTCTGCAGGAACACGGTCGGAAGCGATTGCGCTCCCTAGCCTAAGTGATTGTCCTACATAATGTTGAGAACAAATGCGGCAGGGAAGTACCTCGCAGGACTCGCAGCGGCCCTGCTATTTTCCAGCACCGGATGCAATTCCATCCTCAATGGCTGGCTTAGTCCCATCGAGCTGGGCTCCTTCACCCGTGAACGAACCAACGAAATCAGGGGCTCTTTGAGCATTCAGGATCCCGAATGGGGGATTCGTACGGCTGGTGAACCGACCCAGGCCGATCTGGTTGCCACGGTCGAGGAATACCGCCTCGTTCCCGGCGACATTGTGAACGTTTTCATTTACGAGCTCCGCGGACCCGGTGATGAGTCCGGACAACAGGCGACCGTCGACAACCGCGGCATGATCAACTTGCCGGTGGTGGGGTGGTTAAAGGCGGCCGGATACACCGCGCGTGAGTTGGAGGATGTCATCCGTGACGTTCTCGAGGATCGCGAGATTCTGTTTGAAGCCGAGGTCCTCGTCCAATTCGCGGCCCAGCGTGGCATGACCTACACCATCTTCGGAAACGAGAACCTCGCGGTCCGTCTCAACCGTGGTCCCGGTGTGTTCCCGATTCCCAGGGCAGACTTTCGACTGCTGGACGCCGTGTCGGTCAGCGGCGGTTTGTCTGAGCTCGTTCGCTATCTGTACATTTTCCGAAATGTCGATCGCGATCGCGGGCAGGAGGAAGCTGTTCGCGAACTGACAGCCATCCGCGATCGTCAGCAGGAGCCTGAAGAGACCGACGACTGGATGCCGACCATCGAGAACGATGAGCCGGTTGTTCCACCGCCACCGTTGCCGAGTGCTTTCGGTTCGGCACCGGGTGAGTTTGGTGCGATGACGGGTCTGACGGTGAACGACATATCGTTCAGCAGTTCCGGAACGGTTCAAGTGAGTGATCAGCCCGCACCAAGTGGTCAGGGGCAAAAGTCGGAACAGTCGGAATCGAAGGATGAGGTTCCCCCCGATGTTCAGGATCTGATCGACCTGATGCTGCCGGACGACAATTCGTCGACGCAGCCAGCGGAGCAGGCTGCGCCGACAACGCCCGAGGCAACCGAAGCGACGACGCCAACAGTCAAGCCGATGCAGCCTGTGGAAACGCCCGACGGCGCGCCGACGAAGTGGATTTTCCTGAATGGTGAGTGGGTGGAAGTCGAGGCCAAGAAAGGCTCGATGCCCCGCACGCCAAGTACGCCGGCCGTTGATACGTTGGATGATGGGCCTGCACCCGCCATCGACTGGGATCTGCTCGCAGCGGAGGCAATGGATGTCCGCGTGATCCGGATTCCGGCGATGTCACTTCGACAGGGTGATCCGCGATACAACATCGTCGTTCGTGCCGGCGACGTGATTCGTCTCTACAGCGGTGACATTGGTTTCTACTACATGACCGGGCACGTTCGCGGTCCTGGTATTTACCGATTCCAGGGTGGTACGCAGGTGACGCTGAAGAATGCGGTCGCTGCTGCGGGTGGTCTTGATCCGCTGGGTTGGCCTGACCGCGTCGCGATCTACCGTCGCATTGGTGAGCGTGAGCAGATCATTCAGGTGAATCTGGACCGCATTTTTGCCGGGCTTGATCCGGACTTCTATCTCAAACGTGATGACATCGTGAACGTGGGTACGCACCCGTTTGCCCCGTTCCTGATTCAAATTCGCAACTTCACGATTCCGCAGATGGGCGGCTCGGTGTCGTACTTCTACCAGTTCATTCGCACGGAAACGTTCTTCCGCAACGAGAACCTCGACGCCCCGAGCAACCCGGGACTCTTCCCGTAGGCGTGAGATCATGAGCACCTCTGTCACGTCCCCAACGGGCGGTGGGTCGTCCGCTTCCAACCAGCCGGCTGGTACATCGCCGACGCTGGCGGATGCCTTCGGAAAGATTGGGCTGATCCAGACGCTCGTGCTTGGCGGCCTGTTGTTCTACCTGTTTTGGCCTTCGTTGGAGCAGGTTGCGTTCCGTCGGTGGATTCAGGACAGCGACTGGTCGCACGGCTGGCTGGTGCCGCTGTTCAGTCTCTACTTTCTGCACACCCGTGCGGGCGATTTGGCGGCAGCGACGCGCAAGACGAATTACTTCGGGCTGGCGATCGTCCTGCTGGCCTTGGTTCTGTACGGCATCACTTTTACGGTATTGCGGACATCATATCCGCGTCCGCTGATCTTCCTGATTGCGGCGGCGGGATTGGTGCTGTTTTGCGGCGGATGGGGTGTCTTGCGGGTGGTTTGGTTTCCGATTGCGTTTCTGGCGTTATCGGTGCCATTGCCCGACACATATTACGTGGCGTTGACGCAGCCGCTGCAGCGTATCGGAGCGATCGTCTCCTCGGCGATACTCGGACTGTTTCCTGGCCTTTATACCGAAGTTTCGGGGGTTGTGATCGACTACAGTTACAAAACGGTGCGTGATTCGCTGAACGTGGAGCAGGCGTGCGCGGGGATGCGTCTGATGATGGCGTTTGTGACGCTTGGCGTGGCGATGTCCTATCTTGGGGACCGTCCGTGGTGGCAGCGAATGCTCATGCTGATCAGTTGCGTGCCGATTGCGATATTTTGTAACGTGATTCGTGTGACCCTTACGGGGATTTTCCACGTATTCAGAGATGAGCCCATCGGAAAGAGCCTCCACTTTGAGACGCTTTCGGGTGGCACGCCTCACGCACTGCTGGGCATCGCGATGTTGCCTATTGCGTTGGGGCTTTATGCGTTGATCGGCTGGGTTCTCGCGAATTTGTTCATCGATGAGTCCGAGCCGGCAGACGGGAGTAACGAGGCATCATGACAACGATACCAGCCACGATCCGAGAGCGTATCGACCTGCCGGCGCCTGCTTCTGCCAAGGCGTCGAAGACCCCGGATGCGGGGATCAATCTGCAGGACATTGTGGCGATTCTGAAGCGGCGTCTGATCATGATCATGACGCTGTTCTTCTTTTTCAGCATTCTGTTCGTCGGCTTGTGGATCGTCGGTTATCGGTGGTTCCCGCTGTATGGGGCGGAATCGTTTATCGAATGTGTGTCGAACAAGCCAAAGCCGCCCGACGCACTGTCGGACCAGGATTCGGGGCGACTCGAATACGAGCGGTTCATTCTGACGCAGGCGGAATACGTGAAGTCGCCCGACGTGCTGCTTCAGGCACTTCGAACGCCGGAAATCCAGCAGACCAAGTGGTATGTGGATACGCCCGACAGCGAGCGCGTCCTTGCGTTCATGGATCTGGTCAAGGCCGCACCGCAGCGGAACACGCAGTTGCTCGTCGTCTCCTGCAACACGCGATCGGAGAACGATCCGCACGTGATCGTGAACAAGGTTGTGGAGTTGTATCTGCAGAGGGTCAAGGAATTCTCGGCCGATCCGTATCGCGATGAACGCGAAAGTCGCGAGCAGGAACGCGAGGACATCGAAAGTCAGATTGTCGACAAGCAGCGGCAGTTGGCCGACGTCCAGCGGCGATTGCCGCCGGGTGTGGCGTCGGGTGTGGGCAACAGCGTCGGAGCGGAGTATGAGCAGCAGAACGTTGTTGTCACGCAGTATGAATTGATGCTCCGTGAGCTTGAGGGGCTGTACGCGCTGTACACCTCGCCGTCGGGTCCAGCCCTGACGCCGGAAGATTCGCAACTCGTCGAGCTTGATCCGAAGGTGGCGACGCTGTCGAATCAGCTCTTTTCGATCAATCAGCAGATCGAAGTCTACGACGCCACGCTCGGAACGAAGAATCGGACGATCCGTGTGTTGAAGAAGACGCGCGAGGTCGTGGAACGTCAGCTTGAGGAAGCGCGGCAGCGCCGCCTGGCTGAGATTCTTGCGTACAAGCGCGAGCAGGTGAGTTCTGCGCTGGCAAACGTGCGACACGCATTGTCACTCGCGCAGGAGGACTTGGCCGACAAGCGCGCAATGCTGGCGGACATGGACGCGGTGATGTCGGAGTATCAACTGCTCGAGGAGGAATTGTACCTGCTCAAGCAGCGTCGTGAGTTGCTCGTGACGGCGATTCAGGATCGCGACCGCGTCGTGCGTGAGCAGTCGGCTGTGCAGATTGAGTTGCGTCAGCAGGCAATCAAGCCGCTGCAGCGAGCGTTCCCGCAATTGTTCTTGCTTCCTGGAGCGGTCGTGTTGGCAGGTATCTTCTCGCTGGGCATCGTGCTGCTGATCGAGTTTGTCGATACGTCGCTGCGGACGCCGGCGGACGTGGTGCGCCATCTGAGCATTCCGCTTCTTGGTGTGGTGCCCGATGCGGATGATGAGGAAGTGGACATCAAGAACCTCGAGTTGGCGATGCTTGAAGCGCCCAAGTCGATGTTCGCCGAGAGCTTCCGGCAAATCAGAACCAACCTGCAATTCGCTGCTCCCGCGGAACGAGAGCGCAGCATCCTCGTGACCAGCCCACGCCCCGAAGACGGCAAGACGACGGTCGCGACGAACCTGGCGATTTCGCTGGCGCAGAGTGGCAAGAAAGTGTTGATCGTCGATGCGAACTTCCGCCGGCCTGCGTATCACCGCATCTTCGAGGTTGATCCATCTCGCGGGCTTAGCAACTTGTTGATCGGTGATGCCCGATTCGAGGATCTTGTCACCAAAACCAAGGTGCCGAATCTCGACATCGTTGTGTCGGGACCACTGCCGCCGAATCCGGCGGAAATGCTCGGCAGTCAGCAGATGGCCGACTTCATTGCACAGGTTTCGCATCAGTACGATCACGTCATTCTGGGCACATCGCCTGTTTTGGTGGCCAGTGACGCATGTGCGTTGGCCACGCGCGTTGACGGAGTGATTCTGGTCTGTCGTGCGAAGGTCAATTCCCGCGGAATTGGTGGACGTGCGTGCTCGTTGTTGACGCGTGTTGGTGGTCACCTGTTCGGTGGCGTGCTGAACGCGGCGCAGGTCAGTCGTGGCGGTTACTTCCGCGAGCAGTTGCGCACCTACTACGACTACAACGCCGAAGATGATGAGCAGATCATGCGGGCCGCACTTCCGTCGGCGGGTAAGTCGGACACTGGCGGAGATGGGCCTGCCGGGGCGTGATGTGTGATCGCGACACAGTCGGACATCGATCAAGCGTTGGACCGCGAGGCCGTCGACGACGGTCATGGTCTGTCCGGCGGGAAGAAATTCCTGTTCGCCATCGTCTTGCTGCTGCTGATTCTGGTCGGCGTTGAACTCGTCGGTCGCGTGTTGTATGCGACGCGGTCGGATGCGAATCGATATCTGCGGCAGACCTACTATCAACAGCGTGACTGGGCTGCGTCGTACTGGCGTGCGCATGAGCGATTGACGATGCGGTACGAGCCTTATCTTGGCTGGCGTCGGGCGGACGTTGCCACCGAGCACATCAACATCGTTGATGGGGAGCGTCGGACGGTGCATGCATCTCCATCAAGCGATGACGCACTCGATGTCTGGTGCTTCGGTGGATCGGCCATGTGGGGCACCGGTGTGCGTGACGGCGGTACGATCGCATCGCAGCTGGCTCGCCTGGCGGGCGATGCGGGTTTTGATGTTCGTGTGCGCAATCTCGGTGAGTCCGGGTGGGTGTCGACGCAGGAAGTGATTTTGCTCGATCGGATGCTTCGTCGGGGTGAGATTCCCGATGTCGTGCTCTTTTATGATGGGGTCAATGATACGTTCTCAGCGTTCCAAACGGGTCGGGCCGACGGTGCGCATCAGAACCTGGACGTGTTCGAAAGCTATTTTGAACATGGTCGGGATCCGCGTCGCACGATGCTGTCTCAACTGGCCATTGTTCGTGGGATCGGTGCGGTGAGTCGGCGGTTGGGGATCGACTGGAAGCCGCCGACGAGCGACGAACGGTCGGCTGAGAACCTGGCCAACGACGTGGCGGATGTGTATCGGGCGAACGTCGCCTGGGTACGGAAGCGGTCAGCGGAGTATGGCTTTTCGGCACTGTTCGCGTGGCAGCCGGTCGTATCGTGGCAGTCGGAATACAAGAGCGTTGAGGCCGACGCTTATCAGCACATGAATGACCCGAACATGGATGCGATGCTCTCGTTTTATGACGACACGACCGCGCGGATTGCATCAGCCGAGGTGAACGTGATGCGTGCGTGCCTTGGACCCACCGGTGAAGAGGCCTATTTCATTGATCACAACCACGTCGGCGAAGAGGCGAACGCGCGCTTGGCGGAGTGCCTCTTTGAGCATCTCGAGCCGCTATTGCAGGAACAGGCGGGCAAGGGAGGTGGGGCATGATCGCGTTGGTCGTGTTGATCGGGCTGATGTTGTATGTACCGGTCCGGGTTATGAAGCCGTTTCCGATCTCGGTGAAGGCGATCGCGTGGTTGATCGTGGCCATCAAGACGATCATCATCATCGCGTTTCATTTCAATCAACTCGATACGGGAAACCATCCGATCGTTCTCGATCAGTCAATCGATGCGAAGAAATATTACGACGTATCCTCTGCTGTGACGTCGGTTCCGTGGTGGCAGTTCCGGCATGCTGATCTGATTGAAGAACGTGGGGCGAGTGGCCACCTGGGGTATTACTACCTGAACATCGTGGGGTTCTATCTTTGCCCTGATCATCCGATGCTCTTTGTGCGATTGTTGAAGCTGTTCGCGTTCTGCGTGTCGACGGGCATGTTGGCGACGGTCTGGTTGCGGCGGACCGGCTCGGTGGGGCGGGCGTTCTTCGGGTACTTTCTGCTCACCGTCGCGTTTTATCAGTTCATGTACTTCACGTTTCGAAACCTCAAGGACGACATCATTCTTGCGCTGTTCATTGCGACCATGGCGTTGATTGATGGCTATCTGATCAACCCCGATCTGCCGGCTGAGCAAAAGACGCGGCGGAAGACGGTGTTCATGTGGATCGCCGTCGGCGGTCTGATTTACGTGATGGCCTCGATGCGGTTTTACGCCGGATTGGCTGTCGTTTGCGGGTTGGCGGCGCATACGGTGATCGGGCCGGGGATGAAGATGTCCACGCGCGTCGTGACGAGTGTGGTGTTTCTGGTCGGTATCGCGGGACTGATGGCCACTTCGGGCGGGGCGCTGGTTGCAGCGGAAGGTGGGGCTGGGGCAGTGTTGAAGGCTGCGGCGGACGTTGGCGGTCTGTTCAAGATCATCGTGACGCCGGTGCCGTGGCAGCATCCCATTCGCTGGCAGATTCCGGCGCACCTTGTGTATCTGCTGTTTCTGCTTCCGATGGCATTGATCGCGTTCTTTCTGCGCATTCGCGATTGCCTCGACTGGAAGTTTGTGGTGGTGGTGCTGCTGATGCTGGTCGTGGGCGGCCATATTCACGACTTTGCCCCGCGCAAGCGCTTCATGATGTACCCGGTGTTCACGAGTTGGATCATCATGATGGGGCGGCGTCAGACGGTTGGAGACGACGAGACCGAACCGTTTGATGTCGATGCGTACTTCGCACGTCATGGAGCGTTGACCTGAGTCACGGACCGATTTGCGCATGTCTGAGACCGAGACACAGGCCGATCACCCGACCGAAACGGCAGCGACGTTGTCGCGCGGGAAGAAACTGCTTTTTGTATTGATCCTCTCCCTGCTGGTGTTCGGTGTTCTTGAAGTTGGAATTCGGGTCGTTGTGCCCAAAGTGGCTTGGTCGTCAGCTCGATGGTTCTGGGACGATGGCGTCGAGCACAGCATTGATCGCAGCGAGTGGCCAACCACGTATCCCAAGTCTGCCAGTGGTCGTCATGCATACGTCGAGTTTGATGTGCCCGTTGCGTTCAACGCTGACGGGTTTCGGGGGCCTGAATTTGCCGACAGCACCGGCCCGGTGGTCATCTTCATTGGTGATTCGACCACGATGGGCCATGGCGTTGCATACGAGGGGTCGTTTGCGAGGATCGTCGAATCGCAGCTGCGGGAACGGATTGGCCCATACGACGTGTGGAATTTGGGACGCAGCGGATCAGGCCCGGTTGTGCAGTACCTGTTGCTAGATCGCATTCTGAAGCAGTACCCGCAGGCGGATGTTCGTGCCGTGGTGATGGTGACGGGGCTTTCGGTGCAGCATGGTGCGGGCAACGATCTCGTCGACATGCGGCGCAACCTGGCCTACATCGATGGCGGTCGACCGCCCGAGGGTCGGCGGAACGTCCGTTGGTGGTCATTCATTCGCAAGTCGGCGGTGTTGCATGGTATTGAGATGATGCTGGCGCCATGGCGACGTGAGAACGTCCGCCTTCCGAATGTCGACGACTGGGATGGGATGTGGGCCGATTACACGTCGTGCGTGGATCGGATTCACGCATTGTGCCAGGAGCGGGCGATCCCCATGGTGCTGACGTACCTGTCCGGGAGGGCGTCTGAGAAACCAGAGGATATTGCGTCGATCGCGTCACAGTTTGAGCAATACGTTGCATCGCAACCCAACACGTCCCTGGCGATCTGCACGCCGAAGCTGGCCGACGCATTGTCCAACACACTCTGGTATTTTCCGATTGACGGGCACGTCAACGCTGCCACACACGCATATTGTGCCGACCAGATTGCACCGGTTCTGATCGATCAGCTCGCAAAGGCGTCGACCAGCCATGACTGATGCGACGGCACGGGGGTCGGCGGATGCAGCCGGGGCAACCGATGCGACTGGCGTGACGCGTTTGGCTCGACGGGGGGCGTTCTGGTCGCTGGTGATTGCGGGCGTTGCCTTTCCGCTGCCGATTCTGCGTAACTGGTTTGCCGGGCAAATCGACACGACCGGAACCCTCAACGGTCAGTTGCAGCTCTTCATTCTGTTCGTGACGGCCGTCTACACGTTCTTCTATCCTGGTGGGCGCAACGTCTTTCCAACCTTCCTGCCGAAGTTACGCGATGCGCGCGAGCGATCGCAGCTGATCACGGGTTACGTCCTGCTTGTCGCGACCACGGCGGTGATCGCCGTTGTGATCACGACTTTGTTTCCCGGCATTCTCGAAAGCATGCTCTCCAGTCGCAGCGCGGATGCTGGGCAACTTCTGACGCCTGAGACAAGCCGTGTGCTTCGATGGTTGATTCCGTTCGTCCTGCTCTCATTGTTGTTCACTTCCGCTGTAATGGGCTACATGTCGTTTGTCTGGGCGTCGTTGCTTCTGCGTGTGGAACTCGTGATCGTGACCGGCCTGTTTGCACTGGGTTATTGGGGTCTGATCGATATCACGACAGACTCCGCGACCATGCAACTCGGCGTCGCGTTCGGCGTCGCAACGCTGTTGGCGTGCATCGTCGCCGGCGTGGTCCTGTTTCGTGAGCATCGACCGATGTGGCCGGTCAGGTTTCCAAAGGGCTGTTTCCGCTTCGCCGGTCTCACCTGGCTCGATACGGTGATGGTGTTTGCGTACCTGGCTGTGGACAAGTACTTCGTGGCGAGCTTTCTCGGAGTGGCTGCACTCGGTGTGTATGGTGTTCTCCTTGACCTCGCCCGCCTGATTCCACTCGCGATGCAGCAGGTTGGCCATCTTCTATTGGCCACGTTTTCCAAGTTGCTGGGAACGGGGCAGGAGGAAGCACTGTCGCGCGCGTACAGGAGCGTCACGCGTGTGACGGTTGGTTTCTACGCGACATCTGCGCTCTTCTTCGTATTCTTCTCGCGACCGCTTGCATCGATCTTCGGGCCGGAATTCGAGGCCCGGCACGCGGTATTGATTGGATTGGCCGTTGCGCTCAGCATCGATGCGCTCAAGACGATCAACGCCATGACGCTGATGGCTTACGAGCGCATGGGCACGGTGATGTTCAGCAAGCTTGCACAAAACGTCGTTCAGTTCGGCGTTATCTTCCTGACGATTCGCTCATGGGGCTTGGCAGGAGTTGTGCTCGGTAAGGCTGCCGGACACGTCGTCAACGCGGTCATCTCGTGCGTTGCCGTTGCCAATGTGCAGCGAACCCATCCACTGCTTCCGCCGCGTGCTTTCGGTGTCCTTCAGCCGCTTGTCGCGATCGCTGGTATGGTCGCCTATTGGCTGGACGGTGAATCGATGCTCTGGTCTGCCTGTGGACTTGTTGTCGGATGGGCGGCTGTGTGGTTTGTGGGTGGCTACTCAGTGTGCGAGATTCGAGCGTTGCTCCCGAATCGTCAACGGAGTGCTGCAACATGAGCCGTGTGCTGCACTGCATCGCATCGCTTCGCGTTGGTGGCGTCGAGAAGCGTGTCCTCGACGCGGTGCTCAAACTGACCACCGCAGGCACGCAGCACAGCCATGCCGTTTGTGCGTTTCAGGATGGTCCACTTCGCGAACAGTACGAGCCGATGCTGATGCGGGCCGGCATCGATCTGCACATCCTGCAGCGTGCATCACGCTACAGCCGTGCATTTCGGCATGCGTTGCGAGAGATGGCCAACACCGCCAAACCGGACATCATCCACGCTTACAACGAAACACCTGGGCGCTGGGTGAGGTTGCTTCTGGGCCGACGGCGACCGTGGAAGATCATCATGCACTACGGCGGTGGTGGGGCGTTGCAATGGCGGTGGAAGCTGCTTGAGTTGATGCTGAAAGGGCGAACCGATCGGTTCGTGTTCAATTCGCATGCGACCAGCCATGTCTGGCGACACGATCTTGGCATCCATGACAAGCACAGCGTGATTCACAACGGTGTCGACATTCGTGATGTGGCCGACGATCCGATGGACACGCCGTCCAAGTCGCCGTTTCAGCTTCTGACCGTTTGCCGCGCCGTCGCCATCAAGAACCTATCGGCCCAGATTCGGGTACTGCGACTTCTCCACGATCGCGGCATGAACGACGTTCAACTGACTGTTGTCGGCGATGGCCCGGCGCTGGCGAATCTGAAACGACAAGCCTCCGACGCCGGCTTGTCCGACGCGGTTACGTTTGCGGGTTATCAGACCAATCCGCGGGCGTTCCACCGAAAAGCCCACGTCTACCTCTGTACGTCCTACAACGAGACATTCAGCATGACGCTGGCTGAGGCGATGCTGAATCGCGTTGTTTGCATCGCGCCGAGCGTGGGTGGTCCGTCGGAGATCATCCGCGATGGCGAGAATGGATTTCTCATCGACTGCACGCAGCCGTTGCCGACATCATTGAAAGGAACATTGCCGAACGGGCAGACGATCCCGCGGCGAGTCTACGATTATCGGACATCGGCGCTGCGACCCCCACTCGGCATCGACGTGGAACAGTTGGTCGACAGGATCGAGGATGTGCGACGTCGCTATGACGATCTTGGCGGGTTGCGGGAGTCTGCCCGCAGGCGGATTATCGACGACTTCAGCATGGACGCCTATTGTGCGTCACTCGAAGTGCTCTACAACGAAATGGGCTAGACGACGCGCGTCATGACGACGGACACGATGACCATGGCAGCAAGTGGAATCAGCGAGGGATCGGGCGGTTCGCCTCGAGCGACCAGGCCCATGAAGATTCTGCACTTGGTCGGCGTGCCCAGCATCGGCGGAACCGAGACGCACTGCATCGCCGTCATCAGCGAACTGAAGAAACGTGGGCATGATGCCGTCATGGCCAACACGTGGGACGACGGTGTGGTCAACGAATACGCCGCCCGCGCGGGCATACCGTTTCATGGGCTTCGCGGCGGTACGTATCGACTGGGACCGCGTTGGT
Organism: Phycisphaerae bacterium; assembly: GCA_028289375.1. Lineage (GTDB taxonomy): Bacteria > Planctomycetota > Phycisphaerae > UBA1845 > UBA1845 > OFTM371. Next base: position 64,339 of record JANQQK010000023.1, on the reverse strand, counting down.
TTCGTACGGTGGGGCGGTTTCTTCGCGAGCAGCGGTTCGACATCGTGCAGACCCATGGCCTGCGGATGAGTCTCGGTTTGCGGATGATGCAGCGGTACGCACGCGTGAAGCACCACATCTACTGCATCCGCGGGTTGGATCGACAGCGACGACGCATCGAAACCGCCATCGACCGTCTGACTGAGAATCGGCTCTCGATCATCCTATGTAATTCGCAGGCGGTTGCGAATCGGCGTCATGAGATTGCGGGCACACGCCCTGCGCGAATGATGCTGATACCCAATGGCATTGACGTCGATCATTTTTCGCCGGACTTCCCCGCCGCGTCGCGAGCGGAGCTGAACCTTCCGGACGGATTCCTGTTCGTCAAGGTAGCCAGTTTCCGTGAGGAGAAGGACCATGCCACGCTGTTTGATGCGTGGTCGCGCGCTGAAAATGCGTTGGGTGATGCCAAGCTGATTCTCGTGGGCGGTGGTGATCGTGAGCCGTTGATTCGGTCCATGGTGGCCCAGCGGGAATTGGGGGATCGCGTCGTCTTTCACGGCGTTTCTGCCGACGTCCGCCCCATACTGCGCGCCTGCGATGCCTACGTCATGAGTTCACACAGCGAAGGGATGCCGCGATCGGTCATGGAAGCGATGGCCATGGGCATGCCTGTTGTGACGACGGCCGCTGGTGGTGTGCCGGAGGTGGCTGAGAACGACAAGAGCGCTCTGGTTGTTGCGACGCGCGACGCAGCCGGGTTGGCCGACGCGATGGTTCGCGTGTACAAAGACGCCGCGTTGCGAGCGCGATTGAGTGTCGCCGCCGTCGACAGAATTCGCGATCACTTCAGCCTCACGCTGATGATCGATCGCTATGAGAAGATTTACCGTTCCGTTCTCGATGGCAGCATCGGACGGCGATAAGAAAGGGCAGGGCTGAAACCCCTATGAGCACGATGTCCGATCGTCCCAGGATACTCACGGTGTGCGCCGTGGATTCCACGCTCGTCATTCTCATGTGGGCGCAACTCCGCGCCATGCGCGTCGCCGGGTACGAAGCGTGGACCGCCAGCACACCGGGACCAAATCGTCAATGGCTGGAAGAGCAGGGAATTCGCTATCACGATTTCGATATTCGTCGGGCGATTTCGCCGTTTGCAGATCTCCGCACGCTGTGGCAGCTCATCCGCTTCATGCGTCGCGAGAAAATCGCGATCGTGCATACGCACACCGCCAAGGCAGCGCTGCTCGGCCAATTGGCCGGCAAGCTCGCGGGCGTTCCGGTCATCGTCAACACACTGCATGGTTTCTATTTCGATGAGGACATGCACTGGTTGAAGAAGGGCTTTTACATTCTGATGGCGATGATCGGCAGTCGCTGTGCGGACATGACGCTGAGTCAGAATCAAGACGACATCGACGCAGCCGTACGGCTGAAAATCTGCTCGAAGAAGCGTGTCGGCTTTCTCGGAAACGGCATTGACCTGATGCGGTTTGATCCGGCCCGCTATGGTCCCGACTTTCGCGAGAAGAAGCGCAAGGAACTCGGGCTGCCGACCGACAAAAAGCTGATTCTGATGGCTGCCCGATTGGTCGAGGACAAGGGATTTCTCGAGATGTTCGAAGCAGTCCGCCGTCTCTCGGAATCGCGCGACGACTTTCGTTATCTCTACATCGGCGTGGAAGAACCCGATCGCGGTGGGGCGATCACAGCCGATGCTTACAAATCCTACGGCATCGAGTCGCACACCATCCCGATGGCCCCGCGCGGGGACATGGAAGAGTTGATGGCCGCCGTCGATATCATGGTGCTGCCAAGTCGGCGACGCGAGGGCGTGCCGCGGTCGCTGATCGAAGCTGCCGCGTCCAGCCTGCCCATCGTCACGACGAACACGCGTGGGTGTCGCGATGTGGTTGAGGACGGCGTCAATGGATTCCTGATTCCGCCGAAGAGCGCCGACGCCCTTGCCGATGCGCTCGCCAAATTGCTGGATGACGACGATCTCCGCAAGCGCATGGGTGAAGCAGGTCGTCAGCGTGCGATCGATAAGTTCGACGAGAACCGTGTCTGCGAGCGCGTGCTGGCCGTCTACGAGAAGCTGCTGAAGCAGAAGGGTTGGAAGGCGCCGCCGGCGGCTGCTGAACTCGACGAACATCTGCCGAAGAAGGCCCCGTGTGCGTGGTGAATGAGGGTGCGTCTACATCCGAACCGCGTGACGGCGTTCAGGTTGCGACGACCGACACGTTGGCGATCCACCCGTGGACCTGCTGGCTTATCGCGTTCCTGGTCGTCGGCGCACTGTATGTCAGTTCCTCCATTCCCGGCGTTGCGTGGGGCGACACGGGCGACGCACAGCTTCGCGTGGAACTCGGCTGGTGGACCGATGCCAAGGAGCTGTCACGCTCCCATCCGCTCTACTACTTCGTCTCTATCGGAGTCAGGAGTCTCGGCTGCTCGGCCGCCCGCGCCGCCAATCTGGTCAGCGCGCTGTGTGGTGCTTTGACGGTCGCAAATCTGGCTGCGTTTCTGGCGATCCTGCGACTTCCGCGTACGTCGATTCTGTCTGCTTCGCTGATTCTCGCCCTTTCGCATGCGTTGTGGCACATTTCCGCCGGAGCGGAGGTGATGTCCATGTCGACGACGCTGCTCACCCTGGAACTGATCATCGTGCATCGGTGGATCACGACGCGATCAACGCGCTGGCTCATCGCCGCAGCCTTCGTCAACGGTCTGGGTCTGTCGACGCACAACATGGCCGTCCTTACATGGCCCGCGTACGTTGTCATTTTCTGGCAGCTGCGGAGACAATCTGATCTCATCAACGCGCGGTTGATGTTCGCCTGTCTCGGCGTGGGCATCATCGCGACGCTGCCGCTCTGGGCCATTCTTTTCAACACCGTCCGCGGCGGCCTGCCCGTGCACACGGCGCTCTTCGAGATGATCACAGGTCGCTATACGCAAAACGTCTTCCATACATCCCCCGGCCTGTCCCGTCTCGCCCGCATGATCGCCTACTCGATGTACAGTTTCCCCTCGCCGCTGACGTTCCTGCTGCCCGTTGGCGTGGTCGCCTTGCGACGCGAAACGACCAGGACGTTCTCGAACTTCCTGGTGGTCGCGTTGGCTGTCTACTTCCTGTTCGCCGTGCGATACAACGTCGCCGACCAGCACGTATTCTTCCTGCACGCACAGGTGCTCGCTACGGTTGTCCTCGGGTTCGGCATCAATCGTTGGCAGCAGGGCGATGGCTGGCTCCGGTCACGCGCAACCATCATGGTGATGTCCTGTACCGCTCCACTGGTCTTTCTGCTCGTTCCCTACGTGCTCAGAAACCACTTCCCTGACGTCCCCATCATTCCCAAGCGTGATCTCCGTTACCGCGAGCCATATGACTGGTTCCTGCAACCATGGCGTTTCGGCGAAGACGGGGCCGACCGCTTCGCCCGCGAAACGCTCGACGCACTGCCGGAAGATGCGATCCTCATCGTCGACACGACCGTCATGACGCCGATTCTCTACCTGCAGCAGGCTGAGAACCTCCGTCGCGATGTCCATGTCTACAACGGCAAGCCCTATCAACCGTTCTTCGAAGATCCCGTCATCATCACCGAAGAGAACCTCCTCAAGTGGATCACCGAACGCCGACTCTGCACCATCACCGACGTTCCGCGATACCTCAGCAAGTGGATCAGGACCGACCGCTTCGCATTCGAACCGGATGGCTGTATCTTCCGCGTCGTCTTCGCTGACAAGCCCACGGAGCCAACGCATGACTGACAACATCGGCGTCATCTTTGACCTGGACGGTGTGTTGATCGACTCGTCCGGCCCACATCGTGACAGCTGGATGAAACTGGCGAATGAACTCGGCAAACCCATCACCGACGAGCAGTTCAAGCAGACTTTCGGCCGGCAGAACCGCGACATCATTCCCATTCTGTTCGGGGATGGCTACAGCAATGCAGAGATGGACGAGCTGGGCGAGCGCAAGGAGCAGTATTACCGCGACATCGTGGGCGATCGACTGATGATTCTGCCCGGCGGTGTCGAGCTGGCCCGTGCCTGTCGCGATGCAGACATCCCCTGCGCCATTGGCTCATCCGGCCACCCGCTGAACATCCAACTGGCCATCGACGCCATGGGCATCGCCGACTGCATCGTGCACGTGGTCACCGGACACGACGTCGCCATCGGCAAGCCTCACCCGGAAGTGTTCCTCAAAGCCGCAGCAGGACTAAAGCGGGAACCGCATCACTGCGTTGTCATCGAAGACGCGCCCGCAGGCATCAATGCAGCCGTCGACGGCGGCATGAAGTCGATCGCCGTGACAACCGAACACCCGCGCGAAAAACTCACCGCCGCGAACCTGATCGTCGATTCACTCGAAGAACTATCCGTCGCCTCGCTCCGCCGACTCATCCACGGTTGACACCGTCAGAGCATCCAGCGGAACAAATGGCTGAGGTTTCGGCTGAGTTGCTCCGGACTTCCGGGTCGAACATGAACCACACGCGCTGCCTTCGCTCGCGTTCAGCGATCGCCACGCCCGGCGCAAAAGAAAGACCGCGGCCAATACGACCGCGGTCATGGTGATCAGGAATTCAAACATGGCTCATCAGCGTCCCAGTTGGGGTCGCCAATGTCCGGCCCGATATTACAGGCCTGCCCATCGGCGACGTCGCATCGACATCATGCCCGCCAGCATCAGCGGCATCGTCATCGTGCCCATCATACCACACGGGGCACCGCACTGCGGCTCCTCCATCGGCGGATCCTGTGCCGGCGGCTCTTCGTCGACCGGCTCATCGGTGTCCATGTCGTCCGGTACCGGCTGCTCGGGCAGATCCGGTGTTGGCTCGTCCGAATCGGGCACTTCAGGCTCATCCGGCGTCGTTGGCAGCTGCGACGGGCCAAGGATCGATGCACCGATCGTGTAGACGCTCAATGCACTACGTACGGCCCAGTAACGCAGGCGACCGTCGATCAACTCCTCGTAGCCATACTCGCCGACCGTCGTGCTTGGTGCGGACTCGCCCACGAACACCTCGCCGGCACGCACCCACGTCTCAGGTTCGGCATCCTCGTCCAGCACGTGCAGATCGAGATCAGCAGGATCGACATCGAGATCATCGACGAAGCTGGCCGGAATGATCATCTGCAGAAGAATCGTGGCTTCATCCACCATGGTTGAGGTGGCGTCGAACGCGAAGTCGATTGCATCGTCATCGACGAAGCCTTCGAAGGTCTCATTGCCCGGCGTTCCGGGACCATCTTCGCTGTCATACAGCGTGACGTCGACTGTTTCGCCCGGCGTGCCATCGATCACCTGGACGATGACGGTGACGAGATCGTCTTCCGAATTGAGGTTGAGCAGCGCTTCACGGTCGCCGTCGATCTCAGCGGTAACGAACGGGAAGTCCGGCTGGGGAGCGGCACCACCGCCACCGCCACCGCCGCCGCCACCACCTCCGCCGCCACCGTCATCCTCACCGTTGGGTGTGGGATCGCCGGCGTCGCACAGGCCGTCGTTGTCGGCGTCGGGACCGTCGTTGTCGGCCGCGTTGTCCGGCTGAACGCCGAAGTCATCGGTTCCGATCGAGCAGTCGTCGCACGTGTCGCCATCACTGTCACCGCAGATGTTCGGATTGGTCGGAGCTGGGTCACTCGTGTCCGGGACGCCGTCGTTGTCGTCGTCGCCATCGGCAGCGTCGCAGCCGCCGTCGCCATCCGTATCATCAGGATTGTCCACCGGGCACGGATCGCAGAAGTCTGCAACACCGTCGCCGTCGCCATCTACCGCGTCGTCACCACCGGCACACTGATCGCAGCCGTCCGGGACGCCGTCTGTGTCGGTATCAACCGTGTCGTCATTGCCCGGGCAGATGTCCGCCGAGTTGCAGACACCATCAGCGTCGCTGTCGTCGGGATTGTCCGCAGGGCATGGGTCGCAGAAGTCGGCAACACCGTCACCATCGGCGTCTACCGTATCATCACCGCCGGCACACTGATCGCAGCCATCCGGTACACCATCTGCGTCAGCATCGAGTGCGTCGTCGAATCCGATGCAGGCATCAACATCGTCGCATACGGTATCGGCGTCACTGTCATCGGGATTGGCATTCGGACACGGGTCGCAGAAGTCAGCCACGCCGTCCCCATCCGTATCCACGTTGTCATCGCCGCCGGCGCACTGATCGCAAACGTCACCGACGTCGTCCGAATCGGCATCCGCCTGATCGTTGTTCATGTCGGCCGGGCAATTGTCGTCATCATTGACGATTCCGTCGCAGTCGTCGTCATCGCCACGAACGAACGTCGAAAGTGCCGAGAAGTCCAGGCATGCGCCCGAAATGCCACTGCTTACCGAGATGTTGTACGTCTCGGTAGCCAGCAACGGCGAACCGCTGAAGTCGTAAGTTGCCGTGTCACCGACGACGTTGACCGAGTCGGCACGCAGCACATTGCCCACGGAATCAACCGCGATCAACGTGTCCACCGTCACGGTCGACGGCTCCACGTCTTCGTCAAAGGTTACATCGAGGCTTGTGACATCCACCGTACCAAAGCACGCCGGACCCAGATCCGTCACGCTCGGCCCGCTCCCATTGCCGGTCGGCAGGACGCCGCCGGAACCAGCCACGAATGCAGCCTGATCAGCAACGTCGACGCATCCGTCATCGTTAAGGTCCGCGAACGCCTGCTCATCGGTCAATGCGTTCGGGCAGACACCTTCATTGGTTGTGCAATCGCCGCATGCCGTCTGGGCGGCGCTCAAAGCACCAACGTCAAAGACGTTCACCACGCCATCACGATTCGCATCACCTGCGATGACGGTGTATTCAAGCACACACTCACCACCGGCCAGCGGGGTGCCGTCACCACGCTGATTGCCTGTCGGTAGCGTTGGATTCGATGGATTGTCGGTCTCGCCATTGAGGGGCCCACTGCCCGTGCTGACAGCGTCCGAGATGATGACCTGTACTCGCTTCGGGTCGGCCAAATCCTCTTCCACCGCGTCGAATGCCGAGATGGGCGGATCAAACTCGATCGTGTAGGTCGTCATGTCGCCGGAATCGACGACATTGACCGTCGCCGCATTCGCCGACAGTCCGCAGGCGTTGGCATCGGTCGTCAGAACGAATGCCGACACCGCACCGACGACATTTGCGACCGGCTCGCTGAATGTCACCGTGATGCTGCTCAGCGATTCGCCGCCAGACACCCAATCATTCGGATGCGGCTGCAGATCCACAATCGTCGCAACATCCGAACCACCCGCGAGTGCCGCAGACGCGGTCACCGCAAATACCGTCAAAAGCTGCCGTGCCCAGTTGCGTGTTTGCATGTATCGTTTTTCTCTCATGATTCCCTCAATCGGACTGCTGCTTGCGGTTGATTTCTCAATCCGCTCTCAACCACTCCTCCGGATGTACGTAGAGACCATCCACGAACGCGACGTGACAATCGTCGCTTGCTTTCCCCCCAGACCTGAATCGGACCCACCCCTAGGCGTGTCGTCGGCGACCACGAAACAGTGTCAAGGCACCAAGACCTGCCAGCAGAACAGCAGCAGGTTCCGGAACCACAGTCACCGTCGTCGAGACCGACTCAAACGGAATCGGGTCGAATCCTTCACCCGCAAGCGCGGTCGATGGACCGAGCTCAATTCGGAACTGACCGGATGCATCACCCGATACGGTGAACCATGCCTCGCCGAGAATGTCGTTGACGCCGGCCGCCGCACCAGGAATCGTCTCGAGGCTTGCGGTTACGGCGTTGAAGAAAACGCCACCGCCAGCTGACGGACCGATGAAACTCAGCGGGCTGTGACGCGCCTCGCCCGTTCCACTGGCATCAATCAGGTTCTGTGGATCGCCAAAGTTTGAATTGACCAGATCACGCGTGATCGTGCCCGTCGCACCCGCAAGGGGAACGACACGAACGTCCACCGTGTAACCGACCAATGCCTCCGTTGAATCACTGATCATGACGAGCGCCGTCAGCGAATCACCGGCAATCACTTCACCCCCAGCCGGGCCGATGACCGAGATCGTCTCGCCCATCGAACTCAGCGGCATCATGCCCAACACCGCAACCATCCATGGCCACAGTCGACGTAGTCCTGAGCGTCGAGTGGCATTGCTTTCGCAGGCCATTCCTCTCTCCCTCTTTCCAAATGCCACGGTCCGTACGAACACACCCAGAGCGCGATCGCCGATTCCGTGCGTTTCAGTTGTCGTTACTCGGAAAAGAAGTTGGCGTGATGGCGACCCGTCAGCCGCCCGTTGACAACTCTCTCTCTCTTCCCCGAGCTTCCTCCCTACAGCACAACTCTAAACAGGCACTTGACCGAAGTCAACGACCTGTGCTGCATCTTGCACGAATCGCATTATCGGACCAAACCCGCTGCACTTCCCCAACCACACAGCCGAAGCTGCGTGCAGGAAAATGCCCTAAGTTGTTGTCTTCCAGAAGATAGCGGGGTCAAACGTGGGGTTCAAGCAAAATGTTGCCCAGACGCCGGCGATTTGCCGCCACAACATGCCGGTGGCCGATAAGATCGAAATTCTGCCCGGAAAATGGCCGATACCACCGCCCGCAAATTTTTCCCAGCTTGCCAGGCAAATTTCACAGCAGGCGCGGAGTTGAGATGGTGGTTTGGGTATAATCAGCCATCGGTTCAGTCGGGCAGAATTGGGTTCAAGGGATGGTTTGGTAGTCGCACATGCGGAACGCATTTCTTCTGATGACGATGATGTTGATCGCGGGCGGTTTGATTTCGCGATCTGTCAACGCCGGTGGGGGCCCTGAGAACGTTGTTCTGCTCGTCGATCCTCGGTCCGACGACGCCCTCCGTGTCGCCAACCACTACAAGTCCGTCCGCAACATCCCGGACCGCAATATTCTGTACCTGAATCCTGTTCCGTTCGATTTTCAGGACTTTGCCGACTTTCATCGCAACGCACTGCTTGGCACGCTTGGCTTTCGCGGGATTGATGATCATGTCGACTACATCATCATCCCGCCGGTCGAGGAATTCTTTGTCAGGTCAGGCGATGACCTGGTTGATGCCGCCGGCTGCACGCCGGGCGGCATCGGGCGGTTCAGTGCGTCCTCTGTTTACACGACCACGTTCGTCACGGAGGATATTCTTGGCGGCAACCTTTCGGTCTTCGAACCCAATCGCTACCACAACGCCGGGAACGTCCCGCGATCCTTCGACAGCAACGAAGCCTGGAACCAGGGGCAACCCAGCGGCAGTTCCTCAGCCAAGCAGTACTTCATCGGCTTCATGCTCGGATACAGCGGCCCGCGCGGCAACGCGATCGGCGAGATCATCGACATGATCGACCGCAGCGTCGCCAGCGACGGAACACGTCCGGTCGGCACTTTTTATTTCATGGAAACCGACGACGACTTTCGCAGCCCACCGCGCGATCCGCTCTTCGAAGACACCATCAACGCCATGCTCGCCGACGGTGCACAGGCTGAAGAGATCATGGCCGACCTGCCAATCGGTGAGACAGACTGCCTTGGCATCCTCACCGGCGAAGACAACCTGCCGATCGAAGAGGGCGATTTCGAAGTCTTGCCTGGCGCCTTCTGCGATCACCTGACGAGCTTTGCGGCCACGTTCGATACCGGTGCACAAACCAAGATGTCCGAGTGGATTCGCAAAGGAGCCAGCGGCACGATGGGCACCGTCGAGGAACCGTGCGTATTCGGCCTGCCCGACGGTGGTATTCCCGGCAAGTTCCCGCACCCACAGTTGCACAATTGGTATTTCCGTGGACTTTCGCTCGGCGAAGCATTATTCCGCAGCATTGAGTGGACGCCATTCCAATGCCTGTTCTACGGCGATCCACTCACGCAACCGTTTGTGTACTTCCCCGAGGTCGCGGTCCCTGATGCGCCCAGCGAGAATGTCAGTGGTGTCATCACGATCACGCCGTCCGCCACGACCGACTCACCCTCGGCCACGATCGCGCAGCTTGATCTGCACGTCGACGGCAAATTGGTCGATACTCAGTCGCCCGGCAACACATTCACCATCGACACGACCATGTTCGCCGACGGCTGGCATGAACTGCGCGTCATCGCCTTCGACGATTCCGACGTCCGAACGCAGGGCCGATGGGTCGGCGAGATTGTGGTCGACAATAATGGTCTTTCCGCAACCGCTTCGTCGAACATAAGCGACGGCGCCGTTGACGGAACCTACGAGATCACGGTGGGCGCCGCGGGTTCGAGCGTTGATGAGATTCAGCTGCGGCACAACGCCCGAGTCCTCGCCGCCACGGACCAGGATGCCGATTCGTTTACGGTGCATGGCTCTGTGCTTGGACAAGGCACGTCGCGACTGTTCGCGGTGGCTGTTTTTGAAGATGGTCGACGCGCTGTCAGTGCGCCTCTGATGCTTCAGACAGGGGCGGCCACCGGAGCCAGTCAGGTCATTGGCGATCAGCCACCGGTGACATTTTCGTATACGCTGGACGTGCTGCCGGGTCAGTTCCTCCTCGTTGATTTCCCGGTATTGGACCCTGATGGCATCTCAACAACCATCACCATTACGGGCCTGCCACCATTTGCCATTCCCACGACGGCCTATGCGGCGACACTTGTCCAAATCGGTTCTGACGCGACGGGTGAGGGCAGCTTCACATACTCCGCCGTGAGCGCTCTTCCCAGCAATCAGTCCACCGTCACGCTTCGCGTTTGCACCGCACCCGACATCACGCGACAGCCGACCAATCAGGAAGCGTGCGCCGGCGAGGATGTCACGTTCACCGTCGCTGCCGAAACTGGCGCCACCTTCCAGTGGTTCCGCGACGACGAACCACTCCCGGGCGAGACCGATGCATCCCTGACCATCAGTAATGTTTCGAATGATGATCAGGATCTGTATTCGGTCGAGGTGACGCGGCGCTGCGGCGATGTTCAGAACAGCACCCGAAGCCAATCGGTGCAACTGATCGTACCCGAGGCCGTCGCCGTGACCTCCGGACCAAGCGACGCCGAATTCTGCGCCGGCGAAAGTTGGACCACCTTCGCCAGTGCGGTGAACGCCACGAGTTTCCAGTGGCTTAGAGACGGACAGCCACTCGAGGGCGAAACCAGCTTCTTCCTTTTCCTGCCTGATCTTGGAATTGCCGACGGTGGCAGTTACACCGTTCAAGCCATCAACGCCTGCGGTTTTGCGGAGAGTGATCCGGCCGAGTTGCTTGTCACTGGTTGCGGAGACGGTGACTTCGACAGCGACATCGACCTCGCCGACTTCGGCCAATTCCAACTCTGTCGCACGCCCAAGCCTTCTCCCGGCCTGCCGCCCGGTTGCGACGCGTTCGATCTCGATGCTGATTTCGACGTCGATCTCGACGACTATGATCGCTTTGTCGATGTCGTCACCGGCCCCTGATCGCCACGTCGATCATTGACCGACGCCAGCCCGCGAACTATCGTCAAACCAGCGTGAAAGGACACCACTCATGCTGTGGACGGCCCTCAGCGGTACCATCTTCAACGTCATCACCGTCGCCGTCGGATCGGTCCTCGGCCTGCTTCTCTCAGGGCGACTCCCCGAACGCTATCAGCGCATCGTTCTGCAGGGGCTTGGCCTCGTGACCATCACCCTCGGCATCGACGCCGCCGTTCTCATCATGTCGAGCACCATCACCAAATACCGCCCCGAAGGCCACGCGGGCGGAACCTATGGCGCGAAGATCGCCATGATCACCGTCGGTTCGCTTCTGGTCGGTTCACTCATCGGGACGGCGTTGCGGCTGCAGGATCGCGTCGAAGCGCTCGGCCGGAGCATTCACAAACGATTTGGCTCCGGCGATGCGGGCAAATTCGCCGAAGGATTCCTAACTGCCAGCGTCATCTTCTGCGTCGGACCGCTTACGCTTCTCGGCTGCATTGACAATGGGCTGAACGGCAACCCGCATCTGCTGATGATCAAGTCATTGCTCGACGCGTTCTGCTCGCTTGCCCTCGCGGCCAGCCTCGGCATCGGCGTCCTCTTCAGCATCGTTACGCTCATCGTGTTTCAGGGATCGCTTTCCATCGCCGCGTACTACATGGCCGGTGGGCTGCCCGATCTGTCGCAGAACCTCATGAATGTCGTCGGCGGATATGTTCTTCTCGCCGTTGCGCTCGGATTGCTCGAGATCAAGCGCATCGCCGTCGCCGACATGCTTCCCGGCATTTTCATTCCGCCGATTGTGGTTTGGCTTATCGAACGCTCGTATCCGGAATCGCTCATCACGATTTCCGCCGGTGGATGATGCCGATGAACCACACGGATCCCCAATCCGCCCAACTCGTCGTCGACCGATTTTTGGATCGACATCCGCTGCCCGTCAGCGATCCGCACCCTTGCCCGTATCGTTCTGATCAGATCATGGTCAACGAGGGCTTCGCCAGCACCGACATGCCCGCATGGTTGTACCGCCAACTGCTCGATCGCAACTTCAGACGCAGTGGCCGATCCTTCTACAGGCCCAATTGCCCGACGTGCGACGCCTGCCGCCAAATCCGCGTACCGGCTCGCACCTTTCGCATGTCCTCGTCGCAGCGTCGTGTCTGGCGTCGCAATGCCGATGTGACGGTGTGCGTGCGTCGCCACCCGACAGTGACCGATGAGAAGTGGTCGCTGTTCCGGCGTTACGTGCGCGATCGTCACGACGACACGATGTCCACCGAACACGAGGACATGGTGGATTTTCTTTACGACTCCCCGACACGCACGATCGAATTCGAGTATCGCCACAATGAGCGACTCCTCGCCGTCAGTATTGTCGACCGTTGCCCCGATGCGCTCAGCAGCGTTTACGTCTACTTTGATCCCGACCTGCCCGCCCGGTCACTGGGCCATTTCACTGCTCTGTGGGAGATCGCCTACTGTCAACGCATGAACTACGACCACTACTACCTTGGCTACCACATCGAGGACGCGCCGAAGATGGCGTACAAATCCCGTTACCGACCGTGTGAACTGCTCACCAATCGCGCAACGTGGTTGAATGCTGACGGTGTATCATCGGCATGAGTCGGCGCATCCTCATCATCAAGCCAAGCTCACTCGGGGACATTATTCACGCACTGCCCGTGCTGCACGCGCTGAGACAGCACGACCCCGACGCCGTGATCGACTGGCTCGTCAACGACAGCTTCGCAGCCATGATCCGCGACCTGCCGCAACTCAACGACGTCATCCTGTTTGAGCGCAACCGCTTCCGCAGTTTTGGAAAGAGCGCCTCAGCCACACGCGACTTCTTCCGCTTCGCCGGCGATCTCCGCAGACGACGATATGACGTTGCGGTCGATCTTCAGGGCCTGTTCCGCAGTGGTCTGTTGACCTACGCGACGCGTGCTCCGAAGCGCATCGGATTTACCAACGCCCGCGAAGGCGCCTGGCTGTTCTACAATCAGCGCGTCGCCGTTCCCGATCCGGACGCCCACGCCGTCGATCGCAACATGCTGATCGCCGCAGCCGTCGTCGACCCCGTCGACGCGATCCAATTCGACCTCGCCCTCACCGAGGACGAACACAGCCATGCCGACAAACTCCTCACCGACGCAGGAATTGACCCCGGCGAACCGTTCATCGCCGTCATGCCCGGCGCCCGATGGGAGACCAAGCGCTGGCCACCTGCCCGATTCAGCCAGCTGATCGATCGCCTGCACGCCGACGGCCATCGCTGCATCCTTCTTGGCGCCCCAGACGAAACAGACCTCTGCCGCGCCATCGCCGAATCGTGCACCGCCTCCCCACCCAGCCTTGCCGGCAAGACCTCGCTCCGCCAGCTCACCGCCGTCCTCGACCGCGCCGCCGTTGTTCTGACCCACGATTCAGGCCCCATGCATATCGCCGACGCCGTCGACACGCCCCTCGTGGCCATATGCGGACCTACCAACCCGAGCCGTACCGGACCATACCGCCAGCGTTCCGGCGTCATTCAGGCCGATCTTCCCTGCGTCCCCTGTTACTTGAAACACCTTCATCAGTGCCGATATGATCAAGAGTGTATGACCGCCGTCACCGTTGAATTGGTCGCTGGGAGCCTGACCGCGGCGATGACGCGGGCCATGAAACCGGGGTAAGCGTCGAAATCGATCCTCGCGGATTGTAAAATCGGGATGAAGAAACGGTTTTTCCGTTTCCACAGGCAGACCCCGCATCAGGACGCCGATAAACTACCCAGCCCATATAATCTGGGTGGACGTCGACCGTCCGCCGAAGAGAATGAACGTGACCGCAGTCTGGCGAAAAACCCGGCGATTCGTGATGCACAATGTGCTGCACGCGGATGATACTCCCCACCGCATCGCGCTGGGGCTGGCGATCGGCACGTTCCTCGCTTTCACACCCACCGTCGGCATCCAGATGATCATCGCCTTGGCACTGGCAGCCGCCTTCAAGGCCAACAAGGTCGTCTGCGTTCCCATGGTCTGGATCACCAACCCCGTCACCATTGTGCCGATCTACGCGACCTGTTACGGACTTGGCGCGATGATCCTGGGTACGCGGTCATCCGATGGGCAAACCGAGACCCTGTTCAGCTCCATTCAGGCCGCCAGCAACACCGGTGGTTGGGCGTCGCTATTGGAATGGTCTTTCTGGGTGAACCTGGGCAAGACGTTCATGCAGTTTGGGGCTGAGTTGTGGGTTGGTTGCCTGTGCGTGGCGACCGTCGCGGGTGTTTTGATGTACGTGATTGCCAAGCGCGCGGTGGTCAACCACCGTCGTCGTCGCCAGATCCGCCTCGAGCGCCGCGCTCAACGACGCACCACACGCCGATTCGCCAAGGCCGTCCCCGCACGCGGCACATCGGCCTGAGTCCGCCCCACATTTCCAAAGACACGCCACACCATTGACGGTATGATACGTTGACTCGGAGTGGTCCGGGCTGGGGGTTGTCTCACGTGGTCATATGCAACGAACAGTCATTGGCAGCGGCGTCGCTGATTCTGGCGTCGTCTAGTCCCAGGCGACATCAACTGCTCACCGACGCGGGGTACGCATTCTCGGTGATCGAGCCGACCCTGTGCGAACCATCCGAATTCGGCCCGTCCGTCCAGCCCGTCGCACAGGCCGAGGCGTTGAGCTACTTCAAAGCCCGCAGCGTCGCCAATTCGCTCGAATCCGGGATCGTTCTCGGGGCAGACACGATCGCCGCAAACAATGGCGTTGTCTTTGGTAAGGCCGACGACATCAACGACGCCCGGCGCATCCTGTCCACCCTCGCTGGCACGGAGCATGACGTCATCACGGGCATCACCCTTATCGATGCGTCGACGAACAAACGCGTCATCTCCCACGAAGTGACAGCCGTCCGCATGCGAACGCTCTCAGATGCGGAACTGGACGCATACCTCGAGAGCAGGGCGTGGGAAGGCAAGGCAGGGGCGTACGGCATTCAGGACGAGGATGATCCATTTGTGGAATCGATTAGCGGCAGCTTCTCAAATGTCGTTGGCCTGCCAATCGAACGCCTGCCCGACCTCTTCCAAGCCATCGGGCAGCACCGAGGTTCAGAGGTCTGATCCCAGACCTGCCTGTTCCCCGCGTAGCGCAACCGGTGGTTGCAGAATCTCATTGATCACAATCGCCCGCCTTAGTTCGCGGCGTTTCAGATCACGCCGTGAGATGTTCCGTCGCCTGCGATCCGTCGCGTGGGGCTCGAGAACGATGGCGTCGACTGGCTCTTCCTGTTTGCTCTTTTCGACGATGGCTTGGATCGCCGCCTGCCTGATCGCCCGCTCCTCGGCGGCGCGCTGATCCTCACGCGGTGGGGGGGCGACCCTCGGCGGTGGTGGAGCGGGTCGAGCGACCGGTGGCGGCACCAGCGAGCGCGGCGGCTCCTCGACAACCACGAACGGCGGGAATCCCTGTGGGGCACTTGGCGGCGCTTGGCCGCGATCAACCTTTTTTGCACGCCGCGCACGCTTGGGACGTTCCGGCGGTGCCACCGTCGTCATCGGTTTGGGATCTGCTGACGCGTCCGCATCAGCCGCGTTGGCGTCCGTCTGCTTCTTGGCGCCGGCCTTCTCGCGAATCCACTGGCCGAACTGACTCAGCAGCGGAAAAACGAGGAAAATCAGCAGGTAAAGGAGTTGTTCCCAACTCCCTTCCCCGCGTTGTGCAATCAATGCGGTCGTCCAGAAAATGTCCACGGACTAGACCTCACCCTTCGGCTTCGCATCATCCTCGCCGCCGATCGACTCTCGCATCGACGTGTCGGCCATGATGTTCTTCATCCGGTAGTAATCCATGATGCCGAGGTTACCCGTGCGAAATGCCTCGGAAATCGCCAGCGGAACCTGAACCTCCGCTTCGACCACTTTTGCCCGGTTCTCCTGAACAGCTGCGACCATCTCCGCCTCGCGCGCGACCGCGAGCGCTCGCCGCTTCTCGGCTTCTGCCTGGAACCGACGCTTGTCCGCCTCGGCCTGCTCTGCCTGCAACTTGGCACCCACATTGGCCGCTGCATCAACGCCTGCCACGCTCACGTCCGCAATGTCCACCGATAGGATTTCGAACGCAGTCGCCGAATCCAGTCCCGACGCCAACGCCCGCTGTGCAATGTGATCCGGATTCTCGAGAACGGCTGCATAGGTCTCGGCTGAACCGATCGCACTGACGATGGCCTGACCGACACGCGCGATGACCGTTTCCTCGGTTGCACCACCGATCAGCTGCCGGATGTTCGTACGCACCGTCACACGGGCCTTCACCAGCAACCGAATACCATCCTTCGCCACCGCATCCAATTTGTCGGAACTGCTGCGTCCTGTCGTATCCGGCGATGGGCAGTTGATCACCTTCGGATTCACCGACGTGTTTACCGCATCGATGATGTCACGACCGGCCAGGTCGATCGCACACGCATGCCGCCAGTCGATGTCGATCGCAGCCCGGTTCGACCGAATGATCGCACCCACGACCGCCGGCACGCGACCACCAGCCAGGTAGTGACTCTCCAGATCGCTCGTGCCGATGTCGTGGATGCCGGCTTTGACCAGCTGAATCTTCGACGTCACGATCGTCGGCAGATGCACCTTTCGCATCCGCATTCCGATCAGATCCAACAAGCTGACGCCGGCGCCACTGAAGTAGGCCTGAATCCAAAGCCCGATGAACTGAAAAACCACCGCGAAGATGAGGAGCAGCACGATCGCCACAACCGCGCCGAAAATCCAGCCCCACGGTATCGCCGCCAACATTGTCAAACCGTTATCCATCGTTCAATCCTCTCTCGACGTGTTTACGCCGACGTTTGTCCTTCATCCAACGGTGTCACTTCAAGATCCTTGCCGCGAACGCCGACCACTTTGACCGCAGAACCCGACGCCAACATGCCCGATTCGCACACGCATGTCATGCGTTCGCCATTGATCTCGCATTTGCCCGTCGGTTTCAGCACGGTCACAGCCTTGCCCGTCGCGCCGATCATGTGTTGCAGATTTTCGACGTCTGTTCCGAAATCGCCCGACGTGTAGGTCGGATTCGGTGGTATCACGCGTCTGCCGATCCACGTATGAGGCCAAATCTTCACCGTCACGACCACGAATGTCGGCAACAGGATCATGGTGGCCACAATCGACACCACGCCCGCCGCTTCACTGTAGACGAACGCGCGGTAAATGGCCGCAACGAGAATGCCGATTCCGACCACCGTCAGCACGCCGTGAGATGGTAGAAACACCTCAAGCGTCAGCACGACCATCGCGCCCACGAACAGCAGTGTCATCAGGACGACATCACTCATCGACGAATGTTCCTAAGCATGGCTCGCCCGGCGAACCACAACACGGTTCCCATGACGCTCTACGACTTCAACCTGTTCCTGAGCGTCGATCATCTCACATTCGCTGACCACGTCCACCAGCGTCGAACCGAATCGAACCTTGCCCGAGGGACGCAATCCGCTGATCACCACACCCACATCACCAACACGGGCCGCACCACGATACGGATCGGCCACCATGACATCCGAAGGCGTGGGGTTCGCCGGCACGATCCGTTTGAAGTAGGGCATCGTCGGCAAGTACTTTGCCAGCAGCACCATGCCCACCAGCGACAAGACCATTGACGACCCCACTGCCTGAACCCCGCTCTTCAACCCATCAACCGACGGTGCCAATCGAGGCCAATAGAGCGGCCACTGCCCTGGTTCTTCCGGAACAAAGGTGAACACCAGCCCCACAAACAGCAGCACCAAACCGCTGATGCCGGCAATTCCGAATCCCGGAATCACGAAGATCTCCACCGCCAGCAGTGCAAAGCCTGCAACGATCAGCAAGACTTCCCACACATTCGCCAGTCCCGTCAGAAATGGCGCCCCAAGGAAAACGGCCAACGCGATCACCGACACCAGGCCAGCCACGCCGACGCCCGGCGTGTTGAATTCCACGTACGCCCCGAGCAGCACGATGATCAGCAGAAACGACCGCACCCCCATCGACGTCATCCACCGCGTGAACACCTCAAGACCGGTGAATTCCAGCCGCTTGATCGGTGCCGCCAATCCATATCGCTCACGCAGATCGGCCTCGCCGCGAACAATTCCCTTCGAAAAACCGAAGGCGTACGCGCGACTCTGTGACATGGTCAGATATTCACTGGTGTTCACGACCGGTTGATCGACCTTCATGTCGGCGCCGGTGTCGGGATCGGTGTATGACTCCACCAGTTTCCACGCGTCGGTCTCACCGCTCAGGTCGGGCAATTCCAGCCCCAGCACCGATCGCTTCTCGGTCGACCCGTCGACGAGTTTCTCCTTTTCCTCCGTTTCGACGAATCGCTTCTCACCGGTGGCCGTGTTCTCGATCCACCAGATCTCCATCTTCTGCCGCACCATGGACTCGCACAGCAGAGTGTCATAACCATTGCGTGCGGCCGAATCGCGGAACTGCTCCAGCACCGGGCTTTCGGCCTTTGCCTTGATTCCTTCCGGCACTTCCTGCGGACCGGTCGGCCCGCCGAGAATCACGCCGCAGTCCCCAATCGTGGAGCCTTTCGACATGACAATCTCATCGCACGCCGTCGCGATCATCGAACCTGCGGAGTAGGCCTCGTTGTTCACCCACGCGACGGTCTTCACGTCTTCCAGGTTCTTGATGTAGTTGCAGATGTCCAGTGCGCTCGTCACATATCCGCCCGGCGTATCGATCTCGAAGACCACCGTCGTCGCACCATCCGCGATCGCGTCATCCACGCGTCGTTTGATGCTTTCTGTTGTGACGTCGGAAATTTCATCGGTGATCGTGACAATCACACCCTGGCCAGCGGCCGGAGATCCGTCTCTCTCGTTCTCCTGCGCAGTCGCTGCACCGGTGAACACCAGCATTGCTGCGAGCATGTGGACCATTCTGCACCACCGATTATGGCTTCGGTTCGCGGGTTTCATCGGCAGCCCTTTCCGTACAAAACGCGTCTGTTCAGCACTGCCGGACAGCCTGGGGACGCGTCGGCGATGAATGCGACATGAACATGTATCGTCACAAGCGATTGTAGATTTTGCGTGAATCACCGGCAAGATAAAGCCGCCCGCGACAAATCCGGCCAAACGCTAGTTCCGTGAAGTATTCAGCCGAACCGACGCCTGCGGATTCATTTTGAATGGCCTGTACAGCGGGTCCCCGATCAACGCCATCTGCCACGAGATGAACGGCTGCGTCGCAAAAAACGCCTCTGCCAGCGTGAATTCGCCCGAGATCAGCAATCCGAAAAACGCCGTTGGCTTCGGAAACGCCTCAAGATATGGCTCATTGACCGCGCCGAACGTTGCAGCGACCCCATCTTTCAACAATTCCTTACACCAGTATTTCTTGCCCTTTTCGCGCAGGCTGACTAGTTCGAAACTCGCGATGTGCACGGCGACGGCGCCCGGCACAAAATCAAACGCATCCACATAACTTTTCACGTTGTACCAGCCGCAATACAACGCCGTTTCCGGGCAATCGCCCGCCTGAAACACCTTGCTGCGTCGATCCAGCGTCACAGAAAGTTCGGTCTCTTTGCGAAGCATGTCCGCCAGTGTGATCAAATTGCGGTCGTAATCCACGTACCCATCATTGCGTCGCAGACCGCGAGCGTCGAGGTAGACGTTGCCGCGCAGTCCTTTCGCCTCCACCGCGACCGACGTGTCAATCATCCGATGCACCAGTTCCGGGGTCGGAGCGTCAAGCCGTGACACCATCAGCACACGCTCGAATGGACCAGCCTTCATCGCATCCCCAAGCCGACCCTGCAACGGGTTCAACGTCCAGCCCGCCGGTGAGTATGGCTCCCACATCACAAGGGCCAATTCACTGTCCAACGCCGACCGAGAGTCTCTCCCCGTCAATCCCAGCATCCGATCCCGCAGCACCCGCGCCAGTCCGAAAAGCCCGCGACTCTCGCGAACGTCGGTCAACGCCGCATCAAACGCCTCGGTCGCCGAACCATACGCGATGGCTGGACCGATACGCTGCTCCAACGCGACGGCCCGATCCTGAACATCCTGCATCCCCTGTGTCGTTGCATACCCCAACTGCTCAGCCGCACCCGATCCACGCGCCACAATCCCCGTGCGTCCCTCCGCCGCGAAAATGAACCCCAACGCCGCACGCCGCCGAGTCACCAGTTCGTCTTGACCCGCATCGTCCCCACCCGACACAACCACCTTCTGGCCATCCAGGAACAGCTCGTACAACTCGGGAATCGACGCGTCCTTTTCGATGTCCCGCCAGACACGCCGTCGATCATCCAGTTCGTCCCCCTTGGCGCGAACCCGCCGAATCAGATCAACAATCCGCACCCTTGTCTCAGCAAACTTCTTCTCCAGCCCGGCAGCCGCAGCCTTCTCCGCATCCGTCGCCCGCTTCGACGCCACCTTCAGCGGCAGGTCGTAACAGGTCACCAGACAGCGGATGCGGTCGCCATGCTTGTGCCCGCGCAGCCAGGTCCGGACCTTGTTCGCCACCTGCCGCTCGTAGCGATCCCGCGAAATTTGCTCCCGATACGGGATTCCCAGCCCGAGCAGTTGATCCTCAGGCACTCCCCGTACCCGCGCGTAGTGGCGGGCAATCTTCTCAGATGCGTCGCTGTTCTTGTTGTACAGAATCGCACACTCAACAGCCGTCAGTTCTGCGAACGCTGTCTGCATACCTGCGGTCATCAGGATCGATACAGCGAGGATTGGCCGACACATCATCAAAACACCTTCCGCGAATCCAGCAGCATGCAGATCGGCCCATCGTTCACACTCCGCACGTCCATGTGCTGTCGAAAACGCCCCCGCTCAACGCCAACCCCCAATCCGGCCAGCGTGTCACAAAAGCGCTCGTACAGCTGTTCCGCCAAGTCAGGCCCGGCTGCTTTGTCAAATGATGGCCGACGGCCCTTACGCGCGTCACCGACCGTCGAAAACGCACTCACCACGAGCACCGATCCATTCGTCTCACCGACGTCGCGGTTCAGGGGCTTGTGATCGTCTGGAAAAATGCGCAAATTCCGCACTTTCTCGGCCAAGTACCGAACCTCATCGTCACCATCATCCGGCTCAACGCCAAGATACACGAGCAACCCCGCGTCGATCTTCCCGACGGTCTCCGCGTCCACCACAACCGACGCCTCATGAACCCGCTGCACCACCGCTCGCATTGTTCAACCCGCCGGCGACGTCGCATTGCGCTTGTAATGCTTCACCATCCGCTCCGCGTGCTTCGCCACTTTCGCCCGCAGACATTCCGGCTCCACGACGACCGCCTGGTCCCCGTATCCCAGAATCCACCAGGCGATTTCATCCACGCCATCGACGTCTGCCTCAAATACCAGCGTCCCATCCGAACGTCGCCGCGTTCGCTGCGTCGGATGCCACATCACTTCCTCGATATTTCCTGCCACCTGCGCCCCGAACACCACCTCCACATGATGACGCTCATCCCCGCGAATCATGTTCCACGCGTTTCCAAAATAGCCCCGCAACGTGAAGTTGTTGTCCATTCGGAACGCACGATCCGTCTCTTCCATGTCGACGATACGTTCGAGCTTGAACAGCCGAACTTCGCGATGTCGCTCCGAATGGCCCACCACGTACCAACCACGCCGACGGAAGAATACCCGGAAAGGCCGCAGCACCAGTGCGATCTCTTTCTTGTCATAGTAGGAGTCGTATCGCAGGTGAACCTTACGCCGCGCGACAATGGCCCGTTCGATACGAACGATAAGATCCGACACCGGATCCACATCGGAAATCTGAGACCACTGAAAGTCGATGTGCTCCAGCATCGGCCCGCAGTGCTCCCGGACTTCGTCCGGCACCGATGCTTCCACCTTCAACGCGGCCGACACCATCGACTTATACGCCGGCAACACGCGGTCACTGACCACTTTCCGTGTCAACATCAGCAGCGCCAAGCCTTCGTCCAACGACAAATCGACCGGCCGAAGGTGAAACGACTTCTCCAGCATGTACGATTCGGAATCGGCATCGTAATGGCAGTCCAGACCGGCATCGCGCAACACATTCATATCGCGCAGAATTGACCGGCGACTCACCCCGAACTCATCCGCCAGCATCCCCACCCCGCACTTGCGGCCCGCATGCAGAATCTCCACGATTCGTATCAGCCGCTGTGTCCGTGTCAGCTTCATCTCACACGCCCACCATCACCATGGCAGTATCATCCCCTGCACTGTTGTCGATACATGAGGCTGCGACCGCACGATCACGAATCCCAGCATTGACCCAATGGTCAGCAGCGTCAGCCCCCCGAAACTCGACCGGCCGATTGTCCGCCGACCCCACAACAATACCAGCAGCAGCAACAGATGGACCGCCACCGCCGCCGACATCCGCCCCAGCGTATCATCCTCCACCGCCACCGATCGCAACACGGGCCACATCGCCATCAACCCGCCCAGCCCCACAGCCAGACAAGCAGAGAAAAATGCATAACGCTGCGTCAACGGAATCAATCGACCCCCATTGGTCCACGCCCGTCCCTCGTCCAACTGCTGGTCCCAAACTCGACCCAACCAGACCCAGAATGCAGCCATGAATGCAAAGCCGAACATCATGGCATTGAACACCACCGGGAACTGCTCTCTGAGCGAGGTGTCTGACAATGGCGATACCACCACACATCCCGCAGCCGCCGACAACGTGACCAATCCCAGTCCGACTTCAGCCACCCCCGCATGCCAGCGATGTCCGATCAGGGCAAACATCGACATCCCCGTTCCCACGGCACATACCGTCGCCACGATAGCCTGTCGGCGAATCCCCCAAGTTGTCGCATCAAATGGCGCAGTCAATTGCACCGTCACGATCAGCATCAACAGTGCACCCACCACGCACGCAGCCGAACCCATTCCGGGCCAATCGACCTTTGCCCCAACCAGCGTCATGGGATCCACCTGCGCCGCCCGCCATCGACGGTTGATTCGATACCCCCAGAACGTTGCCACAAACCCGATGTGCACAACTGTCAGCTCAATCAGCAGCCGCATCGACCAGTCGGTCAGTCGATACCCGCCACCCTCCGCCGGCGTCAGCACACCACCACCCACCGCACGCCAAAACACCAACGCCACCGCCAACCCGTATATCCACGCCACCTGACCCACCTCGCCCATTACCAGCACACGCACCGTACAACCAACCGCCAGCAGCAACGCCATCACGTGCGCCAACGCACCAAGCGGTCTCCCGACACCATCAGCCGCAGGCACCCGAGCCAGCGTCTCCATCACCGCCGTCACCGACGCGCCACCCACCATCACCGCGAGCACGGCGCCGCCAAGAACGCTCATCGTCAGCGACGAAATCCACGCCGTCTGATCAAAGTGCCCCCAACGCGATGCAAGACCAGCACCGCCCGCAAGTCGCATCCCGCCGCGCACAACGGCCCACATCGCGGCCACCCCCGAACACACGAGTCCCATCAGAGACAACGTGTCCATCCCATCCGAATAAACCGCCACCCCGACCAACGCCAGCCCAGCGTTCGCCAACACTCCGAACCCGACCCACGCTTTCGCTTCCGAAACCCAGCGACGCAGAAGAAGCGGAACAAACGCCCCAATCAGCAACATCCCGGCAGGCATACCGATCGACAGCGACATCACCACGCCCGACGATGTCATCGATTCAGTCATACGCCTTCAGTTTCACGCGAAAGGAGAACGGGTCGATCCGGCGGTGATCTATCCGGGAAAAGCCTTGAAGATCGGCTTCTTCTTGTCGCCCTTGTACGCCGTCAGAATCGCCTGCTTCTCTGCCAGGCGCTCGTTCAGATACGCGGCCGCCTGCGGCAACACCGAATCCGCATCCGCCAAGGTTGCGTCCCACAAACGAGGCCATTCGAAAATCAGATACCCGGAGTACGCAAGCCCGCGCAGCAACTCAATCGCCCGCGCAACCTCCGTCGTGCCCTCGCCCAGCATCCGGTATCCGCCGCGCATGAAACCATGCTCATCGAATTCCGCATCGCACACGTGCACCATGCCGATCTTGTGGCCCAGTCGCGGCAACGCAACGGTGGGGCGGTCAAGTTGCAGCATCGCCGTCGCCAGATTCCAGCACGCCTTCACGCCCGGATGCGAGACGTAATCGCACAGATACCAAAGGTCCGCGCTGTTGGCGAAATCCCCCGCATTCTGGACCAGCACCGTCACACGCTTCTCACCGGCATACGGTGCGATCTTCGCCAGCTCCATCCCGATCCGAGCCAGCGCCGATTCACGCGTGTCACCACGCTGCTTCTCACCGGGGAACATCCGCACAAAGGGGCACCCAAGACGCGATGCCAGGTCGATGTACGCACAAAGCTCTTCGCGATTCCGCGCAACGGTCTTCTTGTCCTTGGAATCAAAGGTCAGACTCGTCGACAGGCAGACAAGGTCGACCTCGGCCGCCGCGAACATGTGACGCGTCGACTCCGGATTGGCCGCCAACTCCGGCAATCCGCTCAGATCCAGCTTCCCCCCAAGCCCGCGAATCTCGACACCCGAGTATCCATACTCTGCCGCCTTGGCGATGATCGTTTTCAGATCCCAACCCGGACACGCCAACGTACTGAATCCAATTTTCATCGAAGTCGCTCGCAAAATTCGTGCACGATGCCACCCGCCGACCCGAAAAGCCGCCGCTACGTCAACAAAGGGTAGTCACAACCCCCCGACAGTCAACGCCATTCTCCTTGACGCCCCGGCCGCGCGATCTACACTCCAATTGACCACTCGTCCGGGTGGCCCATCGCTTCAGCGGTGGGGGAGTCGATTCCCGGACCACTCACGACGCCGAACGAAGAGATGCGCGTTCCGAAGGATAACCCATGACCACCCAAACCACCCTCAACGTCCCGCTCGTCGACCTCCGCGCCTCCTACCTCCCCGTCAAAGAGCAAATCCTCACCGAGTTCGAGAACATCTTCGACAAGATGCACCTCTTCCTCGGCGAGAACATCCGAAACTTCGAACAGGAATTCACCAACTACTGCAAGGCTCACGCAGGTCTCGCCTGCTCCAACGGGACCGACGCACTCACCCTCGCCCTCAAGGCCTTCGATTTTCCCTGCGGCTTCGAAGCCATCGTCCCATCCCACACCTTCTTCGCCACCGTCGAGTCCGTGCATCATGCAGGCGGCACACCCGTCATGATCGACATTGACCCCGATACATACTGCATGGACCCCAACCGCATCGAAGACGCCATCTCCGAGAAGACCAAGGTCATCGTCCCTGTGCACATCTATGGCCAATGCGCCGATATGGACGCCATCAAGACCATCGCCCAGAAGCACAACCTGCACGTCATCGAGGACGCCGCCCAGGCCCACGGATCCTTCTACAAGGGACAGACTGCAGGCTCACTCGCGGACGCTGCCGCCTTCAGCTTTTACTTCACCAAGAATCTTGGTGCCTTTGGCGAAACCGGCTTCTGCACCGCCGCCACGGACGACGTCTTCAACCGCATGCAACTGCTCCGACATCATGGCCACTCCGGCAAGTTCGACCACGACATCATCGGTTACAACTTTCGCCCCGACGAACTGCAGGCCGCGATTCTCCGCGCCAAACTCCCGCACCTCGACGACAACAACCGCAAGCGTCGCGACATCGCCGCCCAATACGACGCCGCCTTCGCCAACCTCGACATCAAGACCCCCATAGTCGCCGAACACAACATCCCGAACTACCACTGCTATGTCATCCAGACACCGAACCGCGACGACCTCGTCGCGCACCTGGGCAAACACAACATCGGCACCGGTATTCATTACAAGAACCCGGTGCACGTTCAGCCAGCCGTCCAGACCATCGCCCACCGCGCCATGCCGATGCCCGTCACCGAATCCGTCTGCGCCAACTGTGTCACGCTTCCCTGCTATCCCGAACTCACCTCCGACCAGGTCACCCACGTCATCGACGCCGTCCGCAGCTTTTTCTGATCGGGAGCATGATCGCTCTGGGGTTGGGGGAGTCGACCTGGGGCGTGCGTCGTTCGTCTGGCGCAAGACGTCCGGTCGCCCAAGCACGTGAAGCTCAACCCGTACACAATGCCTTCCCGCACCCAACACTTTCCGATAGATTCAAAGGGCCAAGTTCCGATCGTCTGCCAACAGGAGCCGCTCCATGGACCGCGAATCCATCCACCAGCAACTCAAGATCGAACAGGACCTCCTACGCCACATCGCGGACGCGCTTCGCGCGGCCCTCGACTGGTCCGCAGCCGACGCCGGGACGGCACGCAAACTCTCAACCGTCCGGTTCCTGCTTGAGACCCTGCAGCGACACAGCCATCGCCTCTGGGCCATCCATGAGTACGACGGATACATGACCTTCGTCGTCGCACACGCGCCCGAGACGACGCACGCCGTCGAGGAACTCAAGAAAGGACACGAGTCCATCCGCAAGCGCATCGGCCAGGTCTGCTCCAGATTCGAACACATCTCCGACAAGGACCATGCCACCATCGCCGAACTGATCGCGTCTGTCCGCGAGATCCTCACCGAGTATGAAGCCCACAACGAACGTGAACTCAAGGTCATCCAGGATACCTTCAACCGCGACACCGGCGGCGAAGGCTGATCAAGGCAGATAAGGAGGCCCATAGCGGTCCTGACGCATCAGTCGGGTGGCGCATCGCTTCAGCGGTGGGGGGTCGAATCGAGCGTTCCCGGTCGGCGATGGTGCAGATTCGCGCCAATGCGTTCTCAACACCGGGCGGTCGGAGCGTCGATAACCTCTGTATGCCAGTTCCGACACCAGAGTCCGACGCAACCACCATCACCAACGTATCCCTCGCCACGAAACTCTTCCGTCGCCTCATCATTCCCTTCATGTTGTGCTTCGGAATCAGCATGCCGCCCACAGGCCACGCCGATTCACCCGACTCAGGCGACATGACATGGCTGGCAATATTCGCGCGAATGATGGGCTTGTTCGCCCCCGTTGCCATCCCCATCACGCTGTGGACCATTGTCAGATCAGGTCTTGGTCTCCCGGCGATCCGGAAGCCGCTCGCCGGTCCGCCTTCTTGACGGCCATCTGCCGCCGAATCGTCCAGAACCCAATCGACGCCAACAGCCCCACCAAACCCGCAAGGACCCACAACCGCTCCGCCCCATGATTCTCCAAAACCTCGCCGCCCAGCGGGGCCCCGATCATGTTCGCCACCGACCAACTCATCGTAAACGCCCCCATGTATCGCGCCCGCATGCTCGCCGGTGCCAAATCGCCGACCGTGGCCGAAATCAGCGGCGCGTGCATCATCTCTCCGAGCGTCCACACGCAGATCGTCCCAACGATCGCCACGTGCACCGTCGCCAACGACGTCAGCGCAAACCCAAACCCAACCAGCGCCGCCGCCAACGTGATCATCCAGCCCCGATGGTACCGCGTCACCACCTGTGTCACCGGAATCTGAAACAGCACGATCAGTAAGCCGTTCACCCCGATGATTCGACCGACGATGTTCTTCTCGTAGCCCAAGCCTTTGATATACAACGGCAGCGTTGAGTTCATCTGCATGTAACAGAGAGACAGGAACAACGTGGCCAGGCAAAGCAACATAAACACGCGATCGCGAACAATGCGTTCAACCGCGACGCCCAGCGGCACCTTCGAATCATCTCCGTCAGCGTGATCGGCAAGCTTGGCCGGCAACGTCTCCGGTATCTTCCATGCGATGATCCCCGCGAACACCAACGCCGTGGCTGCGTCCACCCCGAACAACATCGGAAACGAGATGTCCGCCAACTCGCCGCCCAATGGACCCGCCACCGCAAATCCCAGGTTGATCGCCAGAAAGTTCAATCCAAATGCCAGCGACCGCTCCTCGCCCTCCGTCATGTCCGCAATCATCGCATGCACCGCTGGCCGATACATATCCGCCACTGCAGCCAACAAGAACACGCCAGTCAGAATCGACCAACGCGTCCGCAGATACGGAAATACAAACAAGACTGATGCAGCCCCGCACAATGCGAGCAACAGCACAGGCTTACGCCCGATCCGATCAGCCAGTTGCCCGCCCACGAGCGTCCCCGTCACCGACCCGGCTCCGAACACGCCCATCGCCCGCGTCGCAAACGTCGTCCCCAGCTCCAGCTCATCCTGGAGATAGAGCGTCAGAAACATGATCAGAAACGCGCCCGCCCGATTGATGAACATCCCCAGCGAAAGAATGTGCACCGCCCGCGGCAACCGCAGATAATCACCAATCACATGTGTCTCACATCACTCAGCCCAGACACGATTCGACCGCGCTACCGACCCGCCGCAGCCACCGGTGGGGCAGTCTACGCGACCCGAGGCCCATCGGCGAACATGATCCCCTTCACCCCCGATTGAGTGGATGGCAACAGTGTGCTATGCTTCATACCTCAAAGGTTGCGAGCAAAGGGATGAAATCGATTTCCTGCCTTCTCAAGCTGTCCGTTTGGTCGTGTATTCATCTTGCCGCGATGAACGCGCCTGCCCTCGCCGGCGACCAGTCGCAAGGCCGCCTATTTTTCCTCCCGCCAGGCGTCGACCCCAACACCACCACCCCGGGTCAGCCTTTTGTCATCGAAGCCGACGGCGATACGACCATCATCGCCCAGGCCTATCTCACTCACCCAGGATGGGAGGTCACTCTGACGTCGCTTGGAATTGAATGTGATGTTGCAAGCTCGCTCCCCGATCGGCCACCACTTCACTACATCGCAGCATCAGCTTCGTTCGACGAACGCAACCCCTACAGCCTGATTATCGAGACACCGGGACTCTTGGCTATGGACCACGGACAATGCGAGATCATCGATTGCACGGACGACCCGAACGTATGTCGATCTGCCCATCATTGCCAAAACGCCGGCGTTTGCAGGATTTTCACTCCAATCATCAGCGTGATCGTCCTTGGAGATCCCGTTGTCCCCAATAACCCTCGTTATCTGGGGCAATTTTCATTCACGATCCCCTTCGATGCGGAAGGGACTTACACACTTCGCCCTTCCTGCTGCCCCGGCGACGCCAATTGCGACACGATGCAGGACGCAGGGTGCATGAACTTCAAGACTTACATCGCCACCACCGTGGGACAGCGCTCTCCGGAACTCATCGATCCGCTCGTCATCAGGATTCGCGCTGGTAGCTGCACGACTGGACATGCATGCAGCGACGGTCTCACGCGCATCGAATGCGAGGAAGACCTTGGCGGCACATTCCACCCCAACACCACCTGCCCCGACGCCGTCCCGACAAGCTCAACCACAGCATCGATTCTATTCGCAGCCATCCTTTTGACTGCTGCATTGACCATCAACGCCCGACGGCAACGAACTTGGTGAAGTAGCGCAGACGCTTCGCACCTGCCGTGGCGCATCCGACGTCAACGCGCCGCAGCCTGACTCCGGGATGATGCATCCAATGTGAGATACTTCGCCGGTACGTGCTCAGTCAGCCACACGCCGTTCCCCGTCACGAAGAATGCATGACCATCCGCATGCATCCGACCTGCCGCTACTTCGAGAACGACGGGCTTGCCATGCCGACCACCCACCGACACCATCAACGCGCGGTCCGTCCCCATGTGCACATGGTGTCGCTTCCCCTTGACCAGACCTTTCGCAAAAATCGAGTCCAGAAAGCGCTCTGCCGTCCCATGCAGCAGAGATTCCGGAGGCGTCGCCGGTTCATAACCCAGATCGACCGCCACCGAATGTCCCTGTCGCGCCCGAATCTGCAACCCATCCGCGCTCATCTCAAACCGTTGCTTGTCGTTCTCCCGCACAACGGTTTCCAGCACATCCCGCGACACAACCCCGCCTGAGGCCAAAGCGTGAAGCAACGCATCCACCGTCACCCAGCCACCTTCCCCCAACTCGAGACCAACCGAATCAGGCCGATGTCGAAGCACATAGCTCAGCCGTTTGCTCACCCGCACTTGTTCCCCACGCGAAATCATTGAAACGTCACTAACATCTTATCAGTCGACATCCGTAGAAGAGCTTGGACCGTTGTAAAGAACAAACCTGCACGAACCGGTGTACCGACGGCGCTCCGCCAAGACAGCGGCCTACGTTCTGGCCGTTCCTTTCCGGCAAGAAGAACAATGTCTCAAAGACGGGCAGCCGCGTTGGTAAGAGGATATGCTAAGCCGATTGATTGGTGAAATGCAACGAGGCGCGGAAGCGGTATGCGCGCCATCGATGGTGAGCAACAGGGCGGCCGTTATTTGATCCAGCGCATGCGGCCAACATTGGGGATGACGCCCATGTTTTCAAGCACGGGGATCCACTGGGGGCGCAGCCCGCTGGGCCAGTAGACGAAGAACGCCTTTCCGATGAGTTGGTCTTCGGGGACGGTTCCGAGTTGAAACGCATCGCCGCGATCGACGAGGTGGCCTCCAACGCGGTCCCAAAGGCGTGAGTCTTTGCTGGCGATGCTGTTGTCGCCAAGCATGTAGTATTCGTGGTCGCGGAGGAGGATCGGGTTGGATTGCGTGCCCCAGCCACTGATGGTCTTCGACGGTGGTGCGTTGCGTTCGCCGACGATGTTGTCGCTGATGTAGTATTCATCGCGATAGAGGGCGACGTGCCGGAGGGTGACGTCAAGGTTTTCGGCGGTGATCTGCGGGGCGGGAGTCGGCATGATATTGCGCGTCGCGCGGAGGCGACGAATGTTGGGCGCGTATTGCTCTCTGGTGGTGGCGAGGAGTTCTTGGCCATCAATATGAAGCGAAACGCGGTAATCGGCGTTTCGGAGCGAGACCTCAAACGGGCGATTCGCGGACCACGGATGGATCACGCCCGACGCGAGTGTGACGGGATTGGGGTAGCCGGGCTTGTATTGAATCAGTGCAATATCGCCGTTGGGCTTGAGCAGCGCGGCGAACTCGAATTGGCCTTTGAAAAGGGAAATCTGAAGCTTGCCATCTCCGGCACTGGGGCAGACAACGGCGTCGAGACGAAGGTCGGATACCGGCACCTGCAGGCGTTCGGGAACGTTGATGTTGTAGGCGTTCTGATCGTAGATGGACTTGCCGGAAAAAACCGCGGTCGAGCGGCCGCCATTGGCGCCGTTGAAGGTGAGCTTGCGGTCGTCGGTGATGAAGTTGGGTCCGTCTACGATCGCGGCGACCGCTTTCCAGTGGGGTTGGCCTCGATCGGTGGACATGGGCGGGAAGTCGTGGTCGTAGACGGGGATCCAGAGAGACTCTGATGCCTTTTCGGTTTTCCGGCGGACGGTGAGTTTGTCGGCGAGTTCGTCGAGCACCGATTCGGGCGGGCCTTTCTTGAGCAACTCCTGATGCTGATAACTTGAGAAGCCTGATCGGACCCATTCGTGTTTGATGTGGCGATGGCGTTCGAGGGCGTTTCGCGATGCTTCGGAGAGGTCGGTGAACGGAACCGTGTAGACGTCGCCGTCGATGACTTCGAGGACCTCACCGGGGAGGCCGACGAGTCGCTTGATGAAATTCTCATCGCCGTTGGCCGGGTTCTTGAAGACTGTAACGTCCCATCGCTGTGGGCCGAGTGAGCTGAAGGCGAGATCGAACGGCCATTTGAACACGAGAATGCGGTCGCCTGCCTCGGAGTTGGGTCTGGTCTTGAGGTACTTGCCGCCGCTTTGAACGATGCCGTCGTGGTAGGTGAGATTCGTGTTGGGGTGGTTGCAGTTCTGGCAGATGACGGTGTGTTGCGGCGTGTATTGGGCCTGACGTTGGGTGGGCTCGGTGAGGCCGTAGGCGTTCTCCCATCCACAGTCGCTGCAGACCAGGGTGCCGTGTCGTCCGTAGAGGGTGGCGGCCATGGAGCCGGTGGGGATGACGAATGCCTCGATCACAAACGCCCGAAAGACGAAAGCAAGGATGAAGGCGACGACGATGGATTCGGTCGTGTCCTTGACGCCTTCGGGTGCGACAGCCTCGGCGAGAGATTTCGTGTCGGCGGTCGTGTCGGTCGTGCGTCGTTTGGATTGTGGTTTGGGCATAGGGTTGGTTCCAGGTTGGTTCGCTGCGAATGGCTGGAGGTTATCGGTCGTGGTCCTTGTGCGTCAAGCGTTGTTTGGCTGTAAGGGGATTGTGGAATTTGGCGGGGATATTTGTGGGAAGTTGCATGGCGTGGTTATCGGGGTGGAAGCTGCCCCTTGCGTCCGAGACGTTCACCTGCCTGCCCACCACCCACGAGGGGTGGCGCTGCAGACCGTCAGACACCACCATTCTCGCAATGTCTACGCGTAGCTGTGCAGCCCGGTGATGACAAAGTTGATGACAATCCAGTTGAAGAGCATGACCCCGCAACCGATGACGGCAAGGATGGCGGTCCAGAGACCCTTGTCCTTGACCTTGAAACGCACGTGCACGAGCAGCAGGAAGATGATGAACGTGTTGAGGGCGAACACTTCCTTCGGGTCCCAACCCCACGGACGGCCCCAGGATTGGTCCGCCCAGATGGCGCCCATGACGAGGCCGGCCCAGAGGGTGACGAAGGAGAATTCCATCATGACCATGGTCGCTCCGTCGAGCACGGCGGCGGTGGAGGCGTTGTCGCCGCGAACGAATTTGGCGCTGGGGTGATTGCTCATGACAAGCGAACCCGCGCCGCCGAGGACGGCGTGGTCGGGTCTGGAACCACCGATACGGTCGCGCAGGTAGAGCAGGGCGGTGACGGCCGCGATCGCGATGGTGCAATAACTGGCAATGATCATGTTCGTGTGAATGTACAGCCAGACGTTGTGCAGCAGGATCGGCATGATGTTGTCGATGTCGCTGGCGAGCGTGACGGGCATGAAACTGCTGCACATGGAGGCCGTCATGGATGCGGCGGCTGATCCAAGGAAGAAGAGATTGCGCATCGTGGTCTTGCGGACGATGAACTCGAGAACGAAGGCGATGACGCCGCCAAACCAGGTTGCGGCGGCAATGGCTTCGAACATGTTCGAGTTGGGGATGCGTCCTGAAAGGTGCCATCGAATGCCGAGCGATGTCGTGTGCAGGGCGAATGCGACCAGGAAGAACGCGATGCCGATCATGTTCGCGCCCCGCCATTTGTACACGAACCCGATAAGCAGTGGGATCATCGCGGCCAGGTAGACGACCCAGATCCACGTCATGCTGTAGTTGCGGAAATACCAGCTTTCGAGTTCAAGCTTGTCGTCGGGCGGATACAGAGTCGGTGCGACCGAGCGGAGCGCGCCGGCCAGCGATGCCAGTGCGGCGTTGGCAGCGTCTGCGTCCTGCGCCTGCCAGGCGGAACCAAGTTTGTTCCAGTTCGTGTTGATGTTGGCTGTGGTGTCGGCGGGCATCCCCGGGATGCCGGACGATCGTTGAACGCCGGAGTGCGTGTGGTCATGGGGCGCGGCAGAGGCTGGGAGTGCATCACCGATAAGGAACCACGCAGCATGGTCGTCGCCGGACGGCGGTGGAACGACGCGCAAGTTGTTCGCGAGCGTCCGCGCATCGGAAACGGTCAGCGCGGAGCGGACGAATCCGACCTGCTTGTTGGTGGTAATGAGGTCGCGTTCAAGCCGATCAAGAAGATCGGTTACGGATGGTCGCTTTAGCAGCGATGGCGCGATAAGTCCCGACTCCATAAACGATTCGAGCACGCTGTGTTCCGCGGCGTTTTCGGCCAGGAGCGTGTCGGTGATCATGCCGCGAAGGTCCTTGTGCTTGACGTAGATGACGTCAGCATCCTCGTACGCCTTCGGGCGGAACATCATGTCCATGTACGTAAATGCGTGTGGCTGACCGGCGATCGAGTGTCTTCCGCTGACGAAGCGCATCATCTTGCGCGAGAACGAACTGAAGGACTTCAGGCGCCCATCGTTCTGCACGGCGAGGTTGTTGAGGGCTTCGATGTCGACGGCTTGGGCAAAGGGGGTCGGCTCGGGGGCGGGGGCGCGGTTGACGGTGTTGCTGTAGATGATGTAGCCGATGAGTCCGACGACGAGCACATCGACGGTGATCTTGCGTGCGCGTGCCGGGAACATGGCGAGAAGGAACCCAAACGCGATTGTGCCGAACAGGGCTGCGAGGATCTGTGGAAGGTATTCGGTCATCGTCAAATGCCTTGATTCTGTGTCCTACGCAACGCCGACAGGCTCGGCCTGCTGGGCGATGCTTGACTCGGTCACTGCTTCCTTACGCTGGCGGCCCTTCTGCTGGGCCTTTTGCCGGATGATCGGCTTGAAATAGAACGCGAAGATCATGCCCGCGACAGCAACGGCGGTTCCGAAGAGCTGGATGTAGACGCCGTTGCGGTTACCGACGCCGACGCCGGTGTAGTTCATCCCGGCAGACCCTTCACCGGGCGGATCCCATTGCGACTGGAAATACCAGAAGCCGCCATGGGTTGCGGGCTTGTTGGAGCTCATCTGCATTTCGTCCGACCAACCGTCGTCGGTTCCAAAGCGGAGCTTGCTGATGAAATCGCTCACGGTGATGGTCGAGCCGGTGTATCCGCCCGGGTGCGTGGCGAGATCGAAGGTCTCAAGGGCGATCGGTGCGGGCAGGGGATGGCGGTTGCGCGAGTAGCAGACCTGCACGGTCTTCCCATCCGGCAGCCTCAAATCGGTTGGGCGGAAGATGATGCGACGGGGCACGACATATTGGTTGCTTGGCAGCGCATAGCGATTGAACGGAAGCCACACAGACTCCGTCCAGTCGTCCTTGCTGATTTCGAGACGGACCATGGAGAAAAACTCCTTGGCACTGCTCTGACGTTGGTGCTTGGGGACGATCATCGGCTTGCTCGCGTCGACGCCGTGGCTGTGCAGGTAGTCGATGGTCAGGTTGATCTGTGGCGTGACGGGCATGGCGTCACCAACCGTGATTTCATGCTTGTCGATGACGCTCCCTTCGTTGAAGAGGACCCAGTTGCCAACGCCTTCGGGGCCGGCGATCAGGGTAATGCGTGCGGTGTTGCCAGGGATGAATTGGACGTCGATGGCGGGTGACGGGTCGCCCATCTCGCCTTGCCCGACGACATCGCGTGTGGCTGTTGGCTCGCTGGCGACGAAGCGTGAGATTTCGCCGTCGGGCGTGCGGATGTCGACGATGGCGACCGACATCGCATTGCCGGTGTTGGGCCCGCTGGGGATGGCGAGGTCGTGCACGACGTATTTGATCTTGTACGCGAATTCGGTACCCGCAATGGGGACGTACTCATCGTTGGGGCCGGTGATCGGCACTTCGAGGACGATGTCGGTACCTGGAACCTTGAAAGTAAGCAAATCCACAGGTGATGCGGCGAGTCGGTCAACGGCGTCGCGCGACTCGACCCACTTGAACGTGACCAGTCCGTTGGCTGTGGTGTTTCGCCGGTCGTCGAGGGCCATCAATTCAAACGTGTTTCGGGCAGTCCCGGCCGTGAGCGAAATACCGATGATCGGATTCAGCGTGTCGCCGCCGTCGGACCACTTCGGGATCAGGCTGGCGTAGCGAAGGTAGGCGGTGACGCGGACGTCGTAGTCGGAGAGTGCATCAGTGCCGCCATCCTTCGGCGGTGCTTCGAGGTTGATGGGTCGGAGTGGAATCGGCTCGCGTTGCTCCGGCGAGATGATGACGTCGTCGTGGTCGCCGATGTGGTCGTTGTAGTGGGGCATGTCATAGACGGGGCGTTCGTCCCACCGATCACTCTCCGTCTCGCGGACGAAGATGGACGCGGAATGCATCAGGAAGAACTCGGTCTGAGGCTCGTAGGCGAGTTTCATCGAAACCGAGTCGTCGACGAGTTGGCGTCCGAGCGTCTTCTTGGCCCGCGTTCGATCGGGGAGAATGTCCTCGGTGTACTCGGGATAGCCGTCCAGAAGTTGTCGGGTGTAGTTGATGCGTCCGGGGGGCTTGACGTCGATCCACGCCATGTACGCCTTCTTGCCCGCGTCGTCGCCCGACGCGATGACCCACTCGGGGAATGTCTGTGAGACGGCGAAGGTGTATTCACCGTCGGCGCCTTCCGTGGAGACGATGTTGCCGGGACGAACGACAAGGGAGACCGGTTCGGTCTTTCCAGGGACGCTGATCTCGACACTGCGGCGAAAGATCGGCACGTCGCCCTCGAGCTTGGTGCCGAAGTAGTAGACGCTGCCAAAGCAGAGAATGATGATGCCGGTGTGTATGGTCCAGACGCCGGCGTTGATGAGCTTGAACGGGATTTGTTTCAGGGTCACGGTGGTCATGTTGATCACCAGCAGGGCGATCATCAGATCGAAAGGCCACCAGTGAAACCAGCCCATTTCGGTCAGGTCGAAGAAGGGATGCTGGCGAAGGGAAGGGATGGCACTCCCGACGGAGCTGTAGACGAAGATGGCGATCAGGACAGCGATGCCGAACCAGACGTTGTTCGCCCAGCTGTAGAAAAGGTAGTCGATGAGACCCTTGGACTTCTTGGCCGATGGGGCGTTGCTCATGGCGTTCCTGTCGTTGATCGATTTCGCTTCCGTCTTTATCGGACGAGGTCGTCGTCGTGCCCATCTTTTGACCGCGTCGTCTGATGACATCGGATTATAGAAGGAATCCGCCGTGCGACGAGATATCGCGAGGCGGATTCAGTGTGGGCTTGAGCTTGGTCACGTCCACTTAACGGACGGACGGAAAAGAGACAGACTGCCGCTTAGTTGTCGGACTTTTCCTGTCCGGTAATCGCCATCGCCTGGATGCCCGGCTTGGCGCCAACGGCGAACGCGCCGGTGGGCATGATGTACATTTCGACGCGGCGGTTGCGGGCCTGGTGCTCCTTGGTGTCGTTGGTGACGAGTGGGCGATGCTCACCAAAGCCGACCACGCCGACACGCGAGGCGTTGAGACCATTCTTCTGCAGCAGCTTGGCGACGGCGATCGAACGGTGGGTCGACAGGTGCCAATTGGTCGGGTGGAGCTTACGCGTGGCTTCGCGGCGAATTGGAACGTTGTCGGTGTGGCCGACGACGAAGACATCAAAGTTGGCGGCCGCGGGGGAACGCATGATCTCGGTGAATTCGATCATGGAATTGGCGGCTGTCTTCTTGACCACGTCGCTGCCCAACGCGAAGAGCAGGTCTGATGTCCATTTGATACTGCCATGCTCGCGGTCGTAGACCACGAGGTTAGGGTGTTGGGCGGCGAACGTCTGGAAGGCGCTGTCCAGTTCCTCGGGCAGTTGTGCGGAGAGGGTGACCGCTGGGATGGGCATTTCGGCGATGCCTTTCGCGATTTCCTGGCAGCGATTGAACTTCTGTTCGAGACCGTCATTCTCACGCTTCAAGTTGGCAACAATCTGATCCTTGGTGCCGAGCTGCTGCTCGAGCGAGTCGGAACGATCACGCAGCGAGCCGGCGACGGCGCGGGCGTCAAAAAGTTCCTGCTGGAGTTGCTCTTTTTCGGCTTTGAGTTTGCGGTTGTCCATTTTGACATGTTCATGCACCTGGAGGCTGACGCATCCGGTGGTGGTGAAGATCATGGCAGACGCAACGATGGTCAGAAACGACGGAGCCAAACGCACGGTGTCCTCCTTAATGTCGAGATGGACGAGTAAATCCAAAGCTATCGTGCCTTGGCGTGACGCCAAATGCCAAGGCGGATTCGTGGCGGGGACGGGCGGCGACTCGACGACTGCTTGAGCGATGAACGCACCGGAATGGGGATCAGCCCCCGGAGCGTTTTCCGAGGAAGATGCCAAGTCCCAAGGCGGCGCCGGACAGAACCAACGCGCCCGCACCAAACATCCAGAGCTTACCATAAACAAAATCAAGAATCGAGGGCCACGTATTGCCAAGCGCAGCCGCGATGGGCAAGCCGGTGAAAACCATAATGAGCAGGGCGACGGCGAGCATGCCCGTCGCGCCGTTGGCGAAGGCATCGGGCGCGTATTCGATCGTCTGTGTCACGACCGTGCGCGACGGGGCGGCCGCGGTCGCTGCCACGGACGCAGGGCCAGGGTCTGCCGGCTGGAATGCATCCTCGGTCACGGGTTCGCCGCCGGCAGGGGTTTCGTCGGGGATGGCGGATTCGAGACCGGCGCGGGTGGCTTCGCCCATTTCGACGGTGGCGCCTTCATCACCGCCGGGGTAAATTTCGTCGAGCAACTCCGCGCCGAGCGAGGTGTCATCACTTTCGCGCGTGAGGTCGAGCAGCCCCGAGCCGCTGCCGACGCCTTCAAGACCAGTCCCACCAGCCGTGCCGGTCAGGACCGTCTTGGCCATCGGGTCGTCGTCCGAGACTTCTTCTTCGTCGAAAACGCTGACGCCGACGGAACTTACGACGGTGTCGTCCTTCTTGTTGCCGGAGGAGGCGTTGTCGGGTTCCTCGATGCTGACCTGATCGCCCATGTCGCCGGTATCGGCAAGGTTGAACGTTGTTTCCGCGGCGATGTCGGTTTCGGCAAGGCCGGGAGGACCCGGTGCAGAACCGGAACCGCCAAGATTGACGCCGGTGTCGGCAAGACCAATCTCGCCCAGACTGTCGCCCAAACTGTCGCCCAGGCCGATGCTCCCGCCTGATTCAGCGCCGGCGCCGCTGCCTGCGGATGTCAGATCGGGGAAGGGGTTGTCAGCGCCTGTATCGGCGCCAGTATCGGCAAGACCGATGGGGCCAAGGCTCGCGGAAAGTTCCAATTCATCGCCGAGCTTGAGGGGGCCTGTGTCGGAGGCGGCGTCATCAGCGGGTGGTGGCGGAGGCGGTGTGCCCGCACCGCCGCCGGAATCTGCGGCAAGCTTGTCGATCTCGTCGGACTTGTAGTTGACCTTGCCGGCGTCACGGAATTCACGGAGCTTGCCGTCACGGACCGCGGCTTTGAGGGTGGACTCGTCGCAGCCTAGCTTTTCGAGGGCTTCTTCGAGCGAGTAGAACATCTTGGCCATTCTTGCACTTCCCTTACGCTTTGATTGCAAGTTCTTTGCGGCGGGGCGTTTAGGGCTACCCCTGTATTCATTGTACGCGTGGGAAACCGCGATTGCACGCGGAATTC
Source organism: Phycisphaerae bacterium (assembly GCA_028289375.1). GTDB lineage: Bacteria > Planctomycetota > Phycisphaerae > UBA1845 > UBA1845 > OFTM371. Next base: position 24,934 of record JANQQK010000023.1, on the reverse strand, counting down.
GGGCGTTAGCGGTTGCGCAACTTGGCTTCCCGCTCCTGATCGACAAGGCGTTGGACCTCCTGTGGGGTCGGCCCGTCGATGTTGAAATTCTCGAGGTAGCGGTCGTACATCCAAGACCGGTTCCCGAGAAGGCGGAGCTTCTTGGTGCCGCAGACGTATTCGTAGCACCAAAGGGTCATGGTGTCGACATCGACCATGCAGATTCCATTCGAGTTTTCGCAGAACTGGGTGCTGAAGGCAAAGATGCCGCGTGCGCCGCCGGAACGGGTTACCTGTGCGTCGGCTTCGGGGAGGATGGGGTTGTCGGTTCTGATGAGCAGCGTCAGTGCGATGGCGGCGAGACTGATCGCGATGAGCCACTGGGCGGGGTTGGGGCGATTGGGTGTGTTTGACATGGATAGAAGTGTAGCGGGGGGGCGCAGGGTACTCAACCGGATCGGAGCCGCCGGGGAACGCAATTGGATCAAATGAGTCCGGCGGCAGTGAGGTTTCCCGACCTCGCTGCCGCCGGATGGATTGCGGGAACGTGTTGGCCTATCGCCGGGATGGAGCTGCGATGATGACCGTGGCTTCGGCGACGGGGTGTATGCGCTGTTGGCCGAGGTGGCTGTAGAGCGCGGTGAATTCCGCTACCGACTTGATGGTGATGGTGCCACGGGTTTCATCCGGGACCTGGAAAATGAAGGTGCCGAGGTAGGCGTGTTCACCCATCGCGGTTGTGACGCCGGCGTCCATGACAACGCCGCCGATCCGTAGCAGTTCCGTATCGAATGCCGGGAAAGCGGGCAATCCGCTGAAGACATAATCGCGGCGTTGTGTCTGGACATACACATAAGGGTTCTGAATGGCACGGTTGTCACTGTCGATGGCGGCGAGTCCAAACTCGTAGCCGGCGAGACCGGAGACGTTGGTGACGAAAATGTCGACTTCCATGGCGCCCCCGGGATAAACCGTTCGGGTTCTGGGTTGAATGGTGAGCGTGGCTGTTGTGAAAGGCGCGACGGGTTCGCTCATGATCCCGTCGAGCATCGCGTTTTCGTCCCACTCGTTGGCAGCGGTCGGGCCGCAACCCATTGCCGTCAGCGGCGGGGTATCGTCGCAGGTTGCGGGATCCGGAACGGGACAGTCGAACGGATTTTCACCGCCGAAAGCGCCGACGATGGCGAGGACGTCGTCCGTACCAATCGGTGAGCCGCTTGGTCCCTTCGTTCCTCCTGGTGCAATGAAATCGGCGTTGGGGCAAGCGCAGTAGTTTCCGAAACCGGTAACAGCGCAAAGGATGTCGGAGGTCTGCACGAATCCGCCGAAGGAGGCGCATGTGTTGCCGTATCGACGGGTGCACGACGTGCAGATTTCCCGATCACAGTAATGGTAATCGCATACGTCAAAAGGATCGCCGTTGTCGACCGCATTGAAGTAACAGTCGCAGTCCCGAGTGCAGGACGTTTCAAAAATTGTTTCATGAATACAAATGGATGAACAACCGTCAAAGTCCTTTGTGTTGCCGTCGTCACAGTCTTCGCTGGTGTCGGTCACGCCGTCACCGCATATCGGAAGTGTACAATCGGTTCGGCAGGCGTCGGGCGTGGTGTCCGAATTGGCCGAACCGTCGTCGCATTCCTCACCCGCGCCTGCGTCGATGGTGCCATCGCCGCAGAATCCGGTTTCGCACGCATCGGCGGTCATGTTCATGTCGCCATCGGAGCAATCGGTTCCGAAACCGGCCCAGTTGGCGTTGGGAATGGCGGTGCAATCTGCTTCGGGAAGGAACAGACAGTTGCCATTGCTCAGGCAGCAGGCGCCGCTGGGTTGGACGCATTTGACAAGGGCACATTCGGTTCCGTTTCCCTGGTAGGATCCGCTCATTGAGGCGCAGTCTTCAGGGCTGAGGTCAGCGCATGTGCCGTCCGCCATGCAGCATGCTCCCTCCGGGAAACAGTCGACGGTATCGCAATCCGTCCCGGCCCCTTGAGGAAAACCGCTGGCCGTCATGCAGTCGTCTTCTGTGAGGTCCACGCAGCTATCGGCATCGAAGCAGCAGGCCTGGGTGGGATTGCAGTCGACGACGGCGCGGATCACGAAATCTCCGGTCACGCCGAGCAGACACGCGTCGAACCAACCGCCCGGCACTGCGAATACGCCGTTGCGTCCGGACTGGCAGCCGTTGGTATCGGTGACGACGCTGGGGGTGAACGCGGTCGGTGAATTGAGGAACTTGAAGGACACGACGAAGGCGTCGTTCGTGAGGATGGGCACGCTGAGTGGCTGTGTCATGTTTTCGTCGAGGAACCGAAACTCGTTGATGACACCGTCGGTCATGACGGGTCCAATGATCTCGGCCAGTTGCCCGAACTCTGTCAAGAGCACACCGCCTGGTGTTGGAAAACTCCCAGCGTCGAAGATTGTGATCGAGTCTTCGATCGACTGGGGTGCACCGCCAAGGAAGGATCTCCAGAAGACCTGAACAGCCACGATGTTTCCATCGCATGGTGACGTCAGCCATGCGGCTGCACTTTCGCCCGCCACGAAACCAGCTTGAATGTTGCCGCCTGATCCGCCGATTAGCGTGTCGTTCTGGACAGTCGTTTCTTGTGCGATGGCGACGGTGCACGGGGCGAGTATCAGCGTCATGAGGGTGCGGTTTGATGCGCGCATGATGTGTCCCTTTCTCGTGATGTCGGTCGGATCGCCGACGGACTCTTGTTTGGTGCACCGGCCACGCTGGTGTGAATCGGCCTGTCCGGCAGGTCTTGGTGGTCGTGCACCCGAACGAACTGAGATCCCATGGTACCTGTTGCCCGCAGGCGGGACTAAGGGTTTTTTGTTTTTGGGGGTCAGGGTGTCATGAAACCGAGCGCGATGTTGCGTCGGTGACGTACGGTGTTCATGCCATGTTGGTGTAGATGTTGATGGCGTCGCGGATGGTTTCGTAGATTCGCTTTCGTTTGGCGTCGTTGTGTTCGAGGATGGTGGCGCGGAAGCCGAGGAGCTTGGAATGGAAGCCGGTGAGGGGGACGACGACGATGCCTGTGGCGGCGATGAGGTAATAGACGAAGCGTTTGTCGAGGGAGACGCCGTCGACCTGATCGGCGATGAAGCGGTCGAGTTCGGGGTTGTTGGTGGGCAGGACCTGCCGGTCGTTGAGGGCGTCAGGCTTGAACGTGACGGTAAGATAGAACGCGCCGCCGGGTTTGTTGACAACGATGGCGTCAGATTCTGAGAGGATGTTCACTGCTTCTGTTGCGCGGGCTTCGAACATTGCTTCGCGGTTGGCGAGGTGGGTGGGGTAGCGCGGGTCTGAATAGACCGTCGGGATGGAGAGTTGGGGCAGGGTGGTGGATGAGACTTCGAGGCGTTTGGCGGCGATGAGACTCTCGACGTATTCGTCGAAGAGCGGGTCGGACTTGCGGTTGAGGACTTCGATCCAGCCGCAGCGCGAACCGGGCCAGGGATATTCCTTGCTGATGCCGCGCATGGCGATGCCGGGAACATCCCCGATCCACTCGCTCATGTGGAGATGGGGTTGGCCGCTGTAGACGATGTGTGCGTAGATTTCGTCGGAGATGAGGAAGAGGCCATATTGTCGGGCAATTTCGGCGATGTCTTCAAGAAGGGGGCGTGGATAGACGGCGCCGGTAGGATTGTCCGGTGAGAGCAGGAGGATGCCGGCGATGGAATCGTTGTACTTACACTTGTTGCGAATTTCGTCGACGTCGGGCAGCCAGCCGTTGTTGGGATCAAGATGGTAGGTGAGGTGCTGGTACCCGGAGTGGGCCGCTTCCGCGGAGGAGTGCGTGCTGTAGGCGGGTGATGGGCCGAGGATTCGCGCTTCGCGGGGGAGGTAGTTGTACACCTTGGAGACGGCGTCGCCGACGCCGTTGAAGAAGATGATGTCATCGGCGGTGAGTTGGACGCTGTCGGGTCTTTCGTTGGCGGATTGGGCGAGAAAGTCGCGAGTGGTGGGCACGCCGGCGGAGTGGCAGTAGGCCCACGATTCGGATTGGTCCACGTGCTGGTGCACGATGTCGCGGATCCAATCGGGGGGCATTTCGCCCTTTTGCACAGGGTCGCCGATGTTCTCCCAGATGAGATCGCAGCCGAGGTTTTCGACGGCGTGTGCGAAGCCGATGATCTCGCGGATTTCGTATTTGAGGCTTCCGGCTCCGGCGTGGACGATCTGTCGGCGCATGATGCGATTCCCCGTGGTTGATTCGATTGGGTATCGTAGTGTGTGCAATGGTGTGATGGCAACTGCCGTGGAATGGGGAGCGCATGTGGAAGGCGGTGGCGCGATGGGGATGTCGCGTCACCGCCATTCCGCAGTTGGGAATTCCCTCTCCTGAGTTACCTTCGACTTGATCCACCTGTAACGAACACGATGGCATCGTCGACCGTGCCGACCGATTGCTGACCGCCGCTGGTGAACAGGGCGACGAATTCGGTGGAAGGTTGAAGACTGAACGCGCCGCGGGCGTCGTCGGGGACGGTGAATGTGAACGTACCGAGGTAGGCGCGTTTGCCTTGACTCACCGTGACACCAGCGTCCATGGCGACGCCGCCGATGCGACCCAGTTCCTCGTCGATGGCTGGGAAGTTGGCCAAGCCGTCGAAGACGTAATCGTTGCGATCGGTGTCGACGTTCACCGCGTGCAGCGACAGCGCTCCCTGTTTGCCGCCGATGGTCGATAGGCCGAATTCGTATCCGATGAGTCCTTCTACGTCGGTGACGAAGATGTCCACCGCGAGTTGGCCATCTGCGCGGATCGAACGCTCGCGTGGAACGATCTGCAGAGTCGCGGAGGACGATCTGCGTACGACAACGTCGTGGACTGCGTGTGATGATGCGGCCGCTGATGGACCATCAACTGCCAAGGATGCGGGACCACAACCGCCCGCTGACGGCGGTGGATTGTCGTCGCACGTGTCATCGTTGGGTGTTGAGCAAGGGTATGGGTTTGCTCCGCCAAATGAGCCCACGACGGCGATGATGTCATCGGTCCCGAGTGGTGAGCCACTTGGCCCCTTGCAGTTTGCATTGAAAATCCCGGACTGGCATCCGGGCGCCTTCGCGTTGACAAGGTCCGCGTTGGGACATGCGCAGTAGTTTCCGAATCCGGCTACTGCGCAAAGGATGTCATTCGTCTGTACGAACCCAGCGAAGGAATCACATGTATTGCCGTATCGTCGTCTGCAGGATGTGCAGTTGCCTTCGATTTGGCCTTGCGGAATGTCGCAGTAGGTGTAATCGCAGATGTCGATGAGGCTGGTGGGATCGCAGATGTCCGGTCCGCCTGCCGTGGCGTTGAGGTAGCAGTCGCAATCGCGGGTGCAGGTTTGGGTTTCGCATTCATCGGGGATGTCGTTGGCATTGCAGTCGTTGCTGTTGCCGATGACGATGTCGCAGATGTCAGCCAAGCCGTTGTCGTTGCAGTCAGCGTCGCAGTCCTGTTGTTCGAGCCAAACGGCAGGTGATGGACAGTCGGACTGAAACACGTCCTGCTGGCAGGTCATGGCGGTTCCGTCGCAGCACACGGTGCGGCGGTCAATCTCGAGTCCGTTGACGAGGACGGGGAGCTGCTCGATTGGAACGCTATCGATTGTACGTGTGAGCGTGGCGGTGCACGCTTCTGTTTCGGGGCAGATGGGGCGGATGGTGTATCGGCCGATCAGGGGTTCAATCGGTATCTGTAATTGAAAATTGGCGATGTATCGCCGTCCGGGCGGGGCCGGTGCGCCTGGATTCAGCGACACGGCGCCGGCGCGCGCCGGGGTGATCGAACAGAAGCCACTCGGCAGGCAGAGGCTGCCACAATCTTCCCAGCAATCGTTGTTGTCTGTACATGGTTGTTCCATCATGCATTGTCCTTCGTCGAGGACAATGAACGATGGGAAATCATCAAAATAGTAGTCTGATCGCTCATCATCGATGGCCATGCTTCCATCGACAAACTGGATTTCCCCGGCATCTGTCGCCGCACTTGCGTAGGTACACCCCATGGCGAACTCATAGGCGTGGGTTCGGGTTTCTGGGTCCTCAAGATATGCTTCCACGGATACAACCGCACCGGGAGCAGGGTCGATCGCGACGTCTTGTCCGGACGTGGCCAACAAGGGGTTCATGCCCGCGGGGACGAGAAACAGACGTCTTGATCCCGAGCAGAGATTGTTCAACTCATCACAGGCGATGTTGGATGGGCATGGTGGATCGCCTTTGGTGCACTGTCCCATTACGTCACACACTTCTTCGCCATTGCAGAAGCGTCCATCGCCACAGTCCGCATCCGTGACACATGCGCCGCATCGGTCGGTATCCTCGCTGCATGCAAGCGGGCTGCATGGGTTATTCCCTTTCTTGCATCGCCCTTCGACGCATGTCTCCTCGCCGTTGCAGTATGACTGGTCGGCGCAATCTGCGTCCACGAAACAGGCGGGACCGCAATTCGCGTTCTCGCTGATGTTCTGGTCCAGTGGTGGAACGATGTCCTCGAGGTCGCAGTTCGACATGGGATCCGGAATCGGGCAGTCGAAGAAAACCGCTCCCCCGAATGCTCTCACCAGCGCGGAGATGTCGTCCACACCGAGCGGTGGGCCGCTTGGGCCGCGGTTGTCGACCGATCGAGCATCCCACGAATCCGCGCTGGGGCAGAAGCAGTAGTTCACGAAACCAGATGCGCCGCAGAGAACGTCAACGCCTTGAACCAGTGCGTTGTACACCGGTACTGTGTTGCCGAATCGCCTTTCGCAACTGTCGCACACGCCGTTGTTGCAGTAGTGGTAATCGCAGACGTCGAGAAAGTCGGACGCCAAGCCACCGGACCCATTGGCGGCATTGACGGCCGCGAAGTAGCAGTCTGCGTCGCCTGTGCACATGATGGGGCCGGTGGAAAGCAGCGCGTTATCGCCGAGCGGCGTTGATTCTTGCGTGACCGTGAGCGGACTCACAGGTTGGTCAGCCTGCTGAGCGATGGCGAATGTTGTGGCCACGATGACTGCTGCGCATGCGCATGTGATTCTGCGGCTGGCCTTCATTCGAGAGTTCCCTCTCCGAATTGGTTGTACGATCGGAACAGGCGTTGTCCTGTATTCAATGGGTCAGTAGAGAGTGTACCAATCGTGGCACCGGGCTGCAAAGTAAATGGCGGCATGAGCGCTGTCAGTGTGCATCAGCGGATAATCGTTTGTTGCATAGGATATTACTGCTTACAACAAGAGAGGAAGGCGGTGACGTGTAGGGGATTTCGCGTCGCCGCCTTTCTGTTGGTACGGCGCTGAAATTGCGCACTATCGTCGGGCGTGGCGACATGCGACGACGATATCCACGTCGCGTCGGGTTCATTCGCGAATTGGCCGTCTGTGTGGGAAGACTTGCCGAAGCATGTTGCGAACTACCTGCCCTTGAATTCGGGTTTGCGTTTCTCGAGGAAGGCGCGGACGCCTTCGGTGTGGTCCTCGGTTTGACCGGCGGTGGTTTGGAGGAAGGCTTCGTATTCGAGCTGATCCTCGAGGTTGGCGGACCATGCTTTGTTGAACGCTCGTTTGGTGAGGCCTATCGCGCGGGTGGGGAGTGATGCGAGTTTGGCGGCGAGCTTGTTGGTGGTTTCCTCGAGTTGATCGTCGGGGACGACCTGGTTGACGAGGCCGAAATTTAGTGCGTCGGCGGCCGAGACCTTCTGACCTGTGAAGGCCATTTCCATGGCTTTGCCCATGCCGACGAGTCGTGGGAGTGTGAAGGTGCTGCCGGAGTCGGGGACAAGGCCGACGTTGACGAAAACTTCGATGAAGCTCGCGGATTCGGCGGCGATGCGGAGGTCTGCTGCGAGTGCGAGGCTGCAACCGGCACCCGCGGCGACGCCGTTGACGGCGGCAATGACGGGTTTCTCCATGGTGCGGAGGTTCTGGATGATCGGGTTGTAGCGTTTTCGAAGATGTTGGCCGAGTTCGGGGGCGTCGGGGTCTTCGATCATCTGTTTGACGGAGTCGAGATCCTGGCCGGAGCAGAAGGCGCGGCCGGCGGCGGCGATGACGACACAGCGGACGGAGTCGTCCTTGGCGGCCGATTTGGTTTCCTTGACGAGCGTGTCGAGCAGGTCGTTGTTGAAGGCGTTGAGCACGTCGGGGCGATTGAGCTTGAGGGTGCGTATGGCGCCGTTGTTTTCGATGAGCAATGCGGGTTGTTCGGACATGGGTGACTCCGGTTGTTGATTCTGTTGGGACTTACTTGCCTTCGAATTTGGCGCGACGTTTTTCGATGAATGCGGCCATGCCTTCCTTCTGGTCTTCGGTCGCGAACAGCATGTAGAACAGTTTGCGTTCGTATTCGAGTCCTTCGCCGAGGGTGGTTTCGTGTGCCTTGAGGACGGCTTCCTTGGCGAGCTTGAGGGCGATGGGTGGTTTGCCGGCCATCTCGTGTGCGAGGGCGAGCGAGGCTTCGTAGAAGTTCTCCTTGGGGACGACGCGTGAGACGAGGCCGAAGGTGTAGGCTTCGTCGGCTGATATGAAGCGGCTGTTGAGGATCATGTCCATGGCGCGGAACTTGCCGACGGCGCGGGTGAGGCGTTGGGTGCCGCCTGCGCCGGGGATGATGCCGATGTTGATCTCGGGTTGACCGAACTTGGCGGACTCGGATGCGATGATGACGTCGCAGTGCATGGCGAGTTCGCACCCGCCGCCGAGTGCGAATCCGCTGACGGCGGCGATGATGGGTTTGCGGATCTTGCGGATGCGTTCCCATCGGGCGAACTGGTTTCGTTCGTACATTTCGAAGACGGACGCCTTGGCCATGTCGTTGATGTCAGCGCCGGCGGCCCAGACTTTTTCCGATCCTGCGATGAGGATGACGTGGATGTCGGGGTTGTCGTCGTAGGCTTCGAGGGTGTCGACGAGGGTTTTCATGAGGTCGAGCGAGAGGGCGTTGAGGACCTCGGGTCTGTTGAGTCGGACGATGCCGACGTTGTTCTCGATGGATGCGATGATGGGTTCGTTCATGGTGGGGTATTGTGCCCGGGGGCGATGGGATTGCAACCGCGGGTGACGCGTCGGAAGTTGCTGGTGGTTCTCGTCACCCACAAGGGGTGACGCTACAGTGGGGCGACAAGTCGGTTGTCCATGAAAGGGATACTTGTTGTCGGGTTGGATTGAGCGACATTGTTTTCGTTTGGTGATGGCAGCGGCGGTTGTGACGGCGGTGGCGGCTGGCGTGCTGCTGACGCGCGGGTTGCGGCGGGACTACACGCTGGAGGCGTTCGTGGCGTCGGAGAGTGAGGCGTACGTCGCTTTTCGGGCGGTGATGGAGGAGTTTTCGAGCAACGAATTCGCGGTGTTCGCGATGGAGACGGCGGACGCAACGTCGGACGAAACGCTGGCGATGGTGACGTGGATCACCGAGCAGGTGAGCGCGTTGCCGGCTGTTGCGCGGACGGGGTCGATCGCGGATGTGCCGGAGCAGTTGCGGTATCTGCTGGGGGATTGGTTGTGGGAGCATCCGCTGTTCGTGGACACGCTGGTGGGGCGTGATGGCAAGACGGTCGCCGTCGTGATGCAGATGTCGGGTGAGGGGGCGACGGGAGCGGTACGGAAGGAAACGGTTGGGCGTCTGAAGGGGATTCTGGCTGACGCGCGGGATCGTTACCCGGAAGCGACGGTCTTTCTGGCTGGTCCGTATGTGACGCTGATCGACATGTACGACTTCGTGGATCGCGATCTGGTCTACTTTTCGATCGCCGCGTTCGTGCTGATTCTGATCACGTTGGGGATCGTGTTTCGGCGGCTGGCGGCGATGGTCTATTGTCTGGGGGTATCGCTTGCGGCGACGGCGTGTGCGTTGGGGATGGCGTCTGCGTTGGATTGGCCGACGACGCTCGTGACGCAGATGGTGCTCATCCTGGTGACGGTGCTGTCTGTGGCCAACTGTGTGCATATCGGGTCGGCGGATGATGAGGTGTTTGCGCGCACGCCGTTTCTGGATTGGCGGGAACGGGCACGGCGGGTGTTGCGGGAGATGATCTCGCCGTGCTCGGCTGTGATGATCACAACGATGGTGGGATTCGGATCGGTGTCGGTATCCGGAATCACGCCTGTGCGATTGTTCGGTTATATCATGGTGATCGGGCTAACGTTTGCGTTGGCCCTGTCGCTGGTGTGTGCGCCGCTGTTGGCGTGGGCGCGACAGCCGGCGGCGACGTCGCGGGACATGTCGTTCCTGCCCGACAAACTGCGTCAACTGGGCTCGGCCGTGGGGCGACATCGGGGGCGGGCGGCGATCGGTTTTGTGGTGGCGGTGGGTGTGTTTGCGGCTGCGTTGCCTTGGCTTCGGTTTGAAAGTGATTTTGTCAAGAACTTTCGACCGGAGAGCGAGGTGCGTCGCAGTTACGAGTTCATCGAGTCGCATCTCTCGCCGACAGGGTCGATGGAAGTGGTGATTCGCAAGCGAGTCGGTGGGTCGGTGGTGTCGGCGGAGTCGGTGGGGCGATCGCGGGCGGCGGGTTTGAAGGTCGTGGAGTCTTTTGAGCCGGTGCGGAAATCGCTGGGCTTGGCGGACGTGCTGACACTTGGGGAAGGGGATACGCCGTCGACCGACTTCGGGGTGAAGGCGCGATTGGCCGGTGCGCGAAGGATGTTCGGCGACGGGGCGATTCGCAACTTTCTGAATGCGGATGAGACGGGGATGCGGTTGAACTTCCGTGTGGCGGAGGGGATTTCGGTGCAGGAAAAGCTGCAGCTTGGTCGCGATGTGGAGGCGATGGTGGCCGCCGACATGGGGGATGCGTACGAGACGAATGTGACGGGATTGTATGTGTTCTACGCCACGCTGGTGAGCGAGCTGTGGCGGGATCAGTTTCGATCGTTGGGCGTGACGGTGCCGGCGGTGCTGCTTGTGCTGATCGTGATGTTGCGGTCGGTGCGCGTGGGGCTGACGGCGATGGTGCCGACGGTGTTGCCGATGGCGTTCTGCTTGGGGGCGATGGCGTGGACGGGCATCGCGGTGAACATGACGACGGCGATGATGCTGTCGGTGACGACCGGGATCGCTGTGGATGACGCGTTGCATTATCTATGGCGGTTTCGACGGCGGCTGCGGGAAACGGGACGTTACGAGACGGCGCTGCGCGATGCGCATGGAAGCGTGGGGCGGGCGTGTGTGTTCACGACGGTCGTGATTGCGGGCGGGTTCTGGATTCTGACGTTGTCGCGGTTCTTGCCGACCGCCTACTTCGGGGGATTGTTGGCCTTTACGATGGTGTGCGCGTTGTCGGCGAATTTGGTGCTTCTGCCGGCGTTGGTGCTGACGTTCAAGCTGTTCGGGCGTGTCAACGACTGATATCGGTCAATCGTCCCAGGTGGTGCGGATGGCCTTGATGGCGTCAATCTGGGGGACGGAGATTTCCACGCTGCGGGATACGATCCTGTCTTTGTTGATGGCGGCTTGAAGCGTGACGGTGTACGTGCCCGGTTGGTCGAAATGGTGGACCGGAGCCGCCACGGGTGAGTCACCGCCGTCACCGAAATCCCACGAAAACGCGACCGGCGTGAAGGAACCGATGGTCTTGAACTGGACAGTGAGTGCGTCAGCATCATCGACCGCCAGCGTGCGGATCCGCAGCCACGGCATTTCGCGGATGACACGTTCGAAGAATTGCTGCGTCTCCTTGGGGTGGCCTCGATGTCCGCCGGAGACTTCGAGTTCGTGGATGTCGGCCTGGTTCTGATCAAGCCATTCGATGGTCTCGCGTGGTCCCGAGCCGGCGAAGACATCGGTGTGGCTGTAGATGACGGCGACGGGTTGGTGCGGATCGACCTTCTGGACAAGTTCGCTCATGAAGGCGACGTCGAAGTTGCCCTGTTGGACGCCGAGGGCACGGAAAGTCTCCGGGTGCTTGAGACCGGTGTAGAGAACGGCATAGTTACCCGCCGACCAGCCGGTCATGAAAATGCGATCGCTTGAGATGTTGTAGGCCGCGCGCAGGTGCTTGGTGACGGCCAGGATGCGTTGTTCGTCTTCGCGCTGCCGTTTGAGTTGCGATGCGTGATCGGTGCGGAATGACGTTGTGCCGACGAGGATGGGGGCGGCCACGATGAAGCGGCGTTCTTCGGCCAGCTTGACCCAGTCGAGCATCTGGCGGCGCTCATTGTCGAATGGTTTGGTGCCGTGGCAGAGCATGATGAGCGGCCACTTGTATCGTCGATCGTAGGTTGAGGGGACGTAGAGCAGGTACTCCTTCTCGTCGCTGATTTCGACCTTCCGGATCTCGTTGGGGACGCTGGCGTCGCGATATTGCGGGCAGCCGGTGCAGAGGATTGTCATGGCCACGGCGGCGACGGTGGTGAGCAATCGCTTGAGCATCACTGACGCAACTCCATGCCGTTGGCGGTGAGGTGTTTCTCAAAGGCGGCGCGGAACCGTGTGAGGTCTTCCTCGGTGAGCGTGCGCGATGGATCACCGATGCGGGCACGGAACGTGAGGGCGCGCTTCCCGTCGGGGATTGACTTGCCCTCGTAGCTGTCGACGAACGTGATGCGTCGGAGCAGGTCGTCACCAAACGCAGCGATCTGTTTCCTGACGCCGTCGTAATGGCCGGTCGCGTCGACGAGGGCGGAGAAATCGAGTTCGACTTCGGGGAACTGCGGGATGGCGTCGAGCTTGCTCGGTGGCTCGTCGAGGGTCGCCAGCGGGTTGATATGGATCTCCGCCCACGCCATCGACCATGCGGCGAGGTGTTCGTCGAGGTTGCGACGCAGTTCGAGCGGGATGATGCCGATGCGGCCGACGTCTTGACCGGCGATGTAGATGGCGGCGGTTTTGGGGGAGTTCTCCCACTGCCGCGATTCGGCGATGTCTGCCGGGGTGAAGGTGGCAGGGCGATTGACGAGTTGCCAGCTCCACGCGTCGACGAGGCCCTTGAGTTCGGCGAGCAGTTGGTCCTCTGCCTTCTTGGATTTCAGTGCGGTAATCATGCCGATGTGGCGACGCTGGTCGTGGTCGTTGTTGACACGCGGGAACGCGGTGCCGAGCTCGCAGAGACGGAAGGCGTCGAGATGGTGGCGATTCAATTCCGCGGCGCTGAGCAGGCCGGGGATGAGCGATTGGCGGAAGCGTTCGAGACCCGCGGCGGCGGGGTTGCGCAGCGTGATGCAGGGGCCTGGATCGTGCTTGATGCGGTTGAGGAATTCGGTGTCGTACCAGAGATAGCGGAAGATTTCGCAGCAGCCGAATGACTGGGTGAGCAGTTGCAGCGCGCGTTTTTCGATGCGCTGCTGGAGGTTCGGGTCGAGGGCGCGGATGGTGACCTCGGGGAAGTCGGGTTCGATGTTGTTGTAGCCGACGTAACGGGCGACCTCTTCGATGATGTCTGCTTCGATTTCGATGTCGCGTGTGGCGCGGAAACTGGGAACGTCGACGATGAGGTTGTCGCCGTCACGTCGCACCTTGAATTCCAGGGCGGTGAGAATGTCGGTGACCTGCTCGCGTGTCACCGGATGGCCCATGAAGCGCGCGACGAATGCCGGGTCGACCGTGACGGTGACGGATTCGAGCGGTTTGGGATAAGCATCGCTCAGTTTGCTGGCCAGCGCGAATTCGGCGAATTCGTCGCGGGCGAGGGTGACGAAACGCTGGATGGCGAGCGTGGTGTGGGCAGGATCGAGTGACTTTTCGAATCGTGCGCTGGCGTCGGTGCGGTGTGACAGGGCGGCGGCGCACTTGCGGATGATGTGCGGGTGGAAGTTGGCGGATTCGAGCAGGATGGTCCTGGTTTCGTCGGAAATCTCCGTGTCCGCGCCGCCCATGACGCCGGCAAGCGCGACAGGCTTGCGATCACTGAGGATCATCAATGCCTGATCGGGCAGTGTCCGTTCGATGTTGTCGAGCGTCGTGAACTTCGCGCCGGGTTTGAGGAAGCCGACCTCGATGCCGGTCACGGTGTCGCCGTCGAAGGCGTGCATTGGTTGGCCCAGCTCGAGCATGATGTAGTTGGTCAGATCGACGAGGCAACTGATCGGGCGGATGCCGACGTGACCCAGGCGAAGCTGCATCCAGAGTGGTGCGGGTTGGCCGGTGACGCCGGTCATGCGCAGACCGGAGTAGCGCGGGCATGCATCGCCGTCGTCGATGGTGATCGGAATCTCGGGCAGATCGACGCTGGTCAGCTCGGCTTCAGAGACAACCGGATAGGGTTTCAGCTTCGTTTTGAAGATGGCGGCGAACTCGCGGGCGATGCCGTAGTGTCCCCACAGGTCAGGCCGATGGTTGATCGAGTGGTTGTCGACTTCGATGACCCAGTCGTCGAACAGTTCGCCGGGCAGTTCCGTGCCGGGTGCGACGTTGGGCGACAGGAAGATGGCTTCGCGGGCAGCGGGTTCGACACCGAGCGCGTCGCCGGGCAGGATCATGCCGGCGCTGGGCAGTCCGCCGACGGTTGTGTCGTTGATGGTGCCGAGGGCGTTGACGTGTGCGCCGGTCGTGGCGTAGACGACGCGGTCGCCGACGCTCAGGTCCGGGGCGTTGGTGCAGGTCTGGACGGTCTTGTCGCCGAGGTTCAACTCTGCGGCGTGCGTGCTGTCGGTGCCGGAGACCGGCTTGAGCGACGTGATTTCGGCGCAGACCAATCCCTTGGCGCCGACCTCGATCTTCTCAACGCCTTCAACTTCGGCGGCAATCAGCGTGAACTGCTCAGCCAATGCATCCGCTGACAAATCGGCGGGCAGGTCGACGAATTCGCGAATCCAGTTGAGAGAAATCAGCATGCCGCACCTGCACTTTCCGGCTTGATGGTCGGGCCGGTGAGTCGCGGAGTGGGGACAATCGCCCGCAAGTCCCCGCCGGTTAGCACGCGGATGTCGCCGATGCCGTACTTCATCATGGCCAACCGTGTCAGGCCCAGTCCGAATGCAAATCCTGTGTACTCGTGCGGGTCAATTTTGCCGTACCGCAACACGTTCGGATGAACCATCCCGCAAGGTAGGATCTCGATCCAGCCGGTATGCTTGCACGTTGGACAACCCTTGCCGTCGCAGATCAGGCAGCTCATGTCGAGCTCGAAGCCCGGTTCAACGAACGGAAAGTACCCCGGTCGCAGGCGGGCCTTCACATCGCGGCCAAAAACCTCGCGGAGCAGCAATCGCATCATCGCGATCAGGTTGGCGATCGAGATATTCTTGTCGATCATCAAGCCTTCAACCTGATGGAACGTGTTCTCGTGCGACGCGTCGATGGTTTCGTACCGGAAGCAACGACCCGGAGCGATGACGCGGAGCGGGGGTCCGTGACGCTCCATCGCCCGCACTTGAACCGGCGACGTGTGCGTCCGCAGGAGCATGTTGTTCGTCATCCAGAACGTATCCTGCATGTCGCGGGCCGGGTGCAACGCCGGAATGTTCAGCGCTTCGAAGTTATAGTACTCCGTCTCCATTTCCGGACCGGTCTCGATCATGAAGCCGAGCCGCTGAAACACATCTTCGACCTGCCACTGAACGAGCGTGACCGGATGGGCAGTGCCAAGCGGTGGCCGAACGCCCGGCAAGGTCGGATCGAAAGTGGAGGCTTTGCTCGCTTCAGCCGAGGTCTCCGCCTGGCGAATGCGGTCGCCGGCCTGTTTGAAGATGCCGGTCAGCTTGCCCTTGGCCTGGTTGAGAATCTTGCCGACCTGGCCCCGCTGATCGGCGGGGTAGTCCTTGATCGTGCCGAGCATTTGGCCGAGGGTGCCGCTCTTGCCGGTTGTCTGCGATTCCACATGGCGCAGTTCGTCGATCGCCGTGATACCGGCGATTTTGGCGGTCGTCTCGGCTTCGAGGTCCGCCAGCGTTTGTTGCAGTTGATCGATGTCCACCGTCACTCCTTACCCATTTTGGCGTTGAGCGGATACTTTAGGAACCAACCGAGGGTAACTCAAGGCCACCGGAGAACTTATCGACACCGGAACGCCGGGTAACTACCATTGGTCGAATCTGGTGGTGAGATCATGTCAGAAGATCGCGTGGACATTACCAATCTGCTGGTTCGCGGCGTCATCGGCGTCCACGAGTGGGAACGGAAGATCGAGCAGGACATCCGCGTGAACATCAGCCTATACACCGATGTGCGGGCGGCGGGTGCGGCGGACGATCTGGAGCAGTCGGTCAACTATCGGACCGTTTCCAAGGCGGTGATTTCCCACGTGGAGACGGCAGATCGGTTTACGGTCGAAGCGTTGGCCACCGACATCGCGCGGATCTGTCTCGATCAGCCAGGGGTCACCCGGTGTCGCGTCCGCGTCGAGAAACCTGGCGCGGTGCGATTTGCCGAGTCTGTCGGGGTCGAGATCGAGCGGAAGGCGAGCGACTTTGCCTGAAACGGCGTTCATTGCGATCGGGTCCAACATCCAGCCGGAGGAATATATCCCCAAAGCCGTCGAGCGGTTGCGGGACGTCGGACAG
This sequence comes from Phycisphaerae bacterium, assembly GCA_028289375.1. GTDB lineage: Bacteria > Planctomycetota > Phycisphaerae > UBA1845 > UBA1845 > OFTM371. Next base: position 8,527 of record JANQQK010000023.1, on the reverse strand, counting down.
GTGGTGGCCGTGTCGCATGTCTATCGCACCGAGCCAGTCGGTCCTCCCGGCCAACCTCAATACTGTAATGCCGCTGTTGCCATTGAGACGGACATTCCGCCGCTGGACCTGCGATTGCGATTGCGGACGATTGAGGCTGATCTTGGGCGAGTACGCTCGGCTGACAAGTTTGCACCGCGGACGATCGATCTCGATATCGTCTACTACACCAACATCACGATGAACAGGGCGGAATTGACCCTTCCATCAGTCGAACTGATTTCCGCAGATCATATTCGTATACCGTTGATCGACATTGGTGCATCGCGTCAGATCGAGGAACTGCGTGACCATTCTTCGGCTGGTGGATTGGATCTCCGCGCCGACTTCTGTTGTTGCGTTTAGCAGGAGCGCTTGACAATCACAGCGGTCAGGTCGTCCGCCTGAGGCGTGCCCTGGCTGAAGGCGAGGACGGCGTCGTTGAGGTGGTTGATGATCTCGCGCGGCGAGTCGTCGCGGTGGGCGTGGATTAGGTCCACGACGCGCTCTTCGCCAAATTGATCGCTGCTCGGGTCGGCCCATTCGTAGTAGCCATCGGTCAGCAGGACGAACATGTCGCCAGGTTCGAGCGGCAGCGTCGCGCTTTGCGTCTCGCCGATCTCGGGGAGAATGCCCAGCGGGTAGGTCGTGGCAGAAATTCCAACGCACTCGCCGGTTGCGCGGCGATAGTGCAGCAGCGGTCCCTGCCCACAACTCAGGTAACGAACGACGTGGTCGACCGGGTCGAGGACGCCAAAGAAGGTGGCCACAAATCGTCCGCCGGACAGAAATCGCTCCAGGAAGACGTTGGACTGTGACAGGATGACGCCAGGGTCGTCAGAGGTCATCGACAGCGCGTGGATCATGGCACGACATTGCGACACGATCAGCGCCGGTCCGATCCCGTGCCCCGTGGCGTCGGCGAGAAGCAGTCCGGTGCGACCATTCTCAAAGTCCACGTAATCGAAGCAGTCGCCACCAGTCTCGTCGGCAGGGCGGTTCCAGCCGGCGACTTCGTAACCCGCGACGACGGGGTCGCTCGTGGGGAGCAGGCCCTGCTGAATGTCGCGGGCCAGGGCAAGATCGCGTTCGAGGCGTTGTTTGGTGGCGTACTCGTCGAGGAGCATCTGTCGCTGGATGGCGACGCCGGCGATCTTGGCGAGCGTGTCGGCCCGTTCCTCGTCGACATGGTCGAATGCGTCGTCGCGTTTGTTGAGCGCCTGCAGGACGCCGACGATCTTGCCATCGTGTCCGTGCATCGGGAACGTGAGGATGTTTCGCGTGCGGAATCCCGTCTGCTTGTCGATCTCGGGGTTGAATCGGGGATCCTCGTAGGCGTCGGCGACATTGATCACCGTTTCGGTTTGAAGCGCCTCGCCGGCGATGCCTTTGCGGGCGTCGAAACGGATGGACTCGGCACCGGTGGCAACGAGGCTGAAGAGTTCGTTCCGCGAAGGGTCGTGCAGAAACACCGTGCTGCGTTCGCAGCCCAGAACCAGCAGGACAGCCCGTTCGACGCGTTCGAGCAGGGGCAGCAGGGCGGTGGTGGCGCCCAACTCGCGGGAGACGTCGAGCAACTCGGTAAGGTGATGAATGTGCTGTTCCTGAGCGGTCATGGTTGCGGGCACAGTGAAAAGTCCAGCGGCGAAGCGAACATGCTTGGCATCTTAGCACCAGTCACGCGGCGTGGGCAGCGCCGATTATGCATTGACGGATGTTACAAAAAGAGAAGGGCGACGTCCTGGCAACGTCGCCCCTCGCGATGGTGTCAATCGTTCGACCCATTCATTACTTGGATGAGTCGGGCATGCGTTCCAGAATGTGATCCGCCAACCCGTAGTCGAGGGCTTCCTTCGAATCCAGCCACTTGTTGCGATCGCAATCCTTCTCGATCGTCTTCATGTCCTTGCCGCTGCGCTGCGACAGAATCGAATAAAGACGCTCGCGGATCCGGAGCATTTCCTCGGCTTCGATGGCGAGATCGGTGGCCGGTCCCGACATGCTTCCGCCGATCAACGGCTGATGCAGCAGCATGCGTGAGTTGGGCAGCAGGTATCGCTTGCCCTTCGCTCCGCCGCACATCAGGACGGCGCCCATGCTGGCGGCCATGCCGATGCAGTACGTCGCAACGTCGCACCGGAGGAACTGCATGGTATCGTACATCGCAAGGCCAGCGGATACGGACCCGCCCGGCGAGTTGATGTAGAAGGAAATATCGGCATTGGGATCCTCGTTTGAGAGGAACAGCATCTGGGCCACGACCAGGTTGGCCACGTCGTCGTGGACCGGTCCGCCCAAGAAGATGATGCGGTCCTTGAGCAAACGCGAGTAGATGTCATAGGCGCGCTCGCCACGACCGGTGGATTCAACGACGAAGGGAATGCTCTGATTCTTGGCGCTCATCTGATTACCCCTTCTTCTTGCCGTTGCTCTTGTCGTCCGTGTCGCCTTCGGGCTTCTGCGGCATCAGCACCTCGTCCACGATGCCGTACTCGACAGCTTCCTCAGCCGTGAGGAATCGATCACGCTCGGTGTCGGACATGATGGTCTCGAGGTCTCGACCCGTGTGATGCGCGATGATGCTGGCCAGTCGTTTCTTGTCCTTGAGGATCTCCTCCGCTTGAATGCGGATGTCCTCAGCCTGGCCACCGACGCCGCCGGATGGCTGATGCATCATGACCTTCGCGTTGGGCAGGATGAATCGCCGACCCTTCGTGCCCGCCATCAGCAGCACGGCACCGCCGCTGGCTGCCTGACCGATGCAGTAGGTCGCAATGGGGCTGCCCATCGACTGCATGGTGTCGTAGATGGCGAGCGTCTGGTCGACGTATCCGCCGGGCGAATTGATGTAGATACTGACTTCCTGGTCCCGTTTGGAGGACTGCAGATAGAGCAGTTCCTGAATGACGTTCTTGGCGACGACCGGAACGATCGGCTCGCCGAGAAAAATGATCCGGTTCTCCAGCAGAAGCTGGTCGATCGTCATCTCCCGTGTGCGGGCGATCGAACCGTACTGCTGAATCGTGGATGGAATCCGCAAATCAAATGGATCCATGCGTATGCCTTCCGTGCAATGGAGACTCCAGTAACATCCCAGCCGTTATCGGACGCTGAACATCGGTACCGAACGTCGCTGCTGGTGTTGTCGGCTTATTCGTCGGCGTCCTTGCTTTTTGCAGCCTTCTTCTTTTTTGCGCTGCCGGCGGCTTTCTTTTTCTTGGCACCGCCGGACTTTGAAGATTTTTTCGGACCATCCACCTCGGTGATGGTCGCCTTCTCGAGCAACTCGTCGAGAATCTTGTCGTCCCTCAGTTGAAGATACAATGCGGTCAGCCCGTCGCCCTTGGCGAGATCGTCACGAACTCGGTCAAATCGGCGACGCTGCTGCTGGGCCATCATGGCGATGGCGCCATTCATCTCGTCGTCGGAAACGTCCGTTTCCATTTCCTCGGCGACCTTCTCCATGATGAAGAAGAGCTTGAGTTCTTGGACTGCGTCTTCACCGGCGCGGGCACGAAGCTCGTCGACCTGCTTGGAAACCTCCTGCTCGGACATGCCCTGCTGGAACATCTCCACCATCCGGCGAGCCACGAGCCGCTCGGTCTGACGGCGTGACAGCCCCTCGGGAATGTCGAGTTTGGTTTCCTCCAGGAGGTACTTGCCGATTTGGCCTCGCATGCCGCGTTTGATGACCGAGTCGAGTTCTGCTTCGAGGTTCTGCCGGATCTCGCCGCGCAGTTCGTCTTCGCTGTCCATGCCGATGGACTCAAGGAACTCCTGATCCACCGGTGGCAACTCGAGGCGTTTCACATCGTGGATGGTGACGGCGATGTCCGCTGTCTTTCCGCGGTAGTCCAGGTTCTCGTGGTCGTCGCGGATCGGGGCGGTCAGGTTGACACTGTCGCCGGCTTTCTTGCCGGTGACCTTCTCGCCGAGATCTTCCATCATGATGCCCGAGAGGAATTGAGGCCTCGCGTGCAACTCGGAATTCTTGTGCTCAGCCAGCGTGTCATCGCCCACCTTGATGGTGACGTCGGCGACGATCATGTCATCTTCCTTGACCGCGTCAGATACCGGGACGTACTGGCCACGCATGCTGCGGAGGCGGTCAATCTGCTTCTGCACATCTTCGTCGCCGATCTCAATCTTGGGCTTCTCAACGGCGATACCATCGAGCTTGGGCAACTCGAACTCGGGACGCACCTCGACCTCGCAGGCGTAGGTGAGTTCTCCGTCTTCGGGCATCTCGATGATGTCGATGGCTTTGTCGACGCTGACAAGCCGATCGATCGGCTCGCCGTCCTTGTCATTCTCCGGCGGCGTGTTGACCCAGATCAGCGGGTCGCCGACGGTCTTGAGTTCGACCTTGTCGATGGCGGCCATAAAGCTGCTGCCAAGCAATTGCGACAGGAGCTGTCCACCGACTTCATCGCCGAAGCGTTTTTCGATGAGCTTGAGCGGCGCGTGACCCTTGCGAAATCCGGGCACAACCGCGTCGCGTTTCAGTTCTGAGTATTGCTCGGACCGTCGCTCACCGAGCGTGTCGGCTGGGACGGTGATGGTCAGCTTCTTGCGGAGTGTGCCGACCTCCTCGACGTCCACGTTGATGGCTTCCTTGAGCTTCTCCTGCTCATTGGCTGCCTCGTCGCCGTCCTCCGGCATCTCATCGACGGCTGTTTCCTCTTGAAGCCCGGTTTTCTCCTCAGCCATGGAATCCTCTCCTGGTGCGAAGCCAAAGATGCGGGGGAATCACACAACAGACCCGCGATATCAACCCTGAAACGTACACCAGGGGGGTGTATCTGGCAACTTGTGTTGCGTTGACCCGACCCCTCCCGGCGGTATTCTAGTTGGTGGTGGCGCGGCGGACTTCGAGACTGTTCGCCGTTGGCCGATGAACACATGAACATCGACAGCCGCGGGCCTGAATCTCCAGTGCGTGTTGGCGGGCGACGCGGTTGACAAACGACGGTCTGAGATGAAGGAACGAATCGATGAGCACCATTCTTGACTTGCTGGGTTCAGAGGCTGACGGAATGCTTTCGCACAAGTGCACTGGCATCTCGGCGGACATGCTGCATCTGCCGGGCAGCGATTACGTCGATCGCATTTTCGCGCAGACGGATCGGCCAACGCCTGTCCTGCGAAACATGCAGGCGATTCTCGATCATGGGCGCCTCGGTGGAACCGGGTACGTTTCCATTCTGCCCGTTGACCAGGGTATTGAGCACACGGCCGGCGCATCGTTCGCACCGAATCCGATCTACTTCGACCCGGAGAACATCGTCAAGCTCGCAATTGAAGGCGGGTGCAACGCGGTGGCGTCGACGTTTGGTGTGTTGGGTTCGGTGGCGCGGAAGTATGCCCACAAAATTCCGTTCCTCGTCAAGATCAATCACAACGAGCTTCTTTCGTATCCAAACACGTACGACCAGATCATGTTCGGACGCGTCGAGCAGGCGGCGGATATGGGGGCGGCTGCGGTCGGTGCGACGATCTACTTCGGTTCCGAGGAGTCGGATCGTCAGATCCAGGAAGTGGCCGAGGCGTTTTCGCTGGCCCATGAGTTGGGCATGGTGACGGTGCTGTGGTGCTACCTGCGGAACAGCTCGTTCAAGAAGGACGGCACGGATTACCACGTCGCCGCCGACATGACCAGTCAGGCCAATCATCTTGGTGTGACCATCGAGGCCGACATCATCAAGCAGAAACAGCCGGAGAACAATGGTGGTTTCACGGCCATCAATTTCGCCAAGACGCACAAAGCCGTTTACGACAAGCTGACGACGGATCACCCGATCGACCTGGCGCGTTATCAGGTGGCGGGTTGCTACATGGGACGCATGGGGCTGATCAATTCCGGCGGCGCGTCGGGCGAGAATGATTTCGGACAGGCGGTTCAGACGGCTGTGATCAACAAGCGTGCTGGCGGGATGGGTTTGATTTCAGGCCGCAAGGCATTCCAGCGTCCGATGGACGAAGGTGTGAAACTGCTCAACCTGGTTCAGGACGTGTTCCTCGACGATTCAATCACGATTGCTTAACAATCCTCGCAAGGGGGATTGCATGTTCGAGTTGCCGACCATTCAGGGTGTGATCGATCGCCGGGTCTTGGCAAATTATCGCGTCAGGCCCGAAGTGCTCGAAGCACTCCTGCCGGAGGGCCTGCGTCCGCAGCTTGTCAATGGATGGGGCATCGCCGGCATATGTTTGATTCGGTTGAAACACCTCAGGCCCTCGTGGTTGCCATTTTCACTGATGCCGGCCACGGAAAATGCGGCGCATCGGTTCGCCGTGGAATGGTCGACGGCTGATGGCGTGCGGCGCGGCGTTTACATTCCTCGGCGGGATACGAATTCACGACTTGTGACCTGTAGTGGTGGTAGGCTCTTCCCCGGCGTCCACCACCATGCATCGTTCGATGTTCACGAATCCGCAACGCAGTTGAGCATCGCGATGCGCAGTGACGACGGAAGCGAATCGGTATCGATCGTGGCTGAGCGGGCTGGGGCATTTACTGACACATCTGCGTTTGGTGGTTTGCGGGAAGCTTCTACGTTTTTCGAACAGGGACGAGTCGGATTCTCGCCGGGACTGGGTGAACATTCCTATGAGGGGATCGAACTCGCGTGCGACGATTGGTCCGTGTCGCCGCTGCGTGTTCTAAGAGTGCATTCAAGCTACTTTGAAAACACATCAAACTTTCCGCATGGCACGGTTGAGTTTGATCACGCACTTCTGATGCAAGAGATTCCACATCGGTGGCATGTTGTTTCGGACTTTCCTTGTGGCTGTGAATCAGCAACCCACGTCTGACGTCAATATGCTGCTATCGCCGGGGGTGTCGAATTTGCGGGTTTTCCTTCCTTTGGATCGCTCGTGGACACTCGGTTATGGATAGAATGCGGTCGGCGCGTTTATGTTGTTGACTTCGATGGGCTGGGATGCGGGCGTCGCGACAAGCGATGCGCGAGGTCCTGCGCGGAAAGGATGCGACGATGCACAGCGGCCACAGCATTTCGGCGTTGTTGAGACCCCCAGTCTGTGTTCTCCTGCCGATCATGAGCTTGACGTTGCCGGGATGTGTGGAGCTCCCGCCGCCGGTGGAATGCACTTCCGACGCGGCGTGTAATGACGGTCTGTTCTGCAACGGTACCGAACGGTGCAGCGACGGCATGTGCGTCGCGGGACAGGAGCCATGCGCGGGCGAGCCGCCCTGTGCGGGTTGCGATGAACTTACGGATGGGTGCGTCGTCAGCGAGTGTGCCGACGATTCTGACTGCGATGATGGCATGTACTGTAATGGAGTTGAGCGTTGTCTTGACTGTGCATGCCTCCGAGAGCCCACGCCCTGCGGATTGGACGAAGTGTGTGACGAGGGCAATGACGTTTGCAGGCCTGCACCGCTCGAATTGACGTGTTCATTCGAGCCCAACGACATTTGTGAACCCATTGGCGCCGGTTCGATTGTGCAGTTGTTCGCAGCTGTCAACAATCATGTCGGCGACGTATCGTTCTCATGGACAGCTTCCCAAGGCACTTTCGATAACATTGCCTCCGGCTCGCCCATGCTGACGCTGGCGGGCGATGCGATCGGGTCAGCCATCGTTACGGTGGTCGCAACCGACGATCGCTACATGGAGGACGCGAATCAGGAACCAACTCCCCCGCAACCGCCGGGGCGTGATGAATGTTCGCTGTCCATACCCATTCCCCTTTTCGGTGCTTTGTTCACCGACCAAGGTGATGTTGAACCATTGCTGGTCCTTGAGTCGACGATCCCGATTAACGCCGGTGCGGACCGCATCCTTGCCCCGTCGAGCATTGACTTTGGTGGGAACGAGCCATTTTCGATTGGGGCGCAACTGACGTCGGGGACATCGGGCGGGTCAGTGCCTTCACTCATTGCTGTCGCGAATCGAGGGCAGTCCAACCGCTTCACCTTTCGATGGGAGGTTGTCAACGTGCCCGGCGCTGCCGACATCGTGGATGTGGTCATTCTGAACCGTGACGCCTCCGTGGCCCAGTATCTGATCATTCCGTCGCTCTCGAATCGCGTCCCAGCCATCACGAGAGCGGGGCAACTGATCCACGTGTCAAACACGGTCGTTCCTGGAACGTACACGTTTCGCGTTTCGTTGACTGATGAATTGTGCGGCGACGTTTTCCAGGATGAGGTTTCACACACGTTGATTCCGAAATTCGAAGTGCTGGGTCCAGCGGGACCGTAGCGTAGCGTTCAATGAACGTTTGGACTTGCGGGTAAGCGCGAAAGTGATGAATGCGGAGCATGATGATGCATGGCCGAAATGGCTGTTACGGGTTTTTGCGACATGTACACTGTGTCCGGACCGTCACGGTTCTTTGCGTCCTGTTGCAGGGTTGTGTCGAGATGCCGCCGCCTGTGGAGTGCACATCTGACGTGGCGTGCGATGATGGTGTGTATTGCAATGGCGACGAACGCTGCGTCGACGGCGTGTGCGTAGCAGGTTCGGAACCGTGTGCCGGC
>JANQQK010000017.1 GCA_028289375.1 Phycisphaerae bacterium | reverse complement strand
GAATCAGTTGATCGTGCCGCCTGCTTTCAGGACAGTGGCGTCGCGCTCCTACACGCTGGTCAATCTTTCCCCACCGACGTCGCCGCCCAACTCGGCGCTCTCGCGTGTTGCGACGATCGTCAACCTCGAACCGCCCGCGTTTGCGTTCGACACGGTGAATTCCAGATCGGTGACGCTCCAGAGCACTTTCGGCAGCGAACCGACGATCAACCAGGCGCAGTCGCGTTCTCTTACGTTGCTGAACACGCAGGTCATCCAGCCAACGTTCTCGGAGTCGATCTCGCGTGCGGTGACCATTCGCAACACGGAGGGCGATGCCGATTGCAAGTCGGATGGCGACACCGATCAGACGGACTTCGCACGTTTGGCCGATTGCGTGACCGGTGCCGGCGGTGGACCGATCCCATTTGAGTGCCTCTGCGCCGACCTCGACAACGACGACGACGTAGATCTACTTGATTTTGGTCTGCTTCAGGCGCGGTTTGATGGCGCGGTGGCGGATGGCAACGGTGACGGCGTCGTCGATCTAACGGACTTCAGGCTGTTTGATGCGTGCCGTGATGTCCCCGGTCAGACGGCAGCTCCTGATTGCAACAGGTTTGATCTCGATGATGATGGCGATGTCGACTTCGCCGACTTCGTGGTCTTTCAGCGACGATTCGATATTCCGCCGCCAGAATAGTAGCGCGGGTCGGATTACGACAGGACATCGGCGATGCTGACGTCGGATAATCTGGACAGATCAACGACGCGCGACGTCGGTGTGCCGTCGGCGTGCAGTTCCTCGACAACCGGCTCGGTGTGCTTGCCGGGATTGGATCGCACAACACGTGCAATCACACCGTCACTCAGCAGCACCTTGCTGCCGATCGGGAACATCGACACCGAATCGAGGAACGCCCGCACGAGCTTGCCATCGAAGCGGTCGTTCTTGACTTCCATGAGTGTTTCGCGGGCGGCTTCGTACGGTGTTAAGGCGTCGCGATGGGGACGTGGTCGTACCATTGCGGAATAGGCGTCGGCGATGGACACGATCTTCGAGAACGGGTGCAAATACATCCCGGATCGCTGCCCGGGATAGCCCGAACCATCGTTGCGTTCATGTACCTGATAGCTGACGAGGCGGGCGGCCTCGGGTGCGTCGCGGATGCCGGCGAGGATCGTCACGGTGTGTCCGGGATGGCAACGGATTTCGTACATTTCCTGATTGGTGAGCGAGCGCGGTGCGAGGCGGATATCGCGCGGCACGCGTAGCATCCCGATGTCCTGCAGAAAGCCACACATGCCGATCTCGGTGAGTTGCTTGCGGTCGAAGTTGAGCTGAGACGCCATGGACATGCTGATCAAGGCGACATTCATCGAGTGCTCGAAGAGGTATTCGTCGTGATCTTTCTGCATACTCATGATGAAGGGCAGAAGGTCACGATCATCGAGCAGCATTTCGGTGAATGGATTCAGTGTTTCGTGAATCGTGTCGCTCGAGAGGGTCACGCCGCGCAGCAGTTTGTCGCACACGTCGTTGAGCACCCGCGTCGCTTGCTGAAATGCCTGCACACCCTCCTCGGCTCGGGCGACGTACTGTTGATGTTCCTCGGCTGCCCGGTCGAGCGGATCGGTCGCTGCCTTTCGCTTCGACGGTGCTGCAACAGAGGCAGGCTGATCCTTCGTCTCCTGCGGGGCGACCGTCGATTTCGACGATGTGCTTTTCTTCGCGGCGAGGGAACTCTGGAAATTGTACGTACGTTTTCCGCGAGACCTGGGTGGTTCTGCTTGGCGCAGTTGGACCGTACGGACGCCGCGCCCGCGTAGCAGTTCAAGGAATCGAGGCGTGATCTCGGTGTTGGCGGCCAGAAGCAGGACGCCGGATTCGTCGAACAGATGTTGCTGAAGGCGTGTCCCCGGTCGCAGCGAGGCCACGTTGACCGTTTGCGTTCCCGAACTTTCTGCTACCCCGGTTGGCGCCATGCTGATTCCTGTCGTGACTGTGCTGGTAGAAGCTGCAAAATGTCCGCCTGTGGAGCAAATCTACATTTCATGGCTCGACTTTTCGGGGCAGTGGCTTGAAAAGATCGATCGCGACGGGTCCGCATAAGTCAAAACGCGGCCGTCGCCGTTTCAGACGCGCTGTTCGACTCCCACGCCGCATCGTTTCATATCAGACCATGATGCCACAATCCGATTGACAATCGTGTGCAGCGTCGTGACCATGCGACCCACGATGATCATCCTTCAACATTCAGTTTCATGCTCCCGTCGGACAAGTCGCTGCGATGCCGAGTGAAGAGGCTGTATTCTCCGTGGATGGGATCAGCCGGTCATATGGCACGCACGTGGCGTTGTCGGATGTCACGCTGACCATCCATCGCGGTGAAACGGTTGTGCTTATCGGGCCAAGCGGGTGTGGCAAGTCGACCCTGCTTCGGACGTTGAACGGGCTGATCACGCCGGACACCGGATCGGTTCGATTCGACGGCGAGTTGGTAACTCCGGATGCGTCGGTGGAGATGCGTCGTCGGTTGGGCTACGTCATTCAGGATGGCGGGTTGTTTCCGCACCTTACGGCCTATGAAAACGTCACCCTGATGGCGAGGCATCTGGGGAGAAATGGTGCGGATACGAGCGCCCGCGTCACGGAGTTGGCGGAGCTGACACAGTTTCCAACGGCCGCGCTGGATCGCTACCCGATTGAAATGTCTGGTGGGCAACGCCAGCGCGTGAGTCTCATGCGGGCGTTGATGCTCGATCCGGACGTGCTATTGCTTGATGAACCACTCGGTGCGCTCGATCCGCTGATTCGCGCCGACCTCCAGGCCGATCTGAAACGCATCTTCGAGACACTTGGCAAGACGCTCGTGCTCGTCACCCACGACATGGCCGAGGCGGTCTTCTTTGCCGATCGCATTGCCCTCATGCGCGAAGGCCGGGTCGTTCAGATCGACATTCCTGAACACCTGCTGCGATCGCCGGCCGAACCGTTTGTCACACAGTTCATCAGAGCGCAACAGAAATCGGTAGAAGCCATGCGAAGGTTGGACGCATGATGCGAGAAGTCCGATTCTTGGCGGTGGTTTGCATGATGCTGGCTGTTGTCGTTCACGCCGACGACAAGCGAACAATCACGATTGGATCGAAGTCGTTCACCGAATCGGTGATCCTCGGCGACATGGCTTCCCAACTCGTCGTGGAGACTGGGATCGATGCTGAGCACCGTCGAGAGATTGGTGGAACGCGCATCCTCTGGCAGGCGTTGCTGGCTGGACAACTCGACATCTACCCCGAATACACGGGCACGTTGATTCAGGAGATCTTTGCCGATCAGGACATTCCCGATGACGCTGCATTGCGTCGCGAATTGGACAACGTCGACATCGACATGATCGGTCCGCTTGGTTTCAACAACACGTACGCACTCGGAATGCAACCACGTGTTGCCGACGAGCGCGGGATCACCAGTATCTCAAACCTTCGCGATCATCCGGACCTGACGTTCGGTTTCAGCAACGAATTCATGGATCGTGGCGACGGTTGGCCCAGCCTGTCCGCGCGGTACAACCTCAAACCACAAAGCGTACGCGGACTCCACCATGACCTCGCCTACCGCAGCATCGCCGACGGAACACTCGACGTCATCGATCTCTACACGACCGATGCCGAGATCCAAAAGTATGGACTGCGCATGCTCATTGACGATCTGAACCACTTCCCGCGCTACGATGCTGTACTGCTTGTTCGTCACGACGCTCCTGAGAGTGTGCGGAACGTGCTCTCACGCCTCGCCGGGCGCATTTCGCAGGATCAGATGATCGCCATGAACGCACGGGTCAAGCTGGATGGGCAGCCCGAGTCGATCGTTGCGGCGTCTTTTCTTGCAGATACCTTGAACATTGATACATCACCGAACGTCGACGGCTTCTGGAAACGGCTTGGTCAAACCACGGTGGACCACCTGATTCTCGTCGCCGTATCATTGGGAGCCGCCGTGTTTGTGGCCGTGCCGCTTGGCGTCCTCGCCGGCATGCGTCCGACGTCTGGCCAAGCGATTATCGGCGCGTGCGGCATCGTGCAGACCATTCCATCGCTCGCACTGCTGGTCATTCTCATGAAGCCGGTACGATGGCTTGGGGCGGAGGGCTTTGCTGCGCCGGCGGTTGTCGCGCTGTTTCTGTACAGCTTGCTTCCGATTGTCCGCAACACGGCCACCGGCATCATCAACGTTCCGCTGAGCCTTCAGGAGTCTGCAACGGCGTTGGGCCTGCGACCGTGGGCGAGACTGCGGCTGGTGTCGCTGCCTCTCGCGTCACCCACGATTCTCGCCGGCATCAAGACATCGGCTGTCATCAATGTCGGGTTCGCGACGCTCGGCGCGCTGATCGGTGCGGGTGGTTACGGTCAGCCGATCATGACCGGCATCCGTCTCGATGATTATCGGCTTATCCTCGAAGGCGCGGTGCCTGCCGCCTTATTGGCCTTGGTGGTTCAGGGGCTGTTTGAGCTGGCCGAACGTCGACTTGTCCCACGCGGTTTGCGTCTGAAGCGGCACCACTGACCCGCAACAAACGGAATACCGGACGCGCAGAAAAGTCCGATACGCAATGCACAGGTTTCCCCAGCCTCATGTCGAGCGGGACGTGGCGCGACACGATATGCGTGATGTGGGGATCGCTCGTGTTTTGACGGGTCCCGGTAGTGGAAAGGTCGCACGGCGGGGAGCCAGGTGGACGCATTTGACGTAGGAACAACGGAAACCCCGAACCGCGCGCTGGTGGTCGTCAATGATTCGGCCCTCGCTGCGCAGGTGAAGGACTGCCTGCAGCATTCCGGCTTATTGACCGTGGTGGCCGACGATTGCAGTGCGGCACGGTCACAGATGGCAGACGCCGAATTCTCGCTGACACTCTGTGACGCGACTCTGCCGGACGGTTGCGGCCGCGAGTTGCTCATCGAAACGCGCAACGTTACAGCATCGCTCTGTCGGATCATTCTCGCCGACCCGCATGAAGAAGCGACAATGCAGGCGGTTCGCGATGGCCGCATCAGTGCGCTGATCCCCAAGCCCGTCTGTCCCCATATGCTGTCCACTGTCATCCACCAAAGTACGCGCGAGATTCAATTGCGCGAAGAAGTACAGCATCTCCAGCAGTACATTCACACCTGGCAGACCATGCTTGAGTCCGCGCTGCAGTCCCGCAACGACGAGTTGGCCCAGTCTCGCGAAGACATGATCGGCTCGCTCGTCCGAGCGCTCGACGCACGTGAACACGCAGCCGCCGGCCACTCGCTCCGTGTCACGGCCTACACCATGAAGATCGCCCTCGAGTTCGGCGTTGACAGCGACTCGTTCGACGGCTTGTACTACGGCGCGATGCTGCACGACATCGGCAAGATCGGCATCCCCGACAACATCCTGCTCAAGACGGGCTTGCTCACCGATGAGGAACGCGTCCTGATGAACAGCCATGTCCAGATTTCCGAGGAGATTCTGGGGATGGTTCGCGGGTTTGGCGATGCCCATGTGATACCCAAGTACCATCATGAAAAGTTCGACGGGACGGGATACGCCGAGGGGTTGTCCGGCGATGACATTCCGCTGTCAGCACGCATCTTCGCGATCGCAGATGTCTACGATGCACTCCGCACCGAACGACCCTACAAGAGTGCACTGACGCACCACGAGTCGATTGAGATCATTCGCAACGACGCCGGTACCCATTTCGATCCGGAAGTCGTCGCGTGTTTCCTGAACATCCCCGAATCAGACTTCGATTCCCTCAACAACTGGGTCTGTGACAACATGACCATCAACAGCCTGCTCATCATGCTCGCCAAAGACCAACTCGCCTCGACCTGATCGATCGCTGCGCATCCTGCGACAACGCATCCGCCAGCCATTCGATCCCATGACGCGGCCGTACGTTGGTATGGTGTGCAATCTGGCAGGCACAACTGAACCCCCATACCGCTATTTCGCTTTGGCCACGGGACCGAACCGCCGGAAACAGACGCTGTTCGCCAATCGCCTTTGCGACGTCGTAGTGCGCCTGTTCATGACCGAACGACCCGGCCATGCCGCAGCAGCCGCTGTTGAACTCACGGACAGAGTACCCGCTGGGCAGCGACAGCACGTCTACCGCCGCGTTCGTACCGACCATCGCTTTCTGATGACAGTGTCCATGCAGCAGCAGGTCCAACGGTTCGCCGGCGAATGAAAAACTGCTGTCATCATCGCGCGTCGCGCGCAGCACGGTAGCCTCGATCATCTCAGCGGCAGATGCCAGTGCCTTGGCATCATCGGTCGGCACGAGCGCCGGATACTCATCCATCAGTGTCAACAGGCAACTCGGTTCTGAACCAACGATGCGAACGCCAGCGTCTACGAACGGTCTCAACCTCCTGATGTTCTCCGCCGCCTGCACCCGCGCCTCGCTCAGCAACCCTTTGCTGATCAGCGTTCGCCCACAGCAAACCAACTCCGGTACGATCACATCAAAGTCGGCCGCTTCCAACACCCGCACCGCCGCCATCGCCACGTTCGGCGTGTAGTGGTTTGCCCACGTATCCAGGAAATACACGATTGGTCGGCGAAGCCCGGCGTCCATGGATTCCCGACCGTTCCGCGCACGCCACCATCGACGAAACGTCTGCCTGGCGAGGGTCGGTGGGGCGATCCGCCGATCAAATCCAAGAGCGCGTTCCGCGAACCATCGAGACAGTCGTGAGCCCATCACGGCGTTGGCCAGTCGCGGCGCCCGGCTGGCGATCGACGCGAGCTGTGGCGCATAGGCCGCCGCCCGGTCACCGCGCGACATGCCACGCACGCGATTTCTCCGTGACAGCCATTCACCCTTGATCCTCGCCATGTCCACACCGGTAGGACACTCCGTTTTGCACGCTTTGCATGACAGGCACAGGTCCATGACGTCGTCGAGTGCCTCATCGTCGAGACCGCTCAGCAGTCCTCGGTTGCTCAGCGCCGAACGCAGAGCGTTCGCCCGTCCGCGCGTCGTATGCAACTCGTCGCCGGTGGCCATGTAGGAGGGGCACATCGTCCCGACGAGTCGCTGTCTGCACTGCCCGACACCGCTGCACATCTGCCCGAGATTCGCCAGCCCGCTGTGTGGAGCCAGGTCAAGTTCCGTCTTGAACTCTGTTGTGTGATGCTCGGGACCGTAGCGCAGATGTTCGGTCATCGGTTGTGGATCAACGATTTTGCCGGGGTTCATCAAACCATGTGGATCGAACGCATGCTTCACCCGCCGAAACGCATCCACAATTGACCGGCCATACAACTTTTCCAACCAGCAGGACCGCAGAAATCCGTCGCCATGCTCACCCGTCATCGTGCCGCCGAAACGCATGGCCAAATCACTCACGCGGTCCGCGATCGACTGCATCCGTGACACGTCGCGCGCCGTCGTAAGGTTCAACGCCGGCCGGACGTGGATGACACCCACGCTCGCATGCGCGTAGTAGGACGCATCCGGTACGCCTTCTTCGTCGAGAATTCGCGCGAACGCGCGAATGTAGTCCCCGAGATTCTCAGCCGGGACCGCGCTGTCCTCAACAAACGCATAGGGCTGGGTATCACCGGGTCTCGACATGAGCAGTCCCAGCCCGCGCTTGCGCATCTCCCAGACAACGTGTTGCTCACCAGCCTCCAACATGCGTTGATGCAGAAATCCGATCTTCGCACGCTCCATGCCCGCCACGAATCCTTCGATTCTCTCGTGCAGTTCCTGGACGTCGTCGGCAAACCACTCAACCACCATCAACGCGCGCGACTGCGGTGAAATGAACCCAAGCCGGTCCTTGATGCTCTGGTCGTGCAGTGCCGAATCGATGATCATGCGGTCGACAAGTTCCACCGCACATGGCTGATGCTCGAGCATCTGCGGTGTTGCATCGAGCGCGGCGAATAGATCATCGAAGTGCACGACGACCATCCCCTTCAGATGCGGCACCGGTTCGAGGCGTAGCGTCGCATCGACAACCAACCCCAGCGTGCCCTCGCTGCCGCACAGCAGCGTCCCAACGCCAAGCCGATTGTCATCGCGAAGCAGCCGATCGAGTGCGTATCCGCCGTTGCTCCGCATCACACGCGGAAAACGCTGCCGCACATCACCTTCAACCCCCGCGACGATTTCGTGCACCTCGGCGTCCAGCACTGTCGTCGCCGCATCGGCGGGCCATCGCACGACGCTTCCGTCCGACAAGACACATGTCAGTTCGGCAACGTGATCGACCGTTCTGCCATAACGAATCGAGTGCGCCCCGCACGCGTTGTTGGCGATCATCCCCCCGAGCGTCGCCCGACTACTCGTCGACAGATCTGGTGCGAAGAACAGATCATGCTTCGATAGCGTCGCGTTCAATTCATCCAGCACCACCCCGGTTCCAACGCGCACCGTCCGGTTCGTGGGATCGACATCCTCAACATTCGTCATGTATTGCGAAAAATCGAGTTGCACCCCCCAGCCAACCGCGCCCCCGGTTAGTCCCGTCCCTCCACCTCGTGCCACAATCGGAACGCCATGCGCCCGACACGCATTCACCACGGCCACGACATCGTCGGTGTTCCGTGGCAACACGACTCCAGCCGGTACGATCTCATAGATGCTCGCATCGGTCGCGTACAGCGTGCGGTAGAGTCGATCAAAGCGCACGTCGCCGCGAACCGTTTTATCGAGTTGAGCGTGAAGCTCGGTGAGTTGAGAAGGATCGATGGACAGGATCATCTAACGCCTGATCGGTATGTTGCGATGCCGGTTCACCACGCTTCGCAGCACAGCCACCGTGGACTCCGCCATCCCGCTCATCGTGTGGTGCACGCTGACATACTCACGCGCCCGATCCGCCATCTCTCGTGCTCGGGCTCGATCTTTCAGCAGCGACTCAAATGCGTCGGCCAGCGATTCGGGTGTCGATTGCGGGCACACTTCCGCTGTCTCCCCTGAGATCAGAAAATCTCCCACGCCGCTTGCGAAACACACAACCACCGTCCCGCTCGACATCGCCTGCAGCGGACGTGCCGACACATGCTCGTCTCCCGGTCCGAGCACAAACATGTCTGCTGCACGCATGATCTCAATAACGTCGGCCGTCGGCTTCGCCAGCGTCACCACGTCCGACAAGCCGCGCTCGCGAACCAGCCGCCGAATGGCCGACTCATGCGGACCTTCGCCGATCAGGAACAGCAGCAACATCAGCCCACGCTTTCGCACGAGCGCCAACGCCTCGATCAAGACCTCGACCTGACAATCGCTCCGCAGCGGCGTCGTGCACAGCGCCGTGGGCGTCTCGAGCGCATCATCGAAACACGTATTCTCCGATCCCCGCAGCACACCCGGCTTGACCAACGCCATCTTCGAATCCGCAAGCCCCGCCGAGCCGCGACACAACGCCTTGAGCGGCTCACTCGCCACCAGCACATGCCCCAACCGGTCCATGTCCAAATCGTGCAACGCCGCAGTGTCGTCACGCGACGTCACCTGCACCACGTAGTCAACGTCAAACGTCTCCGCCAACTCACGCGATAGGGAGTACGAATCTCGGCATACACCGTAAACGACCGTCGGCGGCCGCGAAGCGAGGAAATCCACGATCGACTTGAACCGACTCTTGCGAAATGGCCAGACCAGATCCTGATGCATCATCAACTCGACTGGCCCGAGTTGCCCAAGCGGACGCCCCTGCTCGGATGATGTCACCACCCGAACCCGCGCACTCAGATCGACCAGGCCCACGCAGAGATGCCGCAGCACGGGACGCAGCCGCGTGACCGCCTCAGACTCGACAACCAGCACGACGTCGACCGCCGCGCTCTGCGTTGATGATTCCCGATCCACATCCATCATCGTAGTGTCATCCGCCGGTCGATTCCGTGTCAACCGTTTGCCAATGATTCCGCCCGTTCGTATGCTGCCGGTCCTGAAGGTCGATTCTGTACCAACTCAGCGAGGTACCTGTGAAAATCGTTCATGGTCTAGATTCCGTCGAGCCGTTCGACAAGTCCGTCCTGCTCATCGGCAATTTCGACGGCGTGCATCGAGGGCATCAGCAGCTCCTTGCCCAGGGGGCTTTGTTCGCAGCCGATCAACACGCGCCGCTCGTCCTGCTCACCTTCGACCCGCATCCCTTGACCATCCTCCGTCCCAACGCCGCTCCGCAACGCCTCAGCACGCTGAACGAGAAGGCTCGCCTGCTCAAACGACATGGCGTCAGCACGCTGATCTTGTTGAAGACGGACCGCGAGCTGCTCAACATCGAAGCCGAGGACTTCGTCGCATGGATCTGCCGTATCCTCAATCCGACCCACATCGTCGAAGGCGCGACCTTCGGATTCGGCAAGGACCGCCGTGGCACACCCGAACTGCTCCAGAAGCTCGGCGAGCAACAAGGATACCACGCCTGCATCATCGACCCCGTCAGGTTGCAACTCAGCGATGACGAAACCATCCCGATCTCCAGTTCCGTCATTCGCCGTCTCATCAACTCAGGCCACGTCGGCAGGGCGGCGCTCTGCCTCGGTCGACCATACACCATCTGCGGCACGGTCGTGACCGGCGCTGGTCGTGGTGCCGGACTCGGTTTCCCCACCGCCAACGTCGGTGGCGTCGAGCAACTCATCCCCGCCGATGGGGTCTACGCGGGGATCGCCGTGCTCGACGACGGATCACGGCACCTCGCCGGCATCAGCGTTGGAACAACCCCGACCTTCGGCGGCGACGAACGCAAGATCGAAGCCCACATGATTGACTACGAAGGCACCGTCCGCGATCAGCCCATCCGCGTCGAATTCGGTATGTGGCTTCGCGGGCAGGTCAAGTTCGAATCCGCCGATCACCTGAAAGAGCAGATCGCCAAGGACATTCAAGCCGTTCGCGACTACGGCGAACATCCGCCCTTCGCTGATTTTCCCTCCCAGCAATCGCAACCAGCTTCGGAAGAATCGCCATGACGTTCCGCGACAACGCCGCCAAAGTTCTGCAAGCCATTCAAAAAATGCAGCGCCCGTTGCTCTTGTCGCACCAACGCCCGGACGGCGATTCACTCGGTTCGCTGTTGGCCATGCGATCCTTGCTCGCCGGCATGGGCAAACAACCCATCCTGTGTGTATTTGACGACATCCCGCCGCGATACCGCTGGCTCACCGGCGACGAACTGGCCATCGGTTGGGATGAATCCGCGCCGAGCGCGTCCGACGGCGTCATCATCATGGACACCTGCACCTACAACCAGCTCGCCCCCGCCGCCGCGTGGCTTCGCGACGTCAAGACCGACGCGTCGCGCACCATCATCGCCATCGACCACCACCTGACCCGCGACCCGCTCGCCGATATTGAACTCGTCGATACCACCGCCGCCGCAGCCTGCGTCATTTTGTACGAGTGGGCCGATCATTGCGGGATCGCGATCGATGGCGACACCGCCCGCGCACTCTTCGTCGGCATCGCCACCGACACCGGGTGGTTCCGTTTCTCCAACACCGACCCGCGTGCCCTCCGCGCCGCCGCCGAACTTCTCACAAAGGACATCAAGCCGGACGTTATCTACCGAAACATCTATGATTCGGAGTCCGCCCAACGTTACAGCCTCCGCGCGGCCGCCCTCGCCGCCACTGAGTGGTTCGATGACGGAAACGTCGGCGTGATAACCATCACAGCCGACATGTTCGCCCGCACATCGTCGACCCCGATGGACACCGAAGACCTCGTCAACGAACCGCTCAAACGCGCCGACACCGAGGTCGCCATCTTCCTCGTCGAACAAAAATCCGGCGGCGACCAAATAGTCAAAGCCAGCCTGCGAAGTAAGAGTAAGGTCGACGTGGCCGCCATCGCGCAGAGTCTCGGCGGTGGGGGGCACGCACGCGCCGCCGGTGTCCGCCTGTCAGGTTCCATCGCGGACGCCAAGTCGACCCTGTTGGCCAAACTGAATCTGCAGCAACCCTGAACCAAGGAGCAGCCTCATGAACCGCATCGTGTTGTGGACCGTTGCCACGCTCTTCCCCGTTGTCACCGTCGTCGCAGGACCGCTCGCCGACCGACTCCCCGGCCAAAGCGCGATGTACATCGAATGGTGCGGCTATGACCAGATGAAAGCCGCCGCGGGCGATACGCCGTTCGGCCAATTGCTCGCCACGCCCGACATGCAGCGCTTCATCGACGAGATCAGCCGCGTCGCCACCCTCACCATCCGCAAGGAAGCCGCCCGCGACGGCGAAGCCGACATCTTCGACGACGCCATTAGCCTCGTAAAAAGCGTCTGGCATCAACGCATGGCCATCGACCTCATTGGTGTCACAATGTCCGAACGTGGACCTGCTCCTGAAGCGGTTCTCGCCATCGACTTCGACGGCGATTCGGGCGCTGCCCAGACATTCGTCGCCACGCTGGAAAAACTGCTTGGTCGCACCCCGATCGGGACAGGCGTCGAAGAAGAGATCGACGGAAAGAAGCTCAAGTCCATCATGGTCCCGTTCGTCGCCATGGTCCGCTACGGCGTTGTAGACGACGTGTTCCTCGTCATGGTCGGCACAGAGACACCCGTCAAGGTATTCAACGCCATGAAGGGCGATCATCCCACCGTGTCGCAGGATCAGCACTACATCGCCGCCATGAAGAAAATTGGCACCAAAAGCCGCAACAACCTGCTCCTCTACCACATCGACACCGCCACCATCTTACATCAGGCCCGCGCGTTCTGGAGTGTGATGTCTCAAGCCGAAACGTTCCCACCGATGGTCGAAAACGCCATCGCCGCTGCATCACTCGACCGCCTCAAGTCCCTCACCGCCGTGCTTCAGGTCGACGGCGACCGCTTCCGTCAATCCACCTTCATCGCACTGCCGCCCGAGGATGGCCGCCCCAAGTGGATGCACCAGCAACCCGTCACCGACAAGCAGTTGAAGATGATTCCCGCCGACGCTGTTTTCGCCAAGGCAGCAAACTTCAAGCTCGTCGATCTCTACGACGGCATCGTCCACGTTATCAACGCCGTCGGACCGATGGCGGACGGGCCATTCACCAACGGACTCGCCCAGATCGAAGGCCAACTCGGACTCCGCATCCGCGATGACATTCTCGCCAAGTTTGATGGCGGATGGGTCGTCTACATCTCGCCTGACGCAGGCGGACTCGTCATCACCGGTGCCACCATGATGATCCAGACCTCCGAGCCCGACGCCATCGAGGGGCTTGTCACCCGCCTCATCCGCGCCATCGACGAGGAAATCCGCGACGTGTCGATCACGGTCCGCGAGCGCACGCATGGCGGGCACACGATTCGCTACCTTGCCTTTTCCGGCGAGCCGATCCCGGTCGCCCCCGCATGGTCCGTCCACGGCGAGTACCTCGTCCTGGGCCTCTACCCACAAATAGTCTCTGCGGCGCTCGACCACCTCAGCGCTAATAACGCCAAGTCGATCCTCGACAACCCCGACTTCCAGCGAGGCCGCAAACGACTGCCATCAAACGCATCCAGCGTTGTGTACACAGACACCAAGGCCATCATGACCGACATCTATAGACTGGCACTCCCTCTCGCCACGATGGCGGCCGCAGAAGCCCAGACCCAAGGAGTCGATCTGCCGCCCGACCTGTTCCCCAGCGCCCGCGTGTTCACCGCTGGCCTCTACGGCGACGTCGCCACCTACAGCAGCGACGCGGATGGCGCGTTGATCACCACATCAGGACCGATGCCGCTCGAGATGGCCGGCGTCGCGATCCCGATGACCGTTGGGTCTGCCGCTTCCGTCCTGGTGCCAAGCCTCACCCGTGCCCGCGGTATTGCCAAGCGAACGGTCAGCCTGAGAAACGTCAAAGGCATCGTGACGGGCTGCCAGGCCTACGCCAGCAGCCATGACGATCGGTTTCCGCCATCCTTGAAAGCCTTGGTGGATGAGGACATGATCCAACGGAAGATGCTCCGGTCACCGCTCGAACAGCAGGATCGGACGTCCTACGTTTACCTCGGCAAGGACGTCAACATCAACAGGATCCCCGCGCCCCACGACACGATCGTCATCTACGAGCATCCGGAAAACCACGATCGAAAAGGCACCGTCGCCGCATTCGCCGACGGCCACGCCAAATGGGTCACCATGGGCCGTTTCGAGGAGCTCCTGGAAGAGTCGAAGAAGGCCCTCAATCAGGCGAGGTTGCCCTAAGTCAAGCAACCACAAGTTTTTAGCGAATGCGGGGCTGGTCGCACACGTTTTGCGGCCAGCCCCGAATATTTTCCCGGCGTCCCCGAATTCCATGGTGTTGAGCACGTGATGTTTCCCATTCACAACACCCGGAAGGAGATCCGATCATGTTCCGAAAACACCCCGAACGCGACCTGGGCCGATCTGGAAAGGGCTTCTTTGCGACCCTCGCCGCCGGCTTCTGTGCCATCGTCATCGCCGCCATCTTCTGTGGTACAGGCGTTGGGCTGTATGGCCTGAACATCGCCGACCGCAAGACCGACAATTTCATCGAATTCGCCCGTGCGGTCGCCGGCGACATCCCTGAGTTGGCCGCCGCACTGCCCCCGGTCATCGGTGACGCTTTCGCCGACGAACGTCGGCCCGGTTACATCGATCAGATCGCCATCACGGCCACCATGCCGGAACCGGAACCCGGTCAGCGTCGTGTCTATCCGACCATCGAGGTCCACAACAACGGTGACGAAGTGGTCTCCTTGTTGTCGTTCCGTGTCGCCATCTTTGACGACAAGGGCCGACTCGTTGGGGACTTCAATGAGTGGGGCGCCACGCCCATCGCCGCTGAAGATGAGTGGCGGGGACCGCTGCAGCCGAATGCCAAACGCGTGTTCCTGGCCGACACATGCTCCTTCACGCACAAGTCGAATGTCGAGGACATGACGTTGACCGTGGAAGTCACGGACGTCCGCGTCTGGAATCCCGAATTGCGCCGCGCCCCAGGGAACAGCAACGTCTCGCAGCACGCAGATGATGCCCACGCGTTGGCGATCTCCCTGCCGAACGTCACACGCTAAAGCTCGCAACGCGCACGTCGTGGCACGCGTCCGGCGTCTCCTTCCAACTTGGCGTGGCTCATCAGAAAAACGCGCACATGCGCGTTTTTTTGTTGTCATGTTTCCGCCTGACGGTCGTCCAATCGACCGCTGATGCGGTGAACTGGGAGAGAGACACCACCATCGGCGTACGGTCCCGCCGGAACCCGGACGTGGACAGCACATATTGTGACGCTTGCGGGAGAACACCGTCGGCGGGCGTGGTCGTCGCCGTCGGTATCTCCTCGCGTCGGCCCCGCCGCAACATCTGCAGACAACCCTTTCGTCAGCCGATTCGGTTGCCCAATCGCCGGTCAGCCCCCACAATGCAGCCGTCGCGACCAGTTCCGAGCGAATCGAGGATCATCATGACCAAAATGCGATCCGGCATCGCGGTGTTCCCGGGAACCTTCGATCCGGTCACCTATGGCCACGTCGACATCATCAAGCGCTCAGCCCGCCTGTTTGATCAACTCGTCGTCGGCGTCGGAAAGAACCCCGAGAAACGGGAGATGTTCACGTCCGACGACCGCATCGCCATGCTCCGCGAGGTGATGGCCGACATCTCCAATGTCACCGTTCGCGCCTACGAGGGGCTGACCATGGAATTCGCCCACGAGATGGGCGCCGGCATCATCGTCCGCGGTATCCGCGACTCGCATGACCTCCGCGACGAGTTGAACTTCGCCAACGCCAACCTCATGGTCGGCGACGTCGAAACGGTCGTTCTGATGGCCAGCGACCGCAACGCCCTCACCTCCAGCACGCTCATCAAACAGATCGTAGAATTGGGCGGCAGCGACATAGACCGCCTCAAGGACCTCGTCCCGCCGGGCGTTCTCACGCGGCTCAAGGCCTTGCTCAGGCCCGAATAACGAATGTTTTTGACCCGAATGCCCTGCGAAGATAGCATTCAATAGGCCGATAACTCATTTGGAGACAGGCTGTTCTGGGAGTGCAGGCATGGATCATGCAATGTTGGCGATTTTCGGATTGCCCGGCGGTTTCGAGTGGATCATCATCGCCGGGGCCGCGCTGCTGCTATTCGGTGGTCGGCGACTTCCGGGGATCGCGCGCGCTTTTGGCCAAAGCATCGTCGAGTTCAAGAAGGGCCTGCACGATGTGAAGGATGAGATTAACGACGCCGCCAACAGCCCGGACAAGACCTCTCTGCCCGACGATTCCCGAAGATCCGACCAGTCACACAAGCTTCCCGAATCAGGATCAACCGAGAAATCTGCGGCCGACAAATCCGAGGAACACGTCAACCACTAATCGCGTTTCCGTACCGGCGTTAGCGTTTCGAAGCTCGACGCAAAGTCGAACACATTGACGAAGTCATCGCGGCTGTCGCGCTCTTCCTTCTGAAGATGTCCGTGGTCGACCAGATCGAACACGATCGCGCCGAAATCATCCGTCCGCGAGATTCCCCAGTGGTCCAGCACAAGAGGCGCCAGTACCGACCATTTCTCGAGCGCGAGATCACGCAGTGACCAGCAAAGATCGGTCCCGCTGATGTTGCGATTCAGGCGATCGAACCCGCCCACCTGCTCGATGGCCGCATCGATCGACGCGTCCAGTTCGCCGCGATGATACCGCTCGCGAAGCTCATCGAGATCAATGTGCTCTTCCGTTAGAAACCGCGCGATCGCGTATTGTGCCGGCGACATCGGCCCATGGATCGCACGCGATGCGTGCTCCAGACCCTGCCGCACGAACTCATAAGCCGCCGGTGGATAGCGACCGCCGCGCTTCGCAATCTCTTCGATGGTCAGATAGTCAGTTTCCGAGCGATGACTCATCGTTCACGCCCCCAATTTAGTCACCCGACGGCGGTGCACCGTCACCCGACGAACCACGATTGCCCCCGGATCGAGGCCGCCGCTTGCCACGGCGGCGTCGACGCTTCTTCAGTTCCCCTTCACCACTGCCGGTCGCGCCCTCAGACTTCGCGTCCTTCCGAGGCTGCTTCGGCGTTGATGGTTTCTCTCCTGTCGCCTTGCGCTCACCGTCACCCCGTCGTCGACCGCCAGATCGCGGACGTCGTGGACGCTTGGGTTTGTCCTGCTCATCGCTCTGCGATGGCGGGGGAGCAGACGCCTCCGGTGGAAACTGCTTGATTCCGCGTTCCTCGACGTCCTCAATCACCGACGTCACAACGCCGCCACCGTCCGCCCGCGAGATCGACACCAACTGCGTCAGAATCTGACGATCAATGACGGTCCCGTATCCATGGGCCGTTTTGATCCGCTCGCCTTTTCTGGGCAGACGTGCGTCCAGCTCCTCATAACTGTCATGCTCATAACGCAGGCAGCACTTGAGACGACCGCATCGCCCGGACACCTTTGTTGGATCGAGCGTCGCCCGCTGGAGTTTGGCCATACGCATCGTGATGGGCTTGAGCGACTTGAGGAAGACCTTGCAGCACACCTCGCGGCCGCACGTTTCAAAGTCGGCCAACAAACGTGCTTCATCCCGCGCCCCAACCTGATGCATCTTGATTCGCGTCTGCAACTCGCGTGAAAGGCTCCGCACGAGTTCACGAAAATCAACACGCCCCTCAGCCGTAAAGTAGATCACGATCCGCTCACCGCCGAACAGATACTCAATCTCGACGATCTTGATCTCAAGCTGATGTTCGCCGGCGCGCTGTTGCACCGTCTGTTTGATGTGTTGGGACTGTTGCTGCAACTTGTCGTTGTCAAGCAGATCGTCGGGCGTCGCTTCACGCAGAATTCGCCCGTTATCCAGCCTGTAGACATCAT
The DNA here is from genome assembly GCA_028289375.1 of Phycisphaerae bacterium. Lineage (GTDB taxonomy): Bacteria > Planctomycetota > Phycisphaerae > UBA1845 > UBA1845 > OFTM371. The sequence goes on along the minus strand of JANQQK010000017.1, from coordinate 65,969 downwards.
CGCCGCTCGTGGTGATGTAACTCTTGATCTGCTCACGCGAGACGTGCTTGTCGCAACCCGTGCAGCTCACCGAGACCAATTCGCCGATCTCGATCCCGCGATTCGTCTGAACGACAACCTTCGCACCGCACGTGAACTTCATCCCCTCAGCGTACGTGAACTCACCGATGTGCTTCATGTAGCCATAACGGACAGCCGTCGTGCGGTAGACCTTCTCCAGGCCGTTGCCGCACTTGCTCTCGCTGCCACCGTTCGCCTCGCACGAACCGCAGCCGCCGCCATCCTCAGCCGTATTGGATAGAACCTTCAATCTGTCCATGAATGAAACATCGGTCACCGGGCGATCGACACTTGATCGACTAGCCGGCAGCACCGTCCAACGCGGCGGCCAATTCGGACTTGCTCCGCAAACCGACGAACTTTTCCTTCACCTCGCCACCGGCAATCAGCAGAACCGTCGGAATCGCACTCACCGAGTACTTCATCGAAATGTCACGGTTCGAATCCGTGTCCACCTTGCCGACCTTCGCCTTGCCGGCATACTCGGTCGCAAGCTCGTCGATGATCGGCGTGAGGGCTTTGCACGGACCACACCATTCCGCCCAGAAATCGACGAGCACGGGAACTTCGGCCTTGAGAACTTCGTCCTCGAAATTCGCGTCCGTGAACTCCAGCGTATCAGCGCCTGCCATGACTGCTCCTTGCATTTGTCAACTGTAAGTAGACCATTTCCGGCAGGAGTCTAGGCGGCGGGTGAGGCAGCGTCAACGTTCTTGTCATGCTGACGCCTGGCTTTGCGACGCGTCCCCGGAGCCGTCTTCCAGCGGCGGTGGATCCACAAATACTGCTCCGGCGCCCGGCGGATCAGGGTCTCCAGGGCAGTGCTGTATTCCTGCGTGATCCAACGCAACGGATCCTCCTGGTCGGCCCACTCATCGGGCATGATGATCCGCTCGACCGCCAGCTCGTAGTGAAACCTCTCACCCGTTCGACGCGCGCCACCGACCACGATCGGGGCCTCACACGCCATCGCCAGCAGTGCGATCGACTTATAGGTTGACGCCGGCTGACCGAAGAAATCCACGAACACACCCTTGCGCCCCGCGTCCTGGTCAGCCACGAACCCGATCGTCCCACCACGTTTGAGGATATCCTCCGCCTCAGCGCCCACGCCCGTCTTGTTCAACAATCGAAGCCCCTGCCGCGCACGTGTCCGAACGACGTAATCATTGAGATAGGGGTTGTCCAATGGCCTCATGACCGCCACCGCCTCAAACCCGACCGTCGCGAACAGGTATCCGCTCAACTCGAAATTGCCATAGTGGCCCGTCAGCAGAATGACGCCGCGCTTCTCAAGCATAAGTTCGAACAGCGGCTTCAGATCGACCGGTGTCACGTAACGCAGGACGTTCCATTCATTCACCAGCCGCATGCCGCATAGAAACTCGACGGCGTACATCGTCCAGTGGCGAAAACACTGCCGACCGAGTCGTGTCAGTTCCTCGTCCGAATAGGTGTTGCCGAACGCAAGCCGGATGTGTTCCTTCGTGCGGTCGCGATGGCGCCGATCGAACAGCCACCACAGGTCTCCGATCAGCCGCGCTGTGCGCAGATTCAAATCAATCGGGAACATCTGAAACAGAAGCCCCAGCAATCGAATGGCAAGGTACTCGAGGCGGGAGCGCACGTCCGATCGGTTCTTCATAACGAAAGCGATTCTAGTCGTGCTGGTTCGCGTGTGCTACCGGACAGTTCCGATGCAGAATCAGTGATGCTGAGAGGGCAGGTAGGTCATCGCGCACAAGAGAAGATGTTGCAGGCGGTCGGTGGTCTGTTGCTCCAGGTAGTCGCGCGTGAAATCCAATGCGGTGCGCGATGGGAAATTCAGAATACGGGCGATCAGGTCATCACGGTCGTAGCCCGCAATCTCATCCCGCAACGTGTCCAAACGAGTTTGGCTTGCACACCACATACCGTCAGCCTCCCGGACCACCACGTACTTGATCGGCTCGACAGGAAGTGTCACCACCACACATCGATGATGCGCCCCACGTCCAATGGTACGCGCGGTGGACCACCCCGATCAACCCGTGTTTCCGTTTCTGTGTCCTTCCAATCCGAAGGCCAATCGCGGTCGATCGGTTGTCCGGACCCGGTCTCGATGGGGCGTGGTGGCGGCGCGCAGGACTCGGCACAGGTGTGCTCGACGATGATCGGCTGAGACGGCTTACTTTCGGACGGTGGCATGGGTTGCGCCTTGCGCTGCTGGATACGATCCAACAGCAAGGACCGCGCGGTCCCCAATCGTCCGAACCGCAACGTCCGCAAATAACGCAGTTGCCGTTCAAGCAGCAGACTGCCCGAAATCACCGCCCGAATCTTCAATCCACAGCTTCCTTCCCCCAGGATCCTCCAAGCCCGAAAACTGCACGTCGCGTGCCGCAATCGGACGTGCCAGCAAAGCGATCTGCAAGGCGTTGATTGATGGACGGTTATGGGCGGATAGGATGGGTGCTGGTCCGGCGAGGCTATCGGACCATTGTTGATCTGACACCACGCACGTTGCCGCAGTACATCATCAGGGACCCGAAGAGGTGGCCAACCCTACAAACGCATTCCCGATCACGGAACTCGACTACCACCTGCCCGAGGATCTGATCGCACAGCAGCCGCTGGCCAAGCGGGACGAATCGCGTTTGCTGATCGTGGACCGGCAGGCCGGTGCGTTTCGCGATGAACGATTTCCGGCGATTGAGCATGAACTGCGTCGCGGCGATCTCCTGATTCTCAACAACACCAAAGTGGTGCCTGCAAAAATCAACGTACGCCGTGCCACCGGCGGGCGACTGTCGGGATTGTTCATCGCCGAATCCACGCCGGGCGTATGGCAGCTCATGCTCACCGGCTCGGGACGGTTGAAAGTGGGCGAGGAGCTCTCGCTCGCCGACAACGGTGACGACCGCGTCCGTCTGACCAAATACGCCGGCGACGGTCACTGGACCGCGACGCTGTTGTCGGATGACGATACGCCCACCGTGCTGAACCGTGTCGGTCTCACGCCGCTGCCACCCTACATCCGTCGCAAGGATGTCGCCCCCGACGCAGACGCAGCAGATCGGGAACGCTACCAGACCGTCTACGCGGACAAACCCGGTGCCGTCGCAGCCCCGACGGCGGGCCTGCATTTCACCCGGGCACTGCTGGACGCCTTGGACCAGAACGGTGTCATGCGTGCGTTTGTCACGCTGCATGTCGGTGTCGGTACGTTCGCGCCGATCAAGGTCGATGATCTCGCCGACCACGACATGCATCAGGAGTGGTTCGAGATGCCGGCTGACACCATCGCCCAGATCGAGGCGACGCGTGCGCGTGGCGGCAGGGTGGTGGCTGTCGGTACGACGTCGGTGCGCGTTCTTGAAACGTGGGGTGGCGGCCACGATACCACCGGCATGACCGACTTATTCATCACGCCGCCGTATGACTACAAGATCGTCGACGCGCTGATTACAAACTTCCATCTTCCGCGGAGCACGCTTCTTGCCTTGGTGATGGCCTTTGCGGGCGTGGAATTGACCCGTCGTGCGTACGCGCATGCGGTCGCCGAGCGATATCGATTCTTCAGTTATGGCGATGCGATGTTCTTGGCGTAACCCTTGGCGTGGCCGATCATTCGAGCATCAGACGATCCTGCCAGCCGATGTCGATTCTGACCGGATCGCGCGGGTAGCAGAGATCGTAGAGAAAATCGCGATACTCGATCTCGAAGCTGGCGAGGTCGGTGGTGATGTAGGCACGAAAGGCTGCTTCACCGTCGGAAACGGCAGAGGGCGTATCGGCGGTGACTTTGGCGGATTGCATCCGGATGCGCAGGTCGCCCTTGACGATGCCGTCGAGAAGATCTTCAAACGAAGATGCATATTTTCCATTGGCGCCATGCCGCAGGAACAGGACCAGACCCCAGACATGCGCGTAGTAGCTCGTGGTGCGCTGACCGTCGTCGGTGTCGATCACGCGACCTGCGTTGGTGGCGAGCAGTTCATTGAGCGTGTAGGTCGGGCCTTGTTTGATCGCCCCACGCAGGTGGTTGATACGAAATGTGTTGCGCCCCGGCGTGAATTGCGGTTCGTCCCTGGAGAAATCGACGCATTCGCAATAGGAAGCCAAGCCTTCATTCACCCAGGCCGGAACCGTGGTGTCGAAATGCGTCGCGAGGTATTGATGCATGCCTTCGTGGGCGAGCAGGCTGAGTGTGGCCGAACGACCGATGTCGTAACAGACGCTGTCGGCGCCTTGCGAGTATCCGCCGTTGCTGATTTTCTGAAACAGTTCAAACTCGCTTGGATGGCGGCGGCGACTGAAGGTTTCCCAATCCTTGCGGCTGTCGAAGAGGTACGTCTGCAGCCGTTCAACCGGATACTCTGGGTTGTCCGGCGGGGGAATGATGGACTTGTAGTATTCGAGCGTGGCTTCGAGGAATCCGGGCAGGTAGTCTTCGAGTCCCTGGTCGAGGGTGGTTGTGTAGATGTCGAAGTTCTCGGTGACGATGTGGACACCGCTCACGCCGTCGAAGGTCCAGTCGGCCACGAGGATGTCCTGTTCGGCGGGGGCGAAGGTGAAGACGGGGTTGGGCGTCGACTCGCAGCCAACCAATGCTGCTGACGTGAGCAGGAGGAGCATGAGGGTGCAACGCAGCGGATGGTTTGGCATGTTGGTTTCACTTCGCATCGGGTCTTCCGTTGGATGTTGCCGTGAGTCTATGACTGGCCTGTTTATCGGTCAAATTGGCGTAACTTGTTCACTGGCTTGGGTTTGTCGGGCCAAAATGTGGGTGTGCGGGCTGATGGTCGCCATTGGATGTGCAGTGTCCGGGTGCGGCCCGAGACCGGGGGAGATCGGCGGCCGGGTGGTGGCGGTGGATGCGCCGGAGGAGCGAGTGGTGACGGATGTGGCGTCGCTGAATGGGGCGGTGATGTCATTGGCGGCTGGGGTCCAGGTCACGATCGTCGGGCAGATTGGGTACGACATGGAGGATGCGTTCTATCTGAGTGTGGAAGGGACATTGCCGGTTCGGATCACCGGTGGTGCGGTTCATCCGGGTGAGAATTACACGGCGTTGGAGCTGGAGGTTCGAGGTACGGTCCCGGGTCCGCTTGAGTCACTGGCGGTGGCGGCGGGTCGCGAATTCGATGCGAATCTGACGCTTTCCGGCGAGGCTCGGGTGCTCGTGTATTCCGACCGGTCGGTGGCATATGCGGTGACAATCACGGCGCTTGATGAGGAAATCGGTGCTGTCAACGCGGAATCCATTGCGACGTCTGCCGTTTCGAGGGCGTCGGTGCCGGAAGGAACAGACTGGCTGGTGATGGTTGACAGCTCGCGACTTGATTCAGCCGTTGCGTGTGTCACGGATTGCGGAGCGTCGATCGTTGATCGTTCGCCGTCTGGGTTGCTGCATGTGGTGGTCGATCATGAGGGTCGATATTCGTGTGTCAACCAATGTGCGGGTGTGATGGCGGTCGAGGCAAACGATGCGTTTGAACTTGCGGTCAGGCCTAATGATCCGATGTTTTCCATGCAGCCGAATCTGCAGACCATGCGGATGGAAGAGGCGTGGGACGTTTCGGTGGGGTGTGACGACGTGGTGGTGGCGGTCATCGATTCGGGCGTTCGGTTTGACCATCCGGACCTGATGGGTCGGTTGCTGTCGGGGTATGATTTTGTCTCCGACGTGGCGGGCAGTTTGGACGGGGATCGTCGCGATGGTGATGCAACCGATCCGGGCGATCGACCGAGCAGCGATGGCGGGACGTATCACGGCACGCACATCTCGGGGATCATCGCGGCCAGCACGAACAACGGGATCGGTGTGTCGGGGATCACGTGGCGGACGCGGATTCTGCCGGTTCGAGCATTCGGGTTGGCAGGGTTGGCGGCCAATTTCGATCTGGTCGAGGCGGTCCGCTACGCGGCGGGTTTGGAGAATGCGTCGGGGGTGTTGCCGGAGCGGCGGGCGGATGTGATTAACCTGAGCATCGCGCGGCGACCGGATCAGCCGGAACCGGTGTGTCTGCGGATGGCGATCGAGGATGCGACGGCTGCGGGCGTGGTCGTGGTCGGTTCGGTTGGGAACAACGCGAGCAGCATTCCAAACTTTCCGAGTGCATTCGCGGATGTCATCGCCGTTGGGGCGATCGACGGGAGCGAGAATATCACGGATTACACGAACTTCGGGCCCTGGGTTGATCTGGTTGCACCTGGGGGTGACGTCGATTCGGATCTGGACGCTGACGGCGAGAACGACGGCATCGTGAGCACGTTTGCGACCGGTCGTGAGGAGTCGGGGACGTTGGCGTTGGGGTACGGGCGTGTTGAGGGGACGAGTTTTGCGGCGGCGCATGTCTCTGGCGTGGCGGCGTTGGTGCTCGGTGAGTGTCCGGAATTGACGCCTTCGCAGGTGCGGTCGGTTCTGCTTGATTCGGCGCGGGATATCGGGGACTTCGGGGAGGATGATTTGTTCGGCACAGGGATCGTGGATGCGTCGGTGGCGGTGCGGCGTGCGGCGGCGGAGTGTGCGTCCGGTCATCCGTTGGTGTCCGTGTCTGAAACCGTTGTGCTGTTGACTGACGAGAATGCGCGTGGTGAGGTCGCCATCGGCAATGATGGCGAGGGCGTTGTCCGGGTCGATCAGGTGTCGGTCGACGCGGATTGGTTGACGGTCGCGACGACGGGCGGGGCGGCTGATACGACGATTGGCCGGATCGCGTTGACGGCGGATGTGCGCGGTCTGGCTGATGGGGTCTACCGAGCAACCGTGGACGTTGAAACGGCAAATGCTGATGGTGAGCACGTTGATGTCGTGCTGAACGTCGGCGACCCAGCACCGCTGGCTGAAACCGTGATCATCCAGCTGCGCTCGATCGGGGATGGGTCGGAGATCGCGCGTGTTGAGATCGATCTGCGTGGTGGGGGCGACTATACGTTTGCCATGGTTCCGCCCGGTCGTTACATGCTGGTGGCGGGCACGGATCGCGACGGGGACGGAGTGATTTGTGAACATGACGACGTGTGCGGCGTGGGGCGAAATGGTCTGATGCCGCGGGTCGTCGCGGTACGCGATGGCGATGTGATCACGGGTCGCGGCGTGGTCCTTACAGGTGCGTTTGTGCCCTGACGCGCCCAACTTGCCTGACATGCTCAGCGGACTATCATCCAGCCATTGACAGAGACGGTGCGATAGAAGCGGAGTTTTGCATCCATGGGTGACAACGGACATATCGAGAATGTGGTGATCATCGGTTCGGGGCCGGCTGGGTGGACGGCGGCGATTTACGCGGCGCGTGCGAATCTGAATCCGTTGGTGTTCGCGGGGCGGCCGAAGACCATTCCGTCGACGATCATGCCGGGCGGTCAGTTGATGATGACGACGGATGTCGAGAACTATCCGGGTTTTCCGGAGGGTGTTGATGGCAAGGCGATGATGGCGTTGTTTGAGAAGCAGGCGTTGCGTTTCGGCACGCGCGTCATGACCGACAACGGTCAGAATCCGGAACCGGATGAGCATGGCGGCCATCTGTATGTTTATCAGGATGCGTCGAAGGTCGATTTTTCCGAACGACCGTTCAAGATCTGGAGCGACAAGGATGAGCTGATCCTGGCGCACTCGGTCATTCTCGCGACGGGGGCGACGGCCAACTGGCTGGGATTGGAGAATGAGAAGCGTCTGGCGCAGAGCGGTGGCGGGGTGAGTGCGTGTGCGGTGTGTGACGGGGCGTTGCCGATTTTTCGCGATCAGCCGCTGGTGGTGGTTGGCGGTGGTGATTCGGCCTGCGAGGAGGCGAGCTACCTGTCGAAGTTTGGCAGCAAGGTGTACATGATTCTACGACGTGATGAGTTTCGTGCGTCGAAGATCATGGCTGATCGTGTTCTGGAGAACGACAAGATCGAAGTTGTGTGGAACTCCGTGGTTGAGGACATCCTGGGCGATGAATCTGTGACGGGTGTGAAGCTGCGGAACGTCAAGAGCGATGAAGTCAGCACGCTGGAATGTCGCGGTTTCTTTGCCGCGATCGGCCACACGCCTGCGACGCAGTTCCTGGAGGGGCAGATCGAACTTGATGACAAGAAGTATGTCGTTCTGCAGAATCCCCCGCGTTCGTTGACGAATGTGGAGGGGGTATTTGCTGCGGGGGACCTGGCGGATGCGGAGTATCGTCAGGCGGTGACGGCTGCGGGTATGGGATGCAAGGCTGCGCTGGATGCGGAGCGTTGGCTGGCTGATCAGGGTGTGCATTAGACGCGGTTGGAAATTTCCTTGCATCCTGCCGCTGTGTGATAAGATGATGCATGAACGGTCCGCTGCGACGTGGTCCTGCATGTCTTTCGTGTTGGAGTTGGCTGAACATGCACATAGTGAAAGAGATTCTGCAAAAGCGCACTGAACCTGTGGCCACCATCACGGGGGATGCGACGGTGATGGACGCGGCTCGGATCATGAGTGACCGGCACATCGGTTCGTTGGTTGTCGTGCGTGATGAGGCGGTCGTCGGCATGTTCACGGAGCGGGATGTGCTGAATCGGGTGGTGGCTCAGCACAAGGATCCTGCGGCGACGCATATCAAGGACGTCATGACGACGCCGGTGGCGTGCGGCAAGTCGTCATCGGCGATTGAAGAAGTCTCGAGCGTGATGACCGAGAAACGCATCCGCCACCTGCCCATCGTCGAGGAGGGCAAACTGATCGGCATGATCTCGATCGGTGACATCATGGCCCTTCAGAACCGCGTGCAGCAGGAGACGATCGACTACCTGCAGGATTACATGCACGGTCCGGGTTCGCGGTAGCTTCTGAGTCCGATTTCTACTGACCTGTTCTTGCGTTTTCGAGGACTTCCAAGGCCCATCGTCTGGGGTCGTCCTGCGCGTTGGGGTTGATGGGTTGCCAGACGGTGCCCGCGCTCGCCAAGGACGTCACGAGGCGATGTTCCCATCGGAAACCGTCGGACGGGGATAGTTGGGCGAGGCTGTTCCATCGCTTGGACAATCTGCCCGTTCCACGTGATGCTTCGAGCGAGCGGATCACGGATTTCTTCTCGCCATCGGTGAAGCGCAGGTTGGCGAGATCGACGAGAAGCAGGCGATCATCGGCGCCAAGCAATGCCGATACCGATTCCTGGTATTCAAATGCGACGACAGCGTTCTGCACGGCATCGATCAGTTGCCCGACCAGTGCGCGTCCCATGTCGATCGAGTTGCGTGAGAGGCCTTGATTGTCTGCTCGCGGTTCGCCGTTCCCGATGAGTCGAAGGAGGATGGGGCCTTCCTTGATGGGGACGTTTCGCTCCAATCCCGCTGACCAGACGATTGCGAACGTGGTGGTGTCGCCGGTGAAATACTCGCCGAAGATGGTCGGGTCGACGGTCATGCCGCGATTGACGAGTTGCCTGCGAAGTCCTCTGGACAGCGATGAGAAGTCGTTGACGTCGAGGGTTGCACCTTTGACCGACCAGATACGCTTGAGCCATTGCATGGCTTGGGCCTGGTCGCCGCTCAAGTCGAGAGTGTCGGATTGGCCGAGGGTGTTGTTAAGCTCATCTTCGAGTGGTTTGCGATCTCCCATGGATGTGATGCGTTCGTCGAGCGCATCGATGCGGGGCATGACGTCTTCCAGCGTGTTGGCGAGTTGCGGCAGGTTGGTCCATGTCGCGTCAATGCCGGATGTCGGACTCAACGTGATGGAGCGGGTGACTCTTGCAACCGGGGAGGCCTCTGTAATGGCAGCGAGGATCACGTTGGTGTTGATGTTTTCCCCTGATGCATTGGGCGATGGAATCCACGTCAGTTCGGAGGGAAGGTCAAGTCTGGGGATCGGTTGCGCCTGGAACCCGGGTTCGCCGATCACACGCGCGGCGGGAATGGCGATGCGGTTGGGTTGTTGGAACTGCGCGATGACGTTGGCGACGCGCTGGCCTGCATCGCCGCTGGATGTGATCCCGGACAATTCACCCGGTGACAGGGATGTCAGCGGGGTCGGGGCTGCGACAAGTTCGAAGTAGCGTTCGATCAGTGGCCAATATTGGGGTTTGGCGAGTTTCGTGATGTCGGGGTTTTCTGCACTGGCTCTGTACACGTTCGCGAGATCGAAGAGCAAGGCCAATTGATCGCCTTCGTCTAGGACTTGCGGGGGCGTTTGAGGATCGGGAACCCAGGGCGCGGCGGTGATGCAGTTGAGAATCGTGCCGGTTGGCGGGGCGGTCTCAACGATGCGTCGACCGCCCAAGCCGGTGGACAGCCAGTGATCCGCGGGAAGTTCGTTGTTGACGAGCGCGAGCAGTTGGGTGGCTTGGCCGATTCGTTCGACGACGACGGGCCAGGGCGTGTTTCCCTGATACGAGAGGGAGGCCGGCTCCCACTGGGCGGTGAACGTGCGGGGTTGGAGCGGTGCAACGGTGATCGTGGCGTCGACCTGCGTGCGCAGTGATGGTGCGTCGGATGGTGGTGTAACCGAGGGGTTGGGTGGCAGGGCTGCCACGTCGAGCTGATCCATCCATGCGCGGTGGGCGTCCTGCTGTCGCGCGATGAGTTCGTCGGTGACGATGGTGCGGACGGTGGACGCGATGAGACTGGCGCTGGCGCCACCAGGATCGGCGATACCGTCGCGAATCGTGAAGGGGGCCTGGAAGGCGTCGGTGCCGGCTGGTGTGTCGGCTACGTTGATCGTGGCGGCGACGTCTGCGGACCAGGTGGCGTTGTCGTTTCCGAGGGTCCAGTCGACCGGTTGCATGGTCGCACGGATGTTCAATGGCGTGACGAATGAGGCGAGTTCGCCTGTGACGGCGGTGCGCGCGATGTCGTCGAGTTGATCGGCGATCGACGCGGTCATGATGCGTTCGAGTGCGTTGAGTTTGGCCGCAAGCGCGGCGACGTCGTCCGTTCGCAGCGCCCATTTGTCCGTGCGCGTATCGTGTTCGAGTCGGATTGTGCCCTCGGGGTTTTCAAGTCCGGCGACACTGTACGCGATGATTGGATCTGCGCTTGCGGGCGTGGACTGATCGGGAACGATGCGGTCTGCGGCGTCTGCGATCAGGCCGATCGCCGTGACGGTGTTCCGCGTCTCGTCGATGAGGCTGGCAAAGTCGCGATTGAGACTCTCCTGCGGGTCGATCGTTCGGGCGATTGGGCCGCCGTCTTGCGTTGGCGGAGGAGCAGGGCGGTTGATGTAGTAGTAATAGCCGCCACCGCCAAGGGCGACGACGGCGATCAATCCGACGATTGCGGGGACCAGGGCGGCACGGACTCGCTCGGAGGCGCTCGGTGGACCGGAGAGGCGGCTGATTTCGTCACGCCAGCCTTCGGCGAGCTGATATGCCAGCGACGCTGGTTGCCACTTGGCCGTCAGTTGCAGGGGCTTTCGGTGTTTGAGATCGATGCGGAAGGCGATTTCGTCGGTCGGTTCGGAGATGACGGCGGGGGTCGCGGTGACGTTCGGTTTGACGCTGCCCTTGGTCAGACGTGTGGCCAACTCCTGTGCGATCTGCTGTTGGGACGTCTTCTGCATTTCGACAATGACGGATTGCAGTTTCGATTCGGCGTCGATGAGTTCGGTGCTGAGGTCTACCGTGCCGAGTGTTTCGACATTCATCGGGAAAGCGAAGACGTCGGCAGATTCGGTCTTGCCGTCGGCGCGGATCGAAAGTCGAGCGGCGAGCGTGACGGACTCGTTGAATTGCCAGTCGTTGAACGTGGCCGGCGGGGCAGCGTCGATTCGAAGGATGTCGTCGTACGCCTTGAATGTGGGCGCGATGTCGAGCAGTTGATCCCGGACCGGCTGGAGCACGGAGTCGGCAACGATGTCGCAGAGTCGGCGTTGCACGCGGGTACGGTCGGCGAAGACCCAGCGCAACTCGCCCGGATGCCAGACGAGCGCGACGTCAAGTGTCAGCGGTGCGCTCTCAGACGCGACGAGGATCATCTGGGCTTGTGATTTCTCGGTCTGTTCCGGTGTCGCGAACTGAACGCGGGCGTCGGGGAAGAGGCCTTGGCGAAGGCGCTGTTCGGCGTTAATCGGCCTGTGCTGTTGCAGCTTCAGCAATGCGGACCCCAGCGCGGATCGGATGGCCTGCCTGAGACGGTTGGATTCGTCGAACACGTGGGGCGAATCGACATTGAGCGCGAAGTCGAAATTGGCCGACATGACCTCGACCAGTTCCGATTCGGCTGGTTCGAGCTTGACGATCATATTGGCGTGGCCGTCGGCGCCTTCGATCGTGGAGGTAAACAATTCGTTTTCGATGCTGACGGCGATGAGGCTTGGGTCGACGTACTTGGCGAAGGACTCGCGGGCGCATTCGCGCACGAAGCGTTCCGCCAGCAGGGTGACCGCGCGGGTGCGTTCGCCGAGTTGGCGAAGCAGGTGATCGGTCAGTTCGATCTGGCAGGTGGTTTCAAGCTCGGACGCGCGGTCTTTTACGCCGTCCGGCCAGCGGTCGATTTTGGGCGGGTGATTGAGCAGTTCGCGGAGGGGTTCCCACTGCTTCTGCTCGCATAGGTTTTCAGCCTTGTCCAGCCATTCATTGGCTTGGCGGTGATGCTCGACGGTGATGCGGCGATCGAGTTCGATGGCTTCCTGGTTTTCGGCGATGACCGGTTTGAAAGCCTCTTCCTGCTCGATGACGTCTTCGGGCCAATACTCAAGAACGGGACGTTGGGCAAAGATGTCAACGGCGGCGGTCCAGTCTTCCGCGTCGACGGCGGCCACCACACGTGCGGACCATTCCCGTGCATGCTCGTGCTCATCGATGCGTCGAACCTGCTCGGCGATGGTCTGTTCGAGTTCGTCGATTTGTGGTTGGAGTGTTTCGGGCCAATAGGTGAGGGTGGGTTTTTCGCGGGTGATGGCTGCGGCGGCGGGCCAGTCTTCGGCGGGTGCTGCGCTGGTGAGATTTTCAAACCACTGCTGTGCCGCGGCGTGGTCGGTGTCGATGGCGGCCTGCTGGCGTTCGGCGGTGCGGAATTCGTCGACCTGTCGCCGGAGCGTGTCGCGCTGTTCGATCGCGTTGTCGGGCCAGTGGCGGATTTCGGGCTGGTCGGCGAGAAGCGATTCGGCGTTGCTGAATTCGTTGGCGTTCACGGCGTCCGTGATGGATGCCAACCAGTCGAGGGCCGTGCGGGCGTCGGCGTCTTTCTCTTGCTGCAGTTGCTCGGCGAACTCGGCCATCGATTCGAGCGTGAAGGCGACGTCTTCGTGGAGCTCGCGAAGCTGATCGACGACATGGGCGGCGGCGGGCTGTTTGTCGGCAAGGGTGTCAAGTTCGGCGAGCAGGCCATCGAGGAAGCCGACGATGGCGACAGGATCGCGGTCATCGAATTTCTGAATGTCCTTTTTGAATTGAGCAATGGCGGCGCTGAGTTCGAAGCTGTTGGCGAGCTCGATGTTTCGTGCTTCGGCGGCGGCGCGTGTGTCGGGAGGAGCGTCGTCGGTATTCAGTATTGCTTCAATGGGCGTGCGGGCGCGGGACCAATCTTCGGTTTCTAGGAGATCGGCGGCACGACGGAGGAGGTAGTCGGGTTCGGCGGATTGGCGTCGCTCTTCGGCGGCGGTGATGACGGATTCGTCTGCGTGGTCATGACGGGCGACCGTGTCCGCCAATGGCCAGACGAGGTGTGCGTCCGCGTTGGCGATGGCATCGATCATGGCGGCGAGCCTTGCGACCGGTTCGGTGATGGTGATGCCGGATGCGACGAGTGCGTCGCGGGCTTCGGTGGCAGATGGGCGATTTCTGGGGAAGCGTTCGAGGCATTGGGCGATGGTGTCGCACCATGCGCGGGTCCTGGGATCTACGTCGTTGGCGAGATCATCGCGGCGACGGTTGTCGTAGGCGAACATGCCGAGGAATTCGGAAGTGGCGACTAACCTGTGGGCGTGTGGATGGTCAGGAAAGTAAGGATGCCGGCGTTCGGCGAGAAGATGGAGGACGAAAGCGGCGGCGATGACATCGGAGCTTTGCTCGAACGTGGTGATCTGGCGATTGCCGTATTTTTGCGGGTCGAGGAAGCCGCACAGGCGATCGTCATGTCGTGCGTCGTCGGTGTCGCGGATGCGCCAGACGACTGCTTGTCGCTCGGGATCGAATCCGACGGCAAGGTTGAGGTAAGCCTGTGAGCTGATTGTCTTGCTGATCGCCTGTGCCCATCCAAAATCGGTCAGCAATGGGTTGTTGTCGTCGTCGAACATGACGACGCCGGGGCAGATGCCACCGTGCACGATGGGTCGTCCGGCGGGTGGATTGTGGGCAGTTGCAAGCGCATCGAGGAGGCAAGTGGATGCGTTGAGCAGTGTGTCGGTGTCGGTCGGGTCTGACGCAGGATCAAACAGCGCAGTGGTGTTGATCGAGCTGGCTGGGATGTGCTCGAAGTAGAAGCTGTCGTCGTCTTCGATGAGTTCGGTGAGTGGCGCGAGGATGTTGACAGACTGGCAGGCCATCACTTTCTGGAATTCAACAGCATCTGCGAGCTGTTTTCGGATGTCGGTATGTTCGCGCATGCCAAGCCCTTTTGGTTTGATGAATGCGCGTCGTTGGGATTTCGGCGTTTTGGTGTTTTCCATGTTCAATCGCACGTTTCGGTTGCGTGCGTTGCGTCGTGGCCCTAGATTCGCTGCCCTGCTGGATGCAGAGTCGATTGCATCGACACGTATCATCCGGTCACGTATAGTCTAGTCATTTATCGCGGTGTGCATGGACGTCAACCTGTCGGCATCAGAAGGTGTGCGGTTGATGCGATTGAAATGGTCACGGGCGAGCAATGTCGGTTGATCCGGTAGGGCCATCACAGGGGGGCGGAGGAGCGTCGGACGTTGCGGCGTTGATGGGGCCTTTGCGCTCGTTGATGGCGCGTTCGAGTGAGTCGGAGCGGTATCGGGTGTTGGCGTCGCTTTTGGGTGAGTTGGCGACGCAGGTTGGTCCCGGGGGAGATCAGGAAACAAGAGAGCGTTTGGAGTCGTTGAGTCGTCGGGTGTCGTCGCTGACGGAAGAGAAGGCGATGCTGGAGGACACGGTGGCGACGACGCGTGCTGACCTTAAGAGTCATGTCGCGCAGCTTGACGCGGAGCGGGGTCGGGTCGGTGAGATGCAGCGTGTGCTGGATGAGCAGCGGACACGGCTGACGACGTCTCAGACGCGCGTGGGGGAGCTTGAGGCGGAGCTTGTCGCGAAGAATCACGAAATTTTCACGATTCAATCGGAGAGTGATCAGAAACTGCTGGAAGCGCAGCGGGCGGCGATGTCGGGCGCGGATGCGGAGAAGGTACGAGCGTTGGAGGAGCGTCAGATGGAATTGTCGTCACGCGCGGCGGCGTTGCGGGAGGAACTGGAAGAGCTTCGGAAGTCCAAGAACGAGGAAATCGAACGGCTGCGTGCGGAGTTGCGGGATGCCCAGGCGGGTGCGGCGAGCAGCGCAGACGTGCTGATGGAAGAACTTTGGCGGGCGTTGGCAGAGAGCAAGCCGAGCGTGGCAGAAGGGCATGCTCGGCCGACGCGTGCGTCGTTTGATCGGCTGGTGGAGTCGTTCGGGTATCTGGTGAAGTTTGCGGATGAACTGGAGAGCGACCTCCGCGTGTTCCTTTCCAAGTACACGAAGCACAGCCCGACGCTGAAGACGCCGTGGGATGTGTACGCCAAGCGGGATGAGGTGTATAAGGAAATTGAAGCGATCCTTGATCCTCAGACGGGGACGCCGGCGGCGCCATTGCTGATGCGGCTGAACATGCTCAAGGCGTGGATTCACGCGGCGGCTGTGGCGAATGACGTTGCGATTGAGTCGATTGCGTCGGAGTTGCAATCGAAGCTGATGGGCGACGATGTGGCCGGCGGTGATCCGAACTACAAGGTTCGTGATTTTACGCGTTCTGATGGTCATGAGTTGTTCATGCAGGCGATTCGTGATCTGCGGGATGCGCGTATGGCAGAGGTGTACGCACGCGGGACGACTTAGGGTGACATGAGCGAGACGGGAGACAGTGGACGATGATCCAATCGAAAGTACTGAAGTGTCGCGTATTGGTGTCGTTGGCGGCGGCGACAGTCTGCTCGGGGCTGGTCGGGTGTCAGCGGCATCTGACGATCACGCAGGATACGTACATCAACACGGCGATGCATGTGAATCGGCCGAAGGACAAGCAGACGGGTGAGCCTCTGGAAGTGCATATCGTGTCGGTGTATCCGGACGATTTGAAGAACACGGCCAATTCGCGTTTGGCGCCTGGGAATGCGATTACGTCTGACGTCTGGTTTCAGGATTGTCCGCAACCGGGCGATCGCTGGGACATGCCGGGCGTTGCGGGGACGTCGCGATTTCAGCTTCCGCCGGATCAGATCTTTCTGCTGACGGATGATCGGAGTTACTACGGAAGTTACTCGGGGCCGACGCTGCATGGTGCAGCGGTCGACGGGACGTCGCCCATCAAGCGGAAGTTTAAGTTTGGCGGACCGCTGCACAACAAGAATTCGGTGATCTACGTGTTTCCGAAGTTCATCGGAGCTGATGGACGTGTTCTGCCGGTTCCGCCTGCGAAATTTGATCCGCCTGGGGCCTATTCGTCGGACCTTTCGGTTCACATCGGCGTTGATGAATCGCGGCCTCATTATGGTCAGTACATCAAGATCGGCACGGATCGCCGGTTGCACGGCAAGCGTTAGGACTGGTGGCAGGATTGGACCGGATGACACGACGAGACCTGGGTGATTAGGGCATGACGTTCTGGACGGAGATTCACTGGTCTGAGGGGATGTTCCTGAGGCCTCATCATCTGCAAGGTTCGCAGCGTCAGATGGAGACGGTGCTGCGGGAGGGTTTTGATTCACTTCGCCCGTTCGGTTGGGGCTTTGCGCAGCTGAATGTTGCGAGCGAGCCGCTTGAGAACTTCACGCTTCGTCTCGATGCGTGTCTGCTGCGGATGAAGGATGGGACATGGGTGCGTATTCCGGACAATGCGGAAGTGCCACCGCTGAATTTTCAGGCGGAAATGGAGTCGTCGCCGCAGGGGCTGGACATTTACCTCGGCATTCCTCAGATGCAGGAAGTGCGTGCGAACGCGGTGTCGCTACAGGAGCCGGACTCTGTGGACGGCACGCCGCGGTATGAGCCTTATCCGTTGATGCGGCGTGATGAGAATACGGGTCAGAATCCACAGATGGTGTACGTGCGCCGTATGCGCGGTCAGCTGTTCTGTGCCGGCGCGGACATGACGGGTTATGAGGTTGTGCGTGTCGGGACGGTTCGGCGGACGGATCGGCCTGGGGCGTTGCCGGAGTTGGATGCGCAAGGTGCGGGGCCTTTGCTTGCGGTTCAGGCGCATGGCGGTTTGAGCGGGATGCTGACGTCGCTGGCGGATCAGATCGAGGCGAAGGATGAGGTGTTGGCTCGCGAGGCGCGCGAGCATCGGATGATGTTCACGGATGGTGTGGCTGCGAACACCGAGCATCTGTTGAAGCTGCATGCCTTGAACGAGACGCGTGCTCAGGTGCGGGCGATGCTGCAGAGTCCGTTGCTGCATCCATATGACGTGTTCGTTGCGTTCAGTCGGCTGGTGGGGCACCTGTCGGTCTTTTGTGATGATCTCGTGCCCGGGCCGTTGCCGGTCTACGACCATGATCGGCCGGGCGAGTGTTTCGAGGAATTGCGGCGACGGATCATTTTCCTGCTCGAATCGATGAGGCCGATGATGTACGTCGAGCGTCGATTCGAGCGGAAGCAGGATCAGCGTGGTCGCGAGGGTTTGGAGGTCGAGCTGGACCGGATGTGGCTGGACCAGAATCTGGAGATGTTCGTCGGTCTGACGTCGGACGAGATGGACATCAACGAGCTCGAGCGGTTCATCTACGGCAAGTTGAACTTCAAGCTGGCGTCGCCGACGCGTTCGCCGCGAATTGCGAACATCGCGGTGCGCGGTTTGCGTCTGGAGATCAAGAACGTACCTGCCGGGACGCTGCCGCGTCGCCAGGGGTTGCACTATTTCAAAATCAACAAGGCCATCGGGACGGACCGGACGGATTATTGGCGGGAATGTGAGCAGGAGCGGGGGATTCGGATCAGCATTCAGGAAGGCCAACTGAATGCTCTGGAACAATTCAAACCATCTCTTTATGTGATCATGAAGGAGCGTCAATGAGCGACACGATGGAGCGGGTGTCGTTGAGGCTGACGGAAGTCTGCTGGCCTGTGTTTGAGTTTTTGACGAATTTCGATCGTCAGATCAAGCATGGGTTGGTGCCGGCGCCGGATCAGGTGCGGTATGAGGCGTTGTCTGCCCTTCGGGATGCGGAAGATCTTGCGCGGAACGATCCTGTGACGGAGCGTGCGTGGGAGGATCGCGTCAAGGCGATGATGTGCTACCTGGTCGACTACAAGATGTTGAACTCCGAGTGGTCGGGTCGGGATTACTGGTTCGATGATCCATTCGAGACGGACCCGCAGATTCTGAATCATGCACAGGCGCTGGGTGGGGAGGAGTTTTTCCGCGATTGCGATGAGATTCAGCGTGAGTATGAATTGGCTGAGCGACGTGATCGACGAGACAAGGATGAGTTGGCTGGGATCCTGGGGTTGTATTTCATCTGCCTGCGACTTGGTTTCCGTGGTCAGTTTCATGACCGGCCGCAGGAGTTGGCTGACTACACGCGGCGGCTGTTCTCTCGGTTGCCGGCTTATGGCACGACGCGTGGCAAGGAATTGTTTCCAGAAGCGTATCGTCATAACCAGGAAATCAAGGCGAATTACAATCTCGGGATGAATCTTGCGATCGTGGTGGTGAGCTTTGTGCTGGTGATTGCCGGGTGGGCGGTGGCGTCACGCATCGCCTGGGAGGGGAAGACGAACGAGCTGAGTGAAGAGGCGTCACAGTGGACCGATGAAGGGTTCGTTCCGCGACCAATTGAGAATGGGTCGGATGACGAGGCTGGTTAGGGTGTTGCGATTTTGGGACCGAGGCGACGCGAATCTTCGGGGTTGATCTGACATGAAGAAAGTGATGAAAGCATACAAGGACCTTCCGAAGGAGATGAAGATCGTCATTGCGATGGCGGGTCTTGGAACTCCGTTCGGAGCGTTCTACGCGTTGCGGCGGGTTTTGGGCATCTCGCCGATGATGCTGATCCTGTACATCGCGGTCGCGATCGTGGCCATCGCGTTGATCGGTTTTCTGATCAGCAAGTTGTTCCTACGCGGGTCGAAGAAGCGCGCGCAGAAGATGGCCGACGAGTTGAGCAGCGAGTCGGCGACCGGTCCGATGTCGATGGACGTGCGTGCGGCTGCGAAGGCAAACAACGACAAGTTCTTCGCGGCGATTCGGGATATGAAGAAGAACTACGGCGTCGATATTTACGACCTGCCGTGGTACATCGTGATCGGGGATTCGGGGTGTGGGAAGACGAAGCTGATCAACGAGGGGGGGCTGCAATTCTCGACGGGCAAGCCGGAAGGCTATCAGCTCGGCACGCTGAATTACAACTGGTGGTTCACCGAAGACGCGATTTTCATCGACATGGCGGGGCGGTTGTGCAATCCGCGGGATGATGCGGATTTCCGCGAGTGGGAGTCGTTTCTTGATACGGTCAAGAAGGGGCGTAAGGGGTTCCCGATCAACGGCGCTGTCGTGTGCGTGTCTGCGGATCACCTTCTGCAGGATGCGCCGGAAAAGATCGAAGCCGATGCGAACACGACGCTGGAGCGCTTGCGGGATCTGCAGGGCAAGCTGGGCGTGACGTTTGCGACCTACCTGGTGATTACCAAGTGCGACAAGATTCTCGGCTTTATGGAGTTGTTTGATCGGGCGGAACGTGACATCACGGTCAAAAACCAGATCGTGGGATGGTCCAAGCCGGGTGAATTCAACCAGTTGTACGATCCCGAATTGTTCGCCCAGGATTTCGATGATCTGTATGGGCGGTTGCATGAGTTGCGCATGCGCCGGCTGATGGATGACGAGGAAGAGGATCGTCTTGGGTTGGCGTATTCGTTTGCGGAGGAGTTTCGCGGCCTGCTTGAGCCGCTGAAGATTTACGTCCGCACGCTGTTCCCGATGATCAAGAATCCGCGGGCGATCAAGAACCTGCTGTTCCGCGGGGTCTACTTCACAAGTGCGACGCAGGAGGGGGCGCTGATTCTCAAGCACCTGACCGAGCGTCTCGGCGAGCAGGCGGCCGAGCAGTTTGCACCGCTTGATATGTATCCGAACAAGCGGCCGTTCTTCATTCGCGATGTTCTGATCGAGAAAGTGATTCCCGAGCATGGGCTTGTATTCCGCAATGAGGAGCAGGCGGTTCGCAGCAAGAAGCTCGGCAAGCTGCTGATGATCGGGACGGCTGTGACGACGGTGCTTCTGATTGCCGCATTCATCTGGAGTGCGGGACAGGTCGGGGAGTTGATCGTCGACCCGACGGAGAACGCAGTGGCGGCTCGCGCGAATGTGACGGATGCTGGCGCGGCGATGAAGACCGTTTCGATGTTGAATGATGATGTGAAGACGCTGAAGGAGCGGTCTTTGCCGGTCATGGTGCTGTCGACGGGGATCGGGGCAAGCAGGCCGATCCGCGACTTGACGCGCGTTCAGCTTGGTCTGTTCGAAGAGGGTGTCTTGAAGCGTACCGTGGGTGAAGTGGAGGACGTGCTCCGTTCCGGCGACATCAAGGGGACGGCACCGAATTCGACGGGCGTTGATGCCGATGCTTACCTGGCGTCGCTGGTGTCGTACATTCGCTGGTATGGTTGTCGGGATGCGGAACGCGCGCCCGAGCCGGTGAACGTGGAAAGTTTCGATGCGATGCATGGGGTGCTGACATCGCCGGAATCGGCCACGGCACACGGGTCGTTCGATGATCTGACACGGCAGTATTTCTCGCGCATTCGCGATGATGACACATTTGCCCGGAATCCGGCCAAATGGTTGGGCCAAACTGAAGATGAAGCGGCTGAGACGATCCAGACGGCGTTGCGTCACGCGCGGAACAAGATCCTGATTCGCTATGCGACGCTGAACGATGCACACGCCGATGAGACGATTCGCGAGTGGATGCGCATTCAGAGTCAGTGTGCCAAGGCGGGAGAACACTACCAGCAGATGCTCGCCGAGGCGGAAGCACCGCCGGAGACGCTGGAGGGGCTTGACGATTTTCGAAAGATCTTCTCGGAGGAGTATGCCGGATTCGACGGTGCGCTGGCGGGTTGTGAATGGCGCGGTCCGCGGGGTGAGGCTGCGTTCGTCACGATCAAGCCGTTGGCTGAGGCGATCATCGCGCAGCGTCAGGCGTGGCTGGATTATCAGCAGTCGTTGAAGGACGCGTACGTGGCGTGTGAGGCGGAGCCGGATCCGGTGCTGGTGAGCGCGATCGACGCGATAGGCAAGGGTGATCCGGCGCGTGGTGTTCCGGGGTTGGACCAGGTCCTGTGGCGGAGCCTGACCGACGCGAAGCTCACGGAGGCGGAATTCTATCCAGGTTTCTACGACGATTATCAGCGGCACATCAAAGAGGTTTATGGCGCGTATGACCACATGATCGTGCTCGAGTCAGGCAAGGGGACGGCCAATGATCGCATCGCATTGACGGCAGATGCGAAGACGATTCGCGAGATGATCACGAGGCTGCATGACGAGATGTCCGGGCTTGATCCGGCCAAGACGGCGAAGTTGAAGACGCCGCGTGAGTGGAACGACCGCATGGTGCAGGTGATGGATGCGCTCGACGCGGGGGACGAACCAAACGAATCGATGACGGGCCTGCACGCGTTCTGGGAAGCGGACAAACTCGGAACGCTGAACGGCGTGCATCGCGAGATGGTGCAGCGCCGGGATGGAACAGCGGTGCTATTGGCCATTGAGAGCAGTCTGGATGGCGCGGGTTCGTGGGGCTTTGCCGAGTTGATCGACGACTGGTGCAACTCGACACCGTCGCAGTTCCTGCTCGACCCGCTTCCCACCTGTGGCGAGCCGGCTGTGCGTGATCGGGATTCGGACGATGTTGCGGAAGAGGATACGCGTCGATCGAAGCGCCGAGGGCGTCGCAGTCGCCGTGATCGTGCGTCGCGACGCGAGGATCGTTCGCGGGAATCTTCGCGGAAGGAGACGGGCCGGGGAAGCGGCGCGACGGCTATTGAGGGGCGGGGTTATTTGCCCGAAGCGGCGACGCGGGACTTTTTCGTGTCGCGCGTGGATGAGTGGGATGAATTGCAGTTCAACCTGACCGACTTCCGTGATGATTACTACTTCGATCAGGCGGATTCTGACGTCGCGCTGAATGATCGCTGTCTCGATCTGGTGGATGGGGCGATTGAGGATTATCTCAAGAATTACATCCGCACGTGGTCGGACGTATACGAAGGCAAGGAGATTCGCTCACTGGCCAAGCTGGGCGATGAGGCGACGGATTGGGTTTCGCTGGTCGAGACGCTGGAGGGTGGCCGTCGCGGTGCGGATCGCCAGGAGATCGGTAATGAAATCGCCTCCTCGCTGCGTGAGTTGCTGGCGGCGGTTCCGTTCTGGCATTGGTGGTACGAGAAGCCGCTGGATCGCTGGCAGCCATCGAGTTTTGAGGAGGCGTATTGGGCGGACTTCCGTTCGTGGCTCGACTCGGCGATTCGCAGCGACTGGGATCGTAAGACGAGTCGCTTCGTGTCGAACACGTTGACGTTGCCTGAGAATGATCGGTCCGAGGCGCCGTGGGATGTGCTGGCCAATGATTTTCTGCGTGCGTGGAATGAACTGACGCAGGCGTTGGTGGACAACCGCAATCTGCCGGATGACTTTGCGCGTGATGCACGGGCACCGCGATTGACGCCGATTCCGTGGGGTCAACTGCAGAAGATGCGACAGGATTTCGGGCTTGGCGATGAGCGGCTGACCGATGAAATGGTGCTGTTCGAGACGCGTGCCCAGGAATTGCTCAGTCAGGAATTGACCAACATTCTCGCCGACCTGCAAAGCGACCTTTTCCCCCGCAGTACGTCGGCGGCGGGTTGGCCTTACCTTGACGGTGACGATCTGGCGACGGTGGACTTTGAGGACTTCAAGGAGTTTTTGAGCACGATCCGCTTTGCCCGCGAGGTGTTCAAGCCGCTTGAAGGGGAAATGGATCCGGAGGAGAAGTACCACGTTGGACGTTTGCGGTTTTATGAACAATGTGACCGCTGGTGGGCGTTCATCGGTCTGAGTGATGACACGCTTTCGTCGACGCCATTGAACGTTGACATCTCCGGTGGTGACCCATTGACCGCGCCGAACGTTGCGGATCGGCCGGATGACACCGCCCAGCAGTATTACCGATATGTCGATTTGGATCTTGGGTTGCGTCTCGAGGGTGCCAGCGGTTCGAGTGGGGCGATGGGTCCGATTCGGGTGGCCACGCTCGTTGAGGAGAAGGTTCAGGTCAAGCGCGCCGTATGGGATTGGCCGACCGATACGGGACGTCGGCGGATTCAGGTGCGCTTCTCGGAAGGTTGGGAAGTGCCGGGGACGCGCGAGCGTTATCCGGATATTCCGAAGATCCTTGGCGACGTGTCACCGCTATCGTTCTGCGCGTATCTGTTCCGGGAGGGGCAGCGGCAGGGCGACCAGTGGTTGACGGTGCACAAGTCTGACTTCCGAACCGAGTGGAAGGCTCAGGGCAAGGGACATCTGGTGCAGCGTCTTGAGAAGGACAAGTACGTGCGTGGCGAGATGTTCGTGTTCAAGCTTGAGCGTGCGATGCCGGAACCGATTCTTCCGATCGAACGGGCAACGGATGCGGGTGGCCGTCGTCGTCGGTGACGGTTCATGAGGTTTGGTTTGAGCATGGGTTGGAGAGGCTGATCAGAGGGGCGTGACGCATCGATGGGTTGGACCGACATCTTCAAATCCAAGGCGTCAGAATCGCAGGTAGACGGGCGTGTGCGCTGGTTTGGCAAGCTGCCGACCTATCCGGACTACTACACGTCTGCCGGCGATGATGAATGGTGCCTCGAATTCAACGACTGGATCCTCAAGGGCTTTGAGATTTACAAGGGTCGTGCTGATCAGGCGGGTGGTTCGCGCAGTCTGCTCCCCTTAAGCGTGTGTGCGGCGCGGCTGGCGGAATCGGAAATGACGGTTTTGGCGGCGATTCTGGATTTCGGTGGGGACATGCGGGGTCGGCCGTTCCCGATGTGTTTTTACGTTGGTTTGCCGACGGCTGCGTTGTCGGGCCCGACGGATCGGACGGTCGGCGGTGTGATGGCCACGCTGGAGCGATTGTTGGCAATGCGTCGGGACGTGTCGCGATTTTTAAACTCGCCCGGCAAATTCGAGCATTCGTTTGGAGAGCGCGAGCTTGACTTGTCGTGGCTGGAATCGCCGGACGGTGATGATGCGTGGTTGCGACAGGCGCGGGAAGTGCCATTCCGGACATGGTTCGGGGGTGTTCAGGACGGGTTGAAGACGAAGGAAGAGCAGGCATGGCTGGGGCAGGTCTCCCGGCGTGGTGAGAGCATTCGGTCGCTTGCGTCGGGTGCGTTTGATGTGACGCTGCGATTTCCGGTGACTGGTTCGCTTGCATCGGCGACACAGGTGGCGGGTTGGCTGCGATGGCTTGGCTCGCGCGCGTCGTTGCAGAAACGCGCGTTTTCGCTCTTTGTTTCGAATGGCTGGGACAACGCGATCGGATGGTTGGGCGTCGTGATGCGTCCGCTGCTGGAAGAGGATTTTCTTCTGATGACGCCGGCGCACAAGACGCTTGGGTATGTGGATGATGTGGATGGCGGTGCGACGGATGAAGCGCCGTCGGCGGATGTTGCGACGCCTGAGCGCTGGGTCGATTTCGTGGCTGGGAGCGACAATTCAGCTTGACTTTTGTCATGAGAATTTTACCATCGAACGTATACGGTTGCGAGCCAGAACCTTATGGACACGTTCGCCGGAATCGGGGGCGGGTTTCGGGTCTCGCGCGAGACAGGTTGCCGGTTGGGGGGCTGGGCAGCGTGCTCCCTTTTTCAGCCGTTCCGTCGTGAAATTGTGCCGGGAATGTCGCCCGGAATTTGTTCGGGCTTGGTTGCCCGATGAACGGACACTGAGGTAGACACACAGCGAACCGCATGCCTGCGTTTGACGAAACATCCACACTTGATCTCGGTAAGAATCCGATCTCCGGTCCCGATGCCTGCGGCGTCGACGCGGCCGATGACGAACAATACATCGATGCGCTGGCAGAACTCGGCAAGCTTGGACGTATCGAAGCTGAGGACCCCGATTGGTACAAGCTCGAACAGGATGCGAGCAACCTTCTGGGGTCCAAATCGAAAGACGTTGAAGTCGCTGCAGCGCTGGGACATGCACTGTTTCAGCGACACGGTTACAGCGGTCTTGCGGCGGCCCTCGGTCTGCTGACCGAAATGGTCCGGAACTTCTGGGATGGCTGTTTTCCGCAGCGTCCCAGGCGTCGCAAGGCGCGAATCGAGACGCTGACGGATCGCTTTTCAGAGGGCGGATGGTTCCGCGAGAATCAGCCCAAGCCCGATGAATTCGATGCGATCGATTTGTGTGTGACGCGGATCGATGAGCTTGAGGCAGCGCTGCTTGAGAAGATGCCCGATGACGGTCCGGACTTCAAGAAGTTCAAGTCGGGCATCAAGGAGTTGGCTGGGCGTCGTCCCAAGCCCGCCGCCGAACCCGCAGCTGCTGCACCAACACCCGCACCCGCGGCGGGAAGTGCTGCCGCCGCACCGGCGGCTGCTCCTGCGGCTGCATCGGCGGGGACGTTTTCGGCCGGAGAGGTTGCCGATACGGGTGCGGCTCGAAAGGCGGTGCTTGACGCGGTGGGCTTCATGCGAAAGGCAGACCCGAAGGACCCGCTGCCGTATGGTCTTTTGCGTGTGTTGAAATGGTCCAAGGTCACGCTGCCGGCGTCGGAGCAGGCGAGGACGAGTATTCCGAATCCTGAGGCGTCGAAGGTCGATGCGCTGGCGCATCAGTTGTCAAACGGTTTGTTCGAGCATCTTCTGAATGGTGCTGAAGGAGCGTTCCGGACGAACGACCCGTTGTGGCTTGATCTGCAGCGTTATGTATGTGCGGCCATGCAGGGGCTTGGACCTGCATTCGAAAATGCTCGTCAGTCTGTCATGGGCCAGACGGCTGCCTTGTGCCAGCGATTGGGTGACGGCCTGTTCGAGTTGCGATTTGCCAACGGCACGCCGCTTTGTGGCGGTGAAACGAAGATGTGGCTTGAGTCGGATGTGCTGCCGAAGGGGGGCGAGGGTGGTGGCGGCGGGGGCGCGAGCAACGGCCGACTCACTGAGGCATCTGACAAAGCGAGAAAGTTGGCCGGGTCCGGGAAGCTGAAGGACGCGTTGAAGGAATTGCAGGAAGGTCTAGCGACGGTGAGTCAGCGTCGCGACCGTTTCCTTTGGCGTCTGCAGATCGCCCGATTGTGTTTCGATTCGCAGCGCTTGCAGTTGGCTGCACCGCTGTTGGAAGAGTGTTACAACGAGGTTGAGAAGTACAACATCAGCGAGTGGGAGCCTCAATTGGTTGTGGACCTCGCACAGACGCTGTATCGTTGTCGTAAAGGGCTGACATCGGCCCAAAAGGATCCCGACGCAGAGCGCTTGCGTCAGGTTGAAGAATCATTTTCATGGCTTTGCCGGTTGGATCCGTTGGCCGCGCTCGCGGCTGAGCCTTCGGGCAAGTAGTCAGGTGTTGAGACGAGGTAAGGAGTAGATCATGGCCAAAGGCGCATCAAAGGCACGGGAGTCGCGCGTGAACATCGCGATCTCGGACAAGCTTCGCGGCGGAGCCGAGCCTGAGTTGCCGTTCCGCATGCTGGTGATGGGAGACTACACGCTGAAGGATGACAAGCGTCCGATCGAGGAGCGTGAGCCTTTGGACATCAACAAGTCGAACTTCGATTCGGTGATGCAGAGTCACAATTTGTCGCTCGATCTGAGTGTGGATGATCGCATCGCCGGTACCGGTGAGATGCCGGTGTCGTTGAAGTTTGGCACGCTGAAGGACTTCCGACCTGAGTCGATCGCGCGGCAGGTGCCGCAGTTGAAGAACCTGCTGGAGCTTCGCGATGCGATGAAGGCGTTGCGTCCCAAGATGGGGGACAAGGGCGCTCAGAAGCAACTGATGGACGCCATCAAGGATCCTGCCGTGCGGGACCAGATCATGGCCATGATCGCTCAGGCTGAAGGCGGCGGTGGTGGTGGTGGCGAGGCTGCCGAGGGCGGCGGTGGAGATCCGCCTGCTGAGGCGTAGGAAGCCCCCGCCAGCGTCGGTGTGGATGCGAACCAAACAGGACCAACGCGAGCATCGCGTTGTCTAAGGAGATAGAAGACATGGCAGAACAACCGCAGGAAGCACAACCGGCAGCCGCTTCCGAGGCGTCCGCTGTCGACTCATTGATCGACAGCCTCGACCTCGACAACGACTATCGCGATCTATATCGCAAGGGCATTGCCGGGATTGTCCAGAAGGCGTCGGGCCTGGATCTCAACAAGGTGACGATCAACAAGCAGGTCGTCGACGACTTCATTGCCGAGATCGATCAGCAGATCAGCTCGCAGGTGAACGAGATTCTGCACAACGACCAGTTCCAGAAACTTGAGTCGGCGTGGCGGAGTTTGTGGTACCTCGTCGACAACACGGAATTCCGTCAGAACATCCGTATCGAAGTGCTGAACTGCACGAAGGATGACCTGCTTGAGGACTTCGAGGATTGCAAGGATTGGCAGAAATCGGGTCTGTTCAAGACCGTCTACCGCGATCAGTACAATACGTTCGGCGGCAATCCTTACGGCTTGATGGTGTCGAACTTTGAGTTCTCCAACGCCAATCCGGACTGCGAGTTGCTGACGGAGGTCGCCCGAGTGGCGGCTGTGTCCAAGTGCCCGTTCATCGGTGGCGCCAGCTCGAAGATGTTCGGCAAGAAGGAAGAGTCGTTTGAAGGTCTGCCGCGGATGGCGGAGATGTACGAGATCTTCGAGCAGCCTCAGTACACGAAATGGAACGCATTCCGCGATTCGGATGATTCTCGCTACATCGGTCTGGCGATGCCGCGATTCCTGTTGCGCAAGCCCTACACGGTTGAAGATCAGGATGTGAAGGACTTCACGTTCCAGGAAGACGTCCGCACGGAGAATCATGACCGCTATCTGTGGGGCAACGCTTCGTTCGCCCTGGCTGGACGCATGACCGAGAGCTTCGCCAACTTCGGCTGGTACAACGCGATCGTCGGTCCGAACAGTGGCGGCACGGTGCCGAATCTGCCACTGCACCAGTACGAAGCGACCGGTCAGTACCAGACGAAGATTCCGACTGAGACGCTGATCTCTGAGGACATGGACGTCGATCTGTGCAACTTCGGCTTTATTCCGCTGGTCATGCGAAAGGGCAGCGACAATGCAGCCTTCTTCGATGCGCCATCCGCCAAGCGGGTCGGCAAGTTCCCGGACACGGCGGAGGGCAAGGAAGACGAGACCCGCGCTCGTTTGGGCATGTCGCTTCCGTACCTGATGATCTCCTGCCGTATTGCGCACTATCTGAAGGTGATTTGGCGTGAGAATATGGGCCGCGTGATGGACGCCGAGAAGATGACCGGCGAGATCAACAAGTGGCTGAAGCAGTATTGCCGTCAGGGCACGATGGATGACACCTTGGCAGCCAAGTACCCGCTGAAGGAGGTTCAGGTCACCGCTGAGCCGGTTCCCGGCAAGCCGGGCATGTTCAAATCCGAGGTGCAGATGATCCCGCACTTCAAGCTGAAGGGTGTCGAGATTGAGCTGTCGATGGTCGGCCAGTTCGATCCGCCACCAAGTTAATGGAAAAAACTCTAACGCACTGCGGTTTGGCCGTGTCGTGTTGGATGAACAGTCAGTCGTACGTGGGGCGGATTGCGGGCAGTTGTCCTGCAATGAGTGGGTGCAAGCCGGTCGGGATCGCATGTTGGTTGCGGGTCGCCGGTGGTTGTTGCACCGATGGGGTATCTGGGTAGGGCGTGGCGTCGGGTCGATCCATGGTGGATCGGGCCGGGATGAGCGTCCGGCGGCAACACTTTTTGGGAGAATTTTTCAATGCCAACACCATGCAATTTGACAGTTCCTGAGTATCCGGGTTCTTGCGAGAAGGAGGGTCGTGACAACACGATCGACATTTTCGAGATCGAGCATCATGTGCATCAGCCGGTCGAGCCGACGACAGGTCAGGCGTCGGGCGTCCGCGTGCACAGCCCGCTGCGTGTCGTGGCATTGATCGACAAGGCCACCCCCGGTCTGCATAAGGCGATGTGCACGGGTCAGAATCTGGCTGAGATCACGCTCGACTTTTATCGGATTGATCCCGAGTCGCGCGAGGAAGCGAAGTACTACACGATCACGATGCGTGAGGCACGCGTCGTGGACATCCGCCCATACATGCCGATGAGCTTCGTGCCGGCCAACGAATCGTACCGCCACATGATCCAGTACAGCTTTGTGTACGAGGAGATCGAGTGGAACTGGCTGCCGGACTCTGCGATTGAAATGGACAAGTGGCGCGCTCCTGGCGGTGGATAATCGTCACGGATACGACGGTGACGTTCTTCGCTGCGTTGGCGGTTTGGCGGACGTGACGGCTGCGTTGTGGAGATGTTGTGATGGCGCGCGAGCGCTCGCTGCTTGAACGGATCGCAACCGGTGGCGAGCGGTCGCGTGGTCGCTACCAGGCGTCTGCTGAACAGGACGTCGACGCGCTGCTCGAGTCGGTGCGTCGGCAGCTCGAACGATTGCTCAATGCCCGTCATGGGATGAGCGAGGCGTTGCCGAACTATGGGTTACCCGCGTTGACCGATCTCATGGTCGGCAGCAAGGATTACCAGCAGCGCGTCGAGGATGCCATTCGCGTGACCGTGGAGTCATACGAGCCGCGACTCCGCAACGTACGTGTGTCGAAAGCTGCTGGCGACGACGATGACGGCCGATCGCTGTCATATCGGATCGATGCCACGCTGGTAACCGATTCGGGGCAGCACCGTGTCTGGTATGAGACGGAGCTAAGCGGCGGCGGATACTTCGACGTATCAGAGTAAAACTCCATCCGCGCATCGGTGACGGTGTCGGATGATGCGGTCCCGGCGAGGTGGCGGGACCTTTTTTCTATCCACATGGTGAACGGGCTGTGAGCAACGCCTATTTCCAGGATGAACTTCGATACCTGCGGGATGTGGGGCCGGAGTTTGCGCGGGCCAATCCTGAGATCGCGCGGATGCTTGGCGATCGTGGGACCGATCCGGACGTCGAGCGACTGCTCGAGGGCGTCGCATTCATGTGCGGTCGCATTCGTGAAAAGCTCGACGACGAGCTGCCCGAGATCACGGCGTCGCTCATGTCCATGCTGTGGCCGCACTATCTCAGGCCCATTCCGTCGATGAGCATCCTGGAGTTCCTCCCCGAAGTGGACCAGATGCAAGGGCCATATACCGTGGACACGGCTGCCGAGTTCGGCAGCACGCGCGTGGACGGGACGGTGTGTCGATATCGATCGACCTGGCCGGCGGTGGTTCGACCGTGGCGGATCTCGTCGGTTGTTCTGGAGACGGAGGCTGCCAAGCCGGCGTTGCTGCGGATCAGGCTGGAGACATCGCCCAAGGCGACAACGGCGGACATTCAGCTCGACACGGTGCGGTTGCACCTCGCGGGTGATCCGCGCACGTCGCTCATGTTGTATTACCTGCTGGCTGCGCACACGGATCATGTCACGATCAGCGACGGATCGAACACGCCGAATCGCGCGGAGCACGTGCTGTCTGCGGATAGCGTGCTGGCGGCGGGTTTGGATCGCGCCGATGCGGTGTTGCCGTATCCCAAGCGGTCATTCGTCGGTTATCGCCTGCTTCAGGAATACTTCGTGTTCAAGGAGCGGTTTCTGTTCGTCGATCTGGTGGGGATGGATCAGGCGGTT
Organism: Phycisphaerae bacterium; assembly: GCA_028289375.1. GTDB lineage: Bacteria > Planctomycetota > Phycisphaerae > UBA1845 > UBA1845 > OFTM371. The sequence continues at coordinate 35,041 of JANQQK010000017.1, read as the reverse complement.
GAAGCGCTTGAGATTGAGACCGGCAGCCTGGAAATCGCTTTCACGTTCAACCATCGTCTCGAATCCTATCCGACGGTCAGCCAGGACAACGTGCGACTGCACTGCGTGCCAATCATCAATCTGTTTGAGCAGGCAGCCGACCCGATTCGTCTGTCGCACGATCGGGTGCAGTATCTGGTTCAGGCATCGCAGTCGGGCGTAGCCGATCGCCGTCATCAGGAGGTCTACGCGATCGATCGGGTGGATGGTGTGAATGCGTCGGCGGGCGTTGAACCGCACGAGATCAAGCCGTTCTATTCCTTCAACCACATGGCTGCACAGGATCCGCAGTCGGCGACGTATTACCAGGCGCACATCGTCCCCAACGTCATGGGCGGTGATCCGCGTCTTGGCACGGACACGTATGTCTCGTTCGTGGTTGGCGGCCATGCCGGTCAATTGCCCAACGACGAGACCATTTCGCTCGAACTGACGTGCACGAATCGTGATCTGCCCGGTGAACTGCGGGCCGGTGATATCAATCAGCCGACCGACAGTTCACCGCCGGGGATGCGGTTCCGCAACATCGTCAAGCCGACCGAAACGGTCTGTCCACCGATGGGCAAGCGGCTGCATTGGCGGCTGATTTCGCACATGTCGCTGAATTACGTGTCGCTGACCGACATCGAGCATCTTCGTGAACTGCTTCGGATCTATGACTTCCTTTCTGAACATGATGCTCAGGAGGCGTTGGCGCGACAGCGGATGCTCGACGGCATTGTCGAGATCAAATCGCGGTTCAGTCAGCGGATCGTTCGTGGCGCGCCGCTTCGCGGTGTACAGATCGACGTCAGGCTCAACGAGGAGCATTTCGCCGGCGAGGGGGACGCGTACCTGTTTGGTCGCGTGTTGGACCGATTCTTCGGTCTGTACGTCACGCTCAATGGCTTCAGCCAACTGACGCTCCACTTCGAACGCACGGGGCAGATTTACCGCTTCAAACCGCGATGGGGCGAGCAGCACACCCCTGCCGATCGACATGCCGAGGAACTGACCATTCAGCAATGACGACGACGCCCGTACACAAGCTGCACGAGCGTATCCTCGAACGCGGATTTGAGTTCGACTTCTTTCAGCTTGTGTGGTTGCTCGAGCGTCTTCATGGCGAACGAGCCCCGGTCGGTGGTCGTGGGCCGGTGGGTGAAGAGGTCATGCGTTTCAGGCCGGCGGTCACGCTTGGTTTTCCGTCGACCGATGTGCGGCGTGTGAGCGAAGTCGAGGATCCGGCCACCGATCGCGAAACTTATCTTCTCGATGTCACGTTTCTGGGGTTGTATGGCAGCAGCACGCCGCTGCCGCTTCACTTCGCCGTGGACATCCTGCGATCTGTGGACCCATACAATCCGGCTGCCGGCGACGAGGAGGAGGATCAGGCGAGCAGCGAACATGGCGTCGTCGTCGAATCGGCCCCGACGCGCGATTTTCTCGATGTGTTCCACCATCGCGTCATCTCGTTTTTCTATCGGGTCTGGACCAAGTATCGGTATGACAAGGCCTTCCCACTGGTCGGTCGCAACGACGTTACCGATTATCTGTTGTGGTTCATCGGTTGTCCGCCCGGCTACCAGCGAGAGACATTGGGTGTCGACCCGCTTCGGTTGCTTCGCTATGGTGGTATTCTGACGCAGCACCCACGATCGGGCATCACGCTTGAAGGCATGCTCGATGACTACTGGGATGGACTCGACGTTCGCGTTGAGCAGTTCGTGGGCGTGTGGGTGCCGCTTGTTGAGGAGGACATGAATCGGGTGGGTGCGGTGAATTGCACCCTGGGCGAGGATTTGATCGTCGGCGAACAGATGTATGACCTGTCGTCGAAGTTCAACACTGTCATCGGTCCCATGGACTGGCCCACATATCTGCGATTTCTACCCGATGGCCGACAGTTCGCCGAGACGGTTTCGTTGATCAAGCTCTACTCAGCCGACCCGCTGGCGTTTACGATCGAGGCGGAGTTGCTCGATGAGCAAGCCCCCGAAGCGCGTCTGTCCAGTGAGTCTGACGCCGGACGATTGGGCTATACGACATGGTTGCGAACCGACGAGGTACCAGCCACTTCGGTGACGTTTGATTCGCTGTCGCCGTTGCCTCTGCCGGAGGGCGACGCGGCGTTTGAGTGTTTTGGTGTTGATCCGGGCGTATCGCCGGTCCCTGCGTGATCGTCGCATGGCGTCACGCGAGAAGTAGAGTTTGTCGATTTGGAAGGAATAGTGAGCTATGTCCGCGACGCCCAAGGGTGACGACCTCCGCAAGCTGATCAGCCGACTTGATCCCGACAGCATTCGCTTTTTTCAGGGTGCGATGACCGTCTGTCAGTCGCGTGCCCACTTTGAGATAACCCCTGAGCACATGCTGCTTCGACTCGCCGACGACACGACCGGCGACGTCGCAAAGATATTCGACACGTTCAAGGTAGATCGCGCGCAGGTGCGTCGGGCCATCCAGCGCGTGCTCGAGGACGTGCCGTCCGGGCATCGTGGCAAGCCGGTCCTGTCTGAGAAGCTGGTCGAGTTGTTCCAGTCTGCGGCGGTGATGAGCGAGGAATTCGGATTCCATCAGATCCGCCCGGGCATGTTGATTATGGCGATTGCGTTGAATCCGTCGCACACGGCCATCGGGGAAATCACGCCCGAGCTGGACCGCATCGACGTCGATCAGCTTCGTGACCACTTTCATGAGATCGTCATGGGTGCGGCGCCGGCTGGTGCACCCGGTGAAGCGGCGGGAGGTGGCAGTGCGATGCCGGCAGAAGGCGGCGCACTTGCACAGTTCACGATCGATGTGACGGCCAACGCTGAAGCCGGCAAGATTGATCCGGTCTTCGGGCGCGATCACGAGATTCGCCAGATGATCGACATTTTTGGCCGGCGGCGTAAGAACAACCCGATTCTCGTCGGCGAACCGGGTACCGGAAAAACCGCCATCGTCGAGGGACTCGCACTTCGGATCGTGGAAGGAGACGTCCCGCCGATTCTCAAGGGCGTCAAGCTGATTACGCTTGATCTTGGCCTGCTGCAGGCGGGTGCGAGCGTTAAGGGCGAGTTCGAGAATCGCCTCAAGAACGTCATCACCGAGATCAAGGCCAGCGAGCAACCGATCATCACGTTCATCGACGAGGCCCATACGCTCATCGGTGCCGGTGGGGCGGCAGGCGGTGGAGATGCGGCCAATCTGCTCAAACCCGCACTCGCGCGCGGTGAGCTTCGGACTTGTGCGGCCACGACTTGGGCGGAATACAAGAAGTATTTCGAGAAAGATGCAGCGCTCGCGCGACGGTTCCAGCTTGTCCGCTGCGATGAGCCGGCGGTCGACGATGCCATCGTCATGCTGCGTGGCCTCAAGGATAAGTATGAGAAGCACCACAAGGTATTCGTGCTTGACGAAGCCGTCGAAGCTGCGGCGCGATTGTCCGCCCGATACATCAGTGGTCGGTTCCTGCCGGACAAGGCCGTTGACTTGCTCGATACGTCCGCGGCCCGCGTAGCCGTTGGATTGTCGACACGACCTGGCAAGCTCGATGACTATGATCGTCAGCTCAACAACGTGACAACCGCCATCGCGGCGATGGAACGTGACAAGATCGGCGGCGTGCACATCGATGATGAAGCGTTGAAGGAACTGGCCGAACGGCGTGACGAATTGGCTGCCCAACGCGAAGCATTCGAGGAAACGTGGAAGGCCGAGCTTGAGGCGGTCAACGAGATTCGCGACATGCGGGCCAAGCTGCCCGGGTACGCGAGCATCGTGGGCGATGAGCAGCCGGCGGACGGTGAATCGGATGAGTCAGCCGAAAAAGCCGAACCGGTCAATGAGGATGAAATACGAGCTTCGCTCGACGCGGCCATCGCCAAATTGAATGAAACGCGCGGTGAATCGCCTCTGGTGCACGCCCATGTCGATGAGGCGTGTGTCGCGTCGGTGGTGGCGGATTGGACGGGCATCCCGATTGGCAGCATGGTCAAGAATGAAATCCAGGCGACGCTCGAAATGGAGGATCACCTTCGCAATCGCGTCGTTGGTCAGGATCACGCCCTCAACACGATCGCCGAGAAACTGCGGACGTCGCGGGCCGGTCTGGGCAACCCGGATCAGCCGAAGGGGTCGTTCCTGCTGGTCGGGCCGAGTGGCACGGGCAAGACCGAGCTCGCGTTGGCCATCGCCGAACTTCTGTTCGGTGGCGACGAATTCATCACCACGATCAACATGTCTGAATTCATGGAAAAGCACACGGTCTCGCTGCTCAAGGGATCGCCGCCCGGATACGTCGGTTACGGCGAGGGTGGTATCCTGACCGAGGCTGTCCGGCAGCATCCATACTCGGTTGTTCTGCTCGACGAGGTTGAGAAGGCCCATCCGGACGTGATGAACCTGTTCTATCAGGTGTTCGACAAGGGTTCGCTCGCGGATGGTGAAGGTCGCGTGATCAATTTCCGCAACACGGTCATTATTATGACCAGCAACATCGGCACCGACGTCATTCAGGGCATGTGCGAGTCGGGTGAAGAGATCGACGTTGACGAACTGAAGGAAGCAATTTATCCGCATCTTCGTGAGCATTTCAAACCGGCGCTCGTCGCCCGCATGACGGTCGTTCCCTACTTCACCCTGAGCGAAGACGTACTCAAGGACATCGCGCGTATCAAGGTTCGCAAGGTGGCGAATCGCATTCAGGAAGCGCACCAGATTCGCATGGACGTCGATGAGGATGTCTATGCGACGATGGCGTCGATGTGCAATCAGGTCGACATCGGCGCACGCCAGATCGATCACCTCCTCGACCGCGCCGTCCTGCCGGAATTGTCGCGGCAACTACTGGCCAAGATGACCGAAGAGGACATGCCGTCAGTGGTCAAGATGGCCAATGGCGATGGCGGCGAGTTTGTGTACACGTTCGAAGCCTGACACGCGCGACACGCCGTCACGACCGAGGAGGGAAAAGACTTGCCCCGAACTGACGATTTGCCGCGTCGCGCATCTGACGCCCAGCCGCGGAAGGAGCACTGATCCGCATGGCGATGCAGCGTGATCTGAGCACGGCGCAAATCGCCCTGATGGTTGACGGCAAAACTGCCGGCGATCTGGTGGTGCTTCGGTTCAAGGGCAGCGAGGGGCTTTGCCAGCTTTATCGCTTCGAGATCGAGGTTGAATCGGACGATCATGCCATCGATCTGGACAGCATCGTCGGCAAGTCGGCGTGTCTGACCACCAACGCACCGCAGGGAACGCGACATTTTCACGGTGTCGTCAGCCGTTTTGAGCTCAAGGATCGCGGGCTCGACAAGAGTTACTATCGACTTGAACTCGTGCCGGAACTGTGGCTGCTGACACATCGGTACAACAGTCGCATCTTCCAGGAAAAGACGGTCAATGAAATCGTTCAGGCTGTCCTGGAAGACGCAGGTATCGCGAACGATCGATTCAGTCTGGCAGAGTCATCCGCACCGGCCCGTGATTACTGCGTGCAATACCGCGAGACAGACTACAACTTCATCGCGCGACTGCTCGAAGAAGAGGGCACGTGGTGGTACTTTGAACACACGGCCGAGAGTCACGTCTTCAAGACCGCATCCAAGACGGATCATTACACGGCGATCGAAGGTGAGGATGCGGCGTTGCCGTTCCAGCCACCGTCTGGCATGACCGCGACCGAGACGGAGTTCATTTCGCGATTTCGCCTTGGTCAATCCATCCGACCGGGAAGCGTGACGCTCGTCGATTTCGACTTCGCCAAACCGGAACTCAAACTGGAAGGTACCGGTCAAGCGTCGCGTGATACCAATCTGGAACACTACGATTATCCCGGCGAGTACAAGACCGTCGCCGAGGGGAACCGCTACGCGGCGACGCGTTCGGAGGAGTTTCAGGCTCAGCGCGTGGTCGGAGTGGGTGAGAGCAACTGCCATCGTCTCGCACCGGGAAGAAAGTTCGACCTCGCCGATCATCCAACCAGCAGCCTGAACAGTCAGTACCTGGTCACAAAGATCACCTACGAAGGTCATCAAAGCGGGAGCATTGCGACCGACACCGCATCGTCCCCGCATGGGGTGCTCGATGCCGGTGCGCAGAATGCATTGCAGTCGGCGCGACAGGACGAGAACGAGAACATACGCAGACTTGCTGACGCTTTGCTCGGCATCGCCGGACGTCTTGACCAGGGCGATCCATCGGCACGTCGCGAGTTGACGCACTGGCTGTTTCACGCCGGGCAGATGTCACGGGATCTGGCGGCCGTCGCGACGGCGCTCGGGGCCGATCCGACGCGTGCGCTGACCGTCCCCAACATGCTTGACGACGAAGACCCGAGCGCGATGATCGCCCCGAATCGGCCAATGTTTGCATGCCGATTCGAGTGCATCCCCGCAGCCACCACGTTCCGCCCGCCACGCATCACCCCATGGCCGGTCATGCGTGGATCGCAAACAGCCGTCGTCGTTGGTCCGTCTGGCGAGGAAATCTACACCGATGAGCACGGTCGGGTGAAAGTTCTGTTCCATTGGGATCGCATCGGCGCTCCGGATCAGAACGCGTCCTGCTGGATCCGTGTCGCACAGGGGTGGGCCGGCGGAAACTACGGCATGTTCTTCCTGCCGCGTATTGGCCACGAGGTGATCGTCGACTTCCTGGAGGGCGATCCCGACAAGCCGATTGTGACGGGTTGCGTCTACAACGGCCAACATCCACCGCCGTACCCGCTTCCTGCAGAGAAAACCAAGAGTGTCATCCGCACCAACAGCAGCACGGGCGGTGGCGGCAACAATGAGATTCGATTCGAGGACAATGCCGGTTCCGAGCAACTCTTCATCCAGGCGCAAAAGGACTTCGATGTTCGCGTCAAAGAGACGAGCAAGGAATGGATCGGTTCCAGTCGCCATTTGGTCGTCAACGATGAACAGCGCGAAGAGGTAGCAGCCGACAAGCACGTCAAGGTCAAGGGGGATTTCCTGGAACAGGTCGAAGGCAACGCCAATCTGACCGTCGACGGCGACCATGCGATCAAGGTGGCCGGCTCGGCGGGACAGACCGTTTCGGGCGATCTGGGAATCAAGGTCGATGGTGAGACCGGTCTTGACGTCGCGGGCGACTTCAACACCGCTGTCGGCGGCTCCATGACGTCGGAAGCGTCAACCGACATTCATGCAAAGGCCGGGTCAAACATCGGAATGGAAGGCGGACAGGAAGTTCACATCAATGGTGGCATGAAGGTCATCATTGAAGCGGGAACGCAGCTGTCACTTGTGGTCGGCGGAAACTTCATCGACATCGGCCCGGCAGGAGTGGCCATCAAGGGAACGATGGTCATGATCAACAGTGGTGGTGCAGCCGGCACCGGATCCGGTTGCAGTCCGGTCGCGCCGCTCGCACCGGTCGAGCCGGATCCCCCTGAGGAACCGTCCGTGGCCGATGAGTCCGATCCGGGGCAGGATGAGTTCGAGCGTCCCACGTACGAAGTGCAAACGCCCCAGGCAAGGGCGCTGGTGCAGGCCGCCGAAACCGGAGAACCATTCTGCGAAAAATGCGAAGAAGCTCAGCAGCAACAAGAACAGCAAGCCGCGGATGACGCGGGCAACTTTTAGCCGAGTCGCAGCGCGACGAGTCGCTGCATGATGTGACCATGACCAACGACGCCATCATCCAAACCGTTCGCGACCAGTTGTTTGCAGACAACAAACTGGATGTGTACGCCATTTATGACGGCGCGTCGGTCGCAGGTCTCTTGAATCAACTCGACCGCCACGATGGCGAATATTGCTGCCTGTTCAGTGGCGATCTCGCGCCGGACCACGCCGCCGCCGCACCATACCTCGTCCAGCTTCGTCCTGACGACAAGCTCACGCAATGGACGCTTGAGAACGGTTGGGGTCATCATTGGGGCGTGTTCGTCGGTGTTCAGTCCGGTCTCTCGTTCCGCAAATTGCGCAAGCACTTCCGCACCTTCCTGATGGTACGAAGCCACGCGGGGCAGCCGCTTTACTTTCGCTATTACGATCCGCGCGTGCTTCGTGTCTACCTGCCAACATGCAACAAGGAGGAGATGGCCCACGTGTTTGGTCCGCTCGCGTTTTACGCGATGGAAGGGGACGGCGGGCAGATGCTGCTGCGCATGACACCGGATGAATCCAAACCGCGGGTCGAAGAAATTCGATTCGCCGAAAGTGTGACCTGACCAGTCGGAGCCGACGGATGCTGATCATTCGGAAGGAACAATGGGACGCATTGACCGAGTACAGCCGAAAGCGTGCTGAGGACCGTTACGTCAAGTTGTTCTTCAGGCGTTATCCTGACGAAAGTGAGCAGATGGGTGAGCCGGGCTTGCGGCGTCGCATTACCCGTGGCATGCAGCGTTGCAGATTCCATGGCATTACCGATGCGCAGCACGTTGAGCAGTTCATCGACATGATGTTCACGTGGGGCGACAACTTCGATACCAGTCCCGAGCGTCCATGGGCCGCCCGTGCACTCGGGGCGGACGTTCATGCGGACATGAAGATGCGGCAACTTGCGATCAACGCCACCGCCGCGCAGGAAGCCGAGTTTGTCAAGAAGATGAAACGCAACAAGGGTTAATCCATGCCGCGCCGCAACCGCGTCCATCCTGTCAACCAAGCCCGCATCAACGTCGCGACCGACAAGACAGAATACGAAGTCGGCGAAGAGGTCACCCTTAGCTGCAGCCTGTCACGCGCACCGGCGAAGAACTGCCAGGTTCACGTCAAACACAGCGGCTTCGACCGCAAGAAAGTATCCTTCAACTTCACACCCCGCAGTTACACCGGCGAAGTAACCCTGCGTGCCACCAATCCGGTGACAGGCGAGATGCCGCAGATCAAAGCCAAACGCGACGTTGGCACGGCGAGCATCACGCAGATGATCACCATCCACCCCGCACCCAATGTTTACTTCCCCGCTTCGAACACGACGGCCATCCGCCCGCAAGGTCCGCACCACGAACGGGAAAGCGCCATCGTCCGCGTTGAGTTCGACAAGCGATGCGGCAATAAGCTGATGATCTACGAGTTGTCGTGCCCGAATTTCCAAAAGCCATACCGCGTCACCGTCAGCGACGAGCAGGCGGTCTACGCCGACACCGAAGTATTCTTCAGCAGCAGCGTCGAACGCAGCCGTGTCATCGGCAAGACCACCACTCAGAAGATCACGCTCAAGCCGGTGTATCGTTGCAACACAAAAGGAAAGACGTCGCTCGATGTCGACGTCAAACCCGTCCCGACGCTCAGCTTCGATTACGAGAAGATGCCCGTCAAACGCAAGGACCGCATGGGCACGCGCAAGATGCTCTTCTGGGAATACGACCCGGACGAACCCATCTTCCCCGGCGATACGATCCGCCTCTGCGTCAAACTCGACTCCGAAGCTCCGCGACCCTATGGCTCGACATTTCACGTCGAAACCGATCTCGTCGACAGGCCTTTCCCAAAATTCACGATTCCCGCAGGCCAGAAGCAGCCTGCACCATTTCCGCTGACGATCAAGAACAGTCCGGTGCGATACGGCATCGTGAAACTCGTCCCGGAACCTCAAGGCCAATGCAAACCAGACACGGAGAACTATGGCCTGACGATCGCGGTGGAACCCGTCCCCAGCGTCCTCTTCAGTGAGGATGAACCGTTCACACCCGTCAAGGATGAGTACGCCGAGGAAGAACGCATCACGCTCAACCTCACGCTCTCCAATGCGTGGAACCGCGACATCTACGCCAAAATTGAAAGCTCAGCCTTCGGTGGGAAATCCTACTTCGTCACGATCGAAAAGACGGCTGAGGGTGGACAGCTCCCCGTTGTCCCGGTTGAGGTCGAGCTGACCTACGGCACCGGTGACAAAACGTCCGATCCCGGCGCGGGTCAGCCATGGCTGCAGGATATCCGCGTTACCGGCATCGGCGGCGCCCAAACGAACAGCGAAGACGTCGAAAACACGCCGGAGGAACATCCGCAACACAACATCGTCCGTGTCCGTGTGCGTCACGATCCGGCCTCACCCACCGACTCACCCGTGCAGCCATGCCCCGCCGGTACGACGCTCGCACCGATCGGAACCCCGTGCAACCTGCATCGGCTGATCGTGACCGAAAACCACGGCACGCTCGCAGAGAAGCAACCAGCCGACCGGGTTCCGGGTGGTCGATTCGAGGTCGTCGCGGAACTGCCCACGCCGGACCGCACCGACCCGGTCCACAACGCGCCGAATCCCGGACCCGCCAACGTCCCGCCAACATCGCGCGGTGACCGCCCGCAACTGCCCGCTCACAACCCGAACGACACGCAGAACATCAGCCAACAGCAACGCGGCGGCGATTGGGGTATCGTCACGGGCGAAGACAACGAACCGCACCTCGTCCCCAACGGCGGTTCGATCGAAATGATTGCGCAGTTCAAAGGCGACCACAAAGTCGAGGGTGACGACAAACGCTTCCACGGCACCATCGTGGAATTCGAAGTTGACACCGGTCCACGAGATTACCGCTACTTCTGCAACTTCGATCAGGAGTACTTCGGCGAAACCCGAAAGCACCCCATCCTCGCCATCTTCGAACTCGCCGACAATGGCCAATGGGTCCCGCTGCCCGATCAGACGATCTCTCCGAAGAATGTGCGACCCGAAGCCGAAGGAGGCGACGTCCTCTTTGAAACTGAAGTGTTCCAGCCTCCCTGGCGGCTGGCCCAATCCGAGGACTGGTCAGGTGATGACGACGAGTCATTCGCCGACTATCGCGGGCGTCAAAAACGCAAGATGACCGAGGGAAAAGCCGACCTCGTCAAACGGCACATCCCGTTCCGCGACCTGTGGGCCATCATTCACGATGCCTTCACCAAGGGCCCACCCATCCGCCGCTATCAAGTGCAATTGCTCAGTTGCGGCGTTGCACTGCCGCCAACAGCTGCCGACGAACAAGGCGCCGTCGACGGTTTCCAGGACGCCTCCGCACAACAGGACATCATCGACGAAGCCCGTCAGGACGACGATCCCCGGCCGATCCTCAAGACCTTCATCGATGTCTACCCGTCAGACGAATACTGCCTCCACTGGGAATTGAAGCCACTGCCCGGAATCTCCGGCGGCATGGCGGGAGATTTCCTCGACCGCGAAGGCAACATGAAAGCCAAGTCCACCGGCGACGAAGGCGGCGTCGAACAAAGCGGCTGGTCCTGGAGTGACACAACCACCGACGTCTCCAAGCAATACGGCAAGGACGCAGCCCACGCTTACTCCGGCGACATCGAAGTCGACTATCGCTCCGGCGAACAGATCGACCTCACGTCATCGGTACACACGTCGAAGAAAAGTCTCCGCGACGAGACGCGCCTTGCCAACGAACTCAGCAACGCGCGCCGAAAAGCGTCAAGCCAACCGCCGCGGCAATACATGGAAAAGGAAACGTCATTCGTCTTCCACCCGATGAAATTCGGCGCTTCCAGCAAACGCATCGGCCAATCATGGGAAGCGGGTGACAGCGGCTCCGCCCCGAGCGAACAATTCGAAAAGGGCCAAGCCGACGAAGCCGAAGACGCACTCGACCAGGCCCAGAAGTGGACCTCGCTTGGTATTCCAAAAGCCTTCCGCGAGCGAGTGATCATTCAGCTTTCGCGAAACGGCAAACAGGACGATATGTTCGATGGCGTCCGCGATGTCGCCGCATCGATCGCCGCACTGTGGATGGCATTCGACGCCATCAAGAGTTGGTTCGATTTCGTCCCCGCCATTGGATTCTCCTTCTCACTCGAAGCCGGCTTCATGGAAGGCGCGTTCAACTATCGCTGGGGCTGGAAGGAATACCGCGACCGCCGCGTCTTTGCATGGCGACAGCTCGATGCCAACATCATGATCGCCCGCCTCTCGCTGGTGTTCAATCTTGGCGCACGCTGGCACCTGATGTTCCTCAAGTGGGAACTGGTCATCTATCTCCGTCTTACGCTCCAACTCGACTGGGAAAAGTCGTGGGAGCGTCAACGACCAGGCCACAAGATGGAAGACAACAGCGCATGGTTCGGCGCATCCGGCAAATTTGAGGCCGGCATCAGCCTGATCCTTGTCCACGAGCACGTCTGCTCCGCCAATCCGCGCCTCAAGACCGGTATCGAAATGAAATGTCGCTGGGATCCGATGGACGACGGCAGCGGCGGGCTTGAATACCAGCTCTACTACCTCGGCGTCGTCATCGAAGCCGAAGCGACCATCGTCGGCTACAAGAAGCAGATGAAACCCAAATGGATTTCACGCGGCAGCCCGCCAGGTTTGCCGTGGAAACGTGGTATCTGGCTTAAGAAAGGACAGGCGATCGTCTGGGCCGACATCCGCACGGATATTGAAAACATCTACGGGCGCATCCTCTACCACAAGGATCGTCTTGAAACAGCCCAGCAAAGCCTCATCGCTGCCATGGTCGAAGCCGCGCGAACCACCGACGCCCACCAGCAGACCATCACAAACGCTCAGCCGGACCCGACAACCGTCGTATGGCCCAGCGCAACGCTCGATCCAGCACAATGGTTGCAGGGCTGGAAGACAATCGTCGGTCACAGCTTGGGAAATGAAACCGCAAACGTCGACAAGTATGGCCGGATGCGATTTGGCAAAGAGTTGCTCAGGACGGCGCTTCGTCAGGCGATAAATGGAATCCACTTGCTCATGACGCAGATCAGCAATCGCATTGACTCCGCGCAGACGAACATGGACGCCGTTCGCGACAAGATGTTCGAACTGAACCAGGATGAGGACGCTTCACAAGAGATGGAGCCGAACGAAGCACTGCGTCGTGCTGACCGATGGCGGCGTCGCACGAAAACGCTGAAGTCCCAGCGACTGGAGGATTTTGTGAACGGCACGGAACTGGTGCCCAGCGTCGAATCGATGATTTCGGACGTCGAAGGTGCGTGCAAGCAATTACAACACTATCACACAAAACGCAGTCATTGGCCGCCGCCGGCCTAGCACGAGTCGACGACGATTTGGAGCAATCGTGAAAGCATCTGAAAGAACGACAAAGTGACCAACAACTTCTACGTCCTGCAATGCACGGCCAACAACTGCCGTGTCGAGTTTTATCTCAACGGCATTCCCGTCGCCATCCGCGGTGGCGAAAAAGGGCACTACGTCGGCGTGCCGGTCAATCAATATCTCGTCGATCGCGAAAACGCGCTCTCGATCGTCGTCAGTCCCGGCCCCAAACCATCCGAAGCAATCTCCGGCCCGAACGGCGTGAAATCGCCCAATGCACCTGCCGGAAACGCACTCGCCATTCTCGCCAAGTATCCGCGCGGGTCGGTGGTCGGCGGACCCGACGGTGAGGAAATCACCAGCATCGAATGGCCGCCACACGATGACGGCGAACAGGACGACGAAAAACCCGAACAGGAGGAGCAGGGCCAACCCGATATGTTCCCGCTCGAAATCGTCCGCAAGTTTGACATGGGACGACTCTTTGGCCCATGGGAGTGGCAGCGTGCACCGGTGATCGACCTGAACGACGAGACCCGAGACGACATTGTTGACTTCCTCAAGATGATCGGCGGAGCCCTCAGGCAGGGTGACCCCGAGCCATTCATCCAGAATTCTGCTGTGCGGCTTACCGAAATCGCGCGAGCGTATGAGAAAGGCCCCGGCGAGACTGCGTCGATCGTTCGACTCGGCGTACGCAACGACTCTGCACAGCCGTGGTGGGGCATCGAGGAGATCGACCTAAGGAAGATCGACTTCAGAGTTTGTGCTAACCGGCGCATGGTCGACTGTGTCAACAAGGACTGGGAGCCAACCCTCCGAGAATTTGAGGATGGTGAGGGCGGCAGGGGCTATTACAATATGATGATCAGCAGGATCGCGGAAAAATGGCAGATCGTTCGTTAGCCATGACCGGATAGGAACGCAAGCATGTCGGCAACACCCGAAGAGATGGAAGCCTACTACGCGGACTATCCGCAGCCACCGCCCGATCCGGAACCGGCGCCACCCAAAGAGGGCGAGTTGCCATCACCGGAGTACCTGGCCGCGCTCAGCGATCCAGCCTTTCAGGCTGTGCTCGAGCAACATCAGCAGGCCGTCTCCGCGTACGAAGACGAGCAAGCCGCGTACGAAGAAGAAAATCCGCCGCCCGAACCGGCACCCGTCAGTCCACCGTCTCCACCAGCCGGTGGGGCGGGAAAACCGGCGGCACGTATGGGCGACATGACGTCCCACGGCGGCAACATCGTCCTTGGCGACTTCACCTGCCTGATTGGCAACAAGCCGGCTGCCCGCGTCGCAGACATGCACGTTTGCCCGATGGTCACCGGCATCGTGCCGCACGTTGGCGGCCCCAACTTGCCGCCAGGCTCGACGACCGTACTTATTGGATTCATGCCGGCAGCGCGCATGGGCGACCAGTCCACATGCGTCGGACCGCCCGACGTCATCGCACAGGGCGAATTCACCGTCATGATCGGGTAGACTCAGAGATAGAAGAATTGCAAACACCACGAAACGGGGAGACCAAACATGGACTCAAACGTTCACCAGGACATTCGAATGTACCTGATTCAGCACCTCAAGCGCGACGCTTACGATTGCGGAACCGTCATTGACCGCATGACCCAGCTTGCCCGCTCTGCCGGACACGACCTGGATCATCGATTCGCAGGTGCCAGCCTCAGCGTAGGTCCAGAGGGACGGATCGCGTCGCAATTGCTCAGCCGCGCCACGGGAGGCGCCGGCATCGAAGCCAGCGAGTACGACATCAAGGAAAAGGTCGACGAGTGGTGCCGTCGTTACCGTCGCATCGGTAAGTAACCCAACGCTGTACCCGATTCCACCACGAGAAGAAACCGCGAAAGGACACCAGCATGAGCAATCCCAATCAACCCCCAGATCTCGAAGTGGAATTCTCCTTTCCCCAAGGCCTCAAGGTCACCGGTGAGGAACCTTATCACATTTTGTTCGTTGGCGATCTCGCAGGATCATCCGGCAAACTGTCGGGTCCACTGGCCGATGGCGTTGTCGATGTCACCGCTGATTCCTTCGACGACATGCTCACCGCCGCCGCGCCGACCATTGCCTTCACGATCGCCGATCCTGTCGCACCGGGAAGCGTGATGACCGAGGTGAAGCTGCGGATCGACAGCATGAAAGCGTTCGACCCGCTGGCGATTCTGGAGCAGATTCCGCAGGCAAAGGTCCTCCATGGTCTTCATGACGGAATCACCCAACGTTTGCGCGGCAAGCTGACGGACGATCAGCTCAATCAGGCCATCGCAACCGCCGTCGCCGCGGAAAGCCAACTCGCCTGGCTCAAGGAGTCGATCGCGTGGTCGCCCGCAGCCCCTGCTGCCCCGACCGAAGTCGTCGACGACATCATGGGCCAACTGGATTTCGGTGATGATTCCGGTTCCGATGCTCCGCCGCCAAAATCGCCATTGTCCCAGGCTGTCTCCGCCGCTGCGGGTGGGGCGTCTATTCCAGCAGAACAGGCCGGTGCATTGCGACGGACGTTGACGGAACTCAGCAAGCAGGTGTCGGCGTGGATCACGGCGGTCCTGCACGCACCGGAGGTCAAACCGGTCGAAGCCGCGTGGCGATCGCTCACGTTCCTCGTCTCACGCATCGAGTTTCGCAAGGGCGTGCGGTTGTCAGTCCTGCACGCGCCGGCATCTGACATGCTCGAACGCTTCCGGGACAGACTTATCGATCCTGTCTTCGACGAAGGCGCCGATGCCCCGAACCTCGTCATCGTCGACAAGCAGTACGCATGCAGCGCCACCGATTTCGAACAACTCGACGAATGGGCGCAGCATGGCGCCAGCCTCCCCGCCATTGTCGTCACCGGAGCATCTTCCGAGTTCTTCGGTGTCAAACACGCGTGGCAGATGGCCACACTTCCGTCATTCGCCAACATGATCGATCAGTGGAAATACGCAAAGTGGAAGACACTCAGGCAGCAGCCGTACGCCCGCTCGCTCGGCGTTGTCTTCGGGCGTGGCCTGCTCCGCCCGCCACACGACAGGGGCGAAGACGGCGACCTCGCATTCAAGTACAAAGAGCCACGCACGGGTGAAAAGGACTTTATGTGGGCCAGCGGTTCGATCGCTGTCGGCGTCACCGCTGCCCAATCCGTCGCCAACATCAATTGGCCGACCGCCATGGCGGGTTTCGTCAATGGCCGCGTCGAGGGCTTCAAGACAGGTCACGGCGGTAAGAACGGCGACAAGCAATACGGCCCAACCGACACAACCCTCCCACAGAGCAAGATCGAGGAGATGGCCTTTGTCGGCCTCAACGCCATCGCGACCCTCCGCGAGCACGAGGACGCCTTGGTGTGGAATGGCCTGTCGGTTTCCCAGCCCATGAAAATGGACAACGACTCGCTGCTGGAAATCAGCCTGCCGTACCAGCTGTTCGCCGGTCGCCTCGCGTCCCTGCTGTTCGAGCTGAAACCGCACCTCGTTGGCCTCGCCCCGGACAAGGTCGGACCAACGGTCGCTCAGCACGTTCGCCAGTGGCTCAGCGTCGATGGACAAGCCGCCCCCGAAGACAGTGTCAATGCACAGATTCAAGCGGCCGAGGATGCCCCGGGCGTCAATGATCTCGCTGTCACCGTGGTGCCGCCAGCCCAGATTCTCGCAGGCGGCATCCCGGTCGTCATGGGCTACCGCTTGTCGTAACCGCTTGGGGCGGGTTGACTTCCGCCTGTTCAACAACTACCTTACCCGCCGGTCGGCTGGAACCGGTGGACCTACAATTTCAGCAGAAACGGACAGGACGGTCGAACCCATCTCCGTGACGCGGCTGTTGACGTGCAATGTGCATGTGGAAATCAGCCTTCGGTTCATGGTGACTAGGGGATCGGTCGTGGTTTCGCTGAAATAGTGCGCATACCCGGTGGTGTAATTGGCAACACACCAGTTTTTGGTACTGGTATTCCAGGTTCAAGTCCTGGCCGGGTAGTCGCGACGACGGCGTCCACTGGGGATGCGATTGCGACGTGCGAACGGCAAGATTCGGCGAAACCATGGCGAAGCGAACGGCGATCATCCTGGCTGCGGGCAAGAGCACCCGTATGCAGAGCAATCTTCCGAAGGTGCTCCACCACGTCGGTGGTGTGCCCATGCTCGCTCATGTCATCGATGCGTGCAAAGCCGTCGGCGTCGAGAAACTCATCATCGTCGTCGGCCACGGCAAGGAACGCGTCATCGAAACATTCCCGAACGATGACGCCATCACCTGGGTCGAACAGAAAGAACAAAAGGGCACAGGCCACGCCGTCATCGTGTGCGAAGACGCCATGCAAGGCGTCGATGGTGCGGTGCTTGTCATCGCCGGCGATATGCCGCTGATCCGCCCCGACGCGCTCGGCAAGATCCTCGACGAAATCGAATCCAGCGGCAGGGGGGTGACGCTGGCGACATCCATTTTTGAAAATGCCACCGGCTACGGTCGCATCGTCCGCGACGATGAAGGCCAGCTCGCCGGCATCGTGGAACACGCAGACTGCACACCGACTCAGCGGCACATCAAGGAAGTGAATATCAGCTACTACAGCTTCCATGCGTCGCGCATGTTCGAAACGCTTCACAAGATCACGCCCGACAATGCCAAGGGCGAATACTACATCACCGACGCCGTCCGAATCATGCTCGAAGAGGGGCACGGCGCCGCTGCGCTGCCGATTGTTGATCCGGCAGACGCGTATGGCGTGAATTCGCGCGCCGATCTCGCATTCGTCAACGGCATCATGCAGGAACGCATTCAGAATCATTGGATGGCCAACCGCGTGACCATCGTCGATACCCGCACGACGTGGATCGACGCGTATTGCAACATTGGTGCCGAAACGACCATCTACCCCTTCAGTTGCATTCGATCCGGCGCGTCGATTGGCGAAGAGTGCACGATAGGCCCCTTCGCCAACGTGACCTCCGAAGACGTCATCTCCGCAGGCGCCACCGTTTCCTTGCCCACCGCCGGAGTTGCCCGATGAGCGCACTGGAAGCCAGCTCAAATCCAGATCTCGCGCAGCTGCGCGTATTCGGTGGGCAAAGCGTCCCGGACTTGACCGAACGCATCTGCCAGACCCTCGGGTTACGCAAAGCCGACGCCATGGTCGACCAATTCCCTGACGGCGAATGCACGATCAAGCTTGAAGATGATGTTCGTGGCAAGGATTGCTTCGTTGTGCAGTCCACCTGTCCACCGGTCAACGATCATCTGATGGAATTGCTGGTCTTCATTGATTCACTGCGGCGTGCGAGCGCCGACCGCATCACTGCCGTGATTCCGTACTTCGGGTATGCACGGCAGGACCGCAAGTCCGAAGGCCGCACACCCATCACCGCCAAGCTCGTCGCGAACCTTCTGACCACCGCCGGCGTCCACCGCGTGCTCACGATGGACCTGCACGCCGATCAGATTCAGGGGTTCTTCGACATTCCACTCGACCACCTGACCGCCGCCCCGGTCCTCGGCAGCTTCTTCAAGGACCTCAACATGGACAACATCGCCCTGCTGAGTCCCGACGTTGGCAACATCAAGACCGCCAATCGCTACGCCACGCAACTCGGCGGTGAACTGGCCGTCATAGACAAGCGCCGCCAATCGGGCGATTCCATCACGGCTGCCCGACTCATCGGCGATGTCAAAGGCAAGAGCGTGCTCATCTTCGACGACATGATCACCACCGGCGGCACTGCGGCATCTGCCGCAAAGCTCGCGATGGATTACGGAGCAGCCGAAGTCTGCATGGGGGCGACCCATCCCGTGCTCGTCAACGCTGCCGTGAACAAACTCAACGCGGCCGAGTTCAGTCATCTGGCCGTGACCGATACGATCCCGGTTCCGCAGGAGAAGCAGGATCGCTTGAAGAATCTCAAGATTCTCTCAGTTGCGGGACTGATGGGTGAAGCCATCAAGCGTATTCACGAAGACAAGTCGATCAGTGCCCTCTTCTCGGAATGGAACAGCGGGCGCTGACAGATACATCACACGGAGTTTGAAGACCGATGAAAGTTGAATCCCTCAAAGCCACCCGTCGCGACAAGATCGGCAGCCGCCACTGTCGCGAAATTCGCGCGAAGGGCGAACTGCCCGGCGTGATCTACGGTCATGGCCAACCGCCTGAGCATGTCGCCTTTTCGGCTCATGCGTTCAGTATGCACCTGCAGCATGGCGCACGCGTGCTTCATGTCGATGTCGATGGAAAGCAGGGCGATTACCTCATCAAGGATGTGCAATACGATTACCTCGACAAGGATCCGATCCATGTCGATTTCGCCCGCGTCGACCTGTCCGAGAAGGTGCAGGTGGATGTCGGCATCGAGTTGAAGGGTACGCCGAAAGGCGCGTCGGAAGGCGGATTGCTTGATCTGCTGCTCGACACGATCACCGTCGAGTGCAAAGCTTCGGATATTCCCGATACGATCACCGTGGTCGTCACCGAACTGGGCCTCAATGAGGACATCTCGGTGGGTGGTCTCGATTTGCCGGAAGGCGTATCGCTCGTGACCGATGCGGATGAGAAGATCGCCATTTGCCGTGAGGTTGGCGAGGCTCCCGAGGTCGAAGAAGCCGAAGAAGGCGCCGAAGCCGCCGAGCCGGAAGTCATCGGTCGCAAAGCCGAGGAAGAATCGTCCGACTGATCCTCTGGATCGCGCGACGGATATGGATCGGCGTTGTGAAGATCATTGTTGGCCTTGGAAATCCGGGTCCCAAGTACGACGGAACCCGGCACAACATCGGATTCGAAGTTGTCGACACCCTCGCGAAACGCTGGGCTGTCGACATGAACCAGGAGAAGTTTCACGCGTGGTTCGGCCAGTCCTTCGCCGGCGACGAGAAGGTCGTGTTGCTCAAGCCCACGACGTTCATGAATCGCAGCGGACAAGCGGTCCTGCCCGCCGGGAAGTTCTACCAGGTTCCGCTTGAGGACATGCTCGTCATCGTCGACGAGTGGGCACTGCCACTGGGCAGAATCCGAATCAGGCCCAAAGGTTCGCCCGGAGGCCACAACGGCATGGCCGACATCGCCCAGAAGCTGGGGACCAATGAGTTCCCAAGGCTTCGGGTGGGTATCGGTCCGCCGATCGGCAATTACGTCACGTTCGTCCTCTCCCGTTTTCACGAGGAGGAACACCCCGTTGTTCGGCAGGTCGTCGACGACGCAGCCGACGCCGTGGAATGTTGGATCAAAAACGGCACTGACGTTACCATGGGCCGCTTCAATGCAGGGAAGAAGGACGCCCCCGAGTAGGGCGACAACGCATAAGAGACGACTGACAACACTGAAAGTTGCTTTGGAGGCATAGTCCGTTGAGACAGTATGAAGCCATGTTCCTGTTCGACTCGTCGTTCGCCACGAACTTTGCAAGCGTCGAGCAGGAAATCGATCGGATCGTCAAGGAGCGCGCCGAAGGAAGCATCGTGTTCCGCAAGAAGTGGGACGAGCGGAAGCTGGCGTACGAGATCGGCAGACACAAGCGCGGCTGCTACGTGCTGGTCTACTTCAATGTCGACCCCGGTAAGATCGTGGGCATCGAACGCGATTGCAAGCTCTCCGAGCACGTCATCCGCGTGATGATCACCGACGCCACCGAGATCACGCCCGAGTACATGGAGAACCTCGTGATCCCGGCCACCAATCCGAATCGCTCCGAGCGCGAGTTTGGAGATGACGATCGTCGCAGGGATTCGCGTCGTCCTGCAGAGTCAAGGCCTGCTGCCACGGCGGCGCCCGAAGCGCCACCTGCGGAGGCACCCGCGGCCACGGCGACCGCAGAACCGGAAGCGGCAACCGACACCGGTGATGCACCAGCAGAGGAAAAAACCGAAGAGTAGGACCTGACCATGGCCAATTTCAATCGCGTCATCCTGGCGGGCAACCTCACAAGAGACCCCGAGCTTTCCTACACCGCGTCCAACACGCCGGTATGCAAGTTCGGTCTTGCGGTGAACCGCGTCTGGAACGATCGCCAGACCAACAGCCGACGCGAGGAAACCATGTTCATTGATTGCACCGCCTGGTCCCGCTCGGCAGAGACCATCAACCAATACATGCGCAAGGGGCAGCCGATCATGGTCGAAGGTCGCCTGCAGTATGACACCTGGACGTCTCAGGACGGCCAAAAGCGCAGCAAGCACTCAGTCGTGATCGACAGTTTTCAGTTTCTCGGTGGTCCGCGGGATGGAGGCGGTGGTGGTGGGGCAGCCCGATCACGCGCGCCCCAACAGCAACAGCCGCAACCTGCTGCCGAGCCGGACTACGGAAACCAGTCGTTCAATGCGGCCGACGATGTACCGTTCTGACGATGTCAACCGCATTGTGATAGCGGCAAGCAAAGAGAAACAGCAACAGCCTGTTGAGCTAGGAAGATAAGAAGATGAAGCTGCTCTTAAAGAAAGACATTCCGCACCTCGGCATCGTCGGCGACATCGTCGATGTCTCCACTGGGTACGGTCGAAACTACCTTCTGCCGCAGCACCTCGCCGTCGCAGCGACCAAGTCGAACATGAAGATGCTCGCCGAGGAACGCAAGAAGGCCGAGGAACGTCGTCGCCTGCGCATTGAAGCCATGACCGCCCAAGCCGAGAAACTTCGCGACGTCGAGGTTACCATCTCCGCTGCAGCCAACGCCGAAGGCGTGCTGTACGGTTCGGTCGGCCCGCGCGAAATCGCCTCAGCACTGCGAGACGAAGGTCACGACGTGGACCCGTCGTGCGTCCTCTTGGCCGATCCGATCCGCCGCGTGGACACGGTCACAGCCACGGTCCGCTTCACCGAAGACATCAAGGCCGAGGTGAAGGTATGGGTCGTTCGGTCGCAGGCCAGCGAGTCCGAAGACGAGCATGGTGACGAGGACGACCGCTACGACGAAGGCAGCCGCGACGACTACGACAACCGTCACGACGATCAGTAACTGATTCCCGAGTGCACGTGGTGCGATTCGTCGCACACGCGTGCCCCGTCTGCAGCAAGGACGCGAACCAGGATGGATCGGACCCCCGCGCACGGAAACGGTGGACTGCCCCCGCACGCGCCCATTCCCCCACACAGCAGCGATGCCGAGATGGCCTTGCTCGGCGCGATGCTCATCGACCGTGATGTCATCGGCAACGTTCTGTCCATCATCGCCAAGAACGAAGCCCACTGGTTCTACAAGCCGGATCATCAGCAGCTGTTCGAAGTGCTCGTCGACATGTACGACGCCAACAGCGAGATTGACCTCGTCACGACCTCCGATGAACTCCGTCGTCGACAGCTGCTTGATCAGGTCGGCGGCGTGGAGTACCTCGTCGCCCTCGCCGAGAGTGTTCCCAGTTCCGCCAACGCCGATCAGTACGCCGCAATCGTCCGCGACAAGGGCCTGCTGCGGGACATGATCCGCTGCACGGGGCAAATCAGCCAACTCGCCTACGCCGACAATCAGCCGGCCAACGAGATCATCGACGAGGCGGAGCAGCAGTTCTTCCAGGTCACCGAACGCCGCATCACGCGACAGGCTGAGCAACTCAAGACCCTCGTTTCCGACATTTACGATCGTGTCCAACAAGGCCTCGATCACACCACGATGGGCCTTGCCACAGGTTTCACCGAGCTTGACAGCCTCACCTGCGGATTTCAGCCGGGCGATTTCATCATCGTCGCGGGCAGACCCTCGATGGGAAAAACCGCCCTCGGACTGACCATGGCCGAGCACGCCGCCGTCAACGACCAAAAGCCCATCATTTTCTTCTCCATGGAAATGAGCAATCAGCAGGTCGCCCAGCGTATTCTGTGCAGCCGAGGCCGCATCGATTCGCACTCTTTTCGCAAGGGCATCCTGTCCGAGGAAGACAAGTACCAGCTTGGGGTGGTGTGTGACGAACTGTCGCACGCGCCGTTCTACGTCGATGACACCCCGGGCATGAGCATTCTCGAGCTTCGCGCAAAAGTCCGCCGCATCGTTCGCCAGCATGACGTCCAAGCCATCTTCGTCGACTACATCCAACTCATGCACGCACCGGGCCATGACAGCAGGCAGCACGAAATCACGACGATCAGTCGCGGCCTCAAAGCAATCGGTCGCGAACTGAACATTCCCGTCATCGCGCTGGCCCAGCTCAACCGGCAATCGGAAGGGCGACAGGGCAACCGTCCGCGCATGTCCGACCTCCGCGAGTCTGGCGCACTTGAGCAGGACGCCGACGTCATCCTGCTGATTCACCGTGAAGAGTATTACAATCCCGAGAAGATCGACGATCAGGGTATCGCAGAAATCATCATCGCCAAGCAGCGCAATGGTCCAACAGACACGGTGAAAGTCCAGTTCAACAAGAAGCTGACCCGGTTCGGCAACCTCAGCACCGCCCCCGTACCCGCTGAGTACGCACAACCCGCAGACGACAACCCATTTTAGCCGCCCCCATTTCGTCGTCGGCGTGCGTTGATTTGGCAACGCGCACGCCTCAGCGTCTCAGCCACCCCCTCGTTGCCCGTCGATCAACACGCCGCTATAGTGCAGCCGCGCGGTATTTGAAGCGGTGAGGTTCATCCGGTCCTCGCCCCACGATGCGTTTCCATTCGTCGCAGGTGCTAATTGGTGAAGGCGTTCCCAGCGATCATCGCTCTTGCGTGCGGGCTGTTGCTCATTGGCAGCCCGCGCATCGCCAATGCACAGGCGCCGGATTCCGTTATTGAAATCGAGTTCCGCAACAACACACGCAATCCTGTTGCCGTGCTCGAGAGCGCCATTCGCACTCAGGTTGGCCAACCCTTCAATCAAGCCACCGTCGACCAGGACATCGCCCGTCTCATGCGGACAGGCCGATTCCTCGCCGTCACCGCCGACGTGGTCAACGCGGCTCGGGGCAGGAAAGTCGTGTTTGTGCTCAACGAGCGCCCAACCATTGTCAACATTGTCTTCGACGGCAACGGCGACTTGAGTGACCCGGTTCTGATTGAACAGGTGCCCGTCGCCGTGGGTGACCAGTACGATGCATTCGCCATCCGCGAAGGCGTGGAGAACATCCGTGATCTCTATCTCGAACGTGGATACGCCTACGTCAGCGTGGAGGTTGACTTCGATTCCGTCCGCGCGAGCGGCAATTTGATCTATGAAGTCGAGGAAGGGCCCCGCGTCCGCATCCGCAAGATCCTCTTCGAAGGTCGCGAGTCGGTCGTTCGCCGCGAATTGACCAAGCGCATCCGATCGAACACCGCCCTGTGGATCATTCGCACCGGCGTTTTCGACGAAAGCGTGGTCGAAGGCGACGTCGCCAGCATTCGCAAATATTACCGCGATCTGGGATTCCTCGATGCACGCGTGAGCTACCGCGTTGATACCACCGATCGCGCCGGCGACCTCCATCTCGTCTTCGTAATCAGCGAGGGCGCCCGCTATCGCATCGAATCCATTGCATTCGACGGCTGTACGTTCTTCAGCACGGACGAACTGCGCGGCAAGATCGAGTCCGCCGAGCAGGAATACTTCAAGCAACCCGACATTGACCGCGATGCAAACGCCGTCCAGTCCGCGCTCGGCGAGAATGGTTTCATCGACGCGCGTGTCGAGCCAACGCGTGTGTTCTCGACCGAACCAGGCTACGTTCGCGTCACGTTCAATGTGTCAGAAGGCGAGCAGGTCCGCGTGGGCCGCATTGTTGTCCGGGGCAACAGTTCCACCCAGGACCGCGTCATCCGCCGTGTCCTCGAACTCTACCCAGGCCAACTCTACAACACGACCAACGCCCAGACCGCACAGCGCCGCCTCGTCGAGTCGCAGATCTTCGACCGCGTCTCCATCACCCCGGTTGGCCAGGCACCCGGTGTTCGCGACATCATCGTCGACGTCACCGAATCAGAGAAACGCGCCGACTTCATCTTTGGATTCGGCATCACGTCTGACAATGGCCTCGTGGGAAACATCCTCTTTCAAACCAACAACTTCGACATTTTCGACACCCCGCGCAACTTCGAGGAATTCATCAAGGGACAAGCCTTTCGCGGCGCCGGCCAGCGCCTGCGGCTCGAACTCCAACCCGGTACCGAGCTTAATCGCTTCCGTCTCGACTTCACCGAGAACTACCTGTTCGACAGGCCCTTGCGTTTCGACTTCAGCCTCTTCCACTTCACGCGAGGCCGCGAAGACTATCGCGAGCAGCGTACCGGCTCGATCGTCAGTTTTGGAAAGCGGCTCACGGAAGGCCTGACCTACTTTGAACTCTTCAAGGATTGGTACGGTGAAGTCGCGTTCCGCGTCGAGCACGTACAACTGAAAGACGCTGACCTGTTCGATGCCGAAGAGATTCGCGATTCCGCCGGCGACACCATCCTGACATCCGTCAAGGGCACGGTCATCCGCGATCGCACCGACAGCCGACTGCTCCCGTCCGAGGGCGACCGTACGTCGCTCAGCTTTGAGCAGTTCGTCGGCGACGCGAATTTCGGAAAGCTTCGCGTCGGCTACACCCGTCACCAGACCGTCCGGATCGACGAACAGAACCGCAAGTCCGTCTTCTCCTTCAACATCGACGCCGGCTACATCTTCGGCGAAGCCCCGGTCTACGAACGTTTCTACGCGGGCGGCATCGGATCGCTTCGTGGCTTTGATTTCCGCGGCATTGGTCCGCGCGGCGGTATTCGCAACGACGTGATCGGCGGCGATTTCAAGCTCACCGCCAATATCGAGTACACCTTCCCGCTCATGGGCGATGTCCTGCGGGGCGTCCTTTTCACCGACATGGGCACGGTTGAAGAGTCGCTCACCATTCAGGACTGGCGTGTCTCGGTCGGCATCGGTGTCCGCTTCACGATAGAACTTTTCGGACCGTTACCGATCGAGGTGGATTTCGGCTTCCCGGTCGTACGCGGTGAGGATGATGAGGAGCGCGTCGTCAGCTTCTTCATCGGCAGCGTATTCTGACCTGCACGAATACCGATCACGTCCGACGCCGATTTCCCTTGCCCCGCGTCCCCATTCTGAGACAATGCCGCCCAAACGCGATTCCAGCCAAGCAGGAGGTACATCATGTTCACGACAACCATGCTCGCACTGATGCTCGCCAGCGCCCCCGCGCAAGGTACCGGCCAACAACGCATCGCCGTCTGCAACCTCACGCAGATCTTCGACAACTTCAGCATGACCCGCGATCTCGAGCAGATGTTCGACGCACGCAACAAGGAATTTCAGGCCCGCGCCGAGGAAAAGCGTCAGGAGCTTGAATCCAAACGCAATCAGCTCGCCCAGTTCAAACCCGGCAGCGACGACTACATGCAGCGCGAACAGGAGTTCATCGAGGAACAGTACAAGTTCCAGGGCTGGCTCGAATTGTGGGAACGCCGCCTCAAGAAGGAACACAAGCTCTGGCTGCGTCAGGTCTACCAGAACGTGCAGGACGCCACCGCCGAGCTGTCCACCGAGCAGAGCATCAGCCTCGTCCTCACCTACAGCAACATCGACGAGGACGCGCCCGACTCCGCCGCCATGAAGCAGCAGATTCTCCTCAGGACCGTTTTGTTCGCCGACGCCCGAATCGACCTCACCCAACCCATCCTGACCCGACTGGAGGAACGCTACGAACGCGCCGGCGGAGCCGCATCACTCCAGAAAAGCCCACCCAAGCGTGGCCCGAAGTAAGAGATGCCACAAGTTGTGATGCGACAGTGTATTAGGGCGCTTCGAACGTTCCGCACGATGCAACAGCGTGATTGATTCAATGCAAAAATTGCCACATAATGGCACACAAGACGAATCGGCTGCCCGGATCGCACAGGTGCGCGATCGAACGCCGGGTATCATGGACGATACGAAGCAACAGCCGATTCCCGGAGCGGAAGTCGTCCCACGCCCAATGAGCGCTCAACGGACCATTCAGAACACCGCCGAAATCGCCGGCAGGGGGCTGTTCACAGGCGTCGAATCGACCGTCCGGTTTCGACCGGCCGATCCGTACAGCGGCATCACGTTCGTACGGGTGGACCAACCCAAACCCGTCCGCCTCACCGCCGACGTCGAAAACGTCTCCAAACGCGCCCGCCGTACCTCGCTACGCAACGGCACCGTCACCATCGAAACCATCGAACATTGCATGAGCGCCTGCGCCGGTCTCGGCATCGACAACCTTGAAATCGAGCTTACGGGCGACGAACTGCCCGCCGTCGATGGCAGTTCCATGCCTTTCGTCGAAGCACTGCGAAAAGCAGGAATCTGCGAACAGACAGCCAATCGAAACGAATACGTCGTTGACGACGTTATCCGCGTTACCGACGGCGACGCCGAACTCATCGCGCTGCCCCATCTCGATCCCAAAGCGCAAAACCTCGAAATCTACTACGACCTCGATTACGGTGAGAGCGGCCCCATCGGTCGCCAAATCCTCGCACTCGAAATCACGCCGGACCATTTCGTCTCCGATATCGCCCCAGCCAGAACATTCGTCCTCGAACGCGAAGCCCAGATGCTCCGTGAGTCAGGCTTGGGGACGCACTTGAGCTACGAGGATGTGCTCGTCTTCGGCCCCGACGGTCCGATCGACAACGCACTGCGCTACCCCAACGAGTGCGTCCGCCACAAAATCCTCGACCTCGTGGGTGATCTTTATCTCCTCGGCCGACGCATCGTCGGACGCATCCACGCACGCAAGAGTGGCCACGCACTGAACCACGAACTCGTCCGCGCCATCAAGGAAAAGATCCGCACGAGCGAGATGTCCGCGTCGTTGCTCGAAGTACCCGCGCTCAGCATCCATCGTGTGCAACGCATCCTGCCGCACCGCTACCCCTTCCTGATGATCGACCGCGTTCTCGAGCTCGACGGCACAAAGCGCGCCGTCGGCATCAAGAACGTCACCATCAACGAACCCTATTTCCAAGGCCATTACCCGGGCCAACCGATCATGCCCGGCGTGCTCATAATCGAAGCACTGGCCCAGATCGGCGGCATCCTGCTATCACAGGAACTCGAACACAAAGGCAAGATCGCCGTCCTGCTCAGTCTTGAAAGAGTCAAATTCCGACGCGCGGTGCATCCGGGTGATCAATTGATCCTGACCGCCGAAGCGCTCCGCGTCACCGCGCGTGGCGGACATCTGCAATGCTCTGCCGCCGTCGGCAACGAACGCGTCGCCGAAGCCGCCATCAGATTCGCCATGACGGACGCCGAAAACGCATGAATATTTTCAGAACCAAGAACGTCAAGCAGACCCTCAAGAAACCGGTCATCCATTCGTCCGCCGTCGTGCATGCCGACGCACGCATCGAGCAGGGCGTTGAGATTGGCCCATTCTGCGTTGTCGGCAAGAACGTCTCCCTCGGGCAGGGCTGCAAGCTCCACCACAACGTCACTATCGAGGGATACACCACCGTCGGTGCAGACTGCACCTTCTTCCCCGGCGCCGTCATCGGCATGGCCCCGCAGGATCTCAAATACCGCGGCGAAGTGACCTACCTCGAAATCGGCAGCAACAACATCTTCCGCGAGTACGTCACCGCCCACGTCGGCACGGCCAACGGCGGCTCCTACACACGCATCGGCAGCAACAACCTCTTCTGCGCAAATGTCCACATCGCCCACGACTGTAGCATCGAAGACAATTGCGTCCTCGCCAACAGCGTCCAACTCGCAGGACACGTCCGGGTTGAGTCAAACGTCAACTTCGGCGGCGCTACCGGCATCCACCACTTCGTCACCATCGGCAAGCACGCGTTCGTCGGCGGCATGTCACGAATCACCATGGACGTCCCGCCGTTCATGATCGTCGTCGCCGCCCGAGGCCCACGCAGTGAGATCCGCATGATCAACGGCGTCGGCCTCAAACGTCAGGGCTTCACCGAAGAGCAGATCCTTGCCCTCAAGAAGGCATTCCTCCGACTTTTCTCTCGAAAAGCACGAAGCTCCGGAATACCGATCCTCACAACCGTCCGCGAGATCAAAGCCGAATCGCCGCTCGATGAAAACGTCGACTACCTCTGCAAGTTCCTCATCAACGCCTACGAACATGGTCGCCACGGCCGCTACCTCGAAGCCCTCCGCAACGACTCCAAGTGGCAGGCAAGACCAACCGGCACCGACGACGAATAGGGTGGCCCATTCCCGGCGCGCCGGGAGTGGGGGAGTCGAATCGCAGACCAGAGTGAACCGGAAACAACAGCGCAAATGACAACCAACCAGCAACTCCGCACCGCCGTCATCGGCACAGGTCACATGGGCCGTCACCACGCCCGCATCTACAGCGAACTGTCCAACGTCGACCTCGTCGCTGTCTGCGACCTCGACGAAGCCCGCGCCGCTGAGATCGCCAAATCCGCCAACACCAAACCCATCACCAACCACCTCGACCTGCTGGGGCAAGTCGACGCCGTCACCATCGCCGTCCCGACCGTGTACCACGCCACCGTCGCCGAACCCTTCATCAGGAACAACATCCCCGTCCTCATCGAAAAACCCATCGCACCCGACAGCCAGACCGCCAAAAAGATCATCGACTGGGCCGCCGAATCCAACACCATTGTCTCCGTCGGCCACTCTGAACGCTTCAACCCCGTCGTCCTCGCCATGAACCGCATGGAAGTCAAACCCCGCTTCATCGAAACCGAACGCGTCAGCCCCTTCACGTTCCGCAGCGCCGACATCGGCGTCGTGTTCGACATGATGATCCACGACATCGACATCGTCCTGAACCTCGTCAAGTCCCGCACATACAAGACCCACGCCGTCGGCGTCGCCGTCCTCGGCCCGCACGAAGACGTCGCCAACGCCCGCGTCAGCTTCGACAATGGCTGCGTCGTCAACCTCACCGCCTCCCGCCTCGCCCTCAAGACCCACCGCCGCATCCGCGTCTTCAGTCGCGATGCCTACCTCACCATGGACTACCAGAACAAGTCCGGACTCGCCGTCAAGAAAGACGCAAACCTCGACCTCATCCGCATGGCCAGGGAAAAGGACTACAAAGATCTGTCTCAACTGAGTCACGCCGACTTCGGCAAGATGCTCAAGGTCGAACCACTTCGCGTCCCAGACGTCGAACCCCTCAAAGCCGAGATCGAAAGCTTCCTCAACGCCGTCCGCACGAACACACCACCTCCCGTCACCGCCGAAGACGGCCTCGCCGCCGTCCAACTCGCCGAGGACATCATCGCCGCCACCAAAGAACGCGAGTGGCAACTATAGCGCGCAGCCCGTCCACGCCCATACAAGAATCAACACTCAATTGACTCCCCGCGCTGGGAATGCAGCGTCCAATCCTGCTACGTTGTCGGCGACAGTACGAGCGCGAACAACGCGCGACGTCAGCCGATGAGCCGAGACACGCACCAAAGGAACACGAAACCATGACCCGCAAGCCGACAGCATTTCTCACAATCGTCACCGTCTCACTCACCGCCGCAGCACACGCAGGCGACACGATCCCAATCCAGACGTTCGGACGGGTCGTCGACTGCTTCGGCGGACGCAAAGCCATTCAACAGGACGACGGGCTATACTTCGCCATCAACAACGCCGACGAACTCACCGCCGGCCAACACGTCAACGTCAGTGGCATGCTCGGCCTATCCGTGCTCGTACCATGTGCCACGCAAGCCGAAGACGCGGGATTCATCCCCGTCATCATTGCCGAGTCCATTGCGCCGGTGTTTCGCGGACCAGGCCAACTCGTCGACAACCCAGATTGCAACTTGTTCCGCGCAGCCGATGGCACCGAATTCGCCCTTGAAAACACGGGTGAATTGCTGGCGGGTGAGAGCGTCTTCGTTCAGGGTGACATCGAAGAATCAACGACCGAGTGTGGCTCGCTCGTGTTGCCTTCCATCATCAACAACGAAATCGGCCAACTGACATCCGCAACCGGGCGCATCGTCAATCGCGGCGCATGCACCCTCCTGGAAACCAAAGACAGCGACCGCTTCATCGTCGACAATCGCTTCAACTTCCGCGTCGATGAATGGGTCACCATCACCGGCGCCGCCGCCGAACCTTGCGTTGACTGCTGTGGTTCAGACAATGTGTTCGTCGTCCGCAACAACACCATGACCGCTGCCGTCGCCGCGCGAGGCAGGATCAAAAAATCGGACTGCGGACTCATCTTCGAACCCACCAACGCCAGCTACGCCCCCGGCGCAACCCTCGGCATACGTGTGCGTCTCGATGACTTCGACACCTTCACCGCCGGCGATCGCGTGTTCGTCACCGGTGCGTTCGACGCCGACTGCGATCCCGACAACGACTGCTACAGTTCATGCATCACGACCAACACCATTGACGAGCACGTCGGCGCTTGTGGCATCCTTGAGACAGCCGATCAAACCTGCGCCAACTTCACCGCCGAAGATGGCCGACAGTTCGTCATCGAAAACGCCGACGAATTCTCCGCAGGCCAATCGGTTTTCGTCTCAGGAGCGTTGGCAGAGAATTCACCATGCGCCGCCAACACGGACCTGCCCGTCCTGCGCTACAACTTAATCAGTCCATGCGTCTCCATATGCGGCACGATTGAGCTTGGATTCGAATGTGCACCGTTGTTTGCCGGCGACAACGGAGGGGTAGCATCACTGGGCAACACCGCCCCCTTCACGTTCGACGGCTACGTCGAAGTCACCGGTGGACTTGAGTTCGCATGCATTCTCGGATGCCCATTTGGATGCGTCCGCGATTACACCATCCGGGCATGCATCACCGGCGATGGCGACGGTGACCGCGACGTTGACCTCATCGACGCCGAGCGATTCACCGATTGCGTCAACGGGCCGAACGTCCCGTTCGGTTTCGGCTGCCGATCCGCAGACCTCGACCGGGACAACGACGTCGACTTCGCCGATTACCAGATCTTCCAGCAGACGTTTGGAGATGACTTCGCCAACGACTGACCCCACTTCGCCAGCCGGATGGGCGAAGAGGCAAGCAGATACGCCAGGTCGGACGGGGGGCTACTTGTCCCCCGCACCGTCGGACTTCTCGTCCTTGTCAGATTTGCCGAACGACACCGATTCATCGCGCGCGATCTTGATCTTCAACGCCGTGATCGTCCGCCCCTGATCGGTCGTGACAATCCGCCCGAGCACATCCGCATGCTCCCCGATCCGCACGTCCGTCATCGCCGCAACGCGACCATTTATCAGGATCTCGGTCTCCGGGTTGACGTTGCCTTCAACTGACAACGTGTTGCCCGCCTTGTTCACGAATTCCATCTGCACTTCCCAATGCCCCGGGTCGGATTCTGACTTCTTCATATGCTTGATCGTCCCGGTGATCTGCCGATGCTCGATCTCCGGCTCGGATGGCTCGCAACCAGGCAATGTGACGGCAAGGGTGACGAGAAGGGCGGTGCGGGCGAATCTGGCGGCGATGTTCATGGTGGCTCTCAAAAAAGTTGTGGCTTCATCCGTGACCGACACGCGATTGTCATCCCCGCCGCCGACGCGGTCAATCCCACGTCACAGACGCAGGCGTCCCGAAGAATATCACAAGCGAGGTGTCTGTCCTGACGCGATCGCAGAAGCCGGTTTCCAATACTGATAACAGGTGTCCAGGTCGTTGCAGCAACGGTGGCTCCACCGCCGTCGTGGCTGTGAGTTGTTCGCGCATCTGCGTACGGATGATTCTCCTCGCCCGCACCAACCGATCGTGACTGGTGTAAACGCCCCAAAATCAAGAGGTTGTGAATTCTTTGTGATTCCTTTGGCTGTGCAGGATTTCAGTCGGTCTACCGATATCCAAGGTAAGGACGAGCGGGTGCTCGCCCACCGGAGTCGTCGCCCTGATGTCGCAGTGTCTGGTTGTCATGTACCACTACGTTCGCGATCGCCACAATGGCCCTGAATCTGCCATACGCGGTTTGGACGTCGCCACCTTCGAACAGCAACTGGACATCCTCTGCGACACGTTGAAACCCATCGACTGGTCGACACTCGTCGCGTGGCAGACGGGTCGCGTCAGCATCGACGCCCCGACCTTCCTGCTGACTTTCGACGACGGGCTGTCCGACCACGCAGAAGTCGTGGCCCCGGTTCTGGAAGAGCGCGGGCTTCGCGGCGTTTTCTTCGTCAGCACCGCAATGCTCGTCGATCGCGTCATGGCCACCGCTCATCAGATACATCTGCTTCTGTGTCATATGGACGCAGAAGACCTCTCGACGCAGGTACGGCAACGGGCCATCGATGCAGGCGTCAATCAGGAAGAACTGCTCGCCGCCGATGATGATGCGCACCGTCGCGCATATGCGTATGAATCGGCAGACCGCGCAGCCCTCAAGCGTTTGCTGACCTATGGGTTGCCCATCGAGCTGCGAAACGACATCGTCGCATCGCTCTTCGCCGAGAATGTCGGCGATTCAGCCGATTACGCCGCCCGCTGGTACATGAACTGGGAAGCCATCGCAACCATGAGACGCGACGGACACACCATCGGCGGCCATGGGCACGTACACGAACCGCTCTTGCGTCTGTCGCCTGAAGATCAGCAACGCGACATGGCACGGTGTGTAGCCGTGTTGCGCGACGGACTGGGCCCAGGCGTGCGACCATTCTCGTACCCGTTTGGAAGTGTGGATTGGGATTTGGCGCGTCGATGCGGTGCGTGCGGTTTTGTGAATGGATTCACGACCGTGCGTGGCTGGGTCGGGCAGAGGGATCATGCCCATCAGCTCTCCCGCGTCGACACGATTCATGTGGATTCGTTTCTGGAGAAGGAGTTGGCGTGTCTGCGATCATAGAGCCATCACTTGAGTCTGCTTCAAGGACGGAGCAACTCGAGAAACAACGACGATTCATCAATGCCTATTGGCTTCGACCTGAAAACGCATTCTGGATGTACCTGCGGAGTGAAGCGTTGGCAACCGTGCCAATGCAAGGCCCCGTCGCTGACCTCGGCTGCGGAGACGGCATCTTCTCATTCCTGCATGCCGACGGCGTGTTGTCGCCGGACTTTGATGTCTTCGGCGCCGTCGCACGACTCGAAGACGTGCATTCAGAATCCGCCGATATCTTCGATCATGTCGACGACGGATACGATCCCGTGGTCTTGTCGAATCCAGCTTTCAAGATTGACGTCGGCACCGATCGCAAGGCGAACATGCTGGGCAAAGCCGGCCACTTGAAACTGTACGATCGCCTTGTCCCCTGCGATCACAACGACGACCTCCCATTCGATGACGACGCGTTCGAAACGGTCTACTGCAACACGGCTTACTGGGTCGAGAATGTTGACGGGTTCATGCGCGAAGTATCCCGCATCACACGCCCGGCCGGCACCGTCGTGATGCAGGTCAAGTTCGATGTCATCGCCGATTACACCATGCGCCAACACGGAGACCTGCTCGGCGACCGTTGGCTGAATCTGATGAACCGCGGCCGCATCGAGTGCTGGCCAACCGTTTCCGATCGGTCGACATGGGAATCCCGATTCGAGGACGCCGGTTTGGAAATCGTGGCAGAGGTCCCCATCGCCACCCGCACCCACGCCCACATTTGGGACATCGGACTGCGACCCATCGCCCCGATGCTCATCAAGGCCATGAACGCCATCCACCCGCACCTGCGGTCAGAGATCAAACGCGACTGGGTCGACCTCTTCGCCGAGCTGCTTCGCCCATTCTGCTCAACAACGTTCGACCTCTTCAGCGACAACGCCGAACCAGCAGAGTTGCAGTACGTGCTGACGCCGAGGTAATAGCGACACGCAGTAGAATTCCAGTATGATTGTGGGCCATGATGTCGCGTGCGCGTACATGGATCCTGCTAGCCACTGCGTTGGTTCCACTTGCAGGTGTGGCCACCTTGGCGGTCAGCAGTCGTGGCCGTCAGGTTCCCGTTGTGTGTTACAATTCTCGCAGTTTGTGCGTTCTGGTCGACGCGGCACTCGGCACGTTTGGTGTTGACCTCCGCTGCCGCGAATTGCGGGATATTCCAAGAGGACTTTCCGTACAATCTGTGCGTCACGGCCACTGGGCAAGCATTTCCGATAGCTGCACGATGTGGCTCTACCCTCCTAGAAGCGGTTTCATAACCCCTGACGTAAAGTGGTTTTCGCGCATTTGCGCTGTAGCTGAAGATCGGTTTTAC
>JANQQK010000068.1 GCA_028289375.1 Phycisphaerae bacterium | reverse complement strand
GTCAGGAATCGAGAAACTCTCGCAAATGCCAGAGTTTCAAGAGCTTACGGCCTGCCTTGTAGAGAAAACGGAGAGGGGGGGATTCGAACCCCCGGTACGCAAAACGTACACTGATTTTCGAAACCAGCTCCTTCAGCCGCTCGGACACCTCTCCTGCCGTTACGGGTCGTATCTCATAACGCCAACCCATTCGCCGGTCAAATCCTGCAACCGGTATCGCGACAACGCCCGATAGTAACCGGCTCCATCGTGCTGGGAACGCAGCGATTATGGGTACCAAGCCTGCGTCGCATCGGGGGTTCGACGAACGCGTCGGGATTCCCAATATCCCCCCAAGACGGGGGGTTCTGCGTCCGAAAATATAGCTGAACGCGCCGCCTGCGTGGCGGCATCATCGACCTGGAGGGTCTCCGTGACCACAAGCGTCCAGACGCATCAGCATCCGCTGGTCGAGCTGTGGAACTATCGCCACCTGCTCGTCAGCCTGACCGTGCGCGAACTGCGGATTCGCTACAAGCAGAGCATGCTCGGCATCGGTTGGGCGATCTGCGTGCCTCTGAGCATGATGCTCATCTTCACGTTTGTGTT
The DNA here is from genome assembly GCA_028289375.1 of Phycisphaerae bacterium. GTDB lineage: Bacteria > Planctomycetota > Phycisphaerae > UBA1845 > UBA1845 > OFTM371. Next base: position 29,108 of record JANQQK010000068.1, on the reverse strand, counting down.
CACACGGGCGGTGGATGTCGTGGCGGCGATGAAGATCGATATTCCCTACGCACTCTTCGCCTACACCGGACTGGTGCCGTGGGCGTTCTTCGCCGCCGGCATGACGTCGGCGGTCAACTCGCTGGTGAACAATCGAAGTCTGGTTACCAAGGTCTACTTTCCGCGGGAAGTTCTTCCGATGTCGGCCATCGGGTCCGCGTTTATTGATTTTCTGGTGGCTTCGGTCGTGCTCATCGGCCTGATCGCCTACTTCCACGTCTTCACCGAATGGCAATTCGCCCCGACGCCTGCCATGCTGTTCCTGCCGATTGTCGTGGGAGTGCAGATCATGTTCATGACGGGATTGGCGTTGATGCTCTCCATGGCCAACCTGTTCTACCGCGACGTGCGTCAGGTGTTCACGGTTGTTCTGCAGCTTTGGATGTTCGCGACGAACGTCGTCTATCCGCTCAAGCCGGATGACTCGCTGATCGGGCGGGTCGTGTCACTGAATCCCATGACGCCGATCATCGGGGCGTATCGCGATTGCGTCGTCTACGGTCGCCTTCCTGAAACAGGCCCCTTTCTGTATGCCGTTCTTGTGTCTGTCGCCCTGCTGGCGTTTGGCTGGACCTGCTTCCAACACGCCAGTTACAAATTTGCGGAGCGCATCTGATGGCGAACGGCTGCATTGAGCTACAGAACGTGTCCAAGTCGTTCCGCAAGGGCGCGGCGCATGACACGCTTCGTGATCTGATCGGCAGCGGATTTCGCCGCCTGACCGGTCGCGCAAGACCGTCCGATGAAAGCGCTTTTGCAGCGTTGCATGACGTGACGTTCGACACGAAACCGGGCGAAGCGGTTGGGCTCATCGGTGCCAACGGTGCCGGAAAATCGACGGCGCTGAAGCTCATCAGCCGCATCATGCGGCCCGACAGCGGGGTGATCTCGACACGTGGTCGCCTGACCGCACTGATCGAGATCGGAGCAGGGTTTCACGGTGATCTGACGGGACGCGAGAACATCTACATGAATGCGTCGGTGCTGGGCATGCGTAAGCCTGAGATCGACGCCAAGCTCGATGCGATTGTGGCGTTCAGTGGTGTGGAAGCGTTTCTGGATACACCCGTGAAGCGTTACAGCTCGGGCATGCAGGCGAGGCTGGGTTTCAGCGTCGCGGCGCATGTGGATCCAGACGTCTTGCTCGTCGACGAGGTGCTGAGCGTTGGCGACGTACTCTTTCGGCAGCGATGCGTGGACCATATGCGGCGACTGGTCGACAACGGTACGAGTCTGCTGTTCGTCACCCATCACCTCGAGCAGATGCAGGCGTTCTGTTCTCGTGCGGTCGTGCTCGATCATGGCCGACTCGTGTACGACGGGAACACGACCGACGCCGTTGCACGCTACATCGCGGCGCTCAAGAACGACGAGCCATCCAAGTCCTTTGACGCCTCGAAACAGGCGGCACGCGTGACGGGCATGGTCTTTCGTGACGGCACGAACAGTGAAACTCTGACAACGCATGCGCACGATGCGCTTGATGTTGATGTGCACTTCCAACTGCAACGTGACACACCGGACCTGGTCGTCGAAGTGGATGTTCGTCGCGATGTCGGTTCGCGACTTGCCAATTTCAGCTCGATCCGCGATGGCGTAACGTTCCAAGCACAGGCGGGTCTGGGGCACGCGACACTTCGGCTACCGGCGTTGCCGCTGCTGGGTGGTCAGTATTTCTTCAGGGCGATTCTGCGTGATCCGAACTCGGGGCAGATGATCGCCGACAGCGATTATCGCTATTCGCTGTTCGTCGAAGACAATGACAAGGGTACGGGGATACTCTGCCTCCCGCATTCGTGGCAGGCGATGAGTGTCGAGCCTGAAACCGCACGTCCGCCGCGAAAGCAGGAAGCACTTGCGGGGTCGGGAACTTGACGTCATGAAACTGCTCCTCCTCGGCCCGGCTGACACCGTTCATGTCCGTAGGACAGCGACCGCGCTGGCTGACCGAGGCCATGACGTTCATGTGATCGCGCCCAAGCAGTATGACATCCCAGGCGTGACATGCGCGTCGTTTGACGTTCCGCGACCATCTCTGCGCTACCCGGCCCGGTGGCATCGACGGTGGGAGATGTACATGGCCGACCTGTTCACCGCGTTTGACGTGGTGACGGTCCACTTTCTCGACGACTGGCACATTACGCCGGAGGCGATCAACCAGGGGCGACTGGTCGTCAAACCATACGGTTCCGACGTTGACCATCCCCCGCACACGCCACCGCCGGATCCCTCACTGGTTCACGCCCGGATCGATCTCTGTCGGCAGGCACACGCGATCACCGTCGCCAGCGCGTTCTTTCGCGACCGAGTCGCAGAATTCGCCGACATCGATGCATCCGCCATCGACATCATCCCCGACGGCGTGAACACAGCCGACTTCACGCCACGTAACCATTCAGCAAACGACACGATCACCATTGGCTACCACAAGGGCTTTAAACCAGTGTACGCGCCTGACGCGTTGATCTCCGCGGCCCGCATTGTGGTCGACCAGCATCCGGATACGTGTTTCCAACTCGCCGGTGAAGGCCGACTCCTCGATGATTGCCGCCAACAGGTTGCCGATCTGAACCTGAATGCCAGCGTCCGCTTCACCGGCCAATTGCCGCACGATGACATTCCCAGCTTCCTCGCCGAATGCGATATCATCGCCATTCCATCCCGCAAGGAAGGCTTCTGCGTCGCCGCGATCGAAGCATCCGCATCGGCCATCCCCGTCGTCGCGTCACGCGTCGGCGGACTTCTCGAAACGGTCCAACACAACCACACCGGCCTGCACGTTGATCCGGACGACCCGCGTGCTCTGGCCGACGCGCTCATCACCCTCATCAACGACCCCGTTCGCCGGCGAACCCTTGGCCAATCCGGGCGCCACTTCGTCCGGGAGCACTTTGAATGGTCCGACTGCGTCGACCGCTGGATCGATCTTTACACATCCATCCTGAACCAAGCCCCCGCTCCGTCGCGACCGGCACACCTCCGCCGCCTTTTGACCAGCATCCGCTGAGCAGCTCGACTTTCCCGCAAATCAATCCGCCATCCGATCCGATAGATACGTGTCACACTTTGAAAGTCAGAGCCAATGCTGCCCAAGACGATCCTGAAAAACGCTGCCGTCGAACTCTACGCCACCACATTCAGCCAGGATGCGAGACGGCTTCGAGAGTCCGATAATCGCAACATCGCCCGCTGCAAACCAACACACACCCGCACGCATCTCAAGGCCGCCATCAACTGGCTTTGCCGCGCGCAGGATATGACCGATGACGGCGGCGTGCCGGCCATGTACTCGCTGCTGCAGGGTTGGGTGGGTTCGTACCCGGAAACCACCGGCTACATCATGCCCACGATGTTCGACGCCGCCGCAACGTTGCAACGCGATGACCTGCGTGAACGCGCCACCGAAATGGCCAACTGGCTGCTCGAATGCCAAAACGATGACGGCTCGTTCCCTGGCATGTTCGCCGGTTGCTTCTCCGAACCACGCGTCTTCAACACGGGCCAAACCCTATTCGGACTGCATCGCGCGTTCGTTGAGACTCAGGACAACCGCTACCTCACGGCTGCGACAGATGCAGCCGACTGGCTTTGCGATGTGCAGGATGCCGACGGCGCGTGGCGACAGAACACGTTGAACAACATCGTTCATGCCTACAATATTCGCACGGCGTGGGCGTTGGCGTTGATCGGCCAATCCGAGTCGATTCCGCGTTACGTCGAATCCGCGAACGCCAATGCACTGTGGACGATTGGCCAGCAGAACGAGCACGGTTACTTCGCCAACAACACGTTCTGTCCCGACGAGCCTTGCACCAACCTGCACACGACCGTCTACGCACTTCGCGGACTGCTCGAAACAGGCCACATTCTCGACAACAACGACTACATCTCCCACGCCATCCGCACCGCCGACGCATTGCACAATGTGTGGCAGAATCACAATCACATGGCCGGTGCGTTCAAACCCGACTGGACACCAGCCGCGACATGGCGATGTCTCACCGGCGAAGCGCAGCTTGTCGTCGCATGGGCGCGTTGCGACGACGTCCTGAGTCAGCAGCAATACAGATCGGCCGCAAACGCCCTTCTCGACCGCGTCAAGTCCGCGCAACTCATGGACGAATCGAACCTGGACCTCTGCGGCGGTGTCACCGGTTCGTACCCCGTCAACGGCGGCTACGAGCGCTACTGCGTCATCAACTGGGCCGCCAAATTCCTCGCCGATGCCTGCATGATCATGAAAGAACAGAACGATGACTGACCACACACACGCCGCGCCCGCCGCCCTTGGTTGGCACGATTCACACAACGCATCCGCCGTGCTTCTCGCAGATGATGGCCGCATTCTCTACGCCGCCGCCGAAGAACGCTTCACCAAGAACAAACTGCAAAAGGGCTACCCCGCCCACGCCATTCACAGCATCGAAGCGCACCACGGCCCGATCAAAACATCCGTCGCCTACACCGACCTTGCACCCACGGACAAGATCGCCCGCAACGCCGACCTGCTCTTCTCATCGTGGCGACACAACCGCAACACCGAAAAATCCAGCGCCGCCCTCGTCCGCAGCACCACCGCCCGTATCCTCAAGCGCAATCTCACTGGCTACGAATCACGCGGCACCACCAACAAACTCAAGACCGACACCCTCGTCGAGCACCACACCGCCCACGCTGCCTCCGCCTACCACTGCTCTGGCTTCGACACCGCCACCATCCTCACCATCGATGGCGTCGGCGACTGCCTCAGCGGCACGATCTTCGAAGGTCACGACGGCCGGATGAAGCTCGTCAGGAAATTCTTCTACAACGACCTCACCGTCGGGGCGGACTACGAAACCATGACCGCCCTGCTTGGATTCAACCCCGATCGTCACTGCGGCAAGGTCACCGGACTCGCCGCCTATGGACAACACAACGAAGCCTGCATCTCCGCCGTCGAGTACTTCTTCAAGCAATCGTGGCTGCGGAAGAACATGAACTGGTTCGACCGCATGCACGGCGACACCGAAACCGAAACGTTGGCCGAACTCCGCGCCCACCGCGAATCAACATTCGGCAACTTCTCTCGCGAAGATCTCGCCTACGCCATTCAATACCTGGCTGAAACACGCATCTGCGATCTCATCAAACAGCACATTCCCAACATCACCGGTTCCAACATCGCATTGGCCGGCGGCGTCTTCGCGAACGTCCGCATCAACCAGAAAATCAAGCAACTCGGATTCGCCAACATTTTCATCCAACCGGCCATGGACGACGCAGGCCTCGCACTTGGAGCGGCGTTGCACCACCTCGCCCAATCCGCACCGCTGCCGCCCTATCGCCTTCCACACATGTTCACCGGTCCCGGCTACACAGACGAACACGTGCAGGATGCGCTCGACCGCGCGTCGGTCAAATATCAACGTTGCGGCGATACGCCCGACGCCGTTGCACAGATGTTGGCCGATGGCAAGGTCGTGGCACGCTTCGATGGACGCATGGAGTTTGGTCCCCGTGCCCTCGGCAACCGCTCCATCCTCTACGACACGCGCGATCCGTCCGTGAATGCTTGGCTGAACAAACATCTCAATCGCACCGACTTCATGCCGTTCGCACCCGCCACGCTCATCGAGCACGTCGACCGCTGCTACACGGGTTACGAAGGCTGCGAACACACGGCTGAGTTCATGACCATCACGTTCGACTGCACGAAGTACATGCAGCGGACGAGCCCCGCCGTGGTGCACGTCGACGGCACGGCCCGCGCCCAGTTCGTCACCGAGCAATCCAACCCCGGCTTCCACGCCATTTTGAACGCCTACGAAAAACGCACGGGCATTCCGTCGCTGGTGAACACGAGTTTCAATATGCATGAATCCCCGATCGTGAACACCCCCGAAGACGCCGTCCAAACCTTCCTCGAAGGCAACCTCGACGCCTTGGCTATAGGCCCCTACATCGCCCTTCGCGAACACCAATCAAACCTCCGCCACTCCGAAACACACCAACCTGTTGCGACGGTGTAGCAAACTCCCCCTTCTGTAGCATCACCCCATGTGGGTGCCAGGATAGCAGAAGACCTGCATCCTCTGAAATCACTAGTTCAGCAAGTGCGAACATCTAATCTAAGGCTGGCCAATCCACGCTTCGATATATGGAAGTGCTTTATAGATCAGCCAAATGAGAAACCCAAAACAAATAAGCCTGAGAAGAACATCCAGAAACTGAGCAGCTAGGTCATAGAATAAGACTGCAATACCACTTCCAACAAAGCGAATGTGTAGTGCTCCATCCCAGTCGATCTGCAAGCACAAGTACACTAACAAACAGGGCTATTGCAGAAGCCACTCGTAAAAATGTCCAGTAGGCGCCTATCCTCGGCTGACGTTCAGATTGCCGTGCTTTCTTTTGTCGCCGCTCTTGCTCGCGGTGAAGTCGCTGCGAACGCCTTTTTTGCTCCCGCGCTTGGGCATTTCGCCGATACCATTCTTGTCTATCTTTCCAATGAAAATAATAAGGCGATCTTGGACAACGTTCATACTGACACGTCGGCGATGGGTTAGCACCTCCACAATAAGGACAGTTGTACGTCTTCATTTCGCTGTTCTCGAAATAGATGGTAACGTCCTAAAATTCCTGTCAAAACAAAAAATGGCGCAAGGTTCCATTGATGAATCTTAGTTGCCCCGAGTGGGCAGGAAGGAGCCAAACGCCATGTACAAGAAGGTATTGCCGAGTCACCGGTTGTTCAAGCGATTTGAAGAACAAATCATCAGCCCGGTAGGGCAGGTGCTTGCACCTGCCGCAACTATTGACGTCGTCCAATCCGCCACGCGAATCGCAATCCGAAGACCCGCGACCGAAGAGATTGTTCTTGCCAACCTACGCTGTGCCTTCGATTGCCGGCCAGTGTTTCGCTGACATTCATGGTGACGGCAGGTGCGAGCACCTACCGTCACGATGTCCTCCGGAATCCCATCAAACCCCGCCCCTAATCCGCCGATAACCCACAAATAGACCGCGCGGCCATCGGTGTGGCCAACGCGGCGACGACGCGCACCTAATGCGCCATCGAGAACCGATGACAGACTACCTCATCACCGGAGCGGCTGGGTTTGCCGGCCAACACCTCACGCGACAACTCGCACAGCGGACCAGCAGCGCGGCTGGCACGTATTATCGGACGTCCCCGCCCGACGACAGCGACATTCGCTGGATCTATACCGACACCCGCGACCGCGAAAACACCCGCGACCTCATCGACCATGTTCGCCCCAACGCCATCATCCACCTCGCGGCTGCCTCGATGCCGTCGGTGGCAAACCGGAACCCAAGACTCGCCACCGAAACGAACGTCACCGGCTGGATCAATCTGCTCGAAGCCGTCGCGGAATTCGCCCCGCAGGTCCGCGTCCTGCTCGTCAGCAGCTACCACGTCTATGGCCAACAGACACCACCGGCGACCGGCTACCCCGAATCCGCACCGACCAGCCCCACCGACATCTACACAGCCTCGCGGATCATGGGCGAACAGACCGCCCACGCCATCGCCGGCGATCACGATCTCGACATCATGATCGCCCGCGTCGGCAACCACGTTGGCCCCGGTCAACGCCCGGGTTATTTCGTCTCATCACTGGCGGACCAGATCGCCCGCATCGAACGCGACCGGGACGCGCGAGACATCCGCGTCGGCAACCTCGACGTCCAACGCGACATCACCGACGTCCGCGACATCGTCCGCGCGTACACGGCATTGCTCGAGCATGGTCAGCGCGGCGAGACGTACAACGTTTGCACCGGCAGACCCGTCCTGCTCCGCAAGATCGTCGACACGCTGTTCGGGTTTGCTTCGGTCGATTGCCGGATCGAAACCGACCCGAATCTTCTCCGCGAGAACGACCCGCCGATCGTGTTCGCCGACCCGACAAGACTCAAACGCGACACCGGCTGGTCCCCGCAGATTGAAATCGAAGAAACACTGCGCGACGTTCTCAACGACGCCCGCCGCCGACACACAACCAGCATTCCAACCACAGCGGAGGTCGCCTGATGCGTGTGGCCATCGTCACCACCGTCCTCAACGAAGCGGAGAACACGCGTGTGTTGCTGGCGTCTCTGAAGGATCAGACGCGCAAGGCTGACGAGGTTGTCATCGTCGACGGTGGATCGCGCGACAACACGGTCGAGACGATCCGGGAATTCGCCGCCAAGGATCCCACGATCAAACTCGTTGAGAAACCCGGTGCCAACATCGGCCAGGGTCGCAATGCCGGCATCGAACACAGCACGTGCGAGATCATCGCCAGCACCGACACCGGTTGCCGCCTGAACCCGGACTGGTTGGAGAAGATCACACGTCCCTTTGAAGATGGGCGCGACGCCGAATTCGTTGCAGGCTTCTACCACATCGATCCGCGTACGCTTATGGAGCGCGTCGTCGGCACGGCCACGATGCGCGGTGCTCTCGACCCGGTGGACCCCGATACGTTCAACCCGTCCTGTCGCAGCATGGCGTTTACGCGGGAACTCTGGCAGCGGGCGGGGCGATACCCGGACTTCCTTGCCATCGACGACACGCTGTTCGACCACAAGGTCCGCCGGATGAATGTCCGCTGGGTTTTCGCGGAAGACGCCGTCGTCCACTGGCGACCGCGCGGGACGTTCAAGGGTCTGTACAAGCAGTTCCGCTTCTACGGTTCATCCGCCGGCCACACGCAACTCTACGCCGACGGCTGCCTCTACAACCTGCGAAACACGGTGATCATCCTCGCCACGATTGTCGCGGCCATCGCATTCCACCCGGCCGCTCTGCTCGCGACGGCCGCCCTGCTGCTTTACTTCCATGTGCACGGCTTCCACAACAAAGCCGTCCGCATCGCCCGCAAGCTCCGCGATTGGCGTGCCTACCCGCTCGCCATCGCCGTCAACACAGTCATTACCTACTCCGACCTCGTCGGGTACCTCGAAGGCACGTTCCAACGCTGGGCCGACCCGCAGCGTTATCGCGACGGTCTGACGCGGTATCTCGACGTCAAGGTTCAAGGCACAAGTGCCACGACGTGACACCATGAACATCATCTTCTACGTCTATCGCTATTGGCCCAAGATCGGAGGTGTCGAAAAGTACATCCACGAACTCGCCCTTGCGCTGACCGCCAGAGGACACACCGTCAGCGTTGTTACCGGAAGTCACGACAACGCCCTCTCCGAATCCGAAACACGTGACGGTGTCACCATCCACCGCTATCCTGCGTTGCGATCACCGATGCGCTGCCAGGTACATCTGCTTCGTATGCGACAAATGTTCGCCGACGCGGACGTCATCCACATCAGTGACATCATGATGCTCGAACACTATCGCCGCATGATCGGCTGGACTCTGCCTGACAAACCGGTCTTCCTCACGCGACACGGCATGTCGATCGAACACCCGGTCCCCAGCCGTGACAAGAAACGTGCCGCCCGCGCCGCCAAGTACGCAACCGCCGTGATCGACGATGGCCATTTCATCAGCAAGTGGCTCGAATCTCCCGCCGACGCGGTCATCGCGCAAGGTTTGTCACCTGCCGCCGACGAAATCGAACCGGTCGAACCCACCGCCAAACTCGGCGCCACCTTCGTCGGACGTCTCGAATGGGATACCGGCATCGACGCCTACCTCGACGCCCTCCACATCCTCAAGACGGAACACAACAAAACGGTTCCCCTGGACGTTGTTGGTCACGGTTCACTCCGCACCGAACTTGAACTTCGCGCGAACAAGGACAAACTCCCTATCCGCTTTCTTGGCCAACGACCCGACGCCCAGGACCACCTGCTTCCCAACCCTGTCGCATTCGTCTCTGGACGATTGGCCATCCACGAAGCACTCGCCCGTCGCCGTCCGGTCATCGCGCATTATGTGAACCCGGTCAAACGCGACTACCTCGCCGACGAACCATTCAGCCCGCACATCATGATCGCCGCCAATGGCCGCGAGATCGCCCAAGCCGTCATGACCACCATCGAAAACCCGAAGCAGACACGCGAGATGATCAACGCAGGCTACGCATACACACGCCAACTCAGCTGGGACCGCACCGCCGACGCCTATCTCGACATCTGGCAGGAACACGTCGCAGACGCCGAAAGCCGATTGACGCTGTCGGTTACCACCGGATGACACGCAGCATGGCAAACCCAACCGTTTCCATCATCGTCCCCACCTACCACAGCCTGGCGACACTGCCGCGCATGATCGAGTCGATCAAGACCCAGTCTTACCCCGACTGGGAGTTGATCATTGTCGATGGGACGTCCAATGACGGCACGGCTGAGTTGATGGCCGACGCGAAACGTGACCTTGGCGACCAACTGACCTTCATCGAGCAGGTCAACCAGGGATGCTGCGTCGCACGCAACACCGGGATTGACGCCGCCCGCGGTCAATACATCGCTTTTCTCGATTCCGACGATGAACTCCTGCCCAACAAGCTCGAACGCCAGCTGGAACTCTTCCGCGCACGACCCGACCTTGGCTTGGTCTACTCGGACTGCTGCTACCTCGACACCGAAGGTCAGTACCATCCAAGCGTCTGGAACACCCACGCACCGGTCGCTCGTGAGGTGCCCACCGAAATCGTCGGCCACAATCTCCACGTTTGCACACCCGACTTGTTCGACTACCTGATCCGCGCGTACTTCATCGCCACGATTGTGGGCATGGTCCGCCACGACGCCCTGGACGACATCCGATTCATCACGGACAACCCGTTCGGTTTCTCAGAATGGATCTTTTACCTCGACATCGTGCGAAAACACCGTGCCGGCTTCGTCGATGAACCACTTTCGCTCCACCACCACACCGACGGCTCGATCACGCGCACGTCGAAACTCCGGAACTACGAGTCCCATCGCGCCCTTCTCCAGACCATCCGCGCACGCTACCCACATCTATCCGCGGATGCCCGCCGCGCGCTCGACGCGCAATCCGCCGACACATGCGCCCAGATCGCCTACCACCATTTCAAACAGGCCGACTACCCATCCGCCACGCGATTCTTCACCGAATCTATCACCTACAGATTCAACCCTTCTACCGCCACTGCCGCTCTGAAATCCGCGACAGCCACGTTACTCCGTTCATAGCGAGCGAAACTTTCCGAGCAACAATGAGACGCACCGTGTGCGACGGGTGTCAGTTTCTGTCACCCTTGATTCGACAGCAACATTACTTTCGCCTTGAACGTTGTCTACGTTCGCACGGACCATGTCTTCTCGCAGGAGCGCTGACGTCGTTTCGCTCGTTCCTCCGCACTCTGTGCGTCCTGAGCCGGGACCTTCCGTCGCCGTCATCGTGCGGCGGGGCGATGTCCTTCTTGGGGATCGCAACAGTTGACAAGTTTCGCCCGCAACAAGGCCAGGAGAAGACCCAATGACGCAATCACTTCACCGAGGATCATTTGTTCTCAGCTTCGTGCTCATCGTATCGCTCGTCGGCTGCACCGCTGACATGATGTATCCGACGATTGGCGACGTGAAGGATTTCCAGAAACTGGAATTCGAAGCCCTCGATAGACACAACACAACCATGACCGAACAGCACGCCCTTATCAAACCGGAGAAGGCCGCAGAAATTCGCGCACTTGGCAAGACCTTCAGTGAGGACCTCGAGAAGATCAAGAAAGACGTCGAAGCGCTCGAGAGCAACCTCAAACCACTTCTGGATCAGGGAGCGTCTGTCATTGGAAACCTGCTCTCAAATCTCGCCGGACTGGACATTCCGATCGGCGAACTCTTCAAAGAACAGAGCCAGTCTGTCAACAATGTGCAGTCAGATATCGAAAGTGCGATCAAAGACGCTCTTGAGCGCATCACTGCCATGGAAACCCGTGTCAATGACAAACTCGGCATCGTCCAGGATAAGACTGAAAGCCGATGGAACAACCTCGATGAGGAATTGAAGAAGCGCTTTCTTGCACTCGACAAGGAACTTCAGAAGAAATTCGTCGCCGATCAATCGGTCATCAGCAAGCTCGAAGCACTGAAGGATAATGATGCCGAGTTTCGCTCGACCCTACAAACCGAACTCCAACTCACAGACGCGGAAATGGAGAAACTCAAGGAATTCACACCCGGTGAGATCCTGGCGCTTCTCGGTGTCGGCGGAGCAGGCGCTGCCGCCAGCCGAGTCGGACCGAGCAGAAACAAGGGACAGCTCGACGCCGCAAACAACGAGGCCAATGCGGCAAAGAAAGACGCCAGTGATGCACATGCCGAAGCCAAGGCGGCCCTCGCCAAGGCAGAGGCACTCGCCTCATTGGTCGAAACACTCCGAAAAGGTTGATCAGGCGCCGTCAGCTCATTGAGAAAACCAATGGCGTCCACCGGCACAAACTGGTGGACGCCATTCCGTTTGACGTTCCTTCCGTCGCCAGCTGCGGCCAAGACTAAAGTCCCACTTCGCCACACCCATTTTCGCGCTGTACCAAGGTGATCAAGAAGTAGTCACTTGTTACATTCACCCTGCGCGCTGTATATGTAGACGGCCACCCCGATCCGCGGTCGGCAACGAGGACTCCGTCATGCAAGACACGAATCCCCAATCCCCCATTCCCGCAGGACGGGAAGCTCTCGGTCCCATAGTCCCTCCGTCCCTCACTCATTCCCTCCAACATAAATTCCTGGAAAAGTCGCATAGAACGCAGCGCATTTCACCATATGCTCAATTGGCACGCAGTCGTTCACCGTGTGCGCCACCTCCTCCGCTGCTGGACCGAAACCAACACACGGAATGCCGAACATCCCCGCGATCGACACCGCGTTCGTGCTGAACGTCCAACGACCAGGTTTCATCTTGCGGCCAAACAACTTCTTGTACGTGTCGACCGCCGCCACAACCTGCGGATCATCCTCAGCCGCACACCACGTCGGGAAGAAACTCTCCGTCTCATACACAAGCCCGGTCCATGTCGGCTCGGCGTATCGCTTGATCTCCACCTTCGCCTTCACTCCGGCCCGCTTGCAGGCATCTTTCACCTCGCGAATGGCCGACGCCTTGGTATCACCGGTCGTCAACCTCCGATCCAACTGGATGTACGCAGCCCCTGGAACTGCACACATGCTCGGCGTCTCGCAGTCGATGTACGAGACAGTAATCGTCGCATCACCGAGAAACTTGTCTTTCTTCAACCGCTTGTTCAGCTTCTCGATCTCATTCACGATCTTGGCAATCTTGTACACGGCATTGTCGCCCTTGTGGGGCATCGAACCATGACACGACTTGCCCTTCACCGATACGCCGATCTCCATCCTTCCTCGCTGCCCCCGCAGAATCTTGCAGTTCGTGGAATCCGTGACAACGACGCACTCCGGGCGAATCCCGCCTTCCTGCACGATGTACTGCCAGCAAAGCCCGTCACAGTCCTCTTCCGAAACCGTAAACGCAAACAGCAGCGACCAGTCAGGACTGGTCAGCTTCAAATCCTTGATGATCTTGCCGGCATACACCATCGCCGGCGAAGCCCCTTCCTGGTCGCCCGCGCCCCGACCGTAAACAACTCCGTTCTCGACTTTGCCTTTGTACGGATCGTGCGCCCATTCACTGCGATCACCAATTCCCACCGTGTCGACGTGCGCGTCAACCCCGATCAATCGCGGACCATCCCCGATCTTCGCCAGCAGATTGCCCATACCATCGATCCAGACCTCATCAAACGCCTTCGTGGCTTCGATCTCCTTCTGGATCCGTTTGATCACCGGCCCTTCCTGCCCGCTTTCCGACGGGATGGCCACCATGTCGCGGAGCAGTTTGACCATCTTTTTCTCGTACTTCTTCGCCTGTTGCAGAATCTTCGCAGCCTCAACCATCACAGCACTCCCATCCTTCAGATCCATCCTGCGGCCATTATCAAAAGAGCGCAAGCCTACCACCTTGACCGCATCCCGCAATCGCCAGCCGAATCGCTGCAGGTCGATCCGCCCGCCCCTGTCAAACATAACCCCTTCCTGTTCCAGCAGTTCACGCTGCAGAACTTCCGCTCCACCACGCTCCGAAATCCGCCCCTGAGCATTGACCACACGGTGCCAGGGCACGGCACTGGCGAGGGGCGACTCCTTTAAAACGCGCCCCACCAGCCGCGCTCGACGCGGCATCCCCGCCATCATGGCCACCTCGCCATAGGTCACGACGTTCCCAATTGGAACGCGGCGCACGACGCGCAAGATTTCGAGCGATCTGAGCTCAGACTCGCCCGTCTCGACCAGACTGTGTGCCATGATGCCCCTACAAAGAACGACTTCTGAACAATACCTCAGACGGAATTGGCTTGGTGCGGACGAGGTCGATGACGTTGTCGACAGGGAAGATGGTCAGATTGGCGGCGGCGCCGGGGATGAGGCGAGCGTCGCGTTTGCAAATCTGGCTGGCCATGCTCGATACCATGTCGAAAGCGGTGCGGATTTGGGGCGGGGTTGAGAGGTGGTCGGCGTGGACGAGGAGGAAGGCTTGGTCGAGCATTTGGCCGGTGCCGAGGGGGTAGAACGGGTCCTTGATGCAGTCCTGGCCGGCGGCGCAGGGGATGCCGCGTTCGAGCAGTTGGCTGATGCGGGTGAGGCCTCTGCGTTTGGGGTACGTGTCGAATCGGCCTTGCAGATGCAGGTTCACGCCGGGGTTGCAAACGACGTTGATCTTGGCTTCTGCGATGAGGTCCATGACACGGGCGGCGTGCACGTCGGTGTAGCTCGACAAGGCGCAGACGTGCGAAGCGGTGACGCGGCCTTGGTAGTTACGCTGAATCGTCAGCGAGGCCAGGTGCTCCGTGTAAAGCGATTGTGGGTCGTCGGTTTCGTCGATGTGGACGTCGATGTCGGCGTCGAGTTCCCGCGCAAGGTCGAACATGAGTTCGAGATGGGCAATACCTTCACGCCTGGTGCGTTCGATGTGCGGGATGCCGCCGACGAGATCAACACCCTGCTTTACCGATTGGCGAACAAGATCAACAGCGCCGGGGTCACGGATGAGTCCATCCTGCGGGAAGGCGACGAGTTGAATGTCGCAGCGATCGCGGGTTTCGTCGCGGGCGGCGAGGACACCCTGGAAGAGGCGATCGCCGGATGCGCTGGCGACATCGACATGGGAGCGAATAAAACCCGTGCCGAAACTGACTTCGGCGTTAACCGCACGGATGGCGCGGGCTTTGACATTCTCGACGGAGAGTTCGCGTTTGGCGGCGGACCAGAGTCCGATGGCTTCGAGGAGGGTGCCGGACTTGTTTGGCGGTACTTCCTCGACGGAGTAGGCCAAGTCCAGGTGCAGGTGCGGGTCGACGAGGGATGGGACGACGAGGCCACCATTGGCATCGATGACGGTGTCATCGGGTGGCACTTCGGAAGCGTCGACCACGGCCTTGATCTTGTCGCCTTCGAGTTGGATGGCGTGTCGGCCTTCCTGATCGAGCAGCGTCGCGTTGGTGATGGCGGTGACGGTCATGCTGTCCGCTCGCTATTTCTTGCCTGTTCGCCAGACCGGGTCGTGCTTGTCCACGCGGTCGTCTTCGAACCAGCGGGTCATGATCGTGCGTTGCTGGGTGTAGAACATCATGCCTTCCTTGCCCTGAATGTGCAGGTCGCCGTAGAAGGATGTGTTCCAGCCAGTGAAGGGGAACCACGCCATCGGTGCAGGGACACCGAGGTTGATGCCGATCATGCCGGCGTTGAAATGGCGTTTGAATTCGCGGGCTGCCCGGCCTGACTGGGTGAAGATGACGGCCCCGTTTCCGTACTGACATTGTCTTCCCATTTCGATGGCGTCCTCGAGCGACTTGACGCGGGCAATGGAAAGTACGGGGCCAAAGACTTCCTCGCGGCCAACTTTCATGTCGGGCGTGACGCGATCGACGACGGTTGGGCCGACAAAGAAGCCGTTGCCAGCGGGTTTCGTTTCGCGTCCGTCGAGCGGGACGTCGGCTCCTTCGGACTTGGCGGAGTCGATGTAGGTTTCGATGCGGTCGAGGTGTTGCTTGCTGATGACGGGGCCCATGTCGGGTTGGTCGCCGTTGTCGGTTCTGCCGACGGACATTTTGGCGGCTTGTTCGGTGAGGCTGTGGACGAGTGGGTCGGCGATGTCGTCGACGGCGACCGCCAAGCTGCCGGCCATGCAGCGTTCGCCGGCACATCCGAATGCGGAGTGTTGCAGGCCGTGAACTGCCTGGGTGAGGTTGGCGTCGGGCATGATGATGAGGTGGTTTTTTGCGCCGCCGGCGGCTTGGACGCGTTTGCCGTGGGCTGCTCCGGTTTCGTAGATGTACTTGGCGACAGGTGTCGATCCGACGAAGGAGACGGCCTTGATGTCGGGGTGGTGGAGTATGGCGTCGACGCATTCCTTGTCGCCGTGGACGATGTTGAAAACGCCCTTGGGGATGCCGGCTTCGACGAGGAGTTCGCCGATGCGGATGGCGCTGAGTGGAACGCGTGGTGAAGGTTTGAGGATGAAGCAGTTTCCGCAGGTCAGCGCGACGGGGTACATCCACAGCGGGACCATGGCTGGGAAGTTGAAAGGTGTGATGCCGGCGCAGACGCCTAGGGGGTGGCGGACGGTTTCGCTGTCGACGTTCGGCGCGAGGTTCTCGAGGATTTCGCCGGTGAGCAGGGATGGCAGTCCGCAGGCGAACTCGACCATCTCGATGCCGCGTTGGACGGAGGCTTTTGCTTCGTTGAAGGTTTTGCCGTGTTCGAGGGTAATGGTTCGGGCGATGTCGTCGGCGTTCTTGAGAAGCAGTTCGCGGAAGCGGAACATGATGTGGGCGCGGTCGACAGCTGGCGTTTCGCGCCATGCGGGGAAGGCGTTCATGGCGGCGGTGACGGCTTGGTTGACGTGATCGGGCGTGCACATGGGTGCGTTTGCGATGACTTCGCCGGTGGACGGGTTGAAGATGTCGGTTTGACGGTCGGTCTTCGGTTCGGTCCATTCACCATCAATAAGGCATGGGCATGCGTGTGTGGTGGTTGCCATGGGGTGGGTCTCCTGTCGTCGTCCTTCGGTTTTTGCGAAGCGGTGAGTATAACATGGTCGGCAGCGTGTGACAGCGGAATTCTGGACTGGCGGGAGCCGGCTATGGGACAGGTGATCGTACTTCGTCGCGACGAACTGCTGGGATTTCGCGCCTTGTTTCGGCAGGTGTTGGTCGTGGTATGGCTTCCATCGATGGTTCCGATGTTTCTCATCAGTGTGGCTGCATCCGGGCAATCACACGGACATGTTCCCATTCCGACTTCCGGTGAGCTGTTGGCGATGGCGGTGTTTCCATTGTTCTGGTTGTTGCTGGCGGTGTTCAGTGCATCCCGTTGGGCCAAGGCACGCGACGCCGCGAGTATTTTCTTTGTCGGATTCTTCAGTGGGGCGACGATGATCGGAGTGTTTGCTGTCGGGAGCAACATCACACGGCTGCATCGTGTTGGCGTGGAGGTATTGGGGGTTGCCGCGTGGTCTGGATTTCTGCATGGCATTGGTGCTGTTGTCTTCTGGGCCCTGTACCGCGGAGCGTGTCTCACACGCGGGGTTGTTGTGAAGATTCAGGATGGCCATACGTGTGCGGGATGCGGATATGATTTGCAGGGCAATGAGTCGATGGTTTGTCCGGAGTGCGGGCGGCGGTTTACGGTTGAGGAGTTGGGGTTGTCAGCGGAGGCATTTGAGGGGCTGCGGAGGGACGATTGACGTTGGCATGGTGCAGATGATTTACCGACATCCTGAGGAAGCCGAGCAAGCCGGGTGGCTGATCGGGCGGGCGCTTGTTCTGGTGTACTTGCCGTTTCTGCTCATCGTTGTGTCGGGGACCATTGGGCTCGGATTCTTGCCGCAGTTTCCATTGATGAGGACTGCGGATCTATACGCGTATTCAATGGTCGCGTTTACGTTGGCGTTGATGGTATTTCTTGTGTGGCGATGGCGAACGGTTAAGGGGACAGGAACCGTCGTGCTGTTCGGGGCTACGTTTGGTGTCTTGTTTGGGATGACGTGGTCGGTCATTGAACTCGTACGCGACCCAGCCATCCCACGGACGCAGGTGCTGGAGTTGGTGGTTGGCGGTTTCTTTCTTGGGTCGATGGGATTCACGCTGTGGTTGACGGCAGGATGGCTCCTGTTTCGGCTAGTTTTCTGGATGTTGGGGTATCGACTCGTTGAGGTCGCGCCAGGCCAATGCTCCGGTTGCGGGTACGACCTGCGTGGCAACAAGTCGATGGTTTGCCCGGAGTGTGGGCGGGCGTTTTCGTTTGCGGAGCTTGGTGTGACGGCGGAGGAGTTTCGGGGGTTGGGGGAGAGGGTGGAGTGACAGGCCGTGGCACTATGGAGCACGGCGGATGGGCCAACTGCGAGATGGTTTGATGTGTTCCTGCGTTCGGCGCCTTGAGTGCTCCCGTCACCCACAAGGGGTGACGCTACAGAAAGAGGAGGCGGAGGCGGATTGTGATTCGACTCCCCCATGGGTGCGTTGGGGTTGACGTTGGGGGAGGTGGGGTTGAAACTCGCGGGATTGACTTGACCTGTCGGTGCGGAAAGTGAGGCACATCGTGAAATTCGATACGATCATCAAGGGCGGGAAGGTTGTCTCTGCGACGGAGACGACGTTGACGGATGTTGGGATTCGCGGGGAGAAAGTCGTTGCGATTGGGAAGAATCTGGCGTCGGCCAACGGGGGCGGGGCTGAGATCGTGGATGCCAGGGGCAGGTATGTCATCCCCGGGGGCATCGATGTGCACGTGCACTTGGCGTTGCCGTTTTGCGGGACGACGTCGGCGGATGATTACGATTCGGGGACGAAGGCGGCTGCGTGCGGGGGCGTGACGAGTTTGATTGATTTCGCGATTCCCTATGGCGAAGAGACTTTGCAGCAAGCGGTGGACAATTGGCATGAGAAGGCTGAGGGGAAGGCGTGCATCGATTATGCGTTTCACGTGGCGATCACGAAGTGGGACAAGCACGGCAAGGACATCAAGAAGTTTATCGACAAGGGGTATCCGACGTTCAAGCAGTTCATGATCTATGAGCGCGAGGGGTGGCAGTCCGATGACCGTGCGATGTATGCGGCGCTCGAGACGCTGAAGGCGCATGGCGGGATGCTGCTGGTGCATGCGGAGTCGTCGCGCGTGTTGGACCTGTTGATTGAACGGCATCACAACAAGGCCGAGATGAAAAAGCATGGAGCGTATCTGCACACCGTTACGCGGCCTAACTTTGTCGAGGCGGAGGCGATCGAGCGGGTGATCCACTGGACGCGGGTTACGGGCGGCAAGACGTTCGTCGTGCACATGTCGACGGGCGAGGGAGCGGATTTGATCAAACGGGCGCAGGCGGATGGCGTGGATATTGTGGCTGAGACGTGTGCGCAGTATCTGGTGCTCGATGATGAGAACTTCAAGAAGAAGGATGGGCACATGTATGGGACGTGTCCGCAGTTGAAAAAGCCGAAGGACATCAAGCGGTTGTGGAAGGGTCTGCAGGATGGTGAGGTGTGCAACGTGTCGACGGATACGTGCACCTTCACGACGAAGCAGAAGGCGATGTGGAAAGGTGATTTCACGAAGATTCCGATGGGGATGCCGGGATTGGAGACGCTGTTGCCGCTGGTGTACACGTTCGGCGTGCGGAAGCGGCGACTCACGGTGAACCAGTTCGTGGACAAGTGCTGCACGAACCCGGCCAAGCTGATGGGGATGTTCCCGAAGAAGGGGACGATTCGGGTCGGGTCGGACGCGGACATCACGATCATTCATCCGACGAAGACGCGGAAGGTGGATTGGCGGAAGATGGAGACGAACTGCGACTGGAGTCCGTTCCAGGGGTGGAACCTGGCTGGCTTCGCTGAGCAGACGTTCTCACGCGGCAAGCAGATCGTGAAGAACTACAAGTTCTGCGGTGAGAACGGGCATGGGGAATGGATTCCGCGGTCGTTGAATTGAGCGTGGCGTTGATTCCTTCGGTTGTGTAGGTGAGTGTTTCCGCCCTCCACCAGGCGTGGCGCCACTAGAGAGGGCCTGCTTGTGGACGAGCGCACGGGTTGACACTGGCGGTGGCCAGTGCGCAGCACCCGCCATATGCGGGGTTATGCCTGTCAGCTTGCGTTGGGTGGTTCCCATTCATCGCCGATGGCTGCGCGGAGCAGGTGCGTGCCGATCGGGTATTGGATTATTTCGGCAAGCGTGTTGTCCTTGGAAAGTGCATCTTGGACGGCCCATATCTGGGCGCCTTCGATTGAATCCTCGTCCCTGGTTCCGCAGAGTAGTTGCCAGCCAGAGTCGACTTCATCAGTTGGTTCGTCGCGCACAACGTACAGGATTGGCGCGCCGGCGACGACGTGTGGGCAGACCACGACATACATCCAAGGTTCGGCAGGGCAATTTGACCCACTCATTCAGATTGCTCCGGGGATTCTAGAGTGTGGGTATGACCACATTCGGGGCACCGGCCTGACTCGTTGCCGCGAAGATTGTAACCGCATGTCCAGCACACGTGTGCCATCGACCTGCGTTGCTCACGGACGAAGTACTGCGTAACAACGATCAAGGGGTAGATGCTGAACAGCAGCATCGGTAACCACAAGGATAGCGAGAATCGCCTGACGTGCCATGATGGCCATCTGTTGAAAAAATACTCGTCTTCATCCCACCCCCATTTGTCGATCTGCTTTTGGAAAGTGGAAGGCTGCCAGAATGATCCATAGGTCAGGCCATGCAAAACGATGTGCCGATGCTGAATTTCCGAATGATCGGGGTTTTTCGTTGCACATGCGATAAGCAGGTACCCGTCGGCAATGAGAATCGTCCACTTGTCATTCTCGTTCACATACCAAGATCGCTCAGTGCATTGGTCAAACCACCATAGATCGCCGCGGTGCCCCTCGTCGTAGCGTTTTTCGATCGGCAGGTTTCGAACCCGCGTTGGCGATACGACGCAGCCTACGAAACCACTTGCACAAGAAACGCTCGCCATCAGAATGCAGATGATCTTCTTGGGCATTCGCCCATCATAACACGTTTGCCGTTGTCGGCGCGCGGCCTTGCTTGAGGATTTGTCTTGCCTTGCAGTTTGGCGAATGGTAGCGTTGGCGGTTTGCCGCGTTTTGGATGAGGAGCATTTCATGCCCGCACGAAACAGCAAGCCGACGCTGAAGCAACTGAAGGATAACTTCGCCGATGTGCACCCACCGCTCACGCCCGATGAGGCTGTGACCGAGGCGTCACGGTGCCTGTTCTGTTACGACGCCCCGTGCACACGGGCCTGTCCGACGCATATCGACATCCCGAACTTCATCCGCAAGATCATGCACCGCGACAACGCGGGGGCAGCCAGAACCATCCTGGATGCGAACATCTTCGGCGGATCGTGCGCGCGGGTTTGTCCGACAGAAGTGCTCTGCGAAGGGGCGTGCGTGGACAACACGATGTTGAACGCTCCGGTGCAGATCGGTCGGTTGCAGCGGTTCGCGTGTGACGCGGCGCATGAAGAGAGTTTCGGCTTCTACGAGGCGGGGGCGGCTACGGGTAAGCAGGTGGCGATCGTGGGCGGCGGACCGGCGGGGCTGAGTTGTGCCCATGAGCTTCGCAAGCAAGGACATCGGGTGACGGTTTATGAGGCGCGGAAGGTGGCAGGCGGGTTGAATACGCTGGGGATTGCGGCGTACAAGATCACGACCGACTTCGCCCTGACTGAGGTTGAGCGTGTACTGCATCTTGGGGTTGATTTGAAACTGAAATCGCCGGTGGATGGCGCGGGCGTGGCTGAGTTGCTCGATACGCATGATGCCGTGTGCCTGGCTGTCGGTCTTGGGAACACGGCTGCTTTGGGGATTGCCGGTGAGGATCACAAGGACTGCATGGAGTCGCTGGCGTTTATCTTCCAGACGCATGAGAAGCCGTTGAACAAGTGTCGGATCGGGAAGCATGTCGTGGTGATTGGCGGTGGCAACACCGCGATCGACGCGGCCAACGCAGCCATTCGGCTTGGTGCGGAATCGGTGACGATTGCGTATCGGCGCGATCGTGCGTCGATGCCAGCGTTTACGCATGAGGTTGATTTCGCGTTGTCCAGCAACGTGGACTTTGTGTTTCATGCGAAGCCAAAGCGCGTGATGACCAAGGCCGGCAAGGTGACGGGTGTGCGGTTTGCGCGCACGCGACTTCAGGGGAAGGGTCGCAAGGCGAAGCTGGTGGCGGTGCCGAATGGGGATTTCACGATTCCGGCGGACTTTGTGGTCAAGGCGTTGGGCCAGGAACCCTTGGACGATTTGGTGACGTCGATTTCAAAGTTGAAGACCAACAAGAAGCGTCGCATCGTGGTGGATCAGGCTACGGGGGCGACGAGCGTGCGTGGTTTGTTCGCGGCCGGTGATTGCCAGGCGGACACGATGGAGGAAGTGGTCAACGCCGTGCAGCGTGGAAAGATCGCGGCGGCGGGGATTGATGCGATGTTGGCAACAGGGGCGACATTGAGATGATCGACGTGGCTGGAAAACATGATCCTTGTCACGCCGCCTCTTCTGTAGCGTCACCCCTTGTGGGTGACGGACTGGCTGACCCGCGTTCGCGATACAGGACCTGGGGACAGAATCGATCAGTTCGACTGCCTCTTTTCGACTACAGGAATCATGTTCCGTATCACGTGATCGTGTGTTCGGCGCGGCGGCAAAAACCGTTTCTGATCGATCGCATTTCGATGATGGTCTGCGACGAGATCACGGCATTGGCGGACCGACATGATGTCTACGTTGGTGCGTTCTGCCTAATGCCGGACCATTTGCATCTGCTGATGTCACCGAATGCGAGGTTGATTTCAATCCCGGAACTTGTTGGGCGGTTGAAGGGGAAAACGACGAACGCAAGTTGGATGCTGGGGTGGAACGGGAAACTATGGCAGGAACGATTTTACGATCACATCGTTCGCCGGGACGAGAGTGTTGTGGATACGGCACGATACATCTATGAGAATCCCGAGCGGGCGGGGTTGTCGGGGGAATATGGGTATCGATTCGTCGACGGGGGATGCTGTGATTGAAGTGTATCGAGACGGGAATCGCCGGGTGTGCGGAGTGATGCTCCCGACACGTTCAGGCCTTCCCGCCACCCACAAGGGGTGGCGCTACAGAAGAGATGCGAGGTAATGTGATGATCGCTTCAAATACGAATGGTCGGCCTGATTTGTCGGTGGATTTTTGCGGGGTGCGGTCGCCGAACCCGTTTTGGCTGGCGAGCGCGCCACCGACAAATTCGGGGTATCAGGTGCGGCGAGCGTTTGAGGCTGGCTGGGGTGGTGCGGTCTGGAAGACGCTGAATCATGATCCGATCGTCAACGTGTCGTCGCGGTATGGCGCGGTCGATTACGATGGCCGGAAGGTGATGGGGCTGAACAACATTGAACTCATCACCGACAGGACACTTGATGTGAACCTGAAGGAGATCGCGGAGGTGAAGCGCGATTTTCCGAATCATGCGCTGTTCGTGTCGCTGATGGTGGAGTCGAAGCGCGAGACGTGGCATGACATTGTCAAGCAAACGCAGGATACGGGGGCGGATGGGATCGAGTTGAATTTTGGTTGTCCGCATGGCATGAGCGAGCGCGGGATGGGCGCGGCCGTCGGACAGGTGCCCGAGTATTGCAGCATGATTGTGGAGTGGGTGAAGGAGGCTGCGGAGATTCCGGTGATCGTCAAGCTGACGCCGAACATCACCGACATTCGGGCTGCGGGGCGGGCTGCGAAGCAAGGTGGGGCCGACGCGGTCTCGCTGATCAACACGATCAACTCGGTGATGGGGATTGATCTGGACACGTTTGCACCGAAACCGGCGGTTCGGGGCATGGGTTCGCATGGTGGGTATTGCGGACCTGCGGTGAAGCCGATCGCGTTGAACATGGTGAGTCAGATCGCGACCGATCCGGACATCGATATTCCGATCAGCGGCATCGGCGGGATACAGGCGTGGCATGACGCGGTGGAGTTCATGCTTCTGGGTTCGACGTCGGTGCAGGTGTGCACAGCTGTCATGCACTACGGTTTTCGCATCGTGGAGCATCTGATTTCGGGCATGACGAATTGGATGGCGGAGAAGGGGTTTGCGACACCGGCCGATTTCATCGGCAAGTCGGCCACGCGTATCACGGATTGGGGCGATCTTGATCTGAACTACAAGGTGGTGGCAGAGATCGATGCGGACAAGTGCATCAACTGCGGATTGTGCTTCATCGCCTGCGAGGATGGCTGCCATCAGTCGATCAACATTGAGTCCGTGACCGAGAAGGAGTTTCTCAAGCGAACGCCGTCTGCGAAGGATCGCGTGTTCACGTCGGGAACCGACCAATACACGTATGGCGCCGGCGATGGCTACGTGAACATCTACACGATCAATCAGGACACGTGCGTGGGGTGCAACATGTGTTCTCTGGTGTGCCCGGTGCAGGGGTGCATTTCGATGAAGGAAATCGATACGGGCAAGGAGCCGATGAGCTGGCGTGAGTATCAGGAGTTGCTGGCGGCGGGCAAGATCGATCCCATTGAACCGCCCGAGCACGTGTAGGCGACGGCATCGAGTGTGACACGGTAAGGAGTTGACGATGGAACGGATCGTACGTGGCGGGCTGATTCAGGCGACGCTTTCGGAACCGGTGACAAGCGGCGTGGAGAAAATCAAGGCGTCGATGATCGATAAGCACGTGGCCATGATCGCGGATGCGGCGGATCAGGGTGTGCAGGTGCTGTGTCTGCAGGAGTTGTTCTATGGTCCTTACTTTTGCGCCGAACAGGACGCGAAATGGTACGCGCTGACGGAGCGCGTTCCGGAGGGGCCGACCACGAAGTTGATGTGCGAGCTGGCGAAGAAACATGAGATGGTCATGGTCATTCCGGTTTATGAGGAGGACATGACCGGGGTGTACTACAACACGGCTGCAGTGATCGATGCGGACGGGGAGTACCTGGGCAAGTATCGCAAGACGCATATTCCGCATTGTGCGCCGGGATTCTGGGAGAAGTTCTATTTTCGTCCGGGCAACATGGGTTATCCGGTGTTCGACACGCGGGTCGGCAAGGTGGCGGTGTACATCTGCTATGATCGACATTTTCCCGAGGGCGCCCGTTGCCTGGGTTTGAATGGTGCGGAAATCCTGTTCAATCCGTCTGCCACCGTGGCGGGGTTGAGCGAGTATCTTTGGAAGCTCGAGCAGCCGGCCCATGCGGTAGCGAATCAATACTTCGTGGGCGCGATCAATCGACCGGGCACGGAGGCGCCATGGAACATCGGGCACTTCTATGGGACGAGCTACTTCTGCGATCCGCGCGGGCAGATCGTGGCGGAAGGGTCGCGCGATGAAGATGCGATCGTGGTGACAGACATGAATCTGGATTTGATTCGCGAAGTGCGCAACGTGTGGCAGTTCTTCCGGGATCGCCGGCCTGATGCGTATGAAGAGATTGTGATGGAGTAACAGGTCGCGCGCTGCATGGCTGATGGGTCGGACATTCTTTATCCGTTGGAAAGCAAGCCGCCGCTGGGCAAGGCCATCGTTCTCGCGCTGCAGCATGTGCTGACGATGTTCGGGGCGACGGTGGCGGTGCCATTGCTGCTCGGTCCGATGATGGGGATGTCGGCTGAGGAGATCGCGACGCTGATCAGCTCGGTCATGCTCTGTTCGGGATTGGCGACGCTGGTGCAGTCGACGTTCGGGTCGCGGTTGCCGATTATTCAGGGCGTGTCGTTTTCATTCCTGGCTGCCTTCATCGCGATTATTGCGTACGGCAAGGAGACAGGCCTGACACCGGCGGAGATGATGACGCTGATCGCGGGGTCGATCATCGTCGGGGCAATCGTCGAGATCATCGTCGGGTTTTCGGGGCTGATCGGATACTTGCGGCGGTTTCTTTCGCCTGTCGTGATCGGTCCTGTGATCATGCTGATTGGGTTGGCGCTCTTTCAGCATGGTGCGCCGAAAGCGGGGACGCACTGGCCGATCTCGGGCCTGACGATCCTGCTGGTCATTGTGTTTTCGCTGGTGCTGGCCAAGCGGTCACGGTTTTTTCGGATCTTCCCGATCCTGTCGGCTGTTGTGCTCGCATGCGCGGTGGCGGCTATTTGTTCCTGGGCAGGTTGGTTTCAGGCGGGTCATCCGTCTTATGTGAACCTTGAGAATGTGTCTTCGTCACCCTGGCTTCGGGCGAATCCAGCCGAGTTGGTGTTGCCCTGGGGAACGCCAATGTTCAAGACGGGGTTCATCGTGGCGGTGCTGGCCGGGTTTCTGGCGTCGATGATCGAGTCGTTCGGCGATT
Organism: Phycisphaerae bacterium; assembly: GCA_028289375.1. Lineage (GTDB taxonomy): Bacteria > Planctomycetota > Phycisphaerae > UBA1845 > UBA1845 > OFTM371. The sequence continues at coordinate 2,790 of JANQQK010000068.1, read as the reverse complement.
ACCACGCGTGTTCGTACATGGCCGGCGGTGGTGAGCCGACGGAGAAGCAGATTTCGCGCGGAATTGGATGCGAAGGGATTGGATGTTTGTTGACGGGCCTGTTGGGTGGATTCAGCTCGACCAGCTACTCGGAGAACATCGGCCTCGTTGGGCTGACGAAGGTGGGTTCGCGATACGTGGTACAAGTGGCGTCGGTGGTTCTGATCCTGCTGGGCATCTTCGCGAAGTTCGGGGCGTTCGCCGCGACAATTCCAGGTCCTGTGGTGGGCGGGCTGTACTGTGCGTTGTTCGGGTTGATCGCCGCGGTCGGCATTCAACAGCTATCGAAGGCGGATCTGTCGAGCGATCGAAACCTGTTCATCGCGGGCTTCAGTTTGTTCATGGGATTGTCGGTGCCGGCGTACTTCGAAGGGTATACTACCTATGCGCCCGGTGCGGCGGAACTGCTGGCCAATCTGCCGGAGTCATTGAAGACCACGATCGATTCGGTGGGTCGGACCGGGATGGCGGTGGCGGCATTGATCGGGATCGTGCTGGATAATGTGATCGCCGGGACGGACGCAGAGCGAGGATTGACGACGGCGCACGCGGGTGAGCCTGAGGCCTTGTTCGTGCATGAGGAACATGCGGTAAAGGAGGGATGACGATGTCATCGACGGATACGGGTGAAAAGCGGATACCTTTGCCGGTGTGTGATCATCAGCCGACGAAGTACGACGGACCGTCACGGGACGAGTTGTTGGCGTTGCGACGCGAGTATGTGAACCCGGGCGTCCTGATGTACTACAAGGACCCGATCGCGATCGTCGAGGGCCATATGCAGTACCTCTGGGACGATACGGGCAAGCAGTACCTCGACGGATTCGCCGGGATCGTGTCGGTGTCGGTTGGCCATTGTCATCCGAAGATTACCGAGCGCATTCGCGAACAGGTCGGCAAACTGGTGCACACAACGACGATCTACCTGCACCCGAACATCGTTGAATTCTGTAAAGCGCTCGCGGAGCGCATGCCGGCAGACAGCGAGTTGAAATCGACCTATGTGACGAACTCGGGTACGGATTCAAATGAGTTGGCCGTCCACATGGCCCGCATGCATACCGGACGGCACGATGTGCTGACGCTTCGGAACTGCTACCACGGTGGATCGCAGCAAACGATGAGCATGACCGCCGTCGGCACGTGGAAGTACCCGGTGATGAGTGCGCCGGGGATCAAGCACGTCGCGCCGGGCTACTGCTATCGCTGCCCGTTCGGGCTGGAATATCCGTCGTGCGACCTGAAGTGTGCGACGAGTGTCGAGGACGTGATTCGGTATGAAACGAGCGGGGAGATCGCAGCCTTTATCGGCGAGCCGATTCAGGGCGTGGGCGGCACGGTCATTCCGCCAAAGGAGTACTTCGGGATCGTCTACGACATCGTCCGTAAGTATGGCGGACTCTGCATCGCCGACGAGGTGCAGACGGGGTTTGGCCGAACGGGCGAACAATACTGGGGATTTGAGAACTGGGGTGTGGTGCCAGATTTTGTGACGATGGCCAAGGGCATCGGCAATGGCGCTCCGCTGGGGGCCTGCACGACACGACCCGAGATCGCCGAGCACATGGCCAAGCGGCTGCACTTCAACACGTTCGGTGGCAATCCGGTATCGGTTTTGAGCGGAATGAGCGTGCTGGAGATTGTCGACGAAGAGGACATTCAGAAGCAGGCGAGGGAAGTCGGTGGGCATCTGAAGGACGCGTTGACGGCGCTGATGGATAAGCACAATCTGATCGGGGAAGTCCGTGGGCTTGGACTGATGCTGGGCGTGGAACTGGTGAAGGACCGCGTCAGTAAGGAGCCTGCCGTTGCAGAAACCGCGTCTGTTGTGGAAAAGGCGAAGGAGCGTGGGCTGCTGCTGGGCAAAGGTGGATATTACGGCAACGTCATCCGCATCAAACCGCCGATGTGCCTGACCAAGGATGACTGCGATTTCATGGCCGACTGTCTGGACGTTTGCATTGGCGAGGTCGCGGCTGGACAATAACGGCGGTCGCCGGACGGCTGGTGACAAGTGACCTGTGAGCGGAAAGAACACGCAAGGAGATGACCGTGGGAATGCGACGATGGGTGTGGCTGCTGGTGCTCCCGGCGGCGGTGGTGTTGGCTCAGCCGAAGAGTGAATCGACATCATCCGAAGAGAAGGCGATTCAGGGAGTCGTCGAGAACTATTTCAAGGGCTTCGTGAAGGCGGACTTGGACATGCTGGGCGAGTCGTTCCACCCGGAGTGCGATTTCTTCCGAATCGGTGAGTCTGGTGACGTGAAAAAACTCAGCGTAACCAAGTGGTACGACGGGTTGAAAAAGTTCCCGCCCGGTGTGATGGAGAAGCTGAATCCGAAGACGGAGATACTGTCCATCGGCGTCGAGGGTTCGGCGGCGTGCGTGAAAACGCGGCTCACCTTTCCGCAGAACATCTACACCGATTTTCTGACGCTACTGAAGGTTAATGGCAAATGGACGATCGTCACCAAGACCCTGTCGATGACGAAGATCGCACCAAAAACCAAGCCTGCGAAATAATGCTATGCCATAACCGGTGCGCGTCTGTAGATCAGGGTACCTGCGGTGAGCAGCGATAGCGTGATGATCAGCAGGCCCCATTCCGAGACGGTCGGGACGACGCCGTTGCAGGTGAAGTTCTCCGGCAGCGGGCCAGGCTCGGTCCACAGACCCTGCAGTATCTGCCAGTCCACGCAGTCGATGCCGCCGTCGGCGTTCAGATCGGCGAAACCGCAGCCGATCGGAATG
>JANQQK010000084.1 GCA_028289375.1 Phycisphaerae bacterium | reverse complement strand
GGTTGTCGGTCGGCGTGCGTTGCAGGATATGCTGGCCGATGAACCAGTCTCACTGGAGCTTCTGCTGTGAGCCGGCGGCGTCGACTGTTGCGTCAGCACGTGTTCCGGTGACGACCGCCACGCGCCGACGCAACAGTCGACGCCGCCGGCTCACAGCAGAAGCTCCAGTGAGACTGGTTCATCGGCCAGCATATCCTGCAACGCACGCCGACCGACAACCGAAGGCAGCTGATTCGCTTCAAGCCCCGTTGCGGCTCGTTTGACCGTCAGCATGCCCTTGCTGATCGTCTCGCCCGCCTTGATCTCGCGGGCAGCCACGATGCGTTTGCGCGATGCCTGCCGCACTTCCATTTCCACGGCGCTGACCCCGACGTCACCGATGCCAAGGGCCTCGTCAGCAAGACGTGCCAGTCGGATGTACTCTGCCAACTCGGACGGCTCGAGCGACATCGCGTGGTCTGGACCGTTGGCGGTGCGATCGAGCGTGAAGTGTTTCTCAAGGATGTGCGCGCCGGCACAGACCGCCATGGCCGATGTCATCGTGGACTTGGTGTGATCGCTGAATCCGGTGACGCAACCGAAGCGGTTGGCCAACTGCTGGATGGCGCCGAGATTGGCCTGCTCAACCCGCGCCGGATAGGCGCTGATGCAGTGGAGCAGGATCAACCGTTCGCGGACCCCCGCATGCCGGAGCAGGGTGACCGCTTCGGCGATTTCATGCTGGTGGGCCGCGCCCGTTGACACAATGAGCGGCAGGTGTGCACCAGCCGCGTTCGTCAGAAGCTCGTGATCGATCAAGTCGGTCGATGCTACCTTCACAGCCGACAACCCCAGTCTGCAGGCATCGACGACCGAGGATGCGGCAAACGGGGTCACGATGAACTCGATGCCACGGACCCGGCAGGCGTTGGCGAGGCGATCGAACGTCGCGTGAGAAAGCTCAAGTTCGCGTAGGATGGCGCGTTGGGATCGCTTTCCGGTCGATTGTGTTTGGTAACGCGCGGTCGGCGCGTCATCGGTGGTCAGTAACTCGGCGCTGAAATACTGAAACTTGATCGCATCCGCACCACCGGCGACGGCAGCGTCGATCATCTTCAGCGCGGTTGACTCGTCGCCATTGTGATTCACGCCGGCTTCGGCGATGACAAAAACGGACTGCCCCGGACCGACGCGGCGTTGGCCGATCTGAATCGTGGTCGTCGCGGTATCACTTGTCAGCGTGTCTGCCATGTCGATTGCCTAGCCGGAAATCATGTGCTCTTCTTGCATGGTTCGAGACGCGCTGAGGATTGCCTCGGCCACGTGGAGGTCCATTTGCTCGTCCACATCGACGGTATCGTGCGGCTGCTGAATCACCGCGCGTCGATCCCAGCCGAAGAAGGCGTGGGCGTCGTCCGGTGCGTCACCTGCGGCGAACAGCGAAGCCCGTGTCACCGCGATCACCGATCCGTCATGATAATAGAGCGGTTCGAGATCCTGCCGACGATAAATGCTGTTGGGGCGATAGGGCGACATACGATCGTCATCCAGCTTGTGTAACCAATCCGGATGCAGTTTGGTGACGGGCGAGACGGTTCTCACGGAGTCCGCTCCCGTGTCAATCAGATGACGCGACGTCCGATCGATGATGCCGTCGGCTCGGACCGGGATGTTTCCGTAGAGCATCACGACGACGTCGTACGTCACGCCTGCCCGCGCTTCCTGATCAAGCACGGCGTGACGCGTGGCAGCGTCAACGGTTGCGGTATCGGTGGCCAACCCGTGCGGACGGTGCACAACGTCGAGACCGGACCGAATCGCGAGTTGGGCGGCCTCGCGGCAGTCGGTTGTGAGCACGATGTCGGTGAGCATGTCGGACGCGCGCGCGTGATCGAACGTGTAGGCGATCAGCGGTCGACCCAGCAGATCACGCATGCATTTTCGGGGCAGACCCTTGCTGCCGGCGCGTGCGAGAATGACGCCAAGAATCTTCATCCGTGCATTATCGGTCCAAAATGGGGGGCACCTTCACGCATTCCCGCCATTTTGCGGGGCGTGCTGAAGGTCGAGCAGGAAGTAGACCAGCACCAGCCGAAGCTTCTGCCACTCGACCTCGGGGATTGGCGTGAATCGGGCCGATGCAGCGGGTGCGACCTGCGGGCCAAGTTGATCCAGCGTTTCTGTCAGATCGAGGAGCTTTCGCGGGTCGGGATGGCAGTCCCGGTTGAGTGCCTGACGCAGGTTTGCCAGTGATGGGTCGGAAGGCTGGGATTTGTCCAGATGCTGCCGGACGGCATCGAGGAAGGCATCGAATCCGGCGAGACTGTAATCATAGGCGGCCTGAAGGGGGTCGGCGGCGGTGTGATCGCCGAAGGTCGAGCCGTCGCGGTAATCGAGTTGGCTGAAGGCTTCGCGGAGATCGGCGCAGTCGGCCAGAAGTTTCTGAAGCGGTTGAAGATGCTGGCTGATGCATGCCAGCGTGACGCCCGCCAACTCGGGGAACCGATAGAGGAATCCAACCTGATTGACGAGATCGACGATGCGCGTGCCGATTTCGTCGTACCGTTCGGTGAAAAGCAGTGGTTTGTCGGGTGGTGCGGGCATCTCGTGCTCCTGAGGTGAATATAAGCGACGCCGCGAAGAGTTCAAAGAGAATTGGCCTGTCGGCGGCGGTGATCTAAAATCGAGCAAGTGGTCAGGGTAGACTGAACCTCTCAAGAAATGGAGCGTGCAATGGCGAAGAAGGTGGACTGGTACTTTCACCGGCCTGGGTGAACGACGTGTAAGAAATCGCAGGGGTTCCTTGCGGAGAATGGCGTTACGGTGAAGGATCAGGCTGATGCGAAGAAGGTCAGCTTTGAGGGCAAAGATGCATTGAAGCTGGCAGGTGAGGTGTCGAAAGTTGTCGTAATGAAGGGCAAGAAGGTCACGACGTTCGACATGAAGAAGGATCCGCCAAGCGATGAGGAATTGCTCAAGGGCATGTTGGGTCCAAGTGGGAAACTGCGGGCGCCGACGATTCGGGTTGGCAAGACGCTGCTCGTCGGTTTCAGTGACGCTGAGTATGGCGCGGCGCTGACGTAGCCAACGGAAAAACGGCGGATCGACGCAATATCGACGTCTGGCCGACGTTATGACGTAGAGCGGGCAGTTGGGGTTGTTTGTATGGAGTGGACAGGCGCGTGAAGTTGGAACGTTTTTTGTCATCTCAGGTGCGGTCGCGTGGATTCACGCTGATTGAACTGTTGGTCGTGGTGTCCATACTGGCGCTGCTGATCGGCATATTGCTGCCGTCGCTGCGGGGTGCACGTTCGCAGGCGAGGCGTGTGGCGTGTGGGACGCATCTAAAGGATATCGGTGTGGCGATGCAGGGGTACCTGACGGAGCACAACGACATCTACCCGCACGCGTCGCTGATGCCGTCTTTTGGCCCGTCGCCGTTGAGTACGGATGAACCCATCGCGATCGCCGATGTGCTGGCGCCGTACACCAACAATGGGTTTGCCGTGTTCGAGTGTCCGGATGATCGGGCCGGCAAGTATGAGCGGGATGGTCCCCGGGCGGGCAAGAGCTACTTCGAGACCGAGAAATCGAGCTTTCAGTACGGGTTCGAGTTTGGGATGCTGCGCGGGCGGACGATGCTCGAGGTGGCCAACCGGATGGAGCAATTTCGCGGGAACCCGGTGCCGACGAACACGGTCTGGGTGATGCGCGGTTATCAGAATTTTCACGACAAGGGCGGGTCGCGTTCAAGCGGGCAGCAGAACACGCAGGAGCAGGAGGGCGGCGTGGATGAGCCTGTGAGCGGGTATCGCAACTATCTGTACGCCGACGGTCACGTTGGCGACTTTGAATCGTAGGAGCACGTGTGATGCAACCGAAGGTGATTGCGGCGATTTTGGGCGGGGTTGTTTTGGTCGGCGGCGGCGTTTGGGCAGTGTCCTCAGGCATTGATGAGCCGAAGGGGCCTGAGATTCCTCAGGATCTGACCGTCGATGCGATGAAGAAGCAGGCGAATGAGGATCCGACCAAGCTGATGGACCGGATGGATGAGGTTCGCCGCGGTGACGATTTGTCGGATGAGCAGCGGCAGCAGGTGCGTCGCAACATGCGGACGGTCTGGCGTGATGAGATGAACAAGCGGATGGACGAGTATTTCGCCGCCACCTCCGAAGAAGAGAAGAACGCGATCCTCGACCGGCAGATCGACGAATTCCAGAAGTTCCGTGAGCAGATGAGGGAGCGGCGGGAACAGCGTCGTGCCGAGCGCGAAGCCAATGGTGAGGATGGTGAGAAGGATGGCGAAGGCGACGGGCCACCTTGGCGACGTGGCAATCAGACGCGGGACCAGCGTCAGAACCGCTCGGAAGGTCGCAGCCCGGATCAGATGGCCAAGATGATGACGTACTTCGGGGCGATGCGTGCTCGGGCGTCTGCTCGTGGCATTCAGATGGGTGGCCCTCCAGGGCGTGGCGGCCGCGGTGGCGGACGGGGCGGTCGCTAGTTCGGCGCGAGGTATAGTCGCAAATGAGCTTTCTCAAATCAAGCAACCGCAATAGCGGTTGCTTTTTTTGTCCACATCGCTGGTATGCATGGAGTTTCCATTGAATTCGGGTTAGCCTTTCTTGAGTATTCTGAACCGCAATTGAGCGACGGGAGTGCATTGAGAACATGAGTCAGCAGCAACTGGAGGAATGGCGTCATGGATGTCGCTATCTCATTACTGGTGACCATCAGTGCTCTCTTGGGTTTGATCCAACCCGGTCCTGCGGATCGGGGCGCAGATTCGTCGGTTGATGCTGAGCAACGGAGGGGGCTTGGTGAAATCGTAGCGTTTCCGGCGGTGGGAACGCGGGTTCGAAAGCCGCATGGGTTCGTAAAATCCAAGGATTTTCATGGATTCCAGAATGTCGAAACTCAGTCCTCGATTCTCATCGTCGTGATTCCCGGGCCATTTCAAGAAATCACTGCTGGTTTTGATGCAGATGGACTGAAGTCACGCGGCATGGCGTTGCTGAGCAAGCAAGATACGACGGTTAGTGATCTGTCCGGCCTGCTCGTTCATGTCGAGCAGGAGTCAATGGGGACAGCCTTTCGGAAGTGGATGCTGATTTTCGGGGACGAGGAATCGACTCGAATGATATTGGCGACTTTCCCGAAGCGGCACGAAACCGACTTGGGGCCGCTCTTGCGTGAGGCGGTGAAGAGTGCATCGCCCATCCAGATCGATCAGTCCGGACTTCAGGATGAGGTCGGCTTCACAATCAAACCATCCGCCAAGCTTGTCGAGGCGCAATCGATAGGGAAAATGAGGGCATTCTCGAAAGACGGAAGTCTCACCTCTGAATCGCCAGCCGATCCACTCTTCGTCGTTGGCAAATCGCTTGGTGTGGCGGTCGTTGAAGATCGTCAGGGATTCGCGATCCAACGTCTGTTTCAGACTGCCCAAACGAAGATTTCGTCGATCGTCTCACACGAGGAGATTGAGCGCGGCGCGCTCAAAGGATTTGAACACGTCGCTGTCGGGGAGGACTCAGATTCAGGGATTCCTCTGACGGTGTATCAGGCTATTCTATTCGATAGCGATGGCTACTTCTTGATGACCGGGCTGGTGGGCAAAGACTTGGCCGACACGTACTTGCCTGAATTCAAGAAGATGTCGCGAAGTTTTGCTCGAAAGCGTGATTAGGCCTGCTTTGCAGTTCACTGCCTCAGAGAGGCGGACGTGGAGTAGTTGTGCAACGCGCTTGATGCCGTCAAACTGGAGAATCGACTCCCAGTTGCGACACTCGTCAATTCCAAGGTTGGCCAACTCCTACGGGCAATCGAATTTATTGAATACATAGTTGTCGCGGTCGACGTTGTTGTCGCGGTTGGCGAGGTCGCCCAGAGCCTGGAGGTTCAGGGTGGATTGGTCGACGGCGATGAGCCACTCGAAGCGATCGGAATCGGTGATGTCGCCGGTGATGATGTTGCCGGAGGCGGGATCGCTGAAGCCGGCTTGTTGCGGTGTGAAGACGAGGCGGTTGCCGTCGGAGATCTCGTAGGGGCCTGTCCATGTCTTTGCCGTGATAATCAGTCCGAAGCCGTCGGCGCTGACGAGTTGCCACGTGAGCGTGCCTGCGTCTGCGTTGAAGCTGTAAACGATCGATTCGCGTACGGGGATGACAGGTAAGATTCCCGTGGCGTCGGTGACGGAGTCGACGATCGCGTCGTTGTCGCCGGATTCGTCGCCTGCGTCGATGGCGGTTTCGGATGTCGCGCCCCAGCAGCCGTCGAGGAGCGATGCGTCGATGTCGGTACCTTCCATGATCTCGGCTGGGCGGTTCGTTGTTGCGAATTGATCGGGATTGTCCTCGACGAAGGCCAATTCGGCTGGGAGTTGCGGGATGGCGAAGATTGGGGCGCAACCGGATGGCAGGAAACAGAGACTCATGGCTGCCATGAGCGTGGAGAAAGCGGTTCTCGAATTCATCTCGAACACCTCCAGAGTGTTGGCTGGCTTGGTGATAGTATAGGGGTGTGGGCCGTGCGCCTGTCAAGCGGTTTGTGTCGCGCAGTATCTGTCCGAACGCGGCGCTGGAACCGAATTATCAGTGGGCGAAGAAGGCGTGCGGGTACAACCTTGCGCTTGGTGCGCGTGGGCGGTGTCCGGAGCGTGGGGCGGATGTCGTTGCGAAAGAGCTGTCGTCGCTCTGACGTTGGGCGAGACGCTTCTGTGGTCTGGACGGGGTTGTCTGTGGAATCGCCCCCCCCTGTCTCGAAACTCTGGGGTTTGGGAACTGGTTGAGGTGATCCCGTCACCCACAAGGGGTGACGCGACTGGAGACGCGGGAATTTCAGCTTGTCGGGTGTCGGTTGGTGCGACCATCATCGCCGGTTCCTGTTTCCTTGGGTGTGAATGAAGCATGCGGGATGCGTGGTTTATCGGACTACGTGAGCGGGCTGCGTGCTGCGCTCGCTCTGCATGTCTTGGCGTTGCCCGAATATGCCTGTGGTGGCGATAACTTCGGGAGGCCTGATGATTGTCCGATAGAAGCGATGCACGGAGATGGTTTGGCCACGCCGCAACCGGTCGGTCAAGAATTGGGAACCGCCATGTATCAGTCATTTTTCGGGCTTTCGCATCGACCCTTCGACAACACGCCGGATCCGCGATTTTACTTTCCGAAGGCGGATCATGCGGAAGCGCTTGCGGCGTTGCAGTATGGCGTGTCGCAGCGGCGAGGGGTGACGCTGATCACCGGGGCATCGGGTTCGGGCAAGACGATGGTGGCGGGGATGCTGGAAGCGACGCTGGCGGAGCGTGCACACATCGTCACGGTCTCGCATGGTCCTGAGAACGCGCGTGATCTGTTCGAGAGCGTCTGCCGCGGGGTGGGCGTGCGGTTTTCGCATACGCATTCGACCGGTGAGTTGTTTGATCGGCTGCGTTCAACGCTACAGGCGAGCTGTCATGACAATGTGACGCCCGTGCTCGTGGTGGAGAATGCGCACCGTCTGGAATTGCCTGTTCTGGAGGCGTTGTCGGTCATCACGGGTCTGGAGAATCCGTCGGTCAAGCTGCTGCCGATCATCATGCTGTCTCAGCCGGTGATTACGAGCATGCTGTGTGAGGTCGTTCTGGAGCCGTTGCGTCAGGGGATCTACTGCATCAAGCATCTGGATGCGATGACGCTCGAGGAGACGGCTGGCTACTTGCAACATCGTATTCGTTGTGCGGGGCTGGAGCAGGCTGGCATATTCACGGACGACGCAGTGGCCAAAGTTCATGAGTGTGCAGCGGGTGTTCCGCGATCGATCAATCAGATTTGCGACGGTGCGATGGTTGTGGCGTTCGGGGCTGGGATGAAGCGTGTGGACCATGCGGTGGTCACCGAGGTGGTCGAGCAAATGATGACGCTGAGCATTCCGTCCATCGACGCGCGGTCACGCCTGGTTCAGCGGGAGCTGATCGCGGCCAAGGTTGCGACGGATCCGCTCTTTGGCGATTCGGATGCTGCGGGCGATGTGGCCATTCGGGAAGCGTCTCGGATGCGGTCGTTTGAGAGTCGGCTGGCATCGATTCGTTCTCGGGCGCGTCAGCTGTGTGGTGGTGACGATGACGAGCAGGCGGAATCTGCGTCGGACACGATGAAGGAAACGCTGGTCGAGTTGCAGGCGCGCATGGAACAGTTGAGGCCGATGGCGTCCGTGCAGGTCCCGGTGGGTGCCGAAGCGGACTAGATGGTTCGCGACCGTGGCGTGGACTTCGCATTTGATCGATCGCGCAAGACGACATGCAGCATCGAGCGCAAATTCTGATCATCGTCGGCGGCGTCTTTGCGATCTTCGCGGCGTGCATGGTCTTCTTCTCGATTCCGATGAACACGGCTTGGATTGTCATATCGATGTTCCCGGTGGCGATCGTCGTCGGTCTCCTGCTGCAATTTGCTGAATCCAACGCGCACCGCCGGTATGACGATCGCCAACGGCAGTTTTCGGCCGGCGGACAGTTTCAGAGAACGTGGTCGATCGAGGATGGTCAAGTTGCACGTGAAGCTGAACGAACCGAGTACTCGGAATCGCTTGATGGCGTGTGGCATGGGACGATCGGGATACGTCGACATCGGCAGCTCAACCTTGTACCGATTCGGGTGGCATTGCGCGGCACACCGATTCGCTGCCGCATGCTCCCGGTGGATCACACATACAACGGGGACCGCGTGATCGGATTCGACGTGGTCGATCGCCATGCCGAACGCGGTCCGGTGCAGGTGCGGGTCGACGTGTTGGCAGAGAACGGGTCGGAGCGGATCGCACATGAGACGTTCGTCGACGGGGGAGTGCATCGCCTTGCATCGACGGATCAGACGGAATCCGTTGTCGTGGAGCTTCGGCGGCAGCGTTGAGAATCGCTTCGGCTGGTCAACATCTGGCCAACCGAGGATACTGCCCGTTGTGTCATCATCAGCCCGCTACATTCTCGATGGGAACAACGTTCTGCATTCCATGCACGAGCATGCTCCGGTGCCTGCCAAAGGGCGTCATGCGTTGCTGCATGCCGTGGATGCGTGGGCGAAGCGTGTCGGGAATGGTGTGCATGTCGTGTTCGATGGCGGCAGGCCACTTGCGTCGGTTGTGCGACAGATGGTGACGCCGCGCGTCTCCGTCGATTTCAGTGGAAGTGAGACTGCTGACGATGTGATCGTCCGCATGGTCAAGAACATGAAACCGGCTGAGCGGGCTGTGATCGTCACGAGTGACAAGGCGATTCTCTACGAAGCCAAGACGCGGCGATGTCCGGTGATGGATTCAGAGTCGTTCGTGGCGGAGGTATTCGGTTCGTCGGGCCGCACGTCGACATCCGATGCTGCACCGCAGGAGAAGCCTTCCGGTGGCGGTGATGTGGATGCGTGGCTTGAGACGTTCGGTGTCGACGATGATCCCGACGACGAACGTTTCGACGGCGAGGAATTCATGCGTTACTGAGCTGTCCGATGCGGCGTGTCTTGGCACGCATCATGGCGTGCTGATCGCGCCGGTCACATCTGTAAGATCGATTTTCTGATCGCTGTTGATGTCGATGGACTGCAGAAACCTGAGGCTGAAGCCGCGATCGATCAGTTCGCGCACAGAGACCTCGGTTCTCGGGCCGGTCCTCAACGCCGGTGACGTCGGAATGCCGCATACCTGATCGCAGCCACTCTTGTCGTCTTTGAAGAAATTGATGGCGATGAAGGAGAAGTCGAGCAAGTCGATGACGCCGTCTCCGTTGATGTCGCCATGTTTTTGGCCTTCGCCGTCATCGGTCGGCGGCATCATGTCGCACGTTGTGTCGGGGTCGATCTGCTGATCGTTGATCGACATGAAGGTGACGAAATCGAGGATGTCGATGACATCGTCGCCATTGAGATTGCCGTTGGTAAGCCAGCTGCACTCGGCGAAATCGGGTGCGCCTTTGAATGTTGCGCGGTAGACGTTGTCGACGCACTCAAGCTGGCAGGAAGAGCCGAGTGAATGCCATGGGTCACGAGCGGTAATGCACTCCCAGTTGCCGGCGGGCACCTCGAACACAGCCGTGCCATGTCCCGCGATATCGCCGGGTTGCCCGAGTTCGATCTCGGCATTGACGATCGTCGGGATTTCGCCGATCGATCCGCAGCGTGAAACGTTGAATTCGAGGCAGCGGACGAGTGGGTCGAAAGGGGATCCGCCAATCAGCGTTGGCGACAACTCGACGTCGGCGATCACCTCGTTCATGCCGTTGTTTTCGATCTCGAAGCTGCACACACTCTTGCCGGTGCATGCTGACGTTGCCTGACAGGAGATCGTCGTCAGGCCGCGGCAGAAGGCACCGCCCGTCTCGGCGAGAGCGGGGTTATTGCAGGTATTGGGGGCTGTGACGGGTGCATCGCAGAAACCGGGATTGATGGTGCCGCACTCTGCGCCGCCGCAGTCGGTGTTGTCGGTGCATGGCGGGTAGTAATTCAGCGTGCAGTCTGGAATGATCTCGCCTTCGCAACTGTTGGTGATCGTGATCGGATCGAATTCGATGGTGGCCTTCTTCGTTCCGCAATCGGCGGGGACGACGACGCGGCCATCGAATGGGCATGCGACGTCGGATGTCTCGATGATGTTGACGTCGGGGCTGCACGTGCCTGCAACTGGGGCGCTCACGTCGTCACAGGCTGCCGGTGTGATGGCCAGTCCAGTAGCGGAACCGAGCGTGGTTTCGGGGTTGTTTTCGCGGAAGCAAAGGGCATCCTCGACGAGGCAGTCGCCGACGGCACGGAAGACGAACCGTGCGATGGTGGCTGGTCCGTTGGTGCCGTTGTCGCAGTTGCCTGTCGGCAGGTCGCCGATGGCGTAGTCGATGGTCCCGATGACGGGATCGAAAGACGCAAAGAGCAGCGTGTTGAAGACTTCGCTGTTGGGATTGCCCGTGTCCGCGCCTTCGATGATGTCGATCAATTCGAGTGCTTCGGCATCGTATTGGAGGAAGAGCTGGGCGCCGCAGATGATCGATGTCGAGAAGCCGGTGTCGACGTCAAACGTAACCGTGTCGCCGGCTCCGACGCAGACCTGGTCCCCGCTCGCTTCGAGAGGATTGATGCAAAGCGATGGGTTTTCGACACAAACGCAGAATCCATCGTCGCAACTGCTTGCGGCTGACGGGCAATCGTCGACGTCGGTGCAGGCGATCTCGGCGATGTTGGTGTTGACGCAGTCCCCGTTGACGCATTCATCGGTTGTGCAGGTGCCGCCGTCGTCACAGCCGGCGTTTGGTCCATCCGGCAGTGGCGTCTGCATGGCCATGCCGTTGGCGTCACAGGCGTCTTCGGTGCATGGGTTGTTGTCATCGGGATCGACGATGTTTCCGGTCTCGATGTTGCAGCAGAGACCGGGCGGTGTCTGATCGACGTTGCAGCAACCGGCGGCGTCCGGTGTGGAGCCGTCGGAGCATGTGGTGGCACCGGCACAGATATCCGCGGTGCAGGCGTTGCCATCGTCGCAGTCACTGTCCATCATGCATGCACAATTCTCTGAGCAATCTCCGCCAGCGCGGAACGTGCCGCCAAGATCATTGCATTCCGATTCGGTCACGTCGGGTGTGCAGTCTGCGCCAACGCAGCAGTCGCCGACGGGAATGATAATGTCGAGCGGATCGACATCGAACAGATCATCACCGGAGTCGAAATTGGTGAACGTCAAAGGACAGCCATCATCCGGCGTGCAGAATGGAAGAAGCGTATACGTGCCGCCCGCATCGGCTGGGATATCGAACGTGACGTCGCCAAGATACTTGATCTGACCTGCGAAACTTACAGGGAAGAATGCGACGGCGCCGGTTCTCGGATTGACGACCGTACACAGGTTGTCCACGCAGGTGCTGTTGCCCGGGCACTCGGTCGGTGCGACGCATCCGAACGCGGTGTCACATTGCCCATCGTCCACGGCGGCGAATCCCGGGGCGCCGTTGAAGACGTAGTCGGGGTTGAGGGTCGAGACGTTTGACGTCTCGGGCACGTACGTGATCGCCGGGCGGTTGCCCAGGTCACTCGGAATGTCGCAAGGCCAAGCGACGGTGTACTCCTGCACTTCACCGTCATCTGCGAAGGCTTCCACGGTAATCGACGTACCGCCCGATGCTGTTGTTTCGAATGTCTCTCCCGGCGTGGCTGTGGTCGGATCTGTCCCGGCGGGGACGAAGAAAAGCCGCAAATTGGAACCGGCGTTGGCGATGGGAGACAGAGAGGCTGACAGTAGACAGACAATAACGGCGAGCCGTGATATGGGCATAACGGGCTTCCTTCACGAAGCGTGACAGATGGCAGTGTGGTGGACTTCCCCTCCACCAGTTCTCCTACACACAGTGTAACGAAAACGACCTGAGTGAGTCCAGACGACGCCCGCAGCGAATTGGGAGTAAACGTTTCCGAAGGCATACGTTACATCGACACGGACCGGCCTCCGTCGACGGGGAGGAATTGGCCTGTGATGTAGTGGGCATCGGTGCAAAGGAATCGGACTGTGCTGGCTATGTCGGTTGGGGTGCCTGCGCGTTTCAGGGGGACTTTGCTGGTTATACGATCCTTGGTGGCGTCATCATAGTGGTCCGGAAAAATCGCGATCCCCGGTGCGACGGCGTTGACCTGAACATCCGGTGCCAATTCGACCGCGAGGGCCTTTGTGAGGCTGGCGAGACCGGCCTTGGAGATGGAATAGGGCAGGTGCGATGGCCAGGGTGTCAGGGCGGCGATGTCGGCGATGTTGATGATCTTGCCACGTTGTGAGCGGGCGAGGTGTGAGGCAGCGTGGTGGGCGAGGGCGGCTGGGGCTGTGACGTGTATGCGGTAGTTCCGTTCCCAATGATCGAGATCAAATTCTGCCAATCGTTCGGGCTCAAAGATGGAGGCGTTGTTGACGAGAATGTCCAGTCCGCCGAGTTCGCTCACGCAGGAATCGATGAGTGCAGGCCAGGATTTCGGATCGAGGAGGTCGGCTTGCAGGATCGTCGCGCGTTGTCCATTTGCTTCGATGGTACTTTTGAGGTCGCGGGCATCATCGATGGAGCGCTGGCAATGAATGGCGATGTCGCATCCCGCGTCGGCGAGTTCGAGTGCGATGGCGCGGCCAACGCGTTTGGCTGAGCCGGTGATCAGTGCGACTTGGCCGCTGAGCGCATTGGCTTTGGACGTCATGTCGTTTCAGTGTCGGGTTTGGATTCGGCGTCCCCATCGTCGGGAAGGCGGTGCATTTTCCAGACATCGCGGGTGTCGGTGGCTTTGGGGCGATCGCTGAGGAAGTTGCGGCGGAAGTTTCGGCTGATGCGGAGCAATGCGATCAGACTCGTAAAGAGGATGACGATGAGTACGATCCCGTAGGTGACCATGGGGATGCTGACGGCTGGGATCATGCCCTTTTGCGTTGGGGGATCGAGTTTCTGGTGCACCGCCACCTCGCCGACGCCTTCCGGTCCGCGGACGACGGCCATGATCCACGCGAACAGCAGGATAAACACACCGATGGTGAGGACGAAGTAGCCCGCCCGCAGTCGTTGCTGATCTGATGATCCGATTTCCCAGGTCATGACCGATTCCCTGTCAGTTCCAGCTCAACTTCTTACGCGGTTCGGTTTCCAGTGCTTCTTTCACGGATTCAATGGCGCTGCGCCCCTCTTCGTCAAGTGAATTGGGCACCTCGATCTGCACGGTGATGATCTGATCGCCGGGTGTCGAGCCGTTGCCGGCAGCGGGGATGCCCTTCTCGCGAAGGCGGAGTTTGGCGCCGCTGGAGGTCCCGGGCGGAATCGTGACCGTGATGGTGCCGTGCAGCGTGGGGACGTCGACCTTGGTGCCGAGGATGGCTTCGGTGACGCTGATGGGGACGTCGAGGTGGATGTCGTGGCCTTCGCGTCGGAAGTGGGGGTGTCGGGCGACGCGGCAGACGATGATGAGGTCGCCGTTGTCGCCTCCGGATTGGCCTGGACCGCCTTTGCCCCGGGCGCGGATCTTCTGGCCGTCTGCGACATTGGGTGGAATCTTGACGGTGATGGCTTGTCGCTTTTCGCCGCGACGACCATTGTAGACGAGGTCAAGTTCGACTTTCGTGCCGTGGATGGCTTGGTCGAAGGTGAGGTTGACGACGCGTTCGACGTCCTGACCCTTGACGGGGCCGCGTGGTTGGGTTGCGGTTCGGCGTGTGCGTCCACCGCGTCCTCCGAAAATCTGCTCGAAGACGCTGGCCCGGTCATCGCCACCACCGCCGCCGAAGGCGCTGAAGAGATCTTCGAGGTCGTCGTACTTGACCTTGGTGCCCTCGCCCCATGTGTAGTATTGGTTGCCGCCTTCGTTGACGAACTGGCCGACGCCGGCTTTGCCGAATTGGTCGTAGTCCTGTCGTTTCTTTTCGTCTCCGAGGATGTCGTAGGCGTCCTGAACGCGTTTGAATTTCTCTTCCGCCTGTTTGTTGCCGGGGTTGCGATCGGGGTGAAATTTCTTGGCGAGCTTTCGGTAGGCGGAGCGAATCTCGTTCTGGGTGGCGGTCTTGCTGACGCCGAGTTCGGTGTAGAGGTCTTCGTGGGACATTCGGGATTCGGTCTTGTTGTGGTGTTGTCGTCGAATCCGCGAGTCGAGCGCGGATTGCCCAACGATGAGTTTATTCACAAGGGGGCGACTTGTGAAGGAAGCGAGCTTCGACTGCGCTGATTGAAATTCGACTCCTCTGCCGCTGAAGCGGTGGGCCACCCAGAGTGTCTGCGGACATGGTGGTCGGTTGGTTTGACAGGGATGCCGGGCTGCTTTGCAAATCGTGCGGGGTGGCGGTAGGGTGGCGTGACTTGGTTGACGGCGAGACTTTGAACCGGATTTGACGACGATGTCAGACAATATTGCCCTGGAAAAAGTGTATGAACCCGTGTCTGTCGAACGGGATGTGACCGAGCTTTGGGATCGCGAGAAGGCGTTTGATGCAGATCCGGGCGACGTCGGCAAGGACAAGTCGTTCGTCGTCATGATCCCGCTGCCGAACGTGACCGGGTCGCTGCACCTCGGACATGCGATCAACAACACGCTGCAGGACATCATGACGCGGTGGCACCGCATGCGCGGGTTCCGGGCGCTCTATCAGCCGGGGACGGACCACGCGGGGATCGCGACGCAGGCTGTCGTCGAACGACGCATCTTTGAGGAAGAGGGCAAGACGCGTCACGACATCGGGCGCGACGAACTGGTGCGGCGCATCTGGGAATGGAAGAAGGACTACGAGCAGCGGATCCTGGGGCAGCTCAAGCGGATGGGGTGCTCGTGCGATTGGCGACGCGTGCGGTTCACGCTGGACGACAAGTACACCGATTCGGTGCATGAGACGTTCTTCCGGTGGTTTGCCGATGGGCTGGTCTATCGCGGTGAACGGCTGGTGAATTGGGACACGCATCTGCGGACGGCTGTCGCGGATGACGAGGTTTACCACGACAAGATTCAGGGGCATTTCTGGCACTTCAAGTATCCGTTGAAGGATGCGCCGGCGGGTGGCCCCACCCATCTGGGTTTTGCGACGACGCGGCCTGAGACGATGCTGGGCGATGTGGCGCTGGCGGTGAATCCAGAGGATGATCGGTACAAGGCGTTGGTAGGCAAGACGGTGTTGCTGCCGTTGTTCGATCCGCCGCGCGAGATGCCGATCATCGCGGATGAGTGGGCCGACCCGGAGAAGGGGACGGGTTGTGTGAAGATCACGCCGGCCCATGATCCCAACGACTATGAGGTCGGGCTGCGCAATGACCTTCCGATGCTGAACATCATGACGCCCGAGGGGAAGGTGAACGAGCAGGGTGGGAAGTATGCGGGTCTGACGTTTCCGGAGGCACGCAAGGCGGTGGTGGCCGACATGGAGGCGATGGACTTGCTGGAGAAGGTCGAGGATCTGGAGGTCGACCTTCCGTGCAGCGATCGCAGCAAGACGCCGATCGAGCCGTATTTGTCGCCGCAGTGGTTCGTGCGGATGGGGGACGTGGCTGAGAAGATCAAGCTGGCGGATGGGGCGCGTGTGCCCGGTTTGGCGCAGGCGGCGATTGACGCGGTGGATGATGAGCGGGTGAAGATTTTCCCGAATCGTTATCGCAAGACGTACAAGGATTGGCTTGGCGAAAAGCGGGACTGGTGCATCAGCCGGCAGTTGTGGTGGGGGCATCAGATACCGGTGTGGTCGCGGCAGATGAGTGGTCGCGAGTTTGTGCAGTGGTTTAAGGACGAGTCTGCCAAGCCGGCGTTGTTGATCGGGAACATGTGCCCTGACTTGGCGACCTGTGTTGTGACGGCAAGCGGAGAGAACTATCAGATCGCCGGTACCGAGGACGCGTACGAACAACTGCATCGGTTGGATGAGGATGTGCCCGACGTTGACGAACTGTGCACCTGTTACGTGTGCATTCGTCGCGAAGACGCGTTGGTGCCGGATGGCGATGCAGCGAGCGGCGAAACGCTGATTGCGTGGCTGGAGCGGAATGGTTTTGAGCGTGATCCTGACGTGCTGGACACGTGGTTCAGTTCGCAGTTGTGGCCTTTTGCGACGCTGGGTTGGCCTGAGGAGACGAAGGACCTGGAGTTCTTCTATCCGGGGTCGGTGCTGATCACGGGGCGCGACATCATCACGTTGTGGGTGGCACGGATGGTGTTGAGCGGGTTGTATCTGCGGGGGCAGGTGCCGTTCGACGACGTGTATATTCATCCGAAGATTCTGGATGGCCGCGGCGACACGATGAGCAAGTCGAAGGGCAACGGTGTCGACCCGATGGACATCATTCAGACGCACGGGGCTGATGCGTTGCGGTACACGATGGCCGACATGTGCACCGAGACGCAGGATATCCGGATGCCGGTGGAGTACATCTGCCCGCATTGCGGCGGTCTGGTGGATCAGGCGGCGGCGCTGAAGGTTGAGGCACAACGTCGGAAGTCGCGCGGTGAGAAGCTGCTCGATAAGCTGCGGCCTTCGGATGTGCAGCGGGTCGATTGCACGTCGTGCCAGAAGGAGTTTGCGACGCGTTGGGCGAAGGAAGCTGTGCAGAAGGAACTGACCGTCGCGGTGGAGACGTCGGACAAATTCGACATCGGTCGAAACTTCTGCAACAAGCTGTGGAACGCGGCGCGGTTTGCATTCATGAATATCGAGGGGGTCGGGTGTGAGCCGATCGACGTGTCAACGTTGCCGACGGAGGATAAGTGGATCCTCGCGCAACTCTCGCACACATCGAAGCGTTTGCACGAGGAGTTGGGCAAGTATCACTACGCGATCGCGATCAAGCTGTTGCGTGATTTCTTCTGGGATGCGCTTTGCGATTGGTACATCGAGCTGACAAAGGCCCGGATGCGTGACGGCGAGAAGGGGGCTGAGGCGAAGCAGATTCTGGCGTTCTGTCTGGACCAGGTGCTGCGGATGTTCCACCCGTTCATGCCGTACATCACGGAGCGGTTGTGGTCGCAGTTGAATGCACTGGCACCGACGCGCGGGCTGCCCGGGTTGGCAGAGCCGGCGGCCAGCGACTTGCTGGTCAAGGCGGAATTCCCGCCAGCGGAGGGTTGGACGACGCTGGCGGACGAGGGAATCGTGCACGTGTTCGCGGAGTTGCAGGAGGTGACGCGGGCGGTGCGGGATTTGAAGAATAAGAACGGGGTGGCTACCAAGGATGTGGTGGACGTGACGGTGATCGCGCCGGCTGCGGACGTTGATGCGTTGACGGCGCAGGCGAGCATTGTGCAGCGGTTGGCGAACGTCGGGACGATGTCGGTCGCGTCTGAGGCGGAGCGCCCCGCCAATTCCGGAACGGCGGTCGTCGGGGCGATGCGTGTGTACGTGCATGGTATCAGCGATGATGCCAAGGAGATTGCACGGTTGGAGAAGGAAATCTCGTCGGTCGGAAAGCAGATCGACGGCAAGGAACGGAAGCTGGCCAATGAAGGATTCGTGTCCAAGGCGAGTCCGGAGATTGTGCAGGCGGAGCGGGATCGGTTGGCGTCGCTGCTGGATCAGCGTGGAGCGTTGGAAGAGAGTTTGAGCCTGCTGCGATAGGCGAGGTGGGGGTTGTGATGGAGAAGAAGTCAGACGCAGTGCGGGTGGGCATGTCGATCAAGGCGGCGGCGAGTGCGGAGAAGGATCCGATCGACGCCGCCGAAGCCGTTTGTGAGAAGGTGCAGGGTTTTGTGCCGGACCTGGCTGTTCTGTGCGTGACGCCGAAGCATCGCGAGCATTTCGAATCGATCAGCGAGACGATTCTGGACAAGGTGGGACCGCGGAACCTGATCGGGTCGTCGATGGCGGGGGTGATCGGGCCTGAGCAGGAGATCGAGGCGGGGACGGGCGTGTCGTTGTGGGTGGCGAAGATGCCGGGGGTGCGTGTGCTGCCGTTCGTGATTGATCAGGGCGATCTGGATGCGCTGGATGGGCCGGCGGATTGGCATGATCGACTCGGTGTCCAGCCGGATGATGTGCCGGCGATCATGGTGTTGCCCGATCCGTTTTCGATTCGGTTTGATCAGTGTCTGGAGCGGATGGACGAGTCGTTGCCGGGGGCGACGATTGTCGGGGGCGTGTCGAGCGGGGCGCAGAGTCCTGGGTTGAATCGGTTGTTTCTGAACGATCAGATGATTCGCATGGGGATGGTGGGCGTGTCGCTCGTGGGGGACTTTCGGGTAAGCACGGTGGTGTCGCAGGGGTGTCGGCCGGTGGGGCCTCCGTTCGTGATCACCAAGGCGCAGGAGAACATCGTCCTCGAGCTTGGCGGGCGGGAGGCGTATTCGGTGCTGCGCGATGTGCATGATCAAGCCGATGCGCATGAGCAGGCGTTGATGCGGAAGGGTCTGCACGTCGGGCGGGTGATTGATGAGCAGGTGGCTGAGTTCGGTCCGGGTGATTTTCTGATTCGAAACTTGGCCGGTGTCGTGGAGAACAAGGGGCTGGCGATTACGGATTATCTGCGTGCGGGGCAGACGATTCAGTTTCATGTGCGCGACGGTCAGACGGCTGACGAGGAGATGCGGTCGCTGCTGGAGTCGTCGGTCGAGAAGATGTTCGACAAGCCGAAGGGCGGGCTGCTGTTTAACTGCAACGGGCGGGGGACGAACCTGTTCACCGAAGCCAACCATGACGTGAATGTCATCAAGGAGTATCTGCCGGAATGCCCGGTGGCGGGGTGCTTCGCGGCGGGCGAGATCGGCCCGGTTGGGGGGACGACGTTCATTCACGGGTTCACGAGCAGTTTGCTGCTGTTTCATGAGGCGTGAGTGGCGGTCACGGACCGTCGCGGAATGAGTGGGCGATGATCGGGGCTTCGCCCACATCGATTCGACGGTGATTCACGAAAGCACAGCATGAGATGATCGCGTCGTACATGTCGCGGCGTCGCCGTTCCAAGTTCGTCGGGTTCAGCAATTCCAGAACGAGAATCTCACCCATGCCGACATGCACGGTCGTCATCCCCTCATCGGGCTGATCCAGCGAAGTCATACAGTCGATCCACGCGTCCATGTTCCGGCCATAGAAATCGGGAAATCCGAACGTGCTGGCGAACGAATCGTGGAATGACGCCCAGTCCTGATTTCGTGACGCGTCGATCTTGATGTGCACCACTTTGCACACCTCCAGCGATTCGGGCACGACGATTATGGGGCCGGCCACGGATGTCCAATATGGACATATATGAGCACAAATGGTATCATATTAGACATGAACGTGCACCTCACTGAAGAACAGCGGAAGTTTGTGGACGAACGCGTCGCGTCGGGGCAGTACGCTTCGGCAAGCGAGGTGATCCGGGCTGGGTTGCGGTTGCTGTTGGAGGATGAGCAGTGGCGCGTGGCGGTTCGGGAGAAGATCGCGCGTGGTTTGGCTGACGCCCACGCTGGCAGGATATTCGACGGCGATGCGGTTCTTGATGAACTAGAATCCGAGCTGAAGGCACGTCGTTGAGCGATGGGGCTCTATGTACTCACCGCCGAGGCCAAGGCGAATCTGCGGGAAATCCGAGACTACATCGCGGACGACAATGTCGAGCGGGCTGTTCGCATCCTTCGTGAAGTAAGGTCGGTGATGAGTGACCTCGCCGACATGCCGGGTGTCGGACATCGGCGTGACGATCTCACGGACGCCGAAGTGCGATTCCGGAACTTCTACAACTATCTGATTGTGTATCGACCTGAGACGCGTCCGATCGAGATTGTCGCGATCATACATGGTGCGCGAGACCTTCCATCGCAACTCGAAGGGCTTTCGTAGTATTCCGCTGAGCGCATCCGCCTCGTCAAAGTCAACCAAACGGTGTATCAGAATAGCGTGATCTGTGACGATTTGGAGACGGGCTTGGGCTCCAGCGTTGTCTCGCGCGCGGCGGGTTTGCTTGTTGCGTCGGGTATCTGCCTGTTGATGGGTTTCGTTGCGGCGGCGACGAAGGCGTCGAGGTCGTTGATGAGCCAGTCGGCGCGTGCGGCGGGCGTGCCTTCCGGGGTGTGGATGGGGCAGTTGTGGTGGTCGTGGAGGTGGCGGGCGGCGAAGCGGTCGCACATGGATTCCTTCTGACGCGTGTTGCGACCCGCGCGTTTGACCAGCCAATGGTACAATTCGTGGAGCAGGATGAAGAGGGCGAGTTGGTAGCCGTCGGCGAACTCGATGGTGTAGAGCGGTTTGGACCATTGTTTGCCATTGGATACGGTACGGGCGATGTAGGTGGCCATTGTGTAGGGGTAGTCGAGGTGTCGGCCAAGGTTGCAGAAGAGTCGGCCTGTGTCGTAGTAGCAGGTGCCGGAAAAGTCGGCGCCTCGGCTGTATCGGACGCTGACGGTGAGATCGTCGACGGGGTAGGGTCGTGCGGCGTCGAGGAACTGGATGAGCAGTTTCTGCCGGTTGAGATGCGTCGAGTTTTTGAAGATCATCCGTGACCTTCCGATGGTGTCATGGGCCGCCGTGGCCTACTGGGAATCGTCCCTGCACTTGGGTTATACTGACTTGCCTGGAGGAATGGAACGGTTTTCGTGCAGGCCGCGGATTGTCGGCGTGGAGAATGTGGGAGACTGGACGATGGGAAAGCGGTCGTCGAAGACCAAGAGCGGCAAGACGGAGTCAACTGTTGAAGCGGGCAGTGATCAGCCGGTCGAGCAGGTCATGGAGAAGCTGATTGCGTCGGGGGAGGAGGCGACGGAGAAACCGGTGAAGCGCAGCCTGTATCAGAACGTCATCGAGCAGTTCAACAAGGCCGCGGATCTCGTGCGCCTGGAGCCGAATATCCGACGGATTCTGTCGATGACGGAGAACGAGATCGTCGTGAACTTTCCGGTGCGGCTGGACAACGGCGATGTGAAAATGTTCACCGGGTATCGGATACAACACAACGACGCGCTGGGACCGTACAAGGGTGGATTACGGTATCACCCGGACGTGGATCAGGACGAGGTTCGGGCGCTTGCGAGTTGGATGACGTGGAAGTGTGCGCTGCTGGGGTTGCCGTATGGCGGGGCGAAGGGCGGCGTGCAGTTGGACCCGGCTGACTACTCGCAGGCGGAGCTGGAGCGGATTTCGCGGCGGTTCGTGTTCGCTCTGGGCAGCAATGTTGGCCCGGAATATGACATTCCCGCGCCGGACATGAACACGAATGCGCAGATCATGGCGTGGTTTCTGGACACGTACCTGTCGACGATCGCGCCTTCGGAACGTCATCGCCATATTCACGTCGTGACGGGCAAGCCGATCGTGTCAGGCGGTAGTGCCGGGCGTGACAAGGCGACCGGACAAGGCGTGGTCTACACGATTCAGAAGTGGGCGGAGGATCGCAGCGTCTCGCTGGAGGGTCTGACGTTCATGGTGCAGGGTTTCGGCAACGTGGGTTCGTGGGCGGCGCGGCTGCTGGTGAAGTTGGGGGCGAAGCTGGTGGCCGTCGAGGACGTGACCGGTGGAACGCGGAACACGGATGGGCTGGATCCGGACGCGCTGCTCGAATGGCTGAAGACGCACAACGGCGTGCGGAAGTATCCGGATGGGCAATTCGTCGATCACATTATGTTCATGAAAACCGAGGCCGACATCTTCATCCCGGCGGCGCTTGAGAATCAGATCACGGCCAAGACGGCACCTTGGCTTGATGTGCGATTGGTGGTGGAGGCGGCCAACGGTCCGACCGATCCGGAAGGTGATGCGATATTGGCCGAGCGCGGGATCGAGGTCATTCCCGATATTCTGTGCAACGCGGGTGGCGTGACGGTCAGCTATTTTGAGTGGCTGCAGAACAAGCGAAGCGAGTTCTGGGATCTTGAGAAGGTCGACGAGAAGCTATGGCGGAAGATGTCCGGTGCGTACGATCGCGTCCGAGACAAGGCCGCCGAATTTGATACCGATTTCCGGACCGCGGCGTACATGGTGGCGATGACGCGTTTGGAAAACGTCTACCGCGAGCGTGGGATTTTTCCGTAACGTGTCGGGTTCGTCCTGGACCGAAACTGATCCCGTCACCCACGAGGGGGGGACGCTACGGGGAGACGGTCCCGAAACGGCAGCGGCGTGGCCGGGTTTGTCTTTACTTTGCCTTCAAATCGAAACAGGCGATGCGGTCGAGGCTTCGGGCGTAGAGTTTGCCGTTGTGAATGACGGGGACGGTCCAGCATCGACCGCTGAGGATCTCGGCGGTTGTGGTCGGGCTGAATTCTGTCGGCGAGACGGGGCCGATCTGCAACTCGCCGCGCTGGCTGAGGTAGAAGAGGTGGTCGTCGGCGAGGATGAGCGTGCCATGACGCTTGCGGTGTTGACGCCAGTGTTCCTCTCCGGTCTTGAAGTCGGCACAGACGAGGGCTTTCTGGTCGCTGGCGTAGAGTTTGCCACCTCGCAGGATGCAGGACTGGAACTTGTTCATGAGCACCCTGCTCTTCCAGACTTGCTCGCCGGTGAGACTGCGGCCGTCGGCTTTGAGGCGATAGACGGCGCAACCTGTGCGGTAGCCTGATGAGATAAACAGGTGGCCGTCGTGGAATATGGGTGCTGCGGCGTTGACGCCCCAATCGGTTTTCCATCGTTCCCGCCAGACTTCGCGCCCGTCGTCGGCGTTCACGATCATCACGCCCTGCGCGGTGAAGCCGACGATGTAGCGCTGCCCATTGAATGTAAACGGGTAGGGTGTCGCGTAGCCCACGGCATCATCGCCGGACTTCCAGATGGTTTTCCCGTTCTTCTTGTTTAGCGCGAGCAGGGCACCGTCGCTCGAACCGACGCTGACGATGGCTTTGTCACCTTCGATGAGGACCGATCCCGAGTAGCCCCATTGCGGGATGTTGCCATATTTCTTCGACCAGAGGGTCTTGCCGCTGTCGGCTGCGACGCAAAGAAGTGTCCCGCGGGCGCCGAGAATGTAGACCCGGTCGCCGTCGACCGTCGGTGTCGCACGTGTGCCGTCGCCGCCCTGCGGCTCGCGGTATTCATCTTCAAAGTCGATCTTCCAGATGGTCTCGCCGGAATTGGCGTTGACGGCGAGCAGCGTCTGTCGGCCATCTTCCGTGCCGCAGGTGAAGATGCGGTTGCCGACGCAGGCGAAGGAGCTGAAAGACGAGCCGATGGTCTTGTCCCAGAGCATGGGGATGGGTTCGTTCCAGGTCGTTCGCAGGCCTGTCTCGGTGCTGATGCCGTCATGATTCGGGCCTCTGAAGTTGGGCCAGTCCGCCGCAACGGGCGAATCAATACCGACGGCGATGCTGAAGAGGAATACGCCTGCGAGAAAACGAAATCGATCGTGACGATGCATCGTGCTGAGTCTCCTGAATCGGCGTTTTTCGAAGCCTATCGGAGTGTAGGGTGATTCACAAGAAAACGCTCAATCTGTCGTGTAGCAAGGTGTTTGACACCCGGCTAGGATTGTTTGTACGGGAATTGGTTACGACGGCGGGCAAGATATTCCCGAAACGGTCAGACGAAAGGAATGATCATCATGATGACGTTGTGCAGAACGACGGCGGCGGTGGCCGTGATGTGCGTGTTGGCGATCGGAATGACCGGCTGTGAGAAGAAGGAAGGCGGCGGCAAGGGTGCGGATTCAGCCAAGCCCATTGTCGTCAAGCTGGATGGCACATCGATCGAGAACAAGGCCAAGATCACGACTCTGCTTGCCAAGGCGGACATGGTCGACGGTGAGGGTGACAAGGTGGTCAGCAAGTGTGCCGGTTGTGCGTTGGGCATGGATGGCAAAGCCAGCTACGCGATCGAGTGCGAAGGGTACACGCTGAATTTCTGTGCCTATGGCTGCCGTACAATGTTCAACAAGGATTTCGAGAAGTCGGCGCTTGCGATAAAGCTGCCGGGCAAGTCGTCGTGACACACCGCGCGGGCTGCTGATGTGAGGCCGGTGTCGACATGAACTGTAAGCAGTGCGGCTACCGATTGTGGAACCTTGCATCGCGACTCTGCCCGGAGTGCGGTGAGCCGTTCGTGCCCAGTGAGTTTCGGTTCGCACCGAACTCTGTGCAATTCTGTTGCCCGCATTGTCGCCAGCCCTACTACGGAACGGATGAACACGGACTCCCCACGCCCCGCAGCTTCACTTGCATTGGTTGCAGCCGCGACATTGACCTGGATGAGATGGTGCTCATTCCCGCCGATGGGGATGAGCAGGCCACGCTTGCCAAGACGCACCCGTGGATCGATCCGAAGCGTCGCGGCCTGTTTGGCCGATTGACGTCGTCGATCTTCATGGCGCTGAGTGAGCCGGGGAGGATGATGCGCCTCGTGCCACCGGAATCGGAAACGTCGCGTGCGTGGCGCTTTGCACTTGCGGCGAACTTCCTGATCATGCTGGTGGTCATGTTGCCCACCGTCGGTTTCATGATGCTTGCGATCGGCGCGGCCGGTACGCCACCCGTGATGCCGCCATTGTTTCTTGCCGGGATTTGGGGTTGCATGGGATTCTCCGCGATCGCGGGATTGGTGGTGGGCGTCATCCTCTGGGGACTTTCGGCGCACGCAATTCTGAGGCTGACCGGTGAAACACCGTATGGCGTCGGGCGCACGATTCAATGTCTGCTGTACAGCAGTGGTGCCAACGGCGCGACGGTGGTTCCGGGTTGCGGATGGTATTTCGGGTGGATCTGGTGGCTCGTGAGCGCGTCGGCGGCCATCAAGGAGGGGCAGGAGGTGAGTGGCGGTCGTGCTGCGGGGGCGGTGTTGGTGCCGCCGTTGGGCGTCGGCGCTTGCGTCGCGGTATTGTACGGTTTGCTCATTGCCGCCGCGATCAGCGCGAATCCGGGCATGGCTGGCAGCAGTCCCTTTGTACCGGAGCTTGCAGCCAACCGGGAGAAACTGGACACCATTGCCGCCGGGTTTGAGCTTTACGCGAGTTTGAACGATACGTCGCCGGTGGGGGAGCATCCGATCCTGCTCGTGCAGGAGGGACATGTACTGCCGGAGGTTTTCATCGGGCACCGATCGAATACGCAGTTGTCCAGCATTCCGGCTGGCTCGACAACGCTCGAGGCATTCAGGTCGCTGGACCTGAGACAGCAGAAACGGGTGCTCAGGGAAGCGAAGCAACTGTTGCCGCCGACCGATCAGGCCTATCGTGTAGGTGATGTTGTGTTCGTCGGGCTTGGCGATCCACCGCCGACCGATCAGCGATTGTGGGCGATGCTGCTCGTGCCGTATGCTTCAGTGACGGCGAGATTGCCAGCGCAGATCGTCATTCGTTTTGCCGACGGGCACGTGGAAATCGTTCGTCGCGGAAGCCTGTCGCAGTTGCTTCAAAAACAGAATGACTTGCGGAAGCAGTACGGACTGCCGCCCATTCCGATGCCAACGACGTTGCCGCAGATGGAGGCGGAACCGCCGCCTGATGTGATCGGCGATCGATAGGAATACGATTCGCCGCCAGCAAGCATTCGGGAGTGACGTGATGCCCCATCAACTCGAAGACCCCTTCTGCAACGAATGCGGTTACGACCTGACCGGGCTGACCGACTCGTCGAAATGTCCGGAGTGTGGCGGGGCGTTGGTCGAGGTCTTGATGCGTCCTTCGTTTGATGCACGCCGGGGGATTCGCTACACGTCAAAGACGCGGTTCCTTGGGTTGCCATTGGTGGCCATCGCGGCTGGTCGACATCGCGACGAGAAGTTCGGCAAGCCGGTGGGCATCGTCGCGATCGGTGATTTTCCGCGCGGCGTGGTGGCCGTCGGCAACGTGAGTATTGGCTTGGTCAGCATCGGCGCGATGCCGGTGGGGTTGCTGTCGCTTGGTGGCATCGCGATCGGCGGAATCGCGCTGGGCGGACTCTCTCTCGGCGCGCTCGCGCTGGGCGGCTTGGCCATCGGGGGGTGGGCGTTCGGCGGACTCGTGATGTACCTGGTGGCCGGATCAGGGGGAACGGCCATCCGACTGCTGTGAATGTCCCGCAGAGCACACGTGACGGTTTTGCGGATTAAGGCCGATCCGCCAGTTCCACGTTGGACCATGGTTGCGTGGCGTTGCCGCCACCGTTGACGAGGTTGCGGAAGCGAAGCAGATCCAGCGGATTGATCACGCCGCTTCGATCGGTGTCGATGTAGTCCGCATTGCTGCCATATGCCGGCGTGGCTGTGCCCACCACATACTGGCGGAATCGGAACAGATCGAGTGGACCGACGATCCCATTCTGATCGACGTCGGCAGGCAGAAAGCCGATGTCCACGCGGTCGACTTCGTCATCGACGCCAAGGTCACCCGGATGCGAAATGCGAACACCCGCGAAATCCTCAACGTCGGCCACGACTGTGGTCCATTCGCCGACCGGCAGTTTGCTCGACAGGGTCAGCGTGACGTTCATGTTGTTGTCAGTCTGCAGGGCGATGACCGTCGGCGGCGTTCCGGATTCACTGGCGACGACTGAAAACGCATCGATGGTGAGGCCGCCACCCTCGTTCTCGCCGACGTCGCGAACGGGTTTGTTGAAGGCGATGTCGATGGTGTCGATTCCGAGATCCAGCGTGCTGCCGTTGGAGCTTTCCCCGAGCGGGTCGATGAATCCACTGGGTGGAAAGGTGCTGATGCCATCATGCACGATTGTTGGCGGAGCGCTCTCGGACGCGACAGCGTCGAGCGTGGCCCGCGCGTCGATGCGGCCTGCTCCGAAAAGAATATCAAAGCCCGGATCGCCAAGATCCACCGCATTATCACGCAGCAACGATCGGACGTCCTCGACGGTCAGGAACGGATCGATGCTCAACATCAACGCCACCAAGCCCGTCACGTGCGGGGCTGCCATCGATGTTCCGGTGTCGAAACCGTAAGCCGTGGTGCTGGTTGCAAGGGTTGAATAGATGCCGATACCCGGCGCTGCAACGTCGACATAATTGCCGAAGTTGGAGAGGTCGTAGTAGGCATCGAGTTCGCCCGTGGCCGACACCGCGATCGCTCCGGGATAGGCCGCAGGGTAATAGGCTGTTGATGCGTTGTTGTTGCCGACGGCGCCGACGACCACGACATTGTTGTCGTACGCGTATTCGACGGCGTCTTCGAGCAGGCCTGTCCCGCCGAATCCACCACCGGAGAAGTTGATCACGCGGGCGCCATTGTCGACGGCGTAGTGAATGCCCTCGGCGAAGGCCGCCCAGGTGCCATTCAGTCCGTTGAAGACCTGAATTGGCATGATGGTGCACTGCGCGACGCCGGCGATGCCTTTGTTGTTGTTCGTGCCGGCTGCGACGATGCCCATGACGTGCGTGCCATGGTTGCCCGATATCCCTGCGGCGACGGGTTCGTTGTCGTCGTTGATCATGTCGTATCCGCGGAAGTCATCGACGTAGCCGTTGCCGTCGTCGTCAATGCCGTTGGGTGGATCGTCGTTGTCCCAGATGCGGCCATTCACGAATTCTTCGTGATCAAGGCGATATCCGCTGTCCGCGACGGCCACAATCACATCGCTGCGGCCAACGGTCAAATCCCATGCTTCCGGCAGGCGGATGATTTGCGGACCATATTGCTCAGTCGAAAAAAACGTATCGTCCGGTGAAAACGCAGCGGTCATAATGTAGTTTGGATGTGCGTAGGCGACGGACGGAAGCTGCGAGAGTTTCTCGGCGGCTTCAAGCACATCCTCGCCCGGCTGCAACTTCACGACGCGGACGCGAGCCAGAGGGTGCGACGTTCCGGGTTTGCCCTTGGCGAAGGGTGCGTGTCCGAGTTTGCGCCACGAGACCGTGTTCACCACACAGTCCTTGGTGCATGCGAATTCCTGCTTGGCAGGGACGTTCTTGTAGGCGACGATGACTTCGCCGGGGACGAATGCCGGTTCTGCGAGAGGCTGCTTCTGTCGCGGGTTCGCGGTGAGCCCACACGCCATCCCCAACACCAAGACCGCTGACAACATTTTTGCTCCCATCCTGCCTCGCTCCGCCAAGTCGTTTTGCCTGTGAGTGACGATGTTAGACCCGCACACCGGCCAATTTCTGGAATTATATCTGTGTTTGGCCGCAGATGACAGTTTTGGTCGAAAATGGTCCAATAATAAAGTGTCGCATGAATGCTCGTGCCCGGTCGGCCGCCGGTTCCGGCTGATGCGCTCCGAATCCACGTCCGATTACCGTACCCTATTCGCCCTCGTTCGCCAAACTACCCATTATGTCGGGCCGATACAAGTTTGGGGATCCATTGCCAACATTCTAGCCGCCTGGAGAGACCATGAGCGATCAACAGACCACCACGCTGGGCACCAATTGGGCCAATGAAATTCTCGACAACGTCAAGATTCCGTCACTTCCGGAGGCTGCGGCTGAGTTGCTGTCGCTTTGCCGGGACGAGGATACGAGCGCGGCGGATCTGGTCGAGGTGATTGAGCTGGATCCTGCGTTGAGCGCTCGGTTGTTGAAAGTCGCCAATGGGGCATTTTTCGGCCAGCGGGGCAAGGTATCGACGCTGAGTCGGGCGATCGTGGTGCTGGGCAATGAGTATGTCCGCATCGCGTCGCTTGGTTTCTACGTGACCAATACGATGAAGAACGTGGTGCCAAACGGTTTCGACATGCGGGAATTCTGGCGGGACAGTGTCTTGCGGGCGTGTCTTGCGCGGCAGTTGGCGCAGCGGTTGTCGAGTTCGCTGGTCGAGCAGGCATTTCTGACCGGACTGCTGGCCGAGATCGGTACGTTGGCGCTGTCTTCGCATTTTGGTCAGAAGCACGCGGAGTGCCTGCAGCGGTGCCGTTGGGATTGGGATCGTCGGCTGACCGTCGAGCGGACCGCCCTCGGTGTGGATCATGCGGAGTTGGGCAGGTTGCTGGCGGAGCGTTGGGATTTCCCCGAAGTGCTTTCGCGTGTGCTGGGACGCCACTGGGACAAGCCGCCAATGCAGAAATCTGCCGATCTCGAACAGCAGCTGTGGCAGGTGACCTACTTCTGCTCCGTGTTGCCGTTCTCAATGGATCGTCAGACGGTCAAGGTGCCGGACTCGCTGAGGCTGCTGGCGTTGTCGGCGTTTGGGTTGTCGTTTGAGGGCTTGTCGGCCGTGTTCACAGAGACCGTGGAGCAGTTCAACGCGATACAAGCGGTCTTCACGGCGGTGATGCCGCACGAGTGCGATGCGCAGGCGATCATGGACGAGGCTGCGGAGATGATCGCGGCGTTGGACGTCGAGAATGCGGACGCTGTGTCGGATATGGGAACGTAAGGGGCGTTCCCGCAGCCCGAACCGCGGCGATTATCGGGGGAACGCGCGCTGGGTTGCGGACGTTGATTGCCGATTCGGGTAGGCCAAAGAATAGGGATGTCGCCGCGACTGATCGTTGGCGGTTTGCAGGTGTGACGACGCGTTCAGGGTGGGAGAGCAGATGAGCGACAAGACGGTGGCAGTCATCTTGGCGGGCGTGCACGACTGGGGTGCGTGTCCGCTGCACCGTGCATGTGCAAAGCCTCTGGCGCCCATCGCGAATCGTTCGATGATGGAAACGGTGCTGTTGCGGCTTCGTGACGGCGGCGTGACCGACGTTGTGATCTGCTCCAATGGCCTTTCGGAAACGATGCAAAAAAGTCTCGGCGATGGATCATCGCTCGGAATGCAGGTTTCCTACCGGGATGATGCGATGCCGCGTGGCCCTGCCGGATGTGTTAAGGACGCGACGGCTGGGATGACCTTCAGCGAAGTCATGGTGGTCGAATCGTCGATCATCCCGCTGTTCAACATCCGGTCGATGATCCTGGCCCATCGGCAGTCTCGCCCGGCGTTGACCGTCGCAGCCAAGCCCGTCTCAAACAACGACGACGCGCATTCGCCTGTCGGTGTTTATGTTTTCTCGCCGCAGTCGCTCGACCACATTGGTGCGAGCGGATTTCAGGACATCAAGGAATCACTCATTCCCGCGCTGCACCGCGATGGTGAGCGGGCGGATGTTTATCGGATCATCGGTCAGGCGCCACGCCTGACGGGTATTGCCAGCTACTTCGCGCTCAACGATTGGGCGCTCAAGCGGTCTGCGATCGGTGCGTGGGAAGCTGACGGCTATTATGTCGAAGGCTCCACGCTGATTCACATCAACGCGAAGGTGGCGACCTCGGCCAAGCTGTTGGGACCGGTCATGGTCGGGCCGGACGCCGTGGTCGAGGAGCACGCGATTGTCGTGGGGCCGACGTCGATCGGAGCCGGCAGTCGCGTGGGTCGCAGGGCGATCGTCTCGCGGTCGTCGATCTGGTCGAATGCGACGATCGATGCGGCTGCCCACGTGGATCGCTGTTTGGTGGCACATGATGCGACGGTGGCAGGTGACGATCGCTACGTGCACATGGTCTTCCTGACTGATGATCGCATTGACGCCGCAGCAGGGCGAGGGTCCGATACCGCCGGTTCAACCGGAGACGTATCGGGTGATCCTGCGGCCATGACGTTGGCCGAATCGGTCACCTGCGCGACCGATAAGCTCGGCAAGTAGTACCCGTCCGCAGTCCAATTCACGAAAATCTGATTCCGCACATGCATGGATCGTATGGTGACAGTGTCATCATATGGGGAAAGACTCGGTCGACCGAACGCTTCCGTCGGCGACTGAGCATGGTTGGGACAGAGGCGACCGACGATCATGGCCACGCATTGTGTGATACGCGACATTCGTCCGGAATGTCTGAGCAGTTTTGGTGAGACTCATTCCATTCTCATGCTGCCGCTGGGCACGCGGTATCTCCTTGGCGAGATTGCGGCAAGCCTGTCGAAAGTCGGCGTGACGGACATCTTCGTCGTACCGGGCTTTGATCCGGACTTCGCCTATGAAGGCCGACTCGTTGCGGCTGCGCCAGAGTGTTCGATCACTATCGTGGAGTCTGCGCACCGAGCGGAGTTTCTGTATGACGGTGAAGCGTCCGACCGGATCATCTTCATCGATCCACGCTATTGGCCGGTATACGGTTATGAACTG
This sequence comes from Phycisphaerae bacterium, assembly GCA_028289375.1. Classification (GTDB taxonomy): domain Bacteria; phylum Planctomycetota; class Phycisphaerae; order UBA1845; family UBA1845; genus OFTM371. Next base: position 26,813 of record JANQQK010000084.1, on the reverse strand, counting down.
TCGCGATTGATGTCGGCGTATGGTGAACAGTTCGTGCCATCGTTTGCCATGCATGTGGACCCGCACGCGGACGAACGCGTCGAACGGATCGTTACCGATCCTGCGGGCAATATTCAGCGGATTCAAAGAACCTTCGAGAAAATGCGTTGGTCCAGTGCGGACGCGACCGTGATCTCCTGCTGCATCATGTCGCGCGAGTCGGCCATGACGAACGCGCGGTTTCCGCTGCAGGCCATGCGTCAGCAGTTGGCGTCGCGTTCCGTGCCGATCCGTGACAATCCCGAGTCGTCGCCATGCCTGGACTTGTGCATGACGGCTGATCTTCATCGGCTGGGCTGCTCGGTTGCGGCTGATCCGACGCAGCGTGATCGGCGGTTGCTCGCGACCGGACGAAACGCTGACGGGTTGCTTGTGGCGGACGGGGCCACCATCGACCGAACGGCGCGGTTCGTCGGCGACGTGCTTGTCAACGCCGACGCGCACGTGGGTCGCGACGCAACGGTGATCGGTCCGACCGTGATCGGACGAGGGGCAATGATCGGACGTGGTGCGACGGTCGCCAACGCAGTCGTGTACGATCGTGCGGTGGTCGAGCCGAACGCGGCTGTGTATCACGAGCTGATCGTGAACCGCCAGATTCCAATGGCGGAGGTGAATCCGGAGGATCTCAAGGTGCTTCCGGACCGTGAGGAAGACGGTGTGTTCCAGGTCGTGCAGGGCAACATTCGACGAGCGAATCGCAGCGAGCGACGCAGCGCAGCCACGCGCGTGTCCAAGCGTGCGATCGACGTCATCGCGTCCGGGGTGGGGTTGATCGTGCTAAGCCCGTTGCTGTTGGTGACGGCTGTGCTGGTGAAGCTGACGTCGTCGGGGCCTTTGTTCTTTGTGCATCGTCGTGAGGGTTGTGAAGGTCGCGAATTCGGGTGCATCAAGTTCCGCACGATGCGACCGGACGCACACGATCTGCAGCGCGTGCTTGCGGAGGAGAATGAGTCGGACGGACCGCAGTTTGTGATCGCCAGGGATCCGCGCGTCACTCCGCTCGGGCGGTTCCTGCGCAAGACAAACATCGATGAACTGCCGCAGCTTTGGAACGTGTTGGTCGGGCAGATGAGTCTGGTGGGGCCGCGACCGTCACCTTACCGTGAAAACCAGATATGTGGTCCGTGGCGCCGGGCGCGGCTGACGGTGCGCCCGGGGATTACAGGATTGTGGCAGATTTGCCGGCATGACCGCGATCAGGGTGATTTCCACCAGTGGATTCACTACGACCTCGCCTACATTCGCGCGATGTCAATATGGCTGGACTTCAAGATCCTGTGGTACACATTGACGAGCGGCGGTGGGAAGAAACCGGTTCCGTTGGACCGCGTTGTTCCCGACGAGTCGGGCGCCACTGCTGCTGAGCCGGTCGCAGCTGCGGTCTGAATGAAACGATTAGATTGTTGAGTCAGGCGTTGCGGAAAATGGCGCCGACTTTGAATTGGCCGATCGTCTGCGTTGCATGGCGAACGATGATCGGAACCCAGCAGTCCTGTCCGTCACCGTCGCGACGGATTTCGGCTTCGTCGCCGCGTTTGAATCGGTGTTTGCAGAGAAAACCGACGCCATGTTGGTTGAGGTTCATGCCGCGACCGATCGTGGTCTTACCGCGAAACTTGATTTCGAGCGGTTCGGACCAGTCAACAAAGCGTGGTGACGTCCGCTTTGCGAGGTAGTTGTCCTCTTCCGCGCTTCCGGCAGCATGAAAGTCTGCCAACCACTGTTCGACGACATTTTGCTGTTCCACGGTCAGGCGGCTCATGGTTTGGTGACCTCAACTCTGGCAGACAGTTGTACGGGTGTTACTTGCGTCCGAGAAGTTTGTTGAACAGGCCGTTGCCCTTCTTTTCGGTAGACGCGGTGGCGTATTCCGGTGCGAGTTTGAGCGCCATTTCGGCGATGGCCTGCTTGGCTTTGCTGGTTGGTGCGTCGGCACCGATGGGGTGCCCCAAATCGAATGCAGCAGAGACGAACTGGTAGTCGTTGGGCACTTCGGCGAATACGGGGCGTCGAAAGTGTGCCTCGACGTCGTCGCGGCTGATGCGTTCGTAGGCGGCGTCACTGCGGTTCACGATGATCTCGATGTTGTCCTCATCGGCACCCATCTGCTGCAATGACTGGTAGATGCGCATCGCGTTGCGGACGGGTGGCACGCCGAGCTGTGTCACGATGAGAATGCGTTCCGCGTCGCGGACAGCCATGGCTGAAAGGAAGTTGTACGAGCGTGGCAGGTCGACCACGATGTGCGGGAATTTCTTGGCAACAAGCTGTAAGACGGTCAGTACCCCGTCGGGAGTGACATCCCGGGCATGTTCAAGGTGGTCGGGGCGACCCAGAATCGAAACGCCGGTCGCGAGGTCGATGAAGGCGGCGCAGGCTGTTTCGACGTCGACATCAGCGCCATCGTGGCAAACGTCCGCGATGCTGTACTTGGGCTGGCAGTCGAACGCGCAGCAGACATCCCCGTATTCGAGGTTGAGGTCAACAAGGCCGACCGGATCCTGCGAGAGCAAGGCCAATTCGGTGGCGAGGTTGCAGGCGATCGTGGTGGCACCGACGCCGCCGGACGAGCCGATGACGCAGATGCGTTTGGATCGCACATTGACCGCACGGCGGAGGGGACGCAGTCGTTGCAGAGCGCTTTCGAGGTCGTCCGGTTCGACAGGCGTGGTGATGAACTGCCCGCAGCCGGCGCGCATGGCTTGGATGATGAACGTTGCGTCCGTGCGGGCGCTGATGCCGAGGATGCCGCACTCAGCCCGCGACAGGGCCACGCGCTCGACGACGTTGATCGCCCCGACCGTATCAAGGTCGACCGCGAGCACGTCACACTCCTGGCTGCACACGTAGTCCACCAGATCATCGCTGGACGGATGCGATTCGACGCGGCGGACGGATGGTGACTGCCGCAGTGGAACCTCGATCTTGGTGTTGTTGAGCGTGTCGGAAAAGAAAACGACGGTTAGTTTCGTGGCCATATCAGACTCATCGGGGTTGGTGTCCCTATGACGATGGCACGCCTGCACGGCGGCACCTCTACGTCATCGTCCAAAAATGACCGGGCCATGCGTGACAAAAGCACGGATCGTATTGTCGTTTTGCGATTGCATACGGGCAGGCTATCGGACCTTGCTCGTCTGCGTCGGACATCGGTGGTAACATGCGACCAGCATGTGAGATGTACCACCAGGGTGGAGGAACGGCGGAATGGGCGTGTTATCGGGCAAAGCGGCGTTGGTGTGCGGTTCGACCAATGGGATTGGCTGGGCGTGTGTGCAGGAATTGGCGGAGCAGGGGGCGTCATGCACGCTGATGGCCCGTAGCGAGGAACTGCTCACGAAGCGTGTCGGGGAATTGCCGGCGGGTGACGGGCAATCGCATGGACATGTTGTGGCCGACTTTTCGGACGTTGACGCTGTGCGACACGCGGTTCGATCGCTGATCGACGGTGGGGCGGTGATTGACATTTTGATCAACAACACGGGTGGTCCGCCGTCGGGTCCGATAACCGAGGCGGATCCGGCTGCGTTTCAGGCTGCGTTCTCTCAGCATCTGGTCAACAACCACAACCTGCTGCAGGCGGTGCTGCCGGGGATGAAGGAGCGGTCGTTCGGGCGGATCGTCAACGTGATATCGACATCTGTGTTTCAGCCAATCAAGGGACTTGGTGTGTCAAACACGATTCGGGCGGCGGTTGCGAACTGGGCGCGAACGGTCTCGTCGGAGGTGGCGTCGCAAGGGATCACGATCAACAACGTGCTGCCGGGGTTCACGGATACCGAGCGGTTGAATCATCTGTTCGCCGCGAAGTCGAAACGGACCGGCATGACGCCCGACGCGATTCGGCAGGCGGCGATCGACGACATCCCAGCCGGGCGGATGGGCGATCCGAGGGAGATTGCCGCCGTTGTGGCGTTTCTGGCGTCGCCGGCGGCGAGCTATGTGAATGGTGTGAACCTGCCGGTGGATGGCGGGCGGACGGCGTCGCAGTAAGACCATGGAAGCGATCGGAAACTACATCAATGGTGAGGTGGTGGCGCCGGCGTCTGGGGCGTTTCTCGACAACGTCGATCCGGCGACCGGGCAGGTCTACGGCAAGATTCCCGATAGCGACGAACGCGACATCGAGCGGGCGGTCGCGGCTGCCAGGGACGCGTTTCCGGTTTGGTCGACGACACCGGCGGCGGAGCGGACGAAGATCATGCTGCGCATCGCCGACCTGCTCGAGAAGAATCTCGATGCGTTCGCGCAGGCGGAGTGCGTGGACAATGGCAAGCCGCTATCGCTCGCACGCAGCGTCGACATCCCGCGTGCCGTGGCCAACACGCGGTTCTTCGGAACTGCGATCACGCATTTCGCGTCCGAAGCACACGCGATGGACGATCAGGCCATCAACTACACGTTGCGAAATCCACGGGGCGTCGTGGGAACGATATCGCCGTGGAATCTGCCGCTATACCTGTTCACGTGGAAGGTCGCGCCGGCCATCGCGACGGGCAACACCGTGGTGGCCAAGCCTTCGGAAATTACGCCGATGACGGCGTTCATGTATGGGGCGGTCTGCAAGTCGGCGGGGTTGCCGCCGGGTGTGCTGAACATTGTGCATGGGCTTGGGGCGAAGACGGGGGCCGCGCTGGTGGCGCACCAGGATGTGCCGACAATCTCGTTCACGGGCGGCACGGTGACGGGGCGATCGATCGCCGGGACGACGGCGCCGATGTTCAAGAAGGTGTCGCTCGAGATGGGCGGCAAGAACCCGAACATCGTCTTCGCCGACGCCGCGATCGATCAGGCGCTGTCCGGCAGCGTGCGGGCGTCGTTCGCCAATCAGGGGCAGATTTGTCTTTGCGGGTCGCGGCTGTTCGTGGAGGAATCGGTTTACGACGTGTTTGTCGACATGTTCGTGGGGATGGCGAAGAAGTTGAAGGTTGGTGATCCGCTGGCGAAGGACAGCGATCAGGGGGCGGTCGTGTCGAAGGCGCACCTTGAGAAGATTCGGGGGTACGTCGCGTTGGCGAAGGAGGAGGGCGGCGAGATTCTGTGTGGCGGTCAGTCGCCGCAGCTCATCAACGATCGCTGCAAGGATGGCTTCTACTTTGAGCCGACGGTGATTGCGGGGTTGGACGCATCGTGCCGCGTGAACCAGGAGGAAATCTTCGGCCCCGTCGTGAGCATCATTCCGTTCAAGGATGAGGATGAGGTGATCGCGTATGCGAACGGTACGGACTATGGGTTGTCGGCGTCGGTGTGGACGCAGGACATCACGCGTGCCCATCGGGTGGCTGCCCGGTTGCAGTCGGGGACGGTGTGGGTGAACACGTGGCTGCTGCGTGATTTGCGTGTGCCGTTTGGCGGCATGAAATCGAGCGGTGTTGGCCGCGAGGGTGGTCTGGAAGCGTTGCGGTTTTTCACCGAGCCGAAGAATGTTTGCGTGAAGCTGTGACGATAGTGCAGGAGAAATTTCATGTCCGACAACGCTGAGCAGTTCATCGAGATTGAGGGGCGTCGATACGACGTCACCAAGACTGACGTATCGGTGATGCAGCGATCGGACGGATTCCGCTACATTGTGGTGATTGCATCGAATGAACCGCAGGGAGTCAGTGTGATGGTGGACTGTTGGGGTGTGCCAGAGCGTGTTCAGGCTGACACACTCGCAGGGGGATGCTTGCACGCTGACTGGGGCGGTGTATTTGAAGACGACAACCTTTCAGACGAAGACGATGACCGGATGGAGGCGAGTGGATGGTCCTTTGGGCAGGAGAATGCAGATCGGTTCTTGATGATGAATGGCGTGCATGCAACATTCACGGCGATTGGCGATGGGCGGCTTCGCGTCGACATGACAACGACCGCCATGGATGATCGAAGCGAAGATCTGATCGATGGCTCTGCCTCATTCATCGCAACGCCAACGGACGAATTCTACGAATTGAAGCGGTTTGGACGGGGATCGAGCAATGACTGATCGCATCGAGAGTAAGACGGCACCGGAACCGGTGGGGGCGTATCCGCATGCGCGGCGGGTGGGGAATCTGCTGTTCCTGTCGGGGGTGGGGCCTCGCAAGCGCGGGACGAAGGAGATCCCAGGGGTCACGCTCGATGCGGATGGCAACATCGTGGACTACGACATCGAGGCGCAGTGCCGCTCGGTGTTCGAAAACGTGCGTACGGTCGTGGAAGAGTCGGGTTCGAGCTGGGATCGCGTGGTCGACGTCACCGTCTTTCTGACCAACATGAAGGACGACTTCGCCAAGTACAACAAGTTGTACGCCGAGTATTTCGCCGACAATCAGCCTGCCCGCACGACGGTGGAGATCACGGCGTTGCCGACGCCGATTGCGATCGAATTGAAAGTCATCGCGACGATGCCGAGTTAGTCGATCGTGCGCAGGATCGCTCGGACGGGGCTGGCGTCGAAGCCGACCAGCTTGAGTGGCAGGGCGATCAATTCGTACACGCCGGTGGGTACATCCGTCAGAACGATCCCTTCCAGAATGGCCATGTCGTTGACGAGGAACCTATGATGTGCGGGCAGGTCCTTCGACGTGAACAGATCGACGCTTGGCGTGTCGATGCCGATCAGTTTGACGCCTTTCGTATGCAGTGCATCGATCAACTCCGGTTCCAGCGCGGCAAAGTCCTCGTTGAACGTTGTCGGATCGGGATAAGTGCCGGTTGCCAGCAGCACCCGTGTTTCGGTGACATCGCCTTCGAGCATGTCCATCGCGATGCGCCGATTTCGGCCAACATTCGCACGCATCACCTGACAACGACCAAGGTAGTATTCAAGGTCTCGTTCGTCGATGGCGTGGGCATCGGTATCGTAGTGGTTCGGCCCGTCGGCGTGCGCTCCGAGATGCACCGTGGCATGCAGCGTCGACAGCGTCAGGTTGTCGCCCTTGCGCATGTCGAGCAGGACTTCGCGCGACGGTGGCGTGTCTCCAGGCCAGACGGCAAGCGATGGCGTGATCGGTGGTGTGATGTCGTGGATCATGGATCGACGTTTCGATTCGCGTGATGCATTACAGCCGATGTCGAATTGCCCACAGATCGGCGAAGACCGGCTGGAACAGCGACTTCTTGAGAAACGCGATGCCCGGAGAGCCGCCGGTGCCCAGCTTGCTACCGATGGTACGCTCGACGATTTTCACGTGTCGATACCGCCATTCCTGCAGCCCTTCGTCGAAATCGGTCATGGATTCGAACAGGATGGCCATGCCGGGATCGTTGCGATAAAGATGCTCAATGCCGTCCTGCACCTGTTCGTCGGGGACGTTGGGTTCGGTCGGTTCGCGTTGGCGCAATTCACCGGGAATCGTCACGCCGCGGAGTTCGAGCAGATCGTAAAGGTGGTCGACGACGGTGCGTTCGTTGAGTCGCCGCTGCATCGCCGGCAAGTGCGGGCTGTTCGGATCGTGGTACTTGAGCGTGTCCGCCCGTTTGTAGCCGAGCGTAAATTCGAATTCGCGAAACTGGGCGGACTGGAAACCGCTGGCTGTTTCAAGTCGATCGCGGAAGCTCGTGAACGACATCGGTGTCATCGTCTCGAGGATGTCGAGTTGGCCGACGAGCGTCTTCATGATCGTGCGGCAGCGTTTGAATGCGTGGATGGCGTCGAAGACCTTGTTCTCGGAAAAGAGCGGCTTGATGCGGTCCAGTTCGTGCAGGAGTTGTTTGAACCAGAGCTCGTAGACCTGGTGAATCACGATGAAGAGCATCTCATCGTGTTCAGGTGGTGACGACTTAGGCTCCTGCAGGTTCAGGAGTTGGTCAATCTTGAGGTAGCTTCCGTAGGTGAGGGCCATGACCGTTTAGATCATCGAAACGACGAAGATCGTCAAGACCACGGCGAACAGGGTTGCGATCGCCCAGCCGGCGCTTTGGACCTTCAGCTCCTGGTTTCGTGCTCTTCGAACCGCGTCGGCGTAGGGAATTCGCGAGAACGTCACCATCGAGTAGAGCGGCACGTACCACTTGGGAAACCACGTGTGCAACAGGCGTTCGCGTTTTTTCTTTCGCAGGAACTTCGGAGATCCGACATGGTCGCGCATCTCCTTGAAATTGGCGATGGCGAGGCGGGCGAGGGTATCGGTGTGTTTCTTTCGACGTCTGTAGTATGTCGAGAACACGGTTTCCCAGTCGGGTGCCGACTCTTCCACGCAGTCCATGAAGATCTCGCAGTCTTCAAAACCGGCATTGATGCCCTGTCCGTAGAATGGCACGATGGCGTGGGCTGAGTCACCGACGAGAACGGTCTTGCCGCCGTGATTCCACGGTCCGCAGCGAACGGTCACCAGCGAGCTGGTCGGGTTCGCGAAGTAAGCATCCTCGAGGTCGGGGATCTGAGGCACCGCGTCGGGGAAGTGCTCCTTGAAGAATCGGGTGACGTCCTCTTTGGTCTTCAGTGCGTCGAAGCTGATCGGGCCTTTGAGCGGCCAGAAGAGCGTACAGGTGAACGAACCGTCGGCGTTGGGCAGGGCGATCATCATGTAGGATCGCCGTGGCCAAATGTGCAGGGCGTTCTTCTCGATGCGGAATCCGCCATCCTCGGACGGTGGGATGGTCAATTCCTTGTAGCCGTGTTCGAGATAGTCCTGCCGGTAGTCGAAGAGATCGGTGCGTTGCATGCGACCGCGGACGGCTGAGAACGCGCCGTCAGCACCGATGAGCAGATCGCCCGCAACGCGGTGCGTTTCACCGGTGTCGCCGTCGACAAAGTCAGCAGCCGGGGCATCGAGATCGGCATCGATGCAGCGCTGATTGAAATGCAGCGTAACGTTTTCCTGTTTTTCGGCGGCGTTGATCAGATCGATGTTGAGCTGTGCGCGGGAGACGGAGTTGATGTACTCGTCTGGGTTCTTGCTGTAGGGCTGATAGGTCAGCGAGGAATCGAGTCCGTGGATCATGCGACCGGGCATCGCGATCGCGGACTTGAGGATGTCGGCCGCGATGCCTGCCCGTTCCAACGCATGCAGGCCTCGGGTGGACAGGGCGAGGTTGATCGATCGGCCTGGACCACCTTGTCCCGTTCGCGGATCGGGGCGTTTTTCGTATAGTTCGACGCGGTAGCCCTTCTGACCCAGCATGGTCGCCAGCAGCGCGCCGGCCAATCCCGCGCCGGCCAATACGATCTTGGGATCTTCCTTCTTGCTCATGTCTGTCTGCTCAACCGGTAGCGTCCGCCAAAACCTGAGCGAAACGCCACACATCCATAAACGAATTGTACAGCGGAACGGGTGCGGCACGAATCACATTCGGCTCGCGGAAATCGCAGATCACGCCCGCCTTTTCCAGCGCGGCGAATCGCTCCTTCGGATGATCGTGCACGAGAATCGACAGTTGGCAGCCATGCTCGGCTGGCGCTCGCGGCGTGATGATCTCGAACACCTTGCTTTGGTGTCCTTCGAGCAGGAACCGCAGGAAGCCAGTCATCCTTTGCGACTTTTCCCGCAGTTTCGGCAGGGTTGCCTCCTCAAAGAGTTCGATCGATGCCTTGACCGGTGTCAGCGAGAAAATCGGCGGATTGCTGATCTGCCAGCCGTCCGCGCCTTCCCGTGGTGTGAACTCGGGCAGCAAGTGCATCTTGAAACGTTCGTCGGGGTCGTTGCCCCACCAACCGGCGAATCGGGGCAGATCGAAATTTCGGCCATGCCGTTCGTGCACGTAGCACCCGGCGATCGCGCCAGGGCCCGAATTCATGTACTTGTAATTGCACCAGACGGCGAAATCGACGTCCCATTCGTGCAGCGACAGCGGGACGTTGCCGACGGCGTGGGCGAGGTCCCAGCCAACGGTGCAACCCTGCTTCTTGGCGGCCGCGGTGATCGAGGCGATGTCGAAGAACTGACCCGTGCGGAAGTTCACGCCCGCCGGTATGACGAGGGCGATCTCGTGGCCTTGCTCGTCGATCAGGTCGATCACATCGTCGGTGCGCAGCGTGTGCTCGCCGGGACGGGGTTGCAGGAGAATCAACCCATCCGCCGGGTCATGTCCATGCCAACGCAATTGCGATTTGACCGCGTACGTATCGGATGGGAACGCGCCATCCTCGATGACGATCTTGTAGCGATCGGCTGTCGGACGGTAGAACGTCGCCATCATCAAGTGGAGATTCACCGTGAGGCTGTTCATCATCACGACCTCACCTGGCTCAGCACCGACCAGCCTCGCGCCCGACTCGCGGAACATCTCGTGGTAGGAGTACCACGGACGACGGCCGCGGAAGTGGCCCTCAACACCATGTGTCGCCCAGTCGTCAAGTTCCTCGTTGAGATATTGCTGCACCGATTTGGGTTGCAGACCGAGCGAGTTGCCGGCCAGGTAGATGACGGGCGAGCCGGCGTCTGTCGCAGGGATCAGGAATCGGTCGCGAAAACCGGCAAGGCCGTCTTCTGCGTCCATGCGTTTGGCGAATGGCTCACTCGCTTCAAATGGTGGACTCAGTGTTGGATCCGATGTGCTCATGATCTACGAAGTTGTAAACGCCTCAGCCTGCAAATTCAAAAACGAAAGTGCCGTCCCCGACAGAAGCTGCCGTTTCGTGTCTTCTGAAAAATCGTCCATCGATTCGATCAGCTGTCCGGGATGGAGCTCCCCCAGTGGGAACGGGTAGTCGCTGCCGAGCGCGACACGGTCCGCGCCCATCAGGTTGACGAGGTACCGCAGCGCCATCGGATCGTGCACGAGCGAATCGACATAGAACTTGCCGACGTACGAACGCGGATTCACCTTATTGTCTCTGGCACAAAGATCAGGCCGAACGTCGAACCCATGCTCAATGCGTCCAATCGTCGCCGGAAATGATCCGCCACCATGCGCGAACGCGACGCGCAGGTCCGGCAGTCGCTCCAGTACCCCACCGAAGATCATCGAGCAGATGGCGCGACAGGTCTCTGCCGGCATGCCGACGAGCCAGGGAAGCCAATAGTCGGGCATGTCGGCTTTGCCCATCATGTTCCACGGATGAACAAAGACCGCTGCTCCGATGTCGGCAGCGTGCTTGAATACGGTGAACAACTCGGCAGCATTCAGGTTCCACTCGTTTACGTGCGTGCCGATCTCGACCCCCGCCAAACCAAGTTCGCCGACGCAACGGTCGAGTTCTCGGCAGGCAAGCTCCGGATCCTGCATCGGCAGGGTTCCGAGACCAACGAATCGCGTTGGCTGGTCGCGACAGACGCCGGCAATGTGGTCGTTCAGGATGCGGGAGAGATCGAGCGTGTCCTGCGGTTTGGCCCAGTAGCTGAACATCACCGGCACGGTCGACAGAACCTGCACCGACACGCCGGTCGCATCGCAGTCAGACACCCTCGCCATTGGGTCCCAGCAGTTGGATTGAACTTCGCGGAAGAACTTGTCGCCCATCATCATGCGGGCGCCGCAAGGCTGATGATGGTCAAGCCGGATGAACCCGCCATACCCGTACCGCTTTTCGAGGTCGGGCCAGTTCTCCGGGAGGATGTGCGTGTGCAGATCGATCTTCATCGCGACCGGCTCTTCCCCCATGGGTCGCGTTGACTATCCCGGTTTGGCGGGCGGTTCCATCTTCGCGCCGCACTTTTCGCAGGTACGCTTCTCTTCGTCGGCCCAGAAACTCTCGAGAATCGGCTTGAGCAGGGCCAGGTCGGTCATGTAGACCGATTCATCAAAGATGATGTGGTCGCATTCGTCGCAATAGAAGCGGACCCGGTCGTTCTGGCCCAGTGGGCGTTCGTGTTCAATCAGCAGACCGACGGATTTGGCCGGTCGCTGTGGCGAGTGGGGCACGAGTGGCGGGAGCAGGAAGATCTCGCCCTGACGAACGTGCAGGTCACGACGCTCGCCGTCCTCGATGATTTTCAGCGTGATGTCACCCTCGATCTGGTAGAAGAACTCCTCGGTCGGGTTGATGTGATAATCCTTGCGGACGTTTGGACCACCCACGACCGACACCATGAATTGCCGGTCCTTCCACACAGACACCAGGCCGACCGGCGGCTGGAGTTGATCGCGGTGTTCGTCGATCCACTGCTTGAAATTCAGGGCGCTGAGTTGTGACATGGGTTCTGATCTCCGGCACGAAACTGTCATTTCTTGTACGACAGATGACTGCGATCGTAACTCGCCCCGAGCGTGAGTGTCAAATTGGCCTGTCATCGACGGGCGGGCGAATGGTCATATCGTGTAAAGATCGGTATAGTCCCTTGATTGGCCCGGTGGGTGAGTCAATCATTCCCCGAATGCCCATCCTCAACGACACCGGATGCCGATATGAGGGGTGCACGGACAAAACGACGCTGCTGACACGCCCGAACTTCGGACAGACTGACTGCAAGCACGACGACCATGGCGGCCTACAAGACCCGAGTTGCGATTTCATTTGTGCTGGTGGTGATCCTCATTGGGGGTGGGGCCACCGTTTCGCGCTGGCTGGTGGCGAACAAGCCCGACCCCGAGCGGACAGACGTTGCCAAACTCCCGCCCGTGGTGGAGGTTCACCGAACAACACGCGCAGATCTGCCACTCGTGTTTACCGGCTACGGAACGGCCCGGGCTGATCATCAGGTGGCCATCGCCGCGCAGGTGACAGGTCAGGTTGTGGAGGTTCCGGACGGCATCAATGACGGCGCGTATGTGTCGTCGGGTGATCTGCTGCTTCGGATCGATGACCGCGACTATCAGCGTCAGCTTGATCGGGCACGATCTCTGGTGGGAGACGTGGAATCCCAGATCGCGGCCATCGACATCGAACGGCAGAACGTCGACAAGATGGTGTCCATCGCCGCGCAGGAAATGGATATCGCACGGCGTGAACTCGAACGCCTGACAGATTTGTTCGAAGCAACCAGGGCGTCAAGCCGCGAGTACGATCTGACCAACCGCACCTATCAAGCCACGCGACGCGTCTGGCAGAATCTGGTGAGCCAGCGCGAGCAACTGGACCCCCGTCGGCGTGGGCTGGAGTCGACACTCGCCGGGCGTCGGGCCGATGTGGCGTTGGCGGAACTGAGTGTTGAACGTTGTCGGGTCGTGGCCCCGTTCGCGGGGCAGATCGACACGCTCAATGTGGAAGCAGGCGATCAGGCGCAGATGGGGATGCAACTTGTTTCGCTGATGGACACGCAGCACATCGAAATTCCGATCGAGTTGCCCGCCTCATACAGGCCGATGGTGGATACCGATGACGCGTGTACGTTGACTGTCGAGAGCATGCCCGGTTTTGCATGGCAGGGACGGATTGCGCGTGTTGCACCATCCGTGGACACCCGCAGTCGGACGTTTGCCGCGTTCGTGGAGGTGGACAACGCCGAGCAGGCAACGCCGCTGACGCCTGGGTACTTCGTGACGGCCAGCGTCACCGGCCCTACGCTCGAAGACGTCCTGACCGTGCCGCGCGGTGCAATCGTGTCCGATGCCGTATTCGTGGCCAATGACACCAATGCGATCAGGCGCATCGTTCACGTGAAGCGCAATGTCGGGGCATTGGCCATCGTCGAAGGAGAACTGGCCGACGGCGATCTCGTCATCGTCAGCAATCTCGACATTCTCGAAGACGGCGACGACATCCGGCTGGGTGACACCACCGCGCAGATGCCAGCCGATCAATCGATTGCCATTACCGAAGCAACCAAGAGTACTGGAGCCTCCCGGTGAGATCCCTTCCGCGCTTCAGTGTGCACAATCCCGTCCTGGTCGGGTTGCTCACCGTGGGATTGCTGATCGGCGGGACCTACTCGGCCAACACGCTTCTTCGGGAAATGTTCCCCGAGTTCACGCCGGACTCCGTCCTGATCACGACCATTTATCCTGGTGCAACCCCAGCCGAGGTCGAGAAGGGCATCTCCAAGAAGATTGAAGAGGTGGTCAAGGACATCGAGGAGGTCGAGGAGATCAAGACCACCATCGGTGAAGGCTTCAGTTCGATCACGGCTGTGCTTTACAACGATGTCGAGGATGTGGACCAGGTCGCCAACGACATCAAGGCGGCCATCGACACGATTCCTCGGGACGACTTTCCCGAAGAGGCGGAAGAAACGACCGTCACCGCGTTTGAACCGCTCCTGCCGGTGATCAACATCTCCTACTTCGGCGACATCGAAGAGCGTGTGCTCAAGGACGTCGGTGAAGACCTGCGTGACGAATTGCTGGCCATTCCGGGAATCACCAAGGTCGTGCTGCAGGGTACTCGGAACGACGAGATCAGCGTCGACGTGAAAGCGGAGGAGTTGATCGAGCACCGACTGTCCTTCATGGAAATCGGCGACGCCATCGCGCGGGCCAATCTCGATCTGCCCGGTGGACAGATCAAAACGTCCTCGTCGAACATTTCAGTCCGGACGCTCGGTGAGAAGGAGACGGCTGAGCCGATCGGCGACATCATCGTCCGCAGCGATGACAGTGGAAAAGTCATTCGACTCAACGAAATCGCCGACGTTCGCGACACGTTCGAAGACAACGACCTCTACGGTCGATTTCAAGCCAAACCGGCCGTTCAGTGCACGGTGTTCAAAACCAGCACGCAGGACGCCGTCGACATCGCCGCCAAGGTCAAGGCACTCGTCGCAGGCCACATGCGTCAACCGCTCGAACGCGATTGGTGGTCGCAGCTCAAGTATTCGCTGGGCATCCGCGACGAGGTCGAGCAAGTGTACGCCAACGCGCTGGCTGCTCCAGACTTGCCCGGCGGGAACCTCAAGACCTCAACAAATTTGGCGCGCTTCATCGAGGGTCGGCTGGACCTTCTCAAGCGCAATGGTTTCTGGGGCCTGATTTTCGTGTTCCTGTCGCTGCTTATGTTCCTTGATTGGCGAGTGGCGTTCTGGGTGATGTTTGGCCTGTTGCTGTCCATTCTCGGCACCGTGATCGCGATGAAATTCATGGGCATCTCGCTGAACCTCATCAGCATGTTCGGTCTGATCGTGGTGCTCGGGTTGCTTGTGGATGACGCGATCGTCGTGGGGGAGCGCATTTTCACCAAGGTTGAACAAGGGCTTGAACCAAAGCTCGCCGCCATTTCCGGCGCCGAGGAAGTCACGTGGCCGGTGACGTGCGCGATTCTGACGACCATCGTCGCGTTCCTGCCGCTACTGTTCATCGAAGGCGTGATCGGGGACTTCATGGGCGTACTCCCGGTCATCGCGATGATCGCGCTGGCGATATCGCTGTTTGAAGCGCTGACGGTCCTGCCGTCTCACCTCGCCGACTGGTTGAAGCCGCGTGCGAACGGATCGTCCGCGAAGGAAGCGGAGAATCCTTCCGCGCTACAGAAGTTCCGTCAGCGGGTCTTGAAGGGTTGGATTTACGGCAACTATGAAAAACTGCTTCGCAAGGCTGTTGACTATCGATACGTGACCTTTGCCTGCCTGGTCTCGGCGTTGATCATTGCTGGTGGCATGATCGGCGGCGGCGTGGTTCCGTTTGTCTTCGTTCAGAAGATGGACTCCGAGACCATCACCGTGAACCTCAAGATGCCTGTCGGGACGCCTGCTGAAAAGACCACCGCAGCGCTTGAGATCGTCGAAAAGGCAGCCGTTGATCTCCCCGAGCTTGACAGTCTCTACACGGTGGTCGGCGTGCAGTATTCACAGGAAGGGCAGTCAGCTGACAGTGGAACGCACCTTGGTCAGCTCATTATCGAGTTGGCCCCCGTTGACGAGCGTGACCGCGACAGCGAATCCATCCTGCGTGAACTCCGGCAAGCGTCGCGCGATCTACCCGGCGTGAACGCGGTCAAATTTGAAAGCGTCAATGGCGGGCCCGGTGGCAAGGCGGTTCAGATCGAGATCAGCTACGGCGACCCGGAGCAGCTCCAAGTCGTAGCAGAGGAATTCAAAGCGGAACTGCGCAAGTATGCGGGTGTGTACGATATTGACGACAACATGGACCCCGGTCGCCCCGAAGTGCAGATCGAACTCCTCGATTCCGCCCGCGCGCTGGGCATGACCACGCAGTCGCTGGCGACGCAGGTTCGGGCCGCCTTCTACGGACTTGAGTCCCGCAAGCTCCAGCGCGATCGCGAGGACGTGAAGATCATGGTCCGTTACCCCGAATCACATCGCCGCAACATCTCCGACATCGAGGACATGTGGGTGGCCGCCCCGGATGGCACGCTCGTGCCGTTCCGCGAAGTCGCACGCCTCAAGGAAGGGCGATCCTACGCGTCGATCAAGCGCAACAATCAGAAACGCACGGTTGCTGTCACCGCCGATGTGGACCAAGCCGTCGGCAACGCCGATCAGATCAACAACGAGTTGGCCGCACTGTTTCCAAAGTATGCTGCTCAGTATCCCGGGATGAAGTTTGACTTCGGCGGGGAGAAGGAAGAGTTTGGCAAGGCGTTCGCGTCGCTGAAGCGCGATTTCCTCATCGCCGCCGGCATGATCTACATCATCCTGGCCGCGTTGTTCAAGAGCTACATCCAACCCGTGATTGTCATGACGGCCATTCCATTCGGGCTGATCGGTGCCGTTCTCGGCCACTGGGTGATGGGCTATCCGCTGACGATTCTCTCGCTGATCGGACTGGTGGCGTTGACGGGCATCGTCGTGAATGACTCGCTGATTTTGATCGACTACTTGAATCGCCGACGCGAAGAAGGGCAGTCCGCGTACGAAGCGACCATTGAAGCCGGAGTGGCCCGATTGCGGGCGATTCTGCTGACGTCCATCACGACCACTCTCGGATTGGCGCCGCTGCTGCTCGAAACGTCCTTCCAGGCACGCTTCCTGATTCCGATGGGCATTTCGATTGCCGGTGGTGTTGCGTTTGCCACGGTGCTCACGCTGATCGGCGTCCCATGTATCTACCTCATTTTCTTCGACCTGCGGCGAGCATTCATGCGGGTCGTGCGGTTCTTCGACTTGCGTGTCGAGGATACTGCAGCCGCCTGATGGCGCTTGCAAGCCGCGACGTTACGCCAGCAGGTAGCGCTGGACGAAGATTGCCTCTCCCGTGCCGACCGAGATCAGCCACAGAACGACAAAGGCCCACGTGCCCCGCGCGTTGCGTTGAAACCAGGTCGGATGGCCTGCCTTTTGATCAAACGTCGAGACGAGATACAGCATGACGAGTCCCACGAACATGATCAGCGACAATCCGCCGTGCGTTGCGTACATGATCTTCAGGTGCGTCGGCAGTTCGCCGCTGTCGTGGGCAGCCGCACGGCTGACCATATAGACCACGTTGACGCACAACTCGAACATCAGGCAGAAACCAAGCAGCTTCCATTGTAGCGGCCGGCCTCGCAGGTTGCTGATCACCGTGTACAGCACGATGATCGTGACGAAGATCTCGGAGATTGCACTGAAGACCGAAAACGCAGGAATACCCGATACGTTCATACTGCTCCTCGCATCTGAACAACACCCGCCCGAAAACCGCAGGCAGCATGAAAACACACGACCACGATCGCCATCAGGCTTGCCAAGGCATGAGCCCACCAAAGCAACACCGCATCACCCATACCGAATATCTGGGCGATCACACCGGTCACGATCGACACCACCCAACACAGACCGCCGGCAAGGCCTGTCCACCACGACACAGGCCGAACGCGACGCAACCGCCAGGTACGGCCAACGTGGTACCAGAGGTAGACGCCCAACGTGACCACCACCGCATCACCGGTCAGCTCATGCGCTTCGATCATGATCGGCTTGAAATCGCCGAGCGTGTTGCCATAGCAGAACAGCAGCGTGCCGGTGCTCGTCGCTGCGGCGGCTGTATACGCAAACCACTTCAGCGACCGCGACATGCGCACGCCATATCGCGACGCCACCGTATCAGCCTGTTGATCCATCACCGATGCGCACTCCGGTCGCCGCCTTTGGTCACGGGATAATGGTTTGCAGTGAGAACTTTGTCGATTCGTGCACGGGTTTGCGTCATGCGTCGCAGTTTGGACAGTGGCCCGACGCCGGTGGGTTGCCACCTTCAGGTGTTGACGGATGGTCGTGCTTGTTCGCACCGAACCAACGCACCCGCAGGCCATTGAGCATCAGTCCGCAGAAAAGCAGGCCTGCCACACCCTGCCATGTCGTCGCATGATGTCCCGCGTGGCCTAGACCAGATTCGGGCAATTGCAACTGTTCGAACAGAGCATCGAGGCCAATGCCCGCCAGCATCGCCATCACCGCAATGCTCACCAGGTAGATCACCAGGCTGCGTATGCCCAATTCACGCGACACCACGGTCATGGTCGCTGCATTCGTTGCCGGCCCCACCAGCAGAAAGACAAGCGCTGCCCCCGGACTCAATCCCTGCGCGATCAGCGCCGCCGCGAACGGCGTCGACGAGGTGGCACAGATGTACAACGGCAAACCGACCACCAGCATCGCAGACTTCGCCAGCAACCCATCGCCGATGTATCGGTCCAGGAATCCGTCCGGGATCAGCACACCAACCAGACCAGCAAGGATGAAACCGATCGCCAGCCAGTGGGCGAGATCCGACAGCAACGACACATACCCGTAGCGAAATACCTCGATGATCGAGCGTTTGGGTGGCGCTTCGGTGCTGGCGTGAATCTCGCCCGCGTCTTTCAGCTTGTCGCCCTTGCCATCGCTGCGTGCACCATCAAACACCTCGATCAGTCCGCCAGCCATCAGCGTCGTTGCAAAGGCGGAAATGGGTCTGGCAATCGCAATCACAGGTCCCAGCAGGGCGTATGAAAGCGCGAACGAATCCACCCCAATCTCCGGCGTGCTGATCAGAAACCCCGCGGTCGCCCCCTTGCTGGCCCCACGCCGACGCAGCGACGACGCCACCGGAATCACGCTGCACGAGCACAGCGACAGTGGAATGCCGAACACCGACGCCTTCACGACGCTCTTCATGCCCGATCCACCCAGATGGTTCAGAATCCAACCGGACGGAATGACCACCGCGATCAGTCCCGCAGCCGCAAACCCGAACAGCAACCATGGCGCTGACGACGCCAACAGATGCCACGTTTCGGTTGCCCAGCTGATCAGGAAGGTCATGGTCGGTTGTCGGTTCTTGTAAGCATTTTACCGCGCAGGACTTTCGACGTTTTCGCACTCGATGCTAAACTGAGCCGTCAGTGACACATTCTATAGCCGGATGCCCATCAAACCCAGCATCAGGAGAAAACCGGTGAAATCCAGATTCCATGTAATCTCGTCCATGATCGTCGTCGCCATCGCACTCAACCTCGCCGGCTGTGCCGCGTCGCAGGCCCGCAAGGATGCACGAAATCCGCAGAAAGCCGCCGTCGAGCGATTCGTCAAGATCCGCGCACCATGGTCCGGCACCCTCGCCGCCAACGGCCACTTCTACTACATCGACCTCAAGGACGGTGTTCAGCAGCTCCACAAACGCACGGGGCAGCCGGGCGAGGGCGTGGCGTTGACCGATTTCGCCGATGGAGCCAGCGGGTACACCGTCTCGGACGATGGAAAATGGATCGTCATCACCGCCTCCACCGGTGGCGACGAACAACTCGATCTCTACCTCATGGACACCAAGACCGAGACCATCAAACCGCTCTTCTTCGACCGTGAGACCGTGTCCGGGTCGGTCGTCTGGCGACGCGATTCCAAGGCATTCGCATATCGAGCCAACAAGGACGTCAAATCCGACTTCAACATCTACATTTACGACCTCGCCGACGGCTCGAACACCAAGGTCTGGGACAAACCCGGCTACTGGTATCCGATCGACTTCTCAGCCGACGGTCGCAAACTGCTCGCCGGCAAGTATGTCTCAGCCAGCGAGTCCTACGCATGGGAGATCATGCTGCCCGACAACGGCGCCCGCCCGCTCATGCAGCGACCCGACAAGTTCGCCTTTTTCCCCGTTGGCTACGACAACAACGACAGTTTCCTCTACGCCATTACCGACTATCAGTCGGATCGCCGCGCGCTCCAGCGGATCGAGGTCAACGGCAGCTACGCCATCAACGTCCTCCCACAGTTCAAGGACCACGACATTGACAACGCCGTCATGAATCAGAAGCGAGACATCATGGCCGTCACCGTCAATGCCGATGGCTACGGCGAGTTGCATCTCTACAGTCTGCCGAGCTTCAAGCCGCTCGATACGCCCGACATCCCCAGGGGACTGGTGCGCAACCTCGCCTTCCAGGGCTCGACGCTGACCTACTCGCTGACCAACACCATCACGCCCGGCGTCATCTACACGTGGAACGTCGATCAGCCGGGCAGCAAGCCCGTCCCCATGACGACCGCCGACACGCAGAATCTGGACCTGGCCACCTTCTCACTGCCGGAGTTGATCCACTATCAGTCGGACGATGGCATGGAAGTTCCGGCCTTTCTCTTCCTCCCGCCGGGGTACGACCGTGGCGAGCAGATTCCGTTCATCATCAGCTACCATGGCGGACCTGAGGGGCAGTATCGCCCCGGTCTCTCGCGACACTTTCTCTACTTCATGTCGCGCGGATTCGGCGTCCTCGCGCCAAACGTCCGCGGCAGCAGCGGTTACGGCACCGCCTATCTCGAAGCCGACAACTACAAGAACCGCATGCTCAGCGTGCAGGACGGCGTCGCCGCGGCCAAGTGGCTGATCGACAATGGCTACTCGCGCCCCAAGATGATCGGTGCCTACGGCGGCAGCTACGGCGGGTTCATGACCATGGCTGTCATCACGCAAGCGCCGCATCTGTTCGGAGCAGCCTGCAACGTTGTCGGCATTGTCAATTTCAAGACCTTCCTCGAACGCACCAAAGCCTACCGCCGCAAACTCCGCGAAGCGGAGTATGGCCCACTAAGCGATCCGGAATTCCTCGAATCGATTTCACCCATTTATCTGGTCGACCGCATTCAAACACCGGTTCTCATCGCCCACGGCAAGAACGACCCCCGCGTCCCGGTCTACGAAGCCGAGCAGTTGTACGACGAAATGAAAAAGCGAGGCCAAGACGCCGAACTATTGATTTTCGACGACGAGGGTCATGGTTTCCGCAAAGAGGCGAACCGCATCGTGTTCTATACGCGTCTGGCGGATTTCTTCGAGAAGCACTTGCAATAGTACTTCGGGATTGAGTTATAATGCGGGTGCGGCGGTACGCAGTCAGGAAGCGAGGATCACGATGAAGACGCCACAACGAATTGGGTTTGCAGCAACGGCGATCTTGCTGGCCGCGTCTCCTGTGGTTTTCGCTTTGGACTATTACGATTTCCCGGCCGAACTTCAGTCGGTTCTGGATGAGCACCTTGCAGAGCTCGAAGAGCAAGGTGGCGTGTCCATTGCAGGCCGCGTCACTTTTGCGGATGGCAGGAAGATCTTCGGCGGCCACGATGTGATGGTGAACATTCATGCAGGCACGGACCACGCAGTTCGAATCCATCCCGGCGGTTGGTTTGTGGCAGAGAAGGTCATGAAGGCTTCGGCGGCTGGCAGCGGTCGCCGGGTCACAGCGCGGGCGTTTGAGTATGAGAGCCTCGATCAACGCGTGAAGATCCGCAGGAATGAGATCACGTATCTCAATCTCGAACTGAAGCGATTGAACCCGCGATTGGGCGGCACAATCGAGGGAATCGTTGTGAATCACGACGAGGTCGGGGTTCAAGGCGCAACGGTGCGGCTGCGATTTCAGGGGGCATCGAGCCGGGATGAACCGGCGGATGCGTACGAAACCGAACAAGAAGGCAAGTTCGTCTTCAAGGGGCTCCCGGCAGGCGAGTACAGCCTAGTCGCATCGAAACGGGGAATGGCCTATGACCGGAAGCTCGTGTCGGTGGAAAGGGGCAAGGCTCAAGAGGTCGAGTTGTATGTGAGCCCGCCGATCGAAGTGTCGATCGACTATGTTTATCAGTCCGATGGTAGTAGGGGTTTTACTGACGGCGGAATTCAGACGGGAACGGTCAGTTGGACGTATGGTCGACATGGCCTCGACTTTTCGGATGGCAAAGTTGAGGGATACGAGCCTGATGATCTTCGAGATTTGGAATTAAGACAGAAAGAAGATGTGCTGAGCTTCGCCATCTTCTACAGCAAGGGTGGTAATGGCGTTTACGACGCCGGGGATGTGCCGTTCGCGGATGTCACCGAAGCGCGGAAACACGGATACCAGTCGCGCAATATCACGGTGTTGGAAGACCACGTGTACGTCGTGAAGACTTTCGAAGGGCACTATGCCAAACTCATCGTCAAGGAGATTCGGTACTGATTAGCAGTTCCGATCGCCCTATTTCACCGCTCAACATCTATGACGGACCGAGTCCGAAAGTGCCCTCAGGGCCAGTAAAACCCCAGGGCTCAGCGATTCATCTGACGTTCAATTTCGCCCCGCGAGGAACTCGATGAGGTCAATCTTTGTGATGATGCCGGAGATCGTGTCGTTGTCGATCACGACGGCGACGTTGTTCTCGTCGAAAATCTCCTGAACCTTGGCGATTGGGTCGTCGATTTTGACGCAGCCCTGCAGTGGCGTCGCGGCTTTGGACACAGGGTCCTCCTGCGAGCAGGAACCGCCAGCCAACGCCTTCAGCAGGTCAATCTCATGGATCATCATGTGGTGGCCATTGCCGTTGCAGCGGACCGGCATCTGCGAGTAGCCATACTCGCTCATGCGACGGGCGACGACGCCAAGCGGCTCGTTGTCGACAGCGTATTCCACCTCGTGGCCTTTGAAATGCAGCAAGTCGCGAACCGAACCCAGACGCTGCTCGGGGCCAAGGTAGCCCATGTCCTTCATCCACTCGTCGTCGAAACACTTGCTGATGTACCGCGAACCAGTATCCGGAATGATCACCACGACGGTCTTGCCCGGGCCGAGGCGGCGAGCCATCTCGAGTGCGCCGTACATGGCGGTCCCCGCTGATCCACCGCCGAAGATACCTTCCTCGCGGACGAGTCGCCGAGCCAACTGGAACGTGTCGCGATCGGAGACCTGAATGATCTCGTCGATCACGTCCATATCGAGCGTACCGACCATAAAGTCGTGGCCAATGCCTTCGACGACGTAGACGCCCGGTGGCTCCACTTCGCGCTTCATGAAGACGTCGAGGTAGATGCTGCCATAAGGATCGGGACAGACGATCTTGATGTCGCGACCGGCTTCTGCCGCCTTTTCGCGCAGGTACTTGGCTGTCCCCGAAATGGTGCCGCCGGTCCCGATGCCGCCAACGAGGCAGTCGATCTGCCCGTCGGTGTCTTCCCAGATTTCCGGACCCGTGGTGAGGTAATGGGCTTCCGGGTTGTCCATATTCTCGTATTGATCGGTGTAGAAGGCATTGGGAATTTCGCGGGCGAGTCGCTTGGCCACCTGCACGTAACTGTCGGGATGGTCGTGGTCGAGGTCGGTCTTGGTGACGTGTACTTCAGCGCCGTAGGCTTTGAGCGTGTCGATCTTCTCTTTGCTCATTTTGTCGGGGATGGTGAAGATGCAACGATACCCCTTCACCGCCGCCGCCATCGCCAAACCAAGCCCCGTGTTGCCCGATGTGCTCTCGATCAGGGTGGCACCCGGTTTGATCAGGCCTCGCTCTTCCGCTCGCCGGATCATGTTGATCGCCATGCGATCCTTGACCGACCCGCCGGGATTGAGCATTTCCATTTTGATGTAGATGTTGGCCATGCCCGCATCGACCATGCGGTTGACCTTCACGAGCGGCGTGTTGCCGACCAGTTCGAGCACGTTGTTGTAGTACTTCATCTTCTTCTCGCCAGACTTTACAGAGATGGTGCAGGCTTTCGGTCCACCGGCCCGAATCGCCTGCCCACTCCATGATAGAAGCTACCAACCAGCCGTTGCAAGTGGCACGGGCGAGCAGTTTGAAGGAGAGCTTGATCGTTGGAAAGGCTGCTTTCCCCAGTGCATTCAAATGACCCAATGGCGCGATTTTCGGACCGAATGCGCGGTGCCCATTGGTAGGATCGAGCGCTGCGAGCCGGTCCGAACACATCCTGGTGATGGAGAAAAGCGATGAATGGAAGCGTGTATCGGGGTGCGGCGTGCGCGGTTGTGGCGACGTTGAGTGTGGTGCAGGCAGTTGGTGCAGGCGACCTGCTGGTGGCGGGGTTCAACAGTGCCAACGTCATACGCTACACGCCGGAGACATGGGAAATCGAGTCCACGTTCATTGGTGGAGCAGGCAGCGGCGGGTTGGCAGGACCGCACGCGCTGGTCTACGGCCCTGATGGGGATCTGTTCGTCGCGTCGTTCAGTTCGAACCAGGTCCTGCGCTATGATGGTCGGAGCGGCGCTTTCAAGAGCGTCTTTGCTTCGGGCAACGGCATCGCATCGCCGACCGGTATCGTCTTTCGCGATGATGGCCACATGCTCGTCAGCAACCTGACCACCAGCCGCGTACTCGAGTTCGAACAGGATGGGACCTTCGTCGGCGAGTTCGTCGGACCAGCCAACAGTGGCGGACTGTCGGGCGCGGAGGCCATGACGCGCGGCCCTGATGGCAACCTCTACGTCTGCAGCCTGAACACCGACAGTGTCTTTCGCTACAACATCAACACTGGCGTCTTGATCGATGAATTCGTCGATCGCAACGACAACGGCGGACTGGATCAGCCGCATGGGTTGGGCTTTGGGTCGGACGGCGATCTGTACGTCGCGTCTTGGGTTACAGGTAAGGTATTGCGGTACGATGGTGTTTCCGGCGCGTTCGTCGAGATCTTCGTTCCGTTCGAGCCGGTCAACGGGTTGAACCTGCCGCATGATCTGACGTTTGGTCCGGATGGCGATATGTACGTTGCCAACTTCGCGAGTGCGAACCGCGTTCTTCGTTATGACGGGTCCACCGGCCAGCGCGTCGAGGTTGTCGTCAACAACGCCAACAGCGGCGGACTTGTCGCGGCGGCATCCGTCGTGTTCATGCCGGATGTTCCCGGCGATGCCGACAGCGATGGCGACGTTGATTTGGATGACTTCGATGGGTTTGATGGCTGCCTGGGACGCTCGGCCAACGATGGATGCGCCGCGTTCGATTTTGACGCCGATGGTGACGTCGACTGGCCCGATTTCGCCGCTTTTCAGTTGGCGTTTTCTGGATAGCAGCGTCAGGCCAATCGACGAAATGGGTTACGCAAGCGGCACGCAGATGTCAGTGAGCAGTTCCTCTTCCGGCGTGTCCTGCGGGTTGTTCTTGTAGTATTCCAGGCAGGGGCCGGCTGCGGGTTGGTGGTTGTGCTTTGGCATCCATTGGCCCATGAGTCCGCCGTAGACGTCTGCCAGCTTTGTGTACGAACCCTTGTGCGTGGCGACGGCGTATTTGCCGCCGGCGATGGTCTGCACACCGACGTCGCCGGATGGCTGGAAACCACCGTCCACTTCGATGCAGCAGTCGTAACGCAACTTGTCAGCCGGTGTGACGTCGGGGTCGTCGTGGGCGGCGGCGAAGACGGTGTTGATCTTGTTGAACATGCCATTCTGCATGACCCAGCCCATGAAGGCCTGCCATGTCTCGCCGACCTCGGTGTAGGGGCCTGTGTGCCGCATGAACGCGACGCGGCGGTCTTTCGTTTCCACGATGCGTACGCTCGATTCATCGAACATAATGGGAATCTCCTGTAATTGGTCTATTGGTGCATCCGGTGCGTAACGGACACCGGATGGTGATACGGGCATATCCTGCGGGCGGCTGATCTTGCGAAATTCGGTCGGTGACTGATCGAACATGGCGCGGAATGCGCGTGTGTAGGCTTCGTGCGTTTCGTAGCCGGCGCTGAAGGCGATCTGCGTGACGGGTTGGTCACTCGTCTTGAGCAGATGGGCCGACCGTTCGAGGCGGAGTCGGCGGACGTGCTCCTTGACCGGTTCGCCGACGAGGCCTCGGAAGATGCGGTGGAAGTGGTGTGGGGAGAAGTTTGCGATCGACGCGAGGTGCTCGAGGTCGAGGGCGTCGTCGAGGTTGTTCTGAATGTGCACCAGCACGCGGAGCACGCGGGTCTGGTAGTCGAGCTGTGTTGTCGTTCGTCGTTCGGTCATGGGGGGTAGTATGGCGCGCGGGGGATTGGAATGCTTGACGGAATTTGCTCTTTTGGAAGAGGGCAGCGGCGTACGAGGGAAGGGACGGAGGGACTAAGGGACTGAGGGACGAAGGGGGGAGAGGGATGAAATGACTGGGGGACACAGGGATGAAGGTGGTGAGGAGATTGTGCATGGGGCTTGTCCTTCCTACCCTTAAGTACGTGTGGGGTGATCGAAATAAAAATGGGAATGCTGAGCGCCGGTGTACGGGGTTGGGACTGTGGGTTGGCGAAGTGGGACTGGAAAAATGGCCAAGCCGATCGAATTGGATTGGGAGATTTGCTACACTGTGCTGGCTTCTGACACGTGTGGAGAATTTCGAATGCGGCGGATTGTTGGTTTCATTGTGGTGGTATTGGTGTCGTTCGCGGGCGATGTACGGGCGGATGGGATTCTGTACGTCGACGACGATGCGCCGGCTGGTGGGGATGGGCTGAGCTGGGCGACGGCGTTTTCGGATTTGAACGATGCGCTGGATTCGGCGCGAGGTGCCGATAGTGCTGTGGCACAGATTCGTCTGGGGGGCGGAACGTACGAATCAGGGCCATACATCGTCGTTGATGGCGTTGCGCTTGTGGGCGGATATGCGGGGTTGGGTGGCCCTGATCCGGACTCGTACGACCCCGCGAGCTTTACGACAACGGCTGGTGCGACTGTTGGTGGGTGGATTGTTGCCCCCAATGACGCTACCCACATCATTCTCAATGGATTGATCATTGACGGTGTTAGAAGCGGTTTCATAACCCCTGACGTAAAGTGGTTTTCGCGCATTTGCGCTGTAGCTGAAGATCGGTTTTACTTGGCGATCGAAAGGAGTCTTTTC
>JANQQK010000045.1 GCA_028289375.1 Phycisphaerae bacterium | reverse complement strand
AAAAGACTCCTTTCGATCGCCAAGTAAAACCGATCTTCAGCTACAGCGCAAATGCGCGAAAACCACTTTACGTCAGGGGTTATGAAACCGCTTCTAGTCTCGACTGTCTAGCTCATCATTGACTGCTGATCCGGGGCGGCCGCCGGCCCGGGCCGGGGTGGGCTCGATTCTGTTGGTGGCCCCGTTCTCATCGCAAGTTGATGCTACATTCTAGGTTCTAACAGGCTTTAATCGTTTGGTTTTTGTTCGTAGAGGGTTCTCGTCAAACGAGGATCTTGTGAATTGTAACGCCATTGTCATATCAATTGTTCTTTTCCAAACGGTTTGACTGCCTTGTTGAAATCACGCTACGATCTGCGGTTATATTGTGTTGCGTATGGAGCCGATCAATGGCATCGGGTCATACCAATTCAAGGTGTTCTGGTTGAGGCTCCTCCCTGAGTGGGGTATGCATTAGGATTGACTGAGCAGTCCAGAATTGTTCATGGGTGGCGTGGTGCGTCACCCAGTGCGGATCGAGGCATCAGAAAGGGATTTAGAGATGAGTCACGGGCACGACAGAGTTGCAGTTCTTGCACCACGTTCACCATTTTACCAAGGGGCGTTTGGGCGGATATGTCCCAATCTGCCGGCTTGGAGGCCTTCCAATGTGAGTGATCACGATCTGGATCGCTTTCTGCTGGACTTTGCGAATCAGCACATGATTGAGGCTCCCGGCAAGACGCCAGGGGAAATCGCGAACGATCCGGCACTGCGGGATGACCTTGAGGCGGAGTTTGGTTCGCGGCTTCCCGCAGGCTACACGTACTTTGGTCAATTCGTCGATCATGACGTGACGTTTGACACGGCGTCGTCGCTGGTGCGCCGAAACGATCCGCACGGGATACTGAATTTCCGTACGCCGCGCTTGGATCTGGACAACGTCTACGGTCGAGGTAGAGATGATCAGCCTTATCTCTACGACATGGACGATAGGGACAAGTTCCTGATAGGAAAGGTAAAAGGTACTGAGCTACGTGACTTGCCCCGCAACTCCACGGAGCATCCCGAGGCACGGGCGCTCATTGGTGACATGCGAAATGATGAGAATTCGATCGTATGCCAGCTGCAGTTGGCATTCTTGCTCGCGCACAACCGGCTTGTAGAGCGTGCGCGACGTGCAGGAATCGGGGATGCCTTTGAGGCTGCGAGGCAGACACTTCGATGGCTGTATCAGTGGATTGTCTGGAATGATTTCCTTGCACGCGTGACGACCGACAGTGTGTGGAACACGGCCTTGCAACTTGTCGAGACCGGTGACGGGCGGAAGCGATGGGTGTCGGGATTGAGTGATGTCTTCGATTGGAAGCACCAGCCGTTCATGCCTGTCGAGTTCTCGGTGGCGGCGTATCGCTTCGGCCATTCTCTCGTGCGGAACAGCTATCAAACCAACAATCCGCATCGCGGTTTCGGGAACTTTGCGCCGATATTTGATAATACGGGCGCAACGAATCCCGATGATCTGCGAGGTTTTCGGCCGCTGCTCAAAGAGAATTACGTGCAGTGGGATTGGTTCCTTGATATGGATTCTCAGGGGCCTTTCCCTCAGCGCGCCCGGAAGATCGATACCAAACTTGCCAATGCCCTTGCGTTCCTGCACGAAGGCGGCGGTGCGATGAATGTTCTGGCGTTTCGCAATCTGAGGCGGGGCTTGTCGTTCGATCTGCCATCCGGCACGGACGTTGCACGAAAGTGGTGCTTGACACCGCTTCAATTGTGTCAGAACGAGATTGACGCGCTGTGGTTCTACATTTTGCGCGAGGCCGAGGGACTTGAAGGTGATAAGGCCGGTCAGCATCTTGGAACGCTGGGTTCCGTGATTGTATGTTCTGTGTTTGGTGGGCTACTGCTCGGCGATCCAAATTCGTTTCATAATCAGGCGCCGTGCTGGACGCCGGATGACGACGCTCTTCTGATCAGCGGTGAGGACAACCGGGATTCAGACGACGGGGCATGGGAACTTTCTTCGATCATTCGCCTCTCGGGCTTGCCCGTGAATGGCAGCGATGTTGAGCAACAGACAAACGGATCCTGACGCCGCGGACATCAATGCGACTGCTGCAACGGGCTGGTGGCCAATCGGGTCGCCGGCCCGTTTCTTCATGGATAGGATGATGCCATGTATTTGAAGGCGGGCGCAGTAGACATGGCGTCTTTCTCACACTTAGCGCGTTGGATGACTGTCATGGGTCAGATTCACGGCATTGTGTTTGAACCGGGGGATGGTGTTGGCGAGCTCAAGACCGATGATTGGGATGTCGACATTCGCCGCAGCTCAGGGCCAGACGATGAGTACGCCGGAACTCCGAATTCGACGGTTGCCCGTCATCACTTGGCCAACGATGACGACGTACATGAGAATTTCCGCATCATAGCATCTCATCGACGGTCGGACGACGTGACCATGGTCGTCGACCTCGAACTGGATGGCACGTTTCGTCCATCGATTGCACTGACGTCCGATCGCATGCTGATCACGTGTTCGACCGCGCTGCTGTGCGTCAACGGGCGTAACGGATCGGAGTTGTGGCGTGTGCCGAAGTGCTGGGATGTGGTCTACGTGGCTTGGCCGATCGAACGTGGCGATTTTCTCGTGATCGGCGAGTGCTCCTTTCGGCGGTTCAGTGGCGTTGGTGAGTGTTTGTGGGAATTCGCGAAAGACATGATCGCAAAGTGGACCATCGTGGATGACCGGACAGCCAAGCTGAGTCACTGGAATTCACCGACATACCATCTTGATCTTCTCACAGGAAAAGCCGCAGTCGTACCGTAGCCAACGCAGACGATGTTCTCCGCGTCGCGTGCGGGGATGTGGGCTGGCGGCTACACTGGCGTGTATGGCGAAACGGAAGAAGAAGGCGGTTGAGAAGTATCATGACCGGGTGGCCAACGTCTATGACCACAGCTACATGGACGAGTACTGGCAGTGGCATGACGCGATCACGTGGGAGCACATCAAGTCGTTCCTGCCCGATGATCAGCGGGCACCAGTGGTTGATCTGGGATGCGGGACGGGCAAGTGGGCGGCGAAGCTGGCCAAGAGCGGGTTCAATGTGACCTGCGTCGACATTTCGCACGCGATGATCGAGCAGTCGCGACACAAGTTTAAAGACATGAAGGACCAGGCAACGTTCGTGCAGGCTGATCTGTGCGATATGTCGATGATTGACGCGGATCAATTTGCGTTGGCGGTGGCGATGGGGGATCCGATCGGGTGCACGTCGAACCCAGCCAAGGCGTTGAAGGAGATACGCCGCATTCTGACTGACGACGGCGTGTTGGTTGCAACCTTTGACAACAAGTTCAGCGCGTTTGATTACTACCTGTACAAGGGCGATGCGCGGGAGATGTCGAACTTTCTGCGAAAAGGGCGAACGCGGTGGATCACGCGCGATCGCGAGGAGCAGTTCGAGATATTCACTTACACGCCGGCGGAGTTGACGAAGTTGTTCGAGCATGCCGGTTTCGAGGTGCTCGACATGATCGGCAAGACGGTCCTGCCTATGCGGAAGTATCGCCATCTGCTGGAGGAGTCGGAAGATCGCCGGGCGTGGATGAAGGTGGAAAAGGGTCTGTGTCGCGATTTGGCAGCGATTGGACGTGCGTCGCACCTGCAGATCGCAGCCAAGTGTGTTCGTGAATGAAGGAGCCTCGAAGCGTAACGCGTCATCCCTACATGTTCAGGCCCAACATCCATCCGACGACGCGTGCGCCATTGGCCAACAAGTACAGGTAGGGAAGGTTCGCGATGGCCCAAAGGACCAGTGTCTTGCGAACTTCTCGCTTGGACATGGTCTTCCGTTCGAGCACCGTGAGCGCCGGAACGGTCATGCAGGCCAATCCCAGAAGTGGCATGCCAAGGCAAGTCATCGCCACAACCGCGAAGCCAACCCAACTGAAGAAAGTCTGCAACACGGGGGGAGAGATGGTCTCGGGTTGCCAGTGGGTTCCAGATTGCGAGAGTGTTGGCAGGCGCCAACCATAGTCCACAATCGCCTGCCCGCTGAGATGATACGGAAAGATCAGACCGGCGGTGAGGAGACACGTTGCGGCGACGTGGATCCGCTGGGCCACGATCAAGTTTCGCTTTCTGTCGCGTACGTTGTTTCGAAGACTCTCTTCGGATTTGAACGGGGTGCCACACTCCGGGCAGCGTGGTGTCGTGAGGTTGCGGACATCGTATCCGCAGTTGTGGCAGGCGAGGGGGATTTCGTCAGGCGTTGGCGCGGTGTTTTTCATTTCCTGTCATCATTGTACGCTTGGCGTTGGCGATTCGCATGTTGATCCGCCTGCGTTGGTCGGGGTTGCAGGAGTTGAATGCGGTGCAAGAAGAGCGGGACCATCGTGGTTGGCCTTGGCAGTCGTTGATTTCGGTCTTCGTCTGGGGGACGTCGTTCGCCGTCGTGCGGACAGCCATGGATGCGCTGACGCCGGCGGGGGTGGTGGGGGCGCGGCTCATGATCGGGTCGCTCGGGCTGATCGCGTTTCTGCGGTGGCGGGGGATGTCGCTTTGGCCTGAGCGTCGCGACGTGGGGCGATGCGTCTTTCTTGGCGTCGTGCTGGCGATTCACCTGCTGATCCAGGCGTATGGGCTGATGTACACGTCGGCCATCAACACAGGGTGGATCATTGCGTTCGTGCCGGTGTCGTTGGCGCTCGGGGCGTTTCTCGTGTTGGGGCATCGGATGGCGGGGGTCGGTTGGCTGGGCGTGCTGGTGGCCACGGGCGGCGTGTTCTACGTGATGGGCGGCAAGCTGGAGCAGTTCGAGAATGCGACATTTGGCGACATGCTGCAACTCAGTTCGTGCGTGACATGGACGATATACACACTGACGGCCGCGAGCGTGGTGATGCGAAACGGGGCGTTGAGGGTGACAACATTTGCCATGGCGACAGCCTCGCTGACGGCGCTGGGGCTAGGGTGTTTCACCGGTCTGGTGCAGGGGGCGGTGACGGGGAGGACGCTGGCGGACGTGTTGTTTCTCGGGTTGTGCTGCAGTTCGCTGGCTTATGTGATGTGGTTCATCGCTCAGCGCGAGCATGGGCCGACGCGGGCGGGGTCGATGGTGTATTTTCAGCCGTTCATTACCATCGCGGCTGCGGCGGCGATTCTCAACGAGCCGGTGACGGAGCGGGCGAACGTCGGCGGCGTGATTGTGCTTGGCGGTGTGTATCTTGTGGGCGTGGGCAGTCGACGGATGCGGACGAAGTGATCGCGATTCATTGGAGATGAGGTCGATGCGTTGGAGTGTTGGGTTTGCAGCGGTTGTTCTGCTGGTTGGATTGGTCGGTTGCCACGGCGGCATGCATCAGAAGGGCGATCAGCAGATTACGTTCATGGGGTCGTACGGCGAGCCGTTCAACGAGGGGTTCGTCTGGAACGGAGCTGACGGTACCGGCCAGAACGGTGCGTTCACCGTCGGGTACAATTACTTTCTTGATGATCGCATCGCCCTGATGATCAACGGCACGCCGTACCGCATCTACAACCAGTCTGACGGCGACATCTACGCCGGCGAATTCCAGATGGGCTTTCGTTATTACTTCTTCGAGTTTGATCTATTGGAAAAGCCGCTCGGTTTGTACGCCGAGATGCTGGGCGGATTGACCTACGGGTCGAACAGCATTCCCGAGGAAGGCAGCAACTTCAACTTCACGCATGACACGGGGGCCGGTTTCGAATGGCAGTTGAGCGACAACGTCAGCTGGATCAGCGGCTACCGTTTGAAACACCTGTCCAACGGCAACTTTTTCAACGACGACAATCCGTCCCAGAACGAGCATCACGTCTACACGGGTCTTGCGGTGTCGTGGTAGGCTTTTCGATCGAATAGAGAAACCAGCGTTGGGTGGGGCGGCCTGATTTGGGGGTCTGGCGGGTGAAGTAGATCTGCCAGAGCGTGCGATCGGACATTTCCAGCAGATAGCAATGGCGTCGTAAGTAGCGTTCGCCGGTGGGTTTGCCGCCTTCGGGGGCAGATTGTTTCCACGATTGCAGGCAGCGCGTGATGGTGAACGTCTCGCGTCGCCATGTGAACGCCGTCGGCAAACCCGGTTCGCCGCGCGACATGGCGCTCGTGTCGGGTTGGCCGACGGGGGTGATCGGTTCGCTGACGAATTCGGCCATGACGTCGAGGATACGCGATTGGCCACCATGGCTGCAATCGCGATTGGCTGGACGGGTGCATGCGTATCCGCTAAGGGTTGGGCACGTGTTTTCAGGTGCGTGGCAGTTTCAGCGGACGGGCGGTGTGATCGATGGGATGGGCGTTGTTGGCGGATGCGGGTGAAGCGACGAAGGTGGTCGAGTCGACGCCGCTGGTGACGGATCCGATCGGGTTGCTGGCGATTCTGCTTTCGGTGCTGGCGGCCATCTTCTGGGCGGCGTCGCATCCGACCTACGGGAAGATCTTCAAGGTCGTCCCGTCGCTGGTGTTCTGCTACTTCGTGCCGACGCTGCTGACGACATTCGACGTCATTCCTGACAGTTCACCGTTGTATTCCTGGGTGAAGGGATTCGTGCTGCCGGCTGCGCTGATGCTGCTCATTCTGTCGCTAGATTTGCCGGGGATCGTCCGGCTGGGGCCGAAGGCGGTGATCATGTTGCTGGCAGGCACGGCTGGCGTCGTGATCGGCGGGCCGGTGGCGCTGTATCTGTTCGGCGCCAAGCTCGATCCGGAAATCTGGCGGGGTATGTCGGCGCTGTGCGGAAGTTGGATCGGCGGTGGGGCGAATTATACAGCGCTTGGCTTGATCGCGGAATGTCCGGACAAGATGTTCGGCTTGATGGTGATTCCGGACGTATTCGTCGGCAGCATCTGGATGGGCATGCTGCTGTACTCGTCAGGGTATCAGGAGAAGATCGATCGGTGGACGCATGCGAATGCGGAGATGATTCGCGACCTCGAGGTGCGAATGACGGACTTTCAGGAACGGGTCTCGCGGATTCCGACGTTGGCAAACTACCTGATGATCCTTGCTCTTGGATTTGCCGGTTGCTGGATCAGTTATGACTGGGGGACCAAGACAGCCAATGCGCTTGCGTCGTCGGACGTCGGAGTTCTGAAGTCGCTTGGTGAGAGCATCGGTGCGATTGGTTTCAAGTTCATCCTCGTGACCACCATCGGCATTCTTCTATCGTTTACCCCGGCGCGGAATCTTGAGGGAGCAGGGGCGTCCAAGATCGGGTCCGTCATGATCTATCTGCTTGTGGCCTGCATCGGCGCGGGGGCCGATTTTCGACAGATCATCGGGAATGAGATGTTGGTCGTCGCCGCTGCGGTCTGGATGCTGTTTCACATCGGCATGCTGCTCTTCATCGGTTGGCTTATCCGCGCACCGATCTTCTTTGTCGCGGTCGGGTCGCAGGCGAACATCGGTGGGGCGGCCAGTGCACCGGTCGTGGCCGCTGCGTTCCATCCGTCACTGGCGCCGGTGGGGGCACTTCTGGCGGTGGCTGGCTATGTTCTGGGCACGTACGCCGGTCTGTTGTGTATGTGGATGTTGAAACTGGTCGCCGGGCACCTGCATGGTTAGTTGACCGTAACGGGGGCGGCGCTACCATGGATGCTACCGTTTTGCAGTTCTCGGTCTTTGTGAGGTCACGTCATGCAGTGCCCATCGTGCGGCGGTGACATTCAAGCCGATCAGCGCTTCGCGCACATGGTTGTGTGTCGCTATTGCGACGCCGCCATCGTGCTTGATGAGAAGGCCGCACGCGTTTCGGGCAAGATGGCGGTGCTCGCGCAGACACCCGGTCCTCTGTATGTCGGTGCCACCGGTTCGCTCGATGGTCGGCAGATCTCGGTGCTGGGGCGCGTGCGATATGGCTATGCCAAGGGCTACTGGGACGAGTGGTACCTGTCGTACGAGGACGGCGAGACGTTCTGGATCAGCGAGGACGAGAGCAACTTCACGCTGGAAACGCTCCTTGACGGCAGCGAAACGGTTCCGGTCTATGCCGGCGTCTCACCGGGCGATTGGCTGAGCGTCGGCGATGACGAGTTCCACGTCGATGAGAAGGATGTCGCTGAGTGCGAGGGCGGTGAGGGGCAGTTGCCGTTCGCGGTGTTGTCCGGCGAGAAGGTGCCGTTTCTCGATCTGAGCAAAGACGATGCCTTCGCGACGATCGAGTACGAACTCGACGGCTCACCACGCGTCTTTCTCGGCAAGCGATTCAATATCTCACGCATCAAACTCGATCTTGAGAAGGACGAGTTCAGCCAGATGGAGGCTGCGACCGCGCTTCGTGCCGAACGCGAGGGGCGTGGCAGGCAGCGTGAGCGTGTGGTCAAGTCAGCCGACCGGTCGGTGTCGATCAACTGCTCGTCGTGTGCGGCGCCGATGGGCGTTCCGCCGCATGGTGCGACGTCGCTTCAATGCAATTACTGCGGCGCGGTGGTGGATCTGACGCTCCGACGCGTCGCCTGCCCTGAATGCCAAGCCGCCATCACCATGGAAGGCGGCAACAAAGCAAAGAGCGCCCGGTGTCTGCACTGCGATGCGGTGCTGGATGTCTCGCGCGACGAACCGACACTGCTCGGAACGTTGGCGAACAAGCGTGGTCCGCGTGTCCCATTCACGCTCGGGCAGTCCTGCCGATTCGATGACGATGTCTATCGGTACGTCGGGCACGTTCGGTACGTTTCGCGCGATGCGTGGGGCGTCTACCCATCGGATGAGTTCCTCCTGTACAGCAGGAAACAAGGTTATCGATGGCTGATCATGGAGAATGGCCACTTCATGCTCTCGACGGAGCTGGACGAGCGATTCCCGGGAATCGACCCGCGAAGCCGGTTTCCAAAGGCCAAGATCAACGCACTCGGTCAACAGTGGATTGTCTTTGAGAACGGCAAGCACGACATCGCCTGGGTCGACGGCGAGCTATCCTGGGTCGCACAGGTCGGCGACAAGACGGGATACATGGACGCCATTTCGCCACCATACATGCTGTCCGCCGAATGGACCGAGACGGAAATGGAATGGTCACAGGCGGTGTATCTGACGCGTGAGGAGGTGGCCGACGCGTTCGAGATGGAAGCAAGCGACTTGCCGGCTCCGACGGGTGTCGGTGCGTGCCAGCCTTACGATGCAAGTGGGACTCGGTCGTCGTGGATGGTGGCATCGCTGATCGCAACGCTCGCGTTTGGAGCGCTGATGGTCATGTCGTTCATGAAATCCGGGAGCGACATTGGCCGCATGCTCATTCAGAATCAGCACTATAAGCAGGAGTATGTCACCGACTCATTCACCGTGCAGAACGCGCCGACGCTGTGCAAAGCGGTCTTCGACGCTGACGTCAACAATTCGTGGGTGTACCTCGACTTGGCCTTGATCGATGAGCAGGATCGCGCGCTGCTGGATTTCTCCGCGCAGGTGTCGTATTACCATGGCGTGGAAGGCGGCGAATCCTGGTCGGAAGGAAGCAGGAGTCGAACCAAGGTCTTCCGCGTTGAGCAGCCGGGTACGTACCGGTTTCTCGTATTGGGCGAATCCGATCATGGCCACGATGTCACGGTGTCGCTGTATGAAGGCGTGGAGTTGGCGCGGTATTATGTCGCCGGGTTGGCGGGTTGTGGTGCGATTGCCTTTTGCCTCGTGGTCACGCGGGCCGGTTTCGAGCAGAAGCGCTGGGGCGAGGAGGACGACGATGATGACTGACGCGACGCAGCCGTGTGGACGAAATGCCGATCGGGGTGATGCATGATGAATCGATCACTGGCCATTGCCGGCGCGGTTCTCGGTGTGTCGCTCATCGGTTCGGTGTGGGCAAGTCGTACCGGATTCGGCGTTCCGCAACCGGAGAAGCAGCCGGTGAGTATCCGCGAGGAATCCGCGCGAGGTGCGACGGGTACGGGGCATCATCGCACGCGCTACTTCATCGGCGGTGGATTCAGATCAGGAAAGTGACACGACAGGCGCAGGTCGCCGAAAGGGTTGGATGCGATGGACTGGACCACGCACATTCATGAATTGCTGTTGACGGTCGTCTACTTTGTGGTCGGGTTCGCTCTCTTCGGACTGGCCATCATCGTCATGGATCGCATGACGCCGTTTTCAATCCGCAAGGAAATCGAGCAGGACCAGAACACGGCGCTGGCCATCCTCATCGGCGCCGCGCTGATTGCCATCGCGATCGTGCTCGCGGCGGTGATCAAATAGGCCATGACCGATTCGCAGGCGGATCGATCAGACGCAGCGATTGATCCCGCCGGTGGTGTGCTTCTAATCATCGCGATCTTCGTTATCGCGATCTGCGGGCTGGTGTACGAGCTGATCGCCGGCACGCTTTCCAGTTACCTCATCGGCGACTCGGTCACGCAGTTCTCGCTGGTCATCGGCCTGTTTCTGACGGCGATGGGCATCGGGTCGTATTTGTCCCGATTCATCAAGAACGCGTTGCTCGCCCGTTTGATCCTCATCGAATCGGTTGTGGGGCTGGTCGGCGGACTGAGCGCCATCGCGGGATTCGCTGCCTTTGCCCTCACCGATGCGTACGTTCCCATCCTGTTGTCGCTGGTTCTCGCAATCGGCGTGCTCGTCGGACTTGAGATTCCGCTTGTCGTGCGGATTCTCAAAGACGTCGGCGGGTTGCGCATCACGCTGGCCAACGTCTTCGCCGCCGACTACCTCGGAGCGCTCGCGGCGTCGCTGCTGTTTCCGTTCGTCCTGCTGCCGCACGTCGGGTTGATGCAGGCCGGGGCGATCATGGGGCTGCTGAACGTGGCCGTCGCGGTTCTGCTGATGTGGCGATTTCGACAGGCGGTGCGGGACCATCTGCGATCGCTCGGGACCGTGGCCGTCGCCTCTTCCGTGGCATTGATCGTGTGCCTTGTATTCAGTGCACGCCTGGTCAGCGCCGTCGAAGCGCGTCTGTATCAGGATGAGATCATCCACGCGGCGGACTCGCAGTATCAACGCATCGTCGTGACGAGATGGCGAGACGACATCCGACTCTACCTCAACGGCCACCTGCAGTTTTCCACGGTCGACGAATACCGTTATCACGAATCACTCGTGCATCCAGCCATGGCGTTGGCGGAGCGGCGCGATCGTGTTCTGATTCTCGGTGGCGGAGATGGCTTGGCTTTGCGCGAGGTGCTTCTGCATGACGGCGTTCAGCACGTGGACGTCGTGGACATTGATCCGGCGGTGACGACCCTGTTCACCGGCAATCCGCTCCTGGCTGATCTGAATGGCCGCGCCTTTCATGACGAGCGCGTCACCGTTCATCACGCTGATGCCATGAGATATCTCGAGCAGGCCGATCAGTTGTACGACGTGGTTTTGATGGACCTGCCCGACCCTAGCGATCCCCATCTCGGCAAACTCTACTCACGCACATTCTTCAGCCTGATCGGTCGGCGACTTTCTGCGGGTGGCAGCTTCGCCACGCAGGCGACCAGTCCATTCCGCAGTCGCGAAGCGTTCTGGTGCGTTCATGTGACCATCGCGAGCGCCCGATGGGGCATGGACGGTCGCGACGGGTTCGCAGCCAAAGCGTATCACACCGTTGTACCGACGTTTGGGACGTGGGGATTCGTGATGGCCGCCACGCGCGATTGGTCGCCGGACGACATTCAGCTCGCTGTTCGGAATCGTTTTCTCACAGACGACGTGTTGGCGGGAATGTTCGTGTTCCCAGCCGACCAGGACAGGGTCGAGACAGACGTGAGCACGCTCGACGACCCGGTTGTGTATCGCCTGTATCGCGAGGGCTATCATCGGTACCTGGACTGACCCATGAAACTGCCGCGCTGTCCGCACCGCTGGAGTGTCTCGCCCAAACAGGCCATGCAGATTCAGCGTGAATTGGCACCACGCGTGCGGATCGAGAAGCTGAGACCTGACGTTCGCAGTGTGGCAGGAATGGACATCGCCTTTTCGCGCGATCGCAAGACGGCGATCGCGGGCGCCGTCGTGTGGGATGTCGACCGACAATGCGACATCGAACGCGTTGTCGTCCGAGCACCGGTGACGTTTCCATACGTACCGGGCCTGCTGTCATTTCGCGAAGGCGCGCCACTCGTCAAAGCCATCCGCAAGCTGAAACACGAACCGGACGTCTTCTTGTTCGATGGCCAGGGATTTGCCCATCCGAGGCGGTTCGGATTGGCTTGTCACATCGGCGTCATCATCGACAAGCCCAGCATCGGCTGCGGCAAGAGTCGGCTGATCGGCGAGCACCGCGAACCCGCAGGATCCCGCGGTTCAACATCAACACTCAAACATGATGGCCAGGTCATCGGCCAGGTGCTGCGAACGCGGGACGGCGTCAAGCCCGTTTACGTCAGCGTCGGGCATCGCATCACACTGACCGACGCAACACGCATCGTTCTTCGCTGCGCCACGCGATACCGCGTCCCCGAACCCACCCGGTTGGCCGACAAACTCGTCGCGTCTGCAAAAGACCAGTAACGGGGTCATGCCGGACAAAAAAAGGAGGCTGATGCAAAATGCACCAGCCCCCGTTGAGTCTGACTCGATTGTGTGTGTGAGACGTTACTCGCCGATCTTATCCTGCAGGCGCTGCAAGTCGGCGTAGTCGACGTCGAAGTCGCCATCGGTATCGGCGGCGTCGCATCCGGGCAGAATGCCGCCACCCGGACCGGTGACGCAATCGTTGTACAGATCGACGTCATCGAGATCCCATGATCCGTTGTCGTCGAGGTCGCCATTGGGCGTGTGCGTGACTGTCACGCTAACGTAATCATGGAACGTGCGCCAACGGCTGCGCTCTGCATAGTGCAGAATCGTGATCAAGCCGTTCTCGTCGAGATAGCGATCAAAATCAGAGGTGATGTTGCCGCTGAGATTCTCATCGCGATTGGTGGCGTGGTTGTCGAAATGGCGATTGTCACCAAAGAAGCCACGCGTGTCGCTCCAGTTCTCCTCGACGTTGTCCCAGACGTAAATCTCCGCCTGCGTGCAGTCGTCGGCATAGCCCTCCCAAACAATCTCGATGTCGAGAATGTCCTCAAGCTCCTCGTAAATCGTGAACTCGAAGATGTGCGTCGATTCCTGACCATTCGAGGGAACACGCGAACGGTAGCGGTTGAAGTCCGTATCGCCACCCGTGGCATTGCTCGAAGCCATACGCGTGTATGCGGACGCGTCGAACGTGTCGACTTCGGCATTGACCGACGTTGGACGACGGCGGCCGTTAATCAGTGTCCAACTGCTGGTCTGGTATCCATAAGCGAAACGGTCCACACCTGCGTTGTTGCTGAAGTCGTACGTCGTGCGATCGGCGTTGACGATGCTGAACGACTCAGCGCTTTCGCCTTCGCCCGAGTTGCCGAATTCGTCGTTGGCCGTGACCTTGATCTTGGCGTCCGACGTGCCGATAGACGGAACGATCCAGCCAATGCTGCCGAGGTCGTTCAGGTTGTTGGCGATCGTCTGATACGTATCGCCGCCATCGGTCGAATACGCCAGATCGATCGAGTCGACGGCCACGTCATCATCCGCTGCCCAGTTCAATGGGAACTCTGAACCGCCGACCACAACGTTGCCACCGTCCGGGGTCAGGACGCGGGCAGCCGGATTCGGATTGGAATAGCGCGGCACCTGCTTGACGATGCAGTGGATCGCACCAGCCGCCGGAATGATGTCATAACAGTTGATTGGAACGATCTCAATCGACGGGCCTGCCGCCAACTCCCACGTGGCGAGCGCCTGAGCATCACGCTGATTGTGCACAGCACTGCCCTGACCGTACGTCGGAATGAAGATGCGGTCGTTCACGCGGAACGCATTGGTGTATGTGTAGTGCGCGTCGAAGCCGCCGCCCTGCGGGTGGAAGCCATTGCTGTCCGGCACGCGGAAGACATCGAAGCCCATCACGTCTTCCATGAAATCGGCCGCGTTGTTCGTAATCGTGATCGCAGTCGGGTTCGATCCCGGAATGAACTCCGAGATGATGGCCGTCGTGTCATCGATCAGGTAGAACCACATGTCAATGTGACCCGTGCCGTCGACCGAACCGGGCAACGCCGGAAAGATCGTCAGGTTGTCCACACCCTGATACTTGTCATACAACTCAGCCACGAAATCCTCGCCGAACCCAGGATTGTCAAAATTGATCAGCGACGTGATGTAACCATTGCGATTCGTGTCGGCCTGATAGTTACCACCCGAGTAGTAAAGGCCAATGTCGAACGTTGGGATTTCGAAGAAGTCGTCACCAAGCAGGGTCGGCAGGAAGTTGTCCCGTGAGCGACCCGGGTAATAGTGGCTGTCGACAATGGCGAGATTCTCACCCTGGAAAATGAAGTGAGGCCCATAGTCACGCATCCAGATCGAATCATTCGGTGCGATGATGAACACGACCTTGCTCATGTCCGCACCACCAGCCGAAAACTGCGTGGTCGCAATGTTGCGCTGATTCGTGTCCGATACCACCACGTACGCGATTTCGTCGTCCGTCGGATCTGCGGTCAACGACACGACAAGATCGCGAACCACAACCGGCCACGCACCGGAACTGTACCGGTAGAGCACGCCATCCGTCGGTGCAAATTCCGGCGGAGTCGTGATCAGCCCACTCGTCGGCTCGTCTGAAGCAGTCGGCACGATGTATGGGAACAATGTCTCATTCACAAAGTCCGGACGACCGCCGTCACGCCAACGCGGCAACGGACCTCGCGTGGCTTCGTCCCAATCCGACGTCACAGTGTAATACGCGTCATCACCCGCGAGTGCGACGCCGGCGACGGAAAACACCGCAATCAACGTCACCCGTCGGAGACAATGATGAAACAACATGGGTACTCCTTTCACAAGGTGTGTATCAACCTGAGTGCCGACTCGCCAAAGGCACTGGGTACGGCGCAGAGCATCAGCGCCACGAATTCTCAAGCCGCGAGTATACCCGAAGTGCGTGCGATTCGCACAAGAGATTTGCGTCCGATTATGTCCGATAGTGCTTCAGAATTCGTTCATTCTGCAGTGGACGAAGAGCGATGGCGTGCACTCAATTGTGAGCGATATCAGGCCGCCACGTCGATGAACCGACCCGCCGGGATGAACGGTTCCTGCGAGGCGTACGCACTCGCGACGTCGGAGCGACCACCAGCGTTCGTCGTGGACGTTGAGCCCGACTTCGTACGTATGGTTGATGATGAGCCGCTCTGCTCGTCAGCGTCGCCCTGGGAGAGTTCTGCGC
Organism: Phycisphaerae bacterium; assembly: GCA_028289375.1. Classification (GTDB taxonomy): domain Bacteria; phylum Planctomycetota; class Phycisphaerae; order UBA1845; family UBA1845; genus OFTM371. Next base: position 21,444 of record JANQQK010000045.1, on the reverse strand, counting down.
GTGCTTGGGCTTCGAGGCGAGCTGCTTCGGCGGCGACTTTTCGGTCCTGTGCGGATGGTTCTGCAGGGGCGAGTGCAGCCCTGCGAACCTGCTGCATTTTTTGAATTGTTGCTTGCGGGTCGCCCTCTACCGGCGAAACATCGATCTGCACCTCGCCGCCAACGGCATATTGCCTGCCATCCGGGCCTTTTTCATACTCGTAGGTCGGACCGCCGGTGGCGTAGCGCCCCGCTGCGGCTTTGTGGGCCTGTTCGTGTCGTCGGACTTCGGCGTCACGCTTCTTGAGACGGTCGACCTCCCGAAGTTCCTCCTCGGTCAGCTCGCTCTTGCCACCGAGTGACTGCGTCGGACTGGGCGATTCCGGCGCGCGAGTGGCCGCTGCACCCCGACCACGCTCGCCACGCGACAGTGACGAGATGACGGCGTTGGCCGCCTGGCTGGCGGGAAATCCGGATCCGATGGCTTCAAGCACGCAGACACCTCCAGCGCACAAACCGACATCGGTTCATCGTACGATTCGCAAACCCAATTGAGTTTGGACCATGTGGATTGACGACAGAGGTGAAGGGCTATCGGACGTTGGGTCGATAACCAGACGCTCATCAACGGATACACGGGTCTCAGCCAAGTCACGTGATCAGGAATTCTCACATCAGCGGTTACGTCGGCCATTATCGGAACATGTGCAAATCACGTCTCGACCGCGCATTTCAGAGCATCATGGACCGGAAGGATCATTGACGCAGATTCAGTCGTCCGAGCCCGGCTCGACAACAAGCGTGCCATCCTTCAACCCGACCCGCACCGATGCACCTTCGGCGATGTCACCACGGATCAGTTCCCGCCCGATGCGCGTCTCGAGTTCGCGTTGCAGGAACCGTTTGAGAGGCCGCGCGCCGTAAACCGGATCGTAGCCCGAGTCTGCGATGAAGTTGGCTGCCTCGTCACTGATCTCCAGACCGATCCGCCGGTCGGACAGGCGTTCCCGCAGTTCATTCGTCAGCAATTCGACGATCCGTTTGATCTCACCACGCTGCAACGGCTTGAACAGCACCACGTCGTCGATGCGGTTTAGAAACTCCGGTCGAAAGTGCTGACGCATTTCACCCATGACGGCTGACCGCGCGGAATCGGTGATGTCGCCGTCGGCCGTGATGCCTTCCAGCAGATGGTGCGCTCCGATGTTGCTCGTCATGATGATCACGGTGTTCTTGAAATCGACCGTCCGGCCCTGCGCATCGGTCGCCCGCCCGTCATCGAGAATCTGCAGCAGCACGTTGAACACGTCGTGATGGGCCTTCTCGATCTCATCGAAGAGGATCACCGAGTAGGGCTTGCGACGGACGGCTTCGGTGAGTTGTCCGCCTTCCTCGTAACCGACATACCCCGGCGGCGCTCCGATCAAACGCGCGACGGCGTGCTTCTCCATGTATTCCGACATGTCGATGCGGACCATGTTCTCCTCGGTGTCGAACAGCGCAGCCGCCAGCGTCTTGGCCAACTCCGTCTTGCCAACACCGGTCGGACCAAGGAACACGAACGATCCGATCGGTCGTCGCGGATCCTTGATGCCCGATCGCGCACGAATCACCGCATCCGCCACGAGTCTGACGGCTTCATCCTGCCCCACGACACGCTCATGCAGAATCTCGTCCAATCGCAACAGTTTCTCGCGTTCGCCTTCGACGAGTCGCGTGACCGGAATGCCCGTCCAGCGACTGACGATTCCGGCGATCTCCTCCTCGGTGACTTCCTCGCGCAGCAGGGCGTCTTCACCCTGCTTGAGCAGAAGATTCGCTTCCTCCGCCCGCAGACGCTGCTGCATTTCGGGCAGCCGACCATGCCTCAACTCTGCCGCCTTATCGAGATCGTAACTGCGCTCCGCCCGTTCGATGTCGCGATGCAATTGTTCGATCTGCTCACGAAGCTCCTGCACCTTCTGAATCGATCCCTTCTCGGCTTCATACTGCGCCCTCAGTGACTCAGCCTCCCCGCGCTTCTCCTGCAGTTCCTTCTGGATCGTCTTGAGACGCTCCTTGCTGGCTGAGTCCTTCTCCTTCCTGAGGGCGGCCTCCTCGATTTCGAGTTGCATCACGCGTCGCGACGCGGCATCCAATTCAGCCGGCATCGAATCGATCTCCGTGCGGATCATCGCGCAGGCTTCGTCGACAAGGTCGATGGCTTTGTCCGGAAGGAATCGGTCGGTGATGTAGCGATGCGACAGGACCGCGGCGGCGACGAGCGCGTTGTCCTGAATCTTGACGCCATGGTGAATCTCGAACCGTTCGCGCAGGCCTCGCAGGATGGACACCGTGTCCTCGACGCTTGGCGGATCGACTTGCACCGGTTGAAAACGTCGCTCCAGGGCGGCGTCCTTCTCGATGTACTTGCGGTACTCGTCGAGCGTCGTTGCCCCGATGCAATGCAACTCCCCGCGGGCCAGCATTGGCTTGAGCATATTCCCCGCATCCATCGCGCCGTCGGTCTTGCCCGCTCCGACGATCGTGTGCAACTCGTCGATGAACAGAATGATGCGGCCTTCCGATTGCTTCACCTCATTCAGAACGGCTTTCAGACGCTCCTCAAACTCACCGCGATACTTCGCACCCGCCAGCAACGATCCCATATCGAGCGCGAAAATGGATTTGTCCTTCAGCCCCTCCGGCACGTCACCACGCACGATGCGATGCGCCATTCCTTCCGCGATTGCGGTCTTGCCGACGCCCGGTTCGCCGATCAGCACCGGGTTGTTCTTCGTCTTGCGACTCAGAATGCGGATGACGCGGCGAATCTCCTCATCACGACCGATCACCGGCTCGAGCTTGCCCGCCCGCGACAACGCCACCAGGTCCTGACCATAGCGATCGAGCGCTTCATACGTCGCCTCCGGATCAGCGCTCTGCACCCGCTGACTACCGCGCACCGCCGTCAACGCCTGCAGAAACGCGTCCGCCGTGACACCCCGCTCCTGCAGCACCCGACCCGCCGCCGTATTCGCATCCTCCTCGATGAACGCCATCAGCAGATGCTCGACCGAAACATACTCGTCCTTCAACCGCTTGGCGTGCTTCTCGGCTTTGACCAAAAGTTCGTTCAGTCGCTGCGACACGTAGATCTTGCCTGGCTCGGACCCAGGCCCCGAGACGCGCGGTATCCGCGACAACTCATCCTCGAGTCGCCCCGCCAACAACGCCACTGGCACATCCATTCGCCGCAGCAGTCGCGGCACCAGCCCCTCCTCCTGCTGCACCAACGCAAGCAGCAGATGCTCGCCGTCCACCTGCGTATGACCGGCCGATACCGCCAGATTCTGGGCGTCGCTCAACGCCTGCTGAGATTTCTGTGTCAGTCGATTCAGGTCCATGTGTTGCTCTTCCTCATGTCGTGCATCAGGTCACCAACAGCGGACGAAACATCACCGCCCGTTGCATACGACAATATTTTAGGATTGTGTGATCGAATGAACATGACAGGACCGGCCAACCGCGATACGTGGACCAATTCCTGCTGACAGCCGACGGTGGGAATTGAACCCACAACCTCAGCTTTACGAAAGCTGTGCTCTACCATTGAGCTACGTCGGCATGTCGCCCGTCCGGGCGAGCCACGTATCTTCTACCGACCCGCCGACAAAATCAACAGGCCTCACGAGCCAATTCGCGGGCGTTGGCCCGTTGTCATGGCTGCGAATGCCACTCCGACCGCAGAAGTCCGAAAAAGACCGTGTCGCACGCTTCGCTGCCCACAAGCCATCGCTCCCGCAGGTACCCCTCCCGCTGAAACCCAAGCTTTGACAGCAACCGAATCGAGGCTTCGTTCCGCGGATCGACGTCCGCTTCAATGCGGTGCATGTTGAGCGACTCGAACGCAAATACCAACAGCAGCCGCGTCGCCTCGGACACCAGTCCCTGCCCCCAATGGTCGCTCCGCAGTGCAAACCCGATCTCGCAGCGGCGATTCGACGCGTCGATCCACGCCAGCGTGCACGTGCCGATTACAACGTCGTCCGAAGCCCGTGCGATCCCCCATTGGAACAGCGTCTGCTTGTCAAAATAATCGCGGATGCTCGCGATCAGGTCGGTCGCCTGCGAGGCTTCCGTCCACGCAGCCCCGCTCCAGTAACGCATGACCCGCTCGTCGGAGAACACGTCAAACAACGCCGACGCATCGCGATCCTCAAGCCATCGAAGCCTCACCCGATCGCCCGACAGCGTCGGCAGGCAGTCACTCGCGATCAGTCGCGCCTTCTCCATCCAACCACCATACCATTGCCCGCCGACACGCCAACCCATAGCCTGTCTGCATCACCACAGGAGACCATCGACGTGCAGCCGGATTTGTTCGCCAACCCGCAAATGCCCAAAACCCGCTATCAGGGCAGCAAACGCAAATTGGCCACGTGGATCGCTGACTGCATCGACCACCTCGACTGTCACGCCATCCTCGATGCCTTCAGCGGGACGGCCTCGGTCGGATACGAACTCAAGCGGCGTGGCCGACAGGTCACCTGCAACGACCTGCTCAGGTTCAATCACCTGATCGCCACCGCACTGGTCGAGAATCGTTCCGTCCGGCTGGCCGACGACACCATCAACGCCGTCGCCCAACCCGATCAGTCGGGCAACCATGAACGCCTGATCGAACAGCACTTCTCGGGCATCTACTTCACGGACGACGAAAACCGATGGCTCGACGCGGCCATTCACGCCATCCGCCAGCTATCCGACCCCCACGAATCCGCCATCGCCCACCATGCCCTCTTCCAGGCTGCGATCGCCAAGCGACCCTACAACCTCTTCCACCGCCGCAATCTCTACATGCGCTCCGCCGACGTCGAACGCTCCTTTGGCAACAAAGCCACTTGGGACACACCCTTCGACGTGCACTTCACGCGACTCGCCACCGAAGCCAACGCCGCCATCTTCGACAATGGTCAGAATTGCGTCGCCCGATGCGGCGACGCGATGTCCATCGAGCCAGCCTTCGACCTCGTCTACATCGACCCGCCCTACATCAACGGCAAGGGGCAGGGCGTCGACTACCGCGATTTCTATCACTTTCTCGAAGGCATCGCCGACTACCCCAACTGGCGTCAGCGCATCGACATGTCCAGCAAACATCGGCGGCTCATCCGCACGCCGAACCCATGGACCAACCCCGCCACCATCCACGACGCTTTTTGCGAATTGTTCGAGCACTTCGCCGACGCGACACTGGTCGTCTCCTACCGCAGCGACGGGACGCCGTCGATTGATGAATTGGTGGCCATGCTCAAGCGGGTTAAACAGACGGTCGACGTGATTCGTTATGACGCCTATCAGTACGCGCTCTCAACCAACCGGACGTCAAGAGAAGTGCTGCTCATTGGTCGGTGAGACGGTCCGCCCGCGTCACCGCGTTAGCTGCCGCGATCGTTGAGCAGCGTGGTCACAAGGTTGACCAGCGCGCCGCGGTCGATCGGCTTGGACAGGTAATCGTCGGCCCCGCACTCGGTCGCCCGCTCGATGTCGCCCGTCTCGTTCAGCGCCGTCACCATCACCACCAGAATGTCGCGCGTCTTCGGATTGCTCTTGATCTGCTTGCACACCTCGAACCCGCTCATCCGCGGCATCATGATGTCCAGAAGCACTAGGTCCGGTGACTCCTCCTCGATCTTGGCGATCGCTTCGATGCCGTCGGTGGCCGTTCGAATCGCGACGTTGTCGACGCTTTCGAGGTAGACCTCGAGCAGTTCGAGATTCGGCAGGTTGTCGTCGACGATGAGGATGCGTTTCTCGCGGGTCTTGGATGCGTTCTCGGTCATGATCGTGCTCCCTGTTGCGCTGGCACTATCGGTGTGCGATTCTTCCCTTGCTTGTACCGCATGCACCAGACTCAGGCAACGCCGCCGATGTGGGCGCATGAAAAACCCCCGCCGATGGCAACCCACCGGCGGGGGACAATTGGTTAAGTCAGACGACCGTGCCCGAAACTACGGACGCGGGTTGTTCAACGACTTGGGTGGCAGACCCCACGACTGGGTGGTGGCCACACCGTTGATCAACTGACGCAGGCGGAACAGGTCGAGCGGACCAACGTCGCCGTTCGGATCACGGTCCATGTTCAACAGATCTGCACGTGTACCGTTTGCCGGCTGCTGATTCATGTTGAGCACGAACTGACGGAACGAGAACAAGTCAAGCGGTGTACAGCTACCACCCTGATCGACGTCGCAAGGCAACGCAGCCAAGTCGATACGATCCGGCTCGTCCATGTCACCCATATCGCCGAAGGACTCAATTGCCGTACCGGCTGAATCGAACACTGACGCCTCGATCGTCGTCCATTCCTGGAGCGTGATCGGACGGTCCCATTCGACCGTGCACGTGCTGCCGGAGCAGTTCACACCCGTGATCGTCGGCGGCGTACCACCACCTGTTTCACGGATCGTGAAGTTGGCCGTCGTAACAGCGCTACCGCCGGCATCACCGAACGGCGACGTGCTGAAGACGATCTCCGCCGACATGATACCCGTCGGAGCCTGCGTAGCGAAATCGACATCCTCACGCGGATCAATGTAACCACTGAACGGACGAGTCTCACCCGGCAGGCCGTTGGCGTGCAGAATCTGGATGCCCAGAGGTGGCGGACCGCCGCCACCAGCAATGAACGTCGTCGTGCCGTCATCCCAGAGGATACCCTTGACCGGAAGACGATCGTTCAGCGCGACGTTCGGATCGACTTCGTCGACCAACGCACCGTTGCAGACGCGATCCACCGAGCCACCAAGTTGAATGGCGTTGGTCGACAGACCGGCATCATAGGCAGCCAGACCGGCGAACGTCGCCTCGACGAGCGCCTCACCCGGGACATTCCGCGTCAGAGCAGACAGCTCGGACGACGAGATGCCAGCATCCTCGATCAGGTCACCGGCCTCTGCGACAGGCAGAGCACCTTCACCGGCGAACTCGTTGAAGAACTTCCACGGAGCGCGAACCTTGTTCCAGCGATTGCCCGTGCTTTCGCTGAGGTTCTTGCCCTGCAGACCGTTGATGTAGCAGAACTCGGTATCGAAGCGGTAGCCAAGACCACTTCCAACCGTACCAAGCTGACCGCTGTCGACGGCATCACCGGCGATGATGCGGTTCGCACCGTCGACGAGAACGTCAAACGCGAGATCCGTCGGATCGTCATCAACCTCTGCCGGCAACTCGTTCCAAGCGCCCGCACCGCCTTCGATGTTACGCGAAGCGGCAACACCATTGGTGTCGGCACCGTCGGCAACCGCCCAGAACCAGGTGTAGCCGGCGCCGGTCGTGTCGTTCACGATCGACAGCCAGAGTGTTTCGTTCGCCTGAACCGCCTGGGTCAGCGGCAACTTGAAGAAGTAGTCGAAGACCTGTCGGCCAGGATCGCCCGAAAGCTCACCCGGTACCACGATCAACTCAGGCGCAGCAGCCGGGAAAATGCGAATGACGCTGCCCGGAATACCATCACCCGTGTCGGAGTAGAACTCAACGCGGAAGTCATCCGGCTGGGTTGGAACGTTCACGTTGTAACCGCCCGACCAGCGAATGCCCGTGATCTCCACGTCGCTACGCGGCGTGAAGTCGTCAGCCACTTGGATGCCAACGCCGTCGGCACCAAAGTCGATGTCCGAGAAGAGGCCGATCGTGCCGCCTTCCTGGAGACCGAATGGCTGATTCCAGATGATCGCACCGTTCTGCTCACGCCATGAACCACAGGCGACGTCAAACGGCAGATCCTTCGTCTGAGCTTCAGCACGCTCAAGGCTGATGCACAGCGCGATGTCGGTGGGCTCGACTTCCTCGCCCTTGTCCGCCAGCAGCGGCGAAGGTTCGAGGTCGCCGCTCGGATCCGCTTCATTGCAATCCATCGTCGCAGGATCATCCTCGGTCGGGATGCAGTCGTAACCATTACCGATCAGGTCGGCATCCGGACAGCCGGCACCGACGGCCTCGGCCGCCGGATCGATGTCCTGGAAGTACGTGCCATCGCCCTCGTTCGAGAAGATGAAGATCGGAGCACCGCTCACGAACAGATCCGAAGCCTCACCGTCCCACTGCAACTCGACCCAATAGGTCGTGCCTGCCGTGGCCATAAACGGCTCAGCCAGGTTCAGCGTCACGCGGCTAACGTCATCGTCGCCGTCACCGTCTTCGTCCCAGATGGCACTCTGTCCGGCACGAACGATCGGCTGACCATCAACGCCCTCGGACAGGACATTGCTCTCATCCGGGCCGTCGCAGGCACCGGCGAGCGCTGTATCGCCGAGAAATCGCAAGCGAAAGACCGTACCGTTGGCGACGACGTCGTTGCCACCATCATTGTCGTCATCGAGTACCCAGAACGAAACCGACGATACCATGCCGTCCTCGTCGAGAACGAAATTGTCGGCGATCGTGAAGTCGGCCATGAAATCGTCGCCCACGATAAAGTTGGCGAACACACCAAGAACACCGTTTCTGGCATCGCCGAGCGGAAGCTGTGCATACGCACAACCAAATTCGACATCGCCACACTTGCGGCGTGTCGGAGGCTCGAGCTGCTGGCTGTAACCCGTGCCCGAAAGCGAGAACGGTTCAACCGACTGGCTGCCGCCGTTGTCACGAACACCCGGAATGAAGTTGTCATCCTCAGGTACCAGCACGTCGGCCAATTCAGGACTGAGCGAATTGACGTACGGAACGTCCGTGGCGGTCAGGACTGTCGCATCCTCGCCAAGCTCACCCGTGTCGATCAGAACCGACTGGAACGGATCGCCGATGCGCTGAAGCGTGATGAGCGGCTGAACGAGAAGGGTCGAGTCAAACTGACCGGCGTCAGCCGTTTCCTGCGTCACATTGATCGTCGAACGAGGAGCAACCGACAGGCTCAGCTCATAGTCACCCGTGATGTCCAGCGGAAGGCCTGAATTCGGATCAAACAGCTCTGGGCCAAGACCCGCACCAATGCTGCACGCCACAGCCGTCGCGACAGGCTCTGCCACGAGACCACCACCAGCGACCAGAACGTAGTACAAGCCCGAGTCGAGGCTGGCATTGATCGCGGGACTGCCGGCAGCACCATTGTCCTGACTTGCAACCAGAACACCGGACTCGTTGAACAACCAAACCGATGTGATCGCCGCGGTCGAACCGCCCGAGCAGTCGCCTGGATCACCGACGGAGATGTTCACGGTCTCAGAGAAGCCGAGACTGAAGCGGTAGAGATCACCGTCGTTGTCTCCGCCAAAACCGATGCCATCATCGCATGTCGCCGAATTGCCGATCGTACCGGCGACCGTCAAGGCGTCTTCGGAGCTGACCAGACCAATGTCGGCAGCGTTGTCGATGACATCGTTGTCCTCGACGTCTGCGTCATCGATGCAGGTGCCACCACCGGAACCGCCGATCTGCGGAGCAAGCCCCGACAGGTAAACATCGACCAGCCAGTTCTCAGGCCAGATCTGGCCCGCACGTGTCACCTCAAGATACTCACAAGAGCGAAGGTGCAGCCGCGTGATCGCCGTATTGGTCGGGGTCGACGCGTTCTGCGGAAGTGATGTATTGCTCGGGCAGCAGTCGGCTGAATTGCCAGAGGCTTCCAGGCAGCGAAGGGTCGCCGCGTCATCCAGCACCTGACCAGCCTCAGGATCACCGTCGATGTTGCCATCGATCGACCCATTGCCGTCGAAGTCAAACCGACTACAGTCGCCCGTGCCAGGATTCGCCTGACAGAACGCGAATTGAGCAGTGTCGTTGGCATCGACCACACCGTCTGGCGCGAACACACCGTCCGCACCGCCCGGTCGTGAGAAGTCACCACTGCAATCGCCGAAAACGACGTCTGCAAGACGGGCAATCCGGGTGTCCGAATCTTCGGTTGCAAAGTCGCGGGCAACACCAGACATGCGGAGCGTCGCCGAAATCGCATCGCTCGATGGCAGGCCCGGGATGTCCAGGGCACCGGCTGCCAGATCAAGCTGCTGCGTCGTACCACCCGCGCCATCGTCGCAAGTCTTGCTCGTCGTGAGGCGATCACCAATTCCGCCATTATCGTTACCGGCGATGCTTGGAAGCACCTCTGCCGGACCGATACCAAGCTCGTAGCCGCATGCCTCTACGCGACAGTCGGAACCAAGAGTTCCAAGCTGCGTTACCACGCCACTGACCTGTTCAATACACACGTCCGGGCGTGGCCCGTCGTTTGTGGTCAGGATCAGGTGAGGCCCGACGGCAATTGCTTCTTCAATAGCTTCGCCACACGAACCACCCGTGATCACGTTGTTCAACTCATTCCGGATTCCAAGCACCGCAATCGCCGTCAGCGGTGCAGCCTCGACCGTCACGAAGCAGCTATTTCCGAACGAACGCTCGCACGGACCAGCGTCACCCGCACCGCAACCGGAATCGGCCGTCGTCGGCGTGACGCGAATGCTGCACCCGGCGGAGTTGCCAACCGAATCAAACGTGACAACCGTCTGGCCGCCGTTGGCACCAAAACCGAGCAACTGGAACGCGGCATCATTGCCGTCATCATCTGCCATCGCGTCATTCCATGGCGTGGCGATGGCTGGCTCGAATGCTGTCTGGAACAACGGACTACCGAATGTATCGGTCGTCGTCACCGTAGCCGCACGTGGCGGGAACGGCAGCACGGCTGAGATCGAGACCCACTCAACATTTCCGCTTGCAATGTGAGACTGTCCTGCGGGGAAATTGCCCTCGACGTCGAAGAACCCACCCTGATCCGTGAACTCTAGGTCGGTCACGATGAACTCGGCGATCCGCGTGTTGCTCGGTGAACCACCGGCGTCTTCCCAGAAGGTCACCACGTAGGTGTCCACTAGGGCGTCAAGCGAACCGTCGCCACCAAACGACGACTGGGCCGCAACGAATCCCGTGATTTCAGAGCCGACGATCAACTGATAGTCGTCTGCAATGATGAAGTCCGCCTCAAGAGGATCCGCTGAGCTGTACGCGTGCGCGAGAATCGCCGGTCCAAACGGGCCGTCGAATCCATTGTCCCAAATGACCTCCGGTTCGCCGCCGGCCGCCGATGGAGCAGAAAACTTCCTGCCCAGGTCCGATACCTCAAAACTCGAGGTTTCGGGCGACACATCACCGCTGGCACCCGCCGTGGTGTTCGACGCACGATGCACTTTCGACTTCGCCTGTGCAGCGTCAAACCCAAACGTGGGTGATACCAACAGCGCGGCCACAAGCGGGCCGATCAACGCCGTCTTAAACAAAACTTGCCTCATTAGGTGACCTCCTTAATCCCTTCAAAAAATACTGCAGATCGAAGGCGCATCAGCCAACGACCATCGTGTTACAGGAACGGCGCAACCACACGCCCTGCTACGCTTCAAAAACAAAAACCCCGAACTTGCGCTGCGCCGCAAACGCCCGAGGCTTTGACAATCCATCCCTTCATGAGGAGTGATTTCCCCAGAAAAACAACCACCAGCACGTCCAAGCGGAGATGGCGCGCTCACGTCCAGTCACAGATGTGTTGATCGCAATCTCCTTTCCCGACACTCCAACCCGACACGTGTGGCAGCCACCCCATACTCTGCTCGCCACGTCGCGACGGCGGAACCCGAACGCACAGCTTTCGATCATCCTTAATCCGAGGGGGCCGTGGGCGGTGGATTCCTTTAATCCTGGCACGGGGCGAATGCCTGCCCACCCCTTCACCACGCGCGAATCGAAGGCAAACGTCTCCGTTCGCCAAACAAAATCCGCGCGCCAGCACCAGCCAGGAATGCTTCCTCCTGTCTCAGTTTGTATCTGGGTCGAGCACCAATTGCAAGGCGATACGGTCAATTTTTGACCTGTGAATACCCCCTGGCAGCCCGATAACGATCAATTGATCAACACCCCGAACGGTGATTGGATTGACGCTGCAATTTCGACATTCCACCCCGAATTGCCCGGTCCGGTCCACCCCGGTTGCCCAACCGATACAACCCCGATCCGCCACCAATGCGCCCGGCAGGATTCGAACCTGCGACCTCCGGTTTAGGAAACCGATGCTCTATCCGACTGAGCTACGAGCGCGACTCGCAACAGTGTCACCAACCTCACGCTTCCGGTCAATTCCGACGCCTCCACGCACTCCGTTTCCGACCGAACGCCGACCGAGTACACTCGCCGAGAAGCTTATCGGACGAAGACCTCGCGAGCACGCAAACCATGGCCAACACACTCCTCTGCGGCGTCGACGAAGCGGGATACGGACCCACGCTCGGGCCGCTCGTCATCACCGGCGCCGCATTCGATGTCCCGTCCCCCGACGTCGATCTCTGGTCCCTGCTCACCCAGTCCGTTACCCGATCCGCCTCACAGCACGACCGGCGCCTCCGCGTCTTCGACAGCAAGCAGCTTTACAAGCGTACCGACGGACTCAAGTGGCTGGAACGCACCGCCCTGACCATGATGCACGTCTTCGGCGTGCCGATTTCAACAATGCGTGACATGCTGCGTCACTTTGTACCAGAGTTTATCGCCGAAATGTCTCAATACCCCTGGTACGAGACATTTGATCTCGAACTGCCCCTTGAAAACACGCGCGATCAGATCGCCATCCAAGCCAATGCCGTCCGACACGACCTCGCCCGCAACAACGTCACAACCATCGCCATGATCGCGCGTCCGATCCTGGCCGGCCAATTCAATCGTGTCGTCGATCAGACGCGCAACAAGTCGCGACTCTCGATGGGCACGGTTCTGCAGATCTGCTACCAGCTTGGACAGAAATGTCCGCGACACGATGTGTGCTTCTGTGTCGACCGGCAGGGCGGGCGATCCCAATACCGCGATGCCATCAGCCTCTCGCTCGATCTGCCCAGCGTCGACATCGTGTCCGAGTCCGACGGCGAGAGCGTGTACCATTGCGCCGACGAACACCGACCCATCACCTTCGCGTTCATGACCGGCGGCGAGTCGAAACACCTGCCGATCGCATTGGCCGGCATCGTCAGCAAGTACATCCGCGAACTGCTGATGATCGGCTTGAACGACTACTGGTCCGCCCGTGTACCGGGTCTGAAACGCACCGCCGGCTACTACACCGATGCCCACCGATTCCTGGAAGACATCGCCGACGCTCGGCAGGCCAACCCGGTCGACGACCGCCTGCTAGTCCGCTCCCGATAGCCGTTCCGCCCCGCGTTGACAGCCCCATAAACCCCTGATAGCGTCGTCATAGACGAACACTGCTGGGAGCGCATCATGACAATTCAAAGCTGGTCAGACGACATCCTTCTGGGCGAACTGCAGGACGACCCTGTCCTCTCCGACGATCTCAATGCCATTGTCGATCAGTTGGAAAAAGACGGAACCGCCCACGTCGTGCTCGATTTCGCCAACGTCAACTACCTCAATTCGTCCAACATCGCCAAGCTGCTCAAGCTCCGCAAAATGCTCGCCGGCAGCGATGGCCATCAGCTCAAACTCTGCGGCATCAACTCCCACGTGTGGGGCGTGTTCCTCATCACCGGCTTGGACAAGCTCTTCGACTTCGCCGACAACGTCTCCCTGGGCCTCGCCTCCATCCAGATCAACGACGGCGCCAGCGACGGGTAGCCGAGTTTGTCCTCCAGCCTGCGCCAGGTCTGAGGCAAGTACCGGCTACGAGATGAGTTGGTCTTGGATGAGTCGCTCGAAGATCGCTCGTTTCTCGTCGCTGGTCAGCGGTTCGTACCCATATCCAAAGTGTGGCTCCTGCTGAGTTCTGACCTCGATCCACTGCCCGTCAATGAACGACATCCCGTACTCCCTGACCCGATCAACGTCGCTCCGGATACGCTCGATGAGATCGCGCTTGATAAATTCCTTGTCGCGTCCGACGACTTGCCACCTGCCCTCGCAAAGCGAGATGTGTTCTTCGTATCGGTCCTGAAGCCAGGTCAATTCCCATCCCTGCCAAGCGGCCGTCGAACGCCGAACAATGTCCGGCGTGTCCTGTGCCCACCAGTGGTGAACCTGCATTGTTGGGTGGTTGACATGTACACCGCCCAGTGGCCCCCACCCAGTCCACGTCAGCTCTTCATGGCTATCCGCGAGTCGTGCCGATTTAAGTCCGCGTGGCCCTTTTCCAAGTGAGAGGTACTCTCCGCTAACACGTCGTATCTCAAGTTGTCTCCGCGTCGTGATCTCGCTGAGGACCAAGTAATTGTCCATTGGAAATGATGAGTTGTAGTAGAATCCCGATATCTTTTGATCTCGCAGGCAAGTCGATCGTGGCAGACCGAGAAAGTCAGCCAGTTCAACAACGCCTTCATGGGCAACGCGGATGCTCCATCCAGGCCATTGATGCCTCATGGCATCAAGCACGGCACGGCGATAGTCTACTTCGCAGCCAAAGTCCTCCATCCCGAAGATAGCGACTCGCTTCTCATCGAGATCGATGATCGCGCCACCTTCGCACCACAATTCGTCCATTAGGTATTCATCGCGATCGCACTGGCTGACAACTGGGATCGCATCCTCCGGGCCCCAGAACAACTCCCATTCGATGTAGTTTGCACACCGGTTGTGAAAGTAGAGATGGTCGGCGCCGTTCTGGCGAATCACAAAGTTGGCCCGTTGCCCCATCTGTCCATCTCCGGTTCACGTTTGTGAGATGCTCGACTTGGGGAAACAGTATAGCAGACTTTGGAATGGTGAATTGTTGCGACAAATGTCGGCCGGCAAGTCGGCGCATAAAGAAACCGCGCGATCGACGAGGGGTCGAGGACGCGGCGATCAGTGTCGCGTAAAGGGCGAAAACGTCAGACCGGGCGGCGGACGCTCTTGCGGGACTTGCGGCGGCGACGCTCGGATGGCTTCTCGTAGTAGCTGGTGCGCTTGATGTCGCGGGTCAATCCCTCACGCATGCACAGGCGCTTGAACCGTTTGAGCATCTGCTGAATGGATTCGTTTCCTCGGGGCCGAACCTTAATCACGTGCGATCAACTTCTTTCGTACAAAAGGACCAATTCACAACCGAATTACCCCGCGACCTCCCGCCGCAGGCACAAGAGCGAAGAGCCTAACCGAAGTCGCCCACCGACGCCAGACCCTCGAACGACAAGCATGCGGGAGTCGCCCATTCTTTCTGCAAATATTTGCAGAATATGGGTTTACGTTCCCGTGGCCGGTCTGATCACAAGATGAACCGCGACAGATCCTCATCGGCGGCGACGTCCTTCAGGCGATCCATGACGTAGGCGCGGTCGACGTTGACCGCGTCGCCGCTTTTCTCGTCGGCTTCGAACGACAGGTCGTCCATCACCTTTTCCATGATCGTGTGCAGGCGGCGGGCACCGATGTTCTGCGTCGTGTTGTTTACCGTCGCCGCCAATTCCGCCATGGCTTCGACCGAGTCGGCCGTAAAGTCCAGCTTGACGCCCTCGGTGGCCATCAGGGCGATCTGCTGCTTGGTCAGGGCGTTCTCCGGCTCGGTGAGGATCCGCAGGAAATCGTCGCGCGTCAGGTCGGTCAGTTCGACGCGGATCGGGAAGCGGCCTTGCAATTCGGGCATCAGGTCGGACGGACTGGTGCCGTGAAAGGCGCCAGCCGCGATGAACAGGATGTGGTCTGTTCGCACAAGCCCTTGTCGGCAAGACACTTGCGACCCTTCGACGATCGGCAGCAGATCCCGTTGCACACCCTGACGCGATACATCCGGGCCGCCCTGACGGTCGGAGCTGCACAGCTTGTCGATCTCGTCCACGAAGATCAAACCGCTGTTTTCGGTCCGCTGGATGGCCATCTCGATGACCTTTTCCTCGTCGATCAGGCCTTCGCAGTGTTGGTCGAAGATGACCTTTCGGGCTTCGCGGAGCGGGACTCGGCGGCGTTTGCTCTGGGACGGCATCAGCTTTTCGAGGAAGCCCTGCATGTCGGGATCGAGCGAGTCGACGCCGGCCGCGAAGACGCCTTGTGGCATAACCTTTTGTTTGACCGATATTTCGACGCTGGTGTCTTCGAGTTCGCCTTCCTGCAGGCGCTTACGCATTTTTTCGCGACTGCGCTGGCGGCGATCGGCGGCGTCTGCGTCCTGTTCGCCGGGCATGTCGACGGGCGGCATCAGCAGATCGAGCAGGGATTCTTCGGTACGTCGTTCGCCTTCGGTGCGAACGACTTCGGTCTGCTCCGCGCGGACCATGTCGATGGCGCGGTCGAGCAGGTCGCGGACCATGCTCTCGACGTCGCGACCGTGGTAGCCGACCTCGGTGTACTTGGTGGCTTCGACCTTGACGAAGGGGGCACCGACGAGGCTTGCGAGTCGGCGGGCAATTTCGGTTTTTCCGACGCCGGTGGGGCCCATCATGAGGATGTTTTTGGGGCCGACCTCGTCGCGTATGCCGTCGGGTAACTGCTGGCGACGCCAGCGGTTGCGGATGGCGATGGCGACGGCGCGTTTGGCGTCATCCTGTCCGACGATGTAGCGATTCAGTGCGGCGACAATGGCTTTTGGAGTCAGGGCGTTCATGGGTGCTTATTCGATCGTTTCGACTTTGATGCTGTGATTCGTGTAGACGCAGATGTCGGCTGCGATGTGCAGTGCTTTTTCGACGACGTCGGCTGCGGAGAGGTCGGTGTTGTCCATGAGGGCGCGGGCGGCGGCGACGGCGTAATTGCCGCCCGATCCGATGCCGATGATGCCGTCGGTGGGTTCGATCACATCGCCCGAACCGCTGATCATCAGGGACGCGTCGACGCTGGCCACGACGAGCAGCGATTCGAGTCGGCGGAGCACCTTGTCGGATCGCCATTCTTTGGCGAGTTCGATGGCGGCGCGTCGGACGTTGCTCTTGTTGGCCGACAGCTTGGCGCTGAAGCGTTCGAGCAGGGCGAAGGCGTCGGCGGCTGATCCGGCGAATCCGCACCAGACGGTGCCGTCCTGCAGGGATCGAAGCTTGTCGGCGTCGCTCTTGACGACGGTTTGGCCGAGGCTGACCTGCCCGTCGCCGCCGATGGCGACATGGTCGCCGTGTCGGACGGAGAGAATCGTGGTGGATCGGATGATGGCCATCGTGGATGATTTCCTTGCTGGGGCAACCTGTGATGTGTCGTGACGGTACAACAGGAGGCGTCCCGTGGCAACGTAGGCGATTGTAGGACGAAGGGCCTGCGAAGGTGTGCTCATGATGAATGATTCATGTCGGTTGTTGTTACTGACCCTGATCGTGATGACGCTGGTTGGCGGCTGTCGCAAGGAAGCACCACCATCCAAGCCAGCGCCAGTTCCACCTGTCGAGACATCATCCGAGACCGATGCCGAAGATGCCGTTTCGGTCACGTTTGATGGCGAGACGGCGGCGACGCTTGCGGAAGCGATGGAGGAGGGAAAGGAGAAGTGGGTTCAGGTGGTGGCGATTGCGGAGGGGCAGCCTGGAGCATGGGTGACGGGTCAGTTTGAACCGCCGAATCGGATCGTGATTCGCGTCGAGGGGGCGAAGCGGTTTGAGATGGACCTTGCGAAGCTGGACATCGACTGGGACCGGCGGGTGGTACTGAGGATCAACGATGCCAACAGCGAGCTGCGCAAGCGCGATGATCTCCGCATCGTGATGGAACAGTCGTCGGGGGGGGCTTGGTATGTTGTCAACGATGACACCGCCAATTCAGGCAGTGATCAACACAACTGATTGTTCAGCCAATTAATCAGCAACTCATAGAATGCGTCCGAGGCAACACGCTCGATCCATGGGTAGTGGCCGCAGTTGGGGAATTCGTGGTATTCGAGATGGGGGATGACGGGCAGGAGGGTGTCGCGGATCATGGAACCGGGGTGCGGGTCGACGTCGCCGTGGAGCATGAGGACGGGCGATGTGATGGCGGTGAAGGCGGCGGGGTAGGTGCCGCTCTCCTGCAGGCGGATCATGTCGGACCATGTTTCGAGGTGGGCTTTGGCGTCGGCGTGGTCGATTTCGAGGTCGGTGGTGACCGGGTCGTGGGCGTAGATGGGGAGGATGGCTTGGCCTGTTTGCTGAAGTCGTTCGTCGGGGTCGGCGACGTCGCGTTTGATGTGGGCGACCTCGGCTTTGATGTCGGGGGTCATGCGCTCTTCGATGAGTTCATGCATGCGTTTGCGGGAGGCGCGGTCGAAGGTGCCGCTGCCGATCATGACGATGGGGCCGACGTTGTCGGGGTGTTCGGCGGCGTGGGCGAGGGCGAGCATGGCACCCCACGATGATCCGACCAAGGCGGGTTTTGCGTCGGTGGCGTGTTCAGTGATGAAATCCCGCAGATCCGTCACGTGCCGTGCGACAGTCAGCCGCTCGGGATCGCGATCGCGTTGCCATGGTTCCAGCACGCGGAAGTCGCGACCGAGGCGTCGTCCGACCGGGGCCATGAATCCCGGAACGGCTGGTCCGCCATGCAGGAGGATGACGGTCGGTCCATTCTCGCCATATCGTCTGTGGTACACGCACGGATTGTATCAGTTTGTCTGATCGCCCGCGCGTGCGAATCTCAACGCGATCATAACGAACAATTAACAGAAAAGTCCTTGTATGCGGACGCGTGATTTCGTGTACTACGCGGCAGATGGGAGGCGGTATGCGTATCGCTTACGGCGTGCATGGGTATGGTCAGGGTCACGCGACCCGCAGCATGGCGGTTTTGCCGGCACTGCGCGAGAAGCACGATGTGCTCGTGTTCGCGGGCGGCGACGCCTACAAAGCGCTGCATCAGGAACATCCGACAGTCGCGATTCCGGCGTTGGGGTATCACTATCGCGCGGACGGGACGCGGTCGGATTGGCTGACGATCCGCCGGACGCTGCCGGTGATGCAGGATCTCTGCTGGCGGGGTTCGACCTTCAAGATGATCGAAGGCTTGCTGCGTGATTTCGCGCCGGACGTGATCATCGCCGATGCGGAAATCTGGACGCACTGGGTGGGGCGGTACCTGCGTATTCCGCGGATCAGTTTTGATCATTTCGGGATCATGGCTTGGTTCAATCCGCCGATGCGACGGGTGGATCGATTGCTGAAGCTGCGCGACGTCTGGATCTACAAGACGCTGATTCGCGATCCCGAGCGCGTGCTCGTGTCGAGTTTCTACGATGCGGAACCAACGCGGTCGGGCGTGCGACTTGTGGGGACGCTTCTGCGCGACGAAGTGCGCGAGTTGTCACCGACGCAGGGCGATCACATTCTCGTGTATCTCAACAACGGGCGACACCTGTATACCGATCAAATGGAAGCGGTGTTCAAGGCGATTGGCGTTCCAATGTGCATCTATGGAACCGGTCGCGTGGGGACGGATGGCTTGCTGGAATACAGACCTCGGGGCAATCGGGCTTTTCTGGAGGCGTTGGCGTCGTGTCGGGCGGTGATCAGCACCGCCGGCAATCAGCTTGTTGGCGAGGCCATTCACTTCCGCAAGCCGATGCTGGTGATGCCGGAGGATTGCGTTGAGCAGCGGATCAACGGGATGGCTGTCGAGCGGATGGGACTCGGGATGAAGACGTCGGCGGGGGATTTGAATGCGGCGTTTGTGCGGACGTTTCTGTCGCGTTGCGACAGGTTCGCCGAGCAGATGGCGCGTTGTGATCGGGATGGGGCGACAGAGGCCGTGGCGGCGCTGGAGGGGTTCTTCGCCGAGTTTGCGGACCAAAGCGATGATAGGCAGGAAAGGCGGTCGGTGGCGTGAGACTCGCACGATACGCGTTGACGGTGCTGAACAATCAACATGGCCGGGTGATCAAACCGAGCTGGTGCACGTATCTGGTGTGCTATCGGTGCAACGCGCGCTGCCAGATGTGCGACTCGTGGCGGATGAAGCCGGGGGACGAACTGACCGTCGACGAGGTCGGTGTCGTGTTCGGCAAAATCGGCAAGTTGGACGTCGTGCGATTGTCGGGCGGCGAGCCTTACCTGCGCGAGGACATGCTTGGCATTGCTGAGACGATTCGGCGACAGTCCGATCCAGCCGTCATTCACATCACGACGAACGGGTCGTTTCCGGATCGCGTCGAGGATTTTGTTCGCCGATTCTCCAAGCCCGGCATGCTGCGGTTCATGGTGTCGTTTGATGGGCTTGATGAGGAACATGATCGCAATCGCGGGCAGCAGGTGACGTTCGCGGTGGCGATGGAGACGGTGAAGTGGCTGGCGACGGAGGGTCGGAAGTTCGGCGTTGAGGTGAGCGCGAACCATACCGTCATCACGCCGCAGTCGCTCGAGGACAATGCCGGAATTCGCGAACGGATGGCTGAGTATGACGTCGACGTGCAGTCTGTAATCGCGTATGCCGAGTCGTCGATGTATGGCGTGAAGCTGCGGGGCAAGCGGGCCGACCACATGATCGTGCCGAAGGGGTACCCGATTCATCCGGATTTGGCTGAGGCGGACGTGATCGGGTTTGTGCGTCGCGAGATGGATCAGGTGTCGCGCTATCGTGACTACGCCATTCGCACCGGCAAGCGGTACTACCTGGATGGGTTGTTGCAGCGGCTTGAGGGGCGTGAGGATGCGTCGCCGAATCCGAAGTGCGTGGCCTTGCGGAGTCACATTCGTCTGCTGCCGGATGGCCGCGTGCCGGTGTGTCAGTTCAACACCGAGACGGTGGGCAATCTGCTGCATCAATCGTTCGAGGAAGTGTGGGAAGGGACGGATGCGGTACACTCGCGGAACTGGGTGGACAACTGTCCGGGGTGCTGGGTGGAGTGCGAGGTGATGCCGAACGCGCTCTATACCGGGGACCTGTTCAACGTCTGACGTCGGCACATCGATCGCGCAGCGTTACGTCTGAGCAATGTGGTAGATCGTAAGATCGCTGCTCGTCGCGACCACCAAACTATGTCCGGTCGAGCTGAATCCCCACGCGCGAAGCTCCAAGCCTACGAATATCTTGTGCATCACTGCAGGCTTTCCGTACATGTCGCCATAGAGATCAGACCCAGGCTCGACGAGTAGCAGTGTCGTTTCAGGCCAATCGAGTACGAGTGACTCCATCAGCCAGCCTTGGGGACTTGTGAGCGGCAGTCCGCCACCTTCAAGGCCGGCCATCTTGATTGCTCTGCCCTCCAGAGGCCCAATGCCCGCAGCTTCAAGGGTGTGGGGGCTGTCTTCATAGGCGTTGTCGGGATCGCGAGCGACGCGTGAGCCAGTTGAACAATCGAAGAGGCCACGCCCCGAATGTGACGCTACAAGCAACAGTTCTGAATGGGGTGCGAATCCAACAGACTTCAGACCACCAACGGCAACATTGCACACAAGTGTCCAAGGTGGGGGCGGGCTGCCCTCCAGCAGTGAGCGAACCCTCTTGACCGTGGGGCGAAGATGTTTGGGAATGCGACTCATCGGCACATCGTGAGCAGAACGGGGCTTTCCATATAACGCGTGCGTACCCTACAGCGGACGTTGCTAGAAGCGGTTTCATAACCCCTGACGTAAAGTGGTTTTCGCGCATTTGCGCTGTAGCTGAAGATCGGTTTTACTTGGCGATCGAAAGGAGTCTT
>JANQQK010000026.1 GCA_028289375.1 Phycisphaerae bacterium | reverse complement strand
GGGTGGCACGCGTTGACGCTCTTGGCTGTAGACGGCCAACTCGCGTTCGAGCAGATTGTTGTTCCAGACGGCGGCATCCCGGTCAGCCGTCACACGCAGAAGGGGCGAGGGATGCGAGGTCAGACGTGACCGAACGAGCATGTATCCTTGGGCAATGGCAATCGCGATGGCGTCGATCAGCTGGAGAACCGTGGAACTCGACCAGATACGCATGACAAGTCTTCCCCATCAAGGAGCACCCATCCTATCTGATCAACCTTGAATTCTCGAACACCGGCTTCCAAACGCCGGAAATGGAAGTTCACAAAATGCTGGGCCACTACAAGGCTGATCGAATCCCACCCTCTCCGGGTCAGTATACCTCAAGAGAATGGGTACTCACGGGTTCCCATTCGTCGCGGCCTTGCCTTCGATCGCGTCGATCGTTTGTTGGACCATGGTGGGCGGCCTTGAACCGTTGGCCCAATTCCGCAGGGCGGGCAGTGCGGCGCTGGCTGGCGGGCCGATCAGGCGCAGCACTGACAGGGCGGCTGACCTCTCAGGGTATGGCACGTTCAACTCGATGATGCGGACCAATTGCGGGATCGCCGGCTCACTGGCCCAGGCGTCGAAGTCTTTGGTACTCACGAAATGGCCTTGCTCGAAGGGCAGGTCGAACAGCAGGTGCCCGGCGGCGCGGCCGGCCGGGCCCAGGTTGAGAACCGCCTTCATCGCCGCTTCTCGTTTCAGCGGGTCGGGGTCGCGCAACTGCGCGACCAATGCCGGCGGCAGGCTGGGCTCGATCTTGCATTGCTCCGGTGTCCATTTGCTCAGCGCATGCCCTACCGATTTGCAGTGCTTCTCGATGTCATGAGTGGACGCGCCGCCAGTTTGATTGGCCGCGATGAGGTCCAAGGCGCGCTGAACGTGTTTCACTTCGCCCGGCGTGGCGCGGATCAACGCCAGCGTCGCATCAAATTGGATGCTTGCCGGAGGCGCGTCGGCCATCTGTTCAACCGCGCGCCGCGAACGGCGGAGGTCCGGGTCGGCGGTGAGGATCGTGCGCAGCGCCGCCGACCGGATGGTGTCCGACTCGTCCGGCGCGAGTCGTTTCTGCACGGCCGAGAGATGGCTTGCGATGAGTTCGGTTTTGGAGCGGGAGAGGATCGTCAACGCTATGGCCCGCACGTTTGAATTGTTGTGGGACAGGTGGCGGGCGACAGCGGCGATGCCGGCCCGATCAGGTGATCGCAAGTTCTGCATCGCCGCGGTCAGGATGTTGTGCGGGCTGCGACGGTCGGCGATGATCTTGATGAGGTCACTCTGGCTGGCTCGGAACAACTCGGGCTGCCCGGTCGGCTGTCGGCCTTGTTCCGATGGCGTCGCGTCGATGTGCAACGCCTGTCGGACCTTCGCGTCCTTGGCGTCGCGGTACGCCCGATTGATTTGCCGGCGCAACGCGACTGACTTGGATGCCTGCGCCTTCCACCACGCGGCTGCCGCACGTCGGACAGCCACATCTTCATGCCGCATCAAGGCATTGAAGTCCGGCTTGAGGTCGTTTCGATATCCCGCCAACCCGCAGATGCGCACGTACGTGCTCACACTCTGATTCGGCGCTTTCAACGCGCGATTCAGTTCGTCGGCATCGTAACGGGTCAGGTCAAGCCCGCGACCGCGGATCACACGCGCTCGTGTCGGCTCATTGACACCAAGCAACTTGTTCAGGGTAAGGTCGGCTGTGAGACGAACGGTCAGATCGGTGTCGCTCTGCGCATTCTTGATCACGTCGGCCCACGTGTCGCGGACGTCCGGCGCCATGGGCTGGTCCTTCGACCGCTTTTCAAGGTGTGTCGATGCGATGCCCAAACACCAAAGTCGTCGATTCGGGTCGGGGTCTGACATGTACGGCCGCAAGGCGTCGAACGACTGGTCGTCGTACAGGCCCGCCCGCCGCCAGGCGAGCGTCAGGCCAGCGCTCTGCCTGTCGGGGTCGTCGCTGGCCAGCAGTTGCCGCATGGCCGCATCGATGGCCGTGGATCGTGCTAGATCACCGCTCGACCGCGCGGAGCTGCTGCGTCGCCCCCACAACAACGTTGCGTCGTTGGACTGCCCGGCAAGGACACGGATCGCGACGGGACGCAATGCGTCGTCCAACAACGCCGGCGCCAGCAAGTCGAACAGGCGTTTGCGGTCCTCCGGCTTCATGAAACCGTTGCCCTTCTCCGCCAGCCAGTTGAGCAACATGCCGCGGAGTCGGGGGTCGACGCTCGGGTCGAGGATCGCGTCGACTAACGGCTGGAAGTACGCCGCGACGTCGTCGCCGGCCGTGCGAACGGTGTGGTTGTGCAGGGTGTAGGTCAGGGCGTAGAGGGCGTATAGCCGTGCGGTCGGGTCGGCATCGGAGCCGACGCGTTTGACCAGATGGTGAACGGCGGGCAGGGCACTTCGGCTGTGTTTGTGGATGGCCAACGCCGCGGCGATCTGGGCGTTTTTGTCGTCCTGTTTGATCAACTCGATGGCCTGCGCGAGAGATGGGTCGTGATGCGGCTTCGGGCTGGATGGATGGGGCGTTGAGCGATCGGTCGGTGATTGCGTCGGCGTCTTGGCCACGGTCACCGGCTTGACCGGCGGGAGCAAGGCCGCATAGGAACGCTCGGACGGCGCGCCGTCCTTGAATTTGCCGGCGAGCAGGTCGGCGATCGCCGTGGCGATGTGCGCGTGCTTCACACGCGTACTGATTGCCTGTGTTGTGGTTGCCAAGGTGATCTCATCCAAACGAACGAGTTTGGACGCGTGCCCTGCGGCAACCATCTCGCGCACGAACCGTTCTCCAACGTCCGCCTGGTGGCCGGCGTAGGTCAGTTCGATCAACGTCGCGGCGTGGTCGTGTCGCCCGGCGTCCATTAACGCGTCGACGAGGCGGGGATAGTGGGTACGTATGCTGTAGCCGGCCTCCTTGATTACGTTGATGGCGTCGGTCAACTGCTCGTTGTCGGATAGCTCCAACATCATCTCATAGAGCGCGGTGTCGACGCCATGCTGCGTGCTGAACATGCCGTTGTTGGCCGGCATTTTGGCTAGGAATTCGTGAAGGCGGGATCGGGCCCCGTCCGGATTGCCGGCCTTCATCTGGACATAGGCCAGCCAGAACTCGGTCTGCAATTTGAGACCGAACCGTTCACGCGGGTCGGCTTTGAGTTGGCCGGTGACCGCCTCGACGATCTGGTCATAACGCTTTATGTTGCCCGCTCGGTGGTAGGCCAGGGCGATCAGCAGATTCAGACGGTCGGTATGCGGCCTCATGTTGGGGGCTTGCGACAGGCCTTGGATCACGGGCTCGGCGAGTGATTCGAGTCGTTCCGGACCTTCCGCCGCAACGATCACCGGTGCGGTCGCCGCCAGCGCTCGGACCAAGTCGTAATCGCGGCGAAGCGCGCGCAAGACGATCGTCCGCGCCTGCTCATCCTCTCCGGTATCGAGACAAAGCTTCGCGATGCTCCACCATCGATTGCTCGTGATCTGCTCGATCTGATTCGGGCACCCCTCGACCAGGTCGGCGACCGCATCGAGGTCGCCGGCCTCAATCAGTTTGTAAAGCGCGGAGTCGAATAGGTTGGCCAGATGATTGTGAGACTGGCATGCCTTGACGATTTGAACGACCTGGCTGTGATTGCGGCCGCCGAGTGCCCTCTTGACGGCATTGCGCAGGATCACCTCGCCGGACTTTTCGTCGCGTACACTGGGCAGCGTTTCAAGGGCCTTTTCCAGCCCGTTGACGAGGATGAACAACTCGCCAAAGTAACTGCCGCGCGTATTGCCGGGCTCGATATCCTTCGACTCCACCCGTTTGTCCATCCAGAGCTCGAGGACTTTGCGGGCGTGGTCTTTCTCCTGCATCTCGCAGAGCTGCGTGATGATTTGCGAGAGGTCACTCAATCGATCGACGTCCTTCGTGTATTGCTGCCACGCGCCTTCAAGCGTCTGTCGGTAGTGGTTGTCGCCCGCTCGATGCTCCGCGAGAGCGAGTTGATACCAACGCCGAACGCGCGTGCCGTCGCGCGCGGGGTTAGCGTGCGGTACCTTCTTGCGTATGTTGCCGATGATCCGTTCGTACTGATCCGCCGCGCCGAGTCTTTTGAAAAGGACCGCCGGTTGAGCGTCTTCAACCAGGTGTTCCGGGACCGGCCGTTCGAGCTTGGCGACAATGCGTAAACCGAGTTGACGCAGTTGTTCCTCATTAGAAAGCGGCTTGGGTTGAGAGGCTGAGGGGTCTGATTGGTTGTTGTTGCCGGGCGGGTCAGACGCGGCACGGCTGTTTTTCTCGCGCCCGTCGTCGTTCGGCGCTCCGACCGGCGGGTCTTCACCACCGATGAACATGATCGCCACGATGGCACCGACGCCAATCAGGACGACGATACCGACGATGGTGAGGATGACGGGGAGACGGGACGAGGATTGGTCGGCCGAGGTGGTGACGACCGGAGGCGCGGCGGAGGCCGTCGACTGCTGCGAGGAGGAAGCGCCAAGGCTCGAGCGGCTTTGCATGGGGGGAGTCGCGTAGAGATCGTTGGGTGTGTCGTCGGCGGGTGGGGCTTCGACGGTGAAGCGCTGTTCGCACTTGGGACATTTGATGTTGCGGCCGAGGTACTCGGGCTTGCCCTTAAAGCGGGCCTGACAATTGGGGCAGGCGATGGGGAACATGGCAATGGTCTCCGGAATTGGATGACGCCCGAATGGGCGACGGTGAGTCTAACTGATTGGCGTGAGGGTGCTAGGCCGCAAGCGGATGGGAGGGGGTTTACTCCGAACTTCCCATATGAGCTTAGAAACTATCTCAAAACCCAGTATCTGACCGATGAACCATCCGTTGTCCAAACCGATTGACGAAGGAGCCACGGATGGCGCGTCGCAAACGGAAG
>JANQQK010000016.1 GCA_028289375.1 Phycisphaerae bacterium | reverse complement strand
TGCTGATTCGTCACGAGCGGCACGTCGAAATGTACCAAGCCTTTATCCACGTCGCCTGCCTCATGATCACGCTCAACAAGTTATGAAACCCCTTCTAAGGACGTCGAGCTGACCGGCATCGGTAAGCAGGTATAGGTTCTTGAATCCAGTCAGTTCAATCGGGTCGTTCGTCAGCGGGGGAAGGTTGGGCCTCATTCGCCAGCGTGGATGCAAGCTGGAAAGCGCCGTCAGTAGTTTCTTGAGGTTCTCCTCGGATAGCGGAGCACAGATATCGAGGTCTTCGGTGACGACAGAAGAACCATGAACGATCCCAGCCATCCCGCCGACAAGCACGAACTCAACGCCGCTACTCAGAAGGCGGTTGATCAGTTCTTGGGTCGTGTCCATACAGATCAGAGCCAGCCTTTCGGAGCTTCCTTACCATCGCCAACGCCTGTTCATGCCGCGTGATGCGTTCCGATGGCGTAAGGCTCAGAAGATATTCCAACTGGTCGATGTCGACCCCATCGAGCCGCGCCCGTTCCCACGCATCCTGTGGCTTGTACGTCTCACCGCCCACACTACATCTCCGCCACCGTCACGCGCATCGCCTCTTCGAGCGTCGTCTCGCCATGCAATACCTTCGCCACCGCATCCTGCCGCAACGTGTGCGCACCGCTTGCAACCGCATGATTCTGCAGGGCTTCGGTCGATGCCTTGTGCATCAAGAGATCGCTCAGCCCGGTATCCACCTCGACCAACTCGTAAATGCCGATGCGATCAAAATACCCACTGCGATGACACCGTGCGCACCCCGCCCCACGCAGCACCTCCACCTCCCCACGCTCCGGCGGAATTGACATCAGCTCGCGCTCAGTGTCATTCGCGGCATGCGGCTTGGCACACTTACGACACACCCGACGCACCAACCGCTGCGCCATCACCCCCACCACCGCACTGGCCACCAGGTAAGGCTCGCACCCCATGTCCAGCAATCGCGTCAACGACCCGACGGCTGAGTTCGTGTGCAACGTCGCAAACACCAGGTGCCCCGTCAGCGACGCCTCCAACGCCAGCCTCGCCGTCTCCTGATCGCGAATCTCACCCACCATGATCACGTCCGGATCATGACGCAGAATGCTCCGCAACGCCCCCGCAAACGTCACCCCATGCTCATGATCAATCTGCACCTGATTGATCCCGCCAACGCGATACTCCACCGGATCCTCGATCGTCACGATATGCCGGTCCAGACTGTTGATACGCTGCAACGCCGCATACAGCGTCGTCGTCTTGCCACTCCCCGTCGGGCCTGTAATCAGGATGATCCCATGAGGCCTCTTGATCAGCCGATCAAACGCCTGCTCACACGACAGCTCCATGCCCAGCTTGGAAAAATCAACGTTCGACCGATCCATGTTCAACAGGCGCAGCGTCACCCGCTCGCCATGCACCGTCGGCAGCACAGCCACGCGAACATCCAGATCCTGCTCGAAGCTCCGTTGCGTGAAACGCCCATCCTGCGGACGTCGCTTCTCGGTGATATCCAGGTTCGACATCACCTTCACGCGCGACACAAACCCCGGCGTCGCATCCAGCGGATACGCCCGCGACTCAATCAACCGCCCGTCGATCCGCAACCGCACCCGCAGCCGATCCGCCTCTGGCTCGATGTGCACGTCGCTCGCCCGCCGATCCACTGCCTCATCGATAATACTGTCCAACTGCTCGATGAAATTCAGCCCGACCGACGACACGGTGGCCGTCCGCCGCGCCATCGGCGACGCCTCCACCATCCGCGCCCCCTTACGCCGCGCATCACCATACAACTCATCCTGCAACTCGGTGATCTGATAACGCGGACTCACCACATACTGAATCGCCCGATCGAAATGCTCCTCCAATTCCGCCCGCACCGATGGGTCCGACGGATCACCCACCGCCACGACGAGATGCCCCCCGACCTCCCCGAACACCAGGCAGTTCTTCCGACGCGCCACGTTCTCCGGCAACGACAACACCCATGGCGTCGACGGCCGACGTCGCGTCAGATCCAGATACCGCAACCCCAACAGATCGGCATACGCCTGCCCGACGTCCTCATCGCTGATCACGTCCTTCGCCAGCAACGTCTCAACCGGCGGCAACCCCAGCATCGCCGCATCGTGCAACACCGACGCCACCGTCCCCCGATTCAACGCACGATTGTCCAGCAACTGCCGCAGGACCGTCACTTCTGCATCGATTGCTGCAATCATGACCGATCCTTATCCGTGACTCACCGACACAATCAACGCGTCGTCGTCAAACCCCTTGCCAGACCGATGCCGATCCGCCGCTTCCGTCAGTTTCGTGTTGACCTCCACCGGCGTCGCGAACGCGTCCGGCTCCAGCAGAAGATCGTGAATCCCCTGCGTCCCCCACACCTCACCAGCCGCATTGGTCAGATCGCACAGACCATCGCTGTGACAGATCAATCGAAACGCCGACGGCAGATCCACCTGCGTCACCTCATACTCGTACTGCGCGTCGATTCCCAGCACCAACGCCGGCTGATCCAGCGTCACCAATCGCCCAGGCCCCGTCAGCAACAGCGGCGGCGGACACCCCGCATTGATGTAACTGATCTTGCCCTCGTCGAGATCCAGACAAACGAGCGAGCACAATACCAACTGTCGCGCCGAACGCGTCCCAAGCGTCCGGTTCACCGACGACATCAACCGCGCCGGATGCGGTCTCTCGCCTTCAAGCGTGAGCGCGGTCCGAATGGCCGATCGTATCCCATACCCCTGCGCCATCCCTGCCACCCCATGCCCGCCCGCATCGGTCAGGAGCAAATACAAGCGATCTTTCCCATCGGGCATGACGTCGCAGAAATCCCCGCAACGAATCCGACCCGCCTGCAGCTTCACCGACACGTCGAACGTCGTGCTCGTCGCCGGCGGAGCGGTCATCGCCAACTGCAACCGCCGCACCGTCGCCAACCAATTGGCCGACGCCGCGATCGAATTCCGCGACAACCGTTCCGATGCTTCCGTCATCGCCACGCCCAGATGTGCCCCCGCCGCAATCATCTCCGACACTTCCTGCTCGGTGAACGCCTTCGGATTGGTTGGCCTGTCGACATACACAACACCGACCGGCGATTTCTGTTGCCAGATCGGAGCCACCAGGCCAGCAGCCGCGAATCCCTGCTTGGCGTCAAATTTGCCCGTCGTCGGGTAACGACCACCCACCGATTGCAGCATCGCAGACAGGGCGAACGTCTCACTGACCGGTGTTACACCACCACCGGCTGACTTATCGAACCCACGCTGCGCCACCAGGCGCAACTCCCGCTTCGACTCTCCACGCAGCGCCACGAACCCGCGCTCCGCCTGCATCAGCGCCATCAGCCGCCCCAAACCCGCCGACAGAATCTCATCCGTACGCGCCGGATATCCCCCATCCGACGTCAGCATCGAGATCGCCGCCAACCGCGTCGCCGGCAGCGATACCGGCTCTGCCATCTTTACCCACTGCGTATCGGGCGGATCAACCCGATCAGGCGTCAGGAACGACATGTCCCCCACTTCGCCGTTCAAACCGGTCCCATCGAGAAATTCGAAAAGGGCATGCCCGATGCGGATCATGTCCCCGTTGGTCAGCAGTGTTTCGGAAATCTGCTGGCCGTTGACGTGCGTCTTGTTGCGGCTGCCCAGATCGCGAATGCGAAACCGCCCGTCCGGATCACGATCAATCCGCGCGTGCTCCCGCGATACGAGATCATCCACCAACGCCACGTGACAAGACTCGACACGCCCGATCACAAAAGACTCGTCGAGCAGTGCATGACACCGGTACCGCCCCTGATCATCAAAATAGGAAATCGTCGCCATGCCCGAATACTACACGACGCCGAACATGACCGACAACCAATATGCCCGCAGTCTTGGATCACAACGTTGCAGTCTTCAGAACAAATGTGCGAATCTATTCACTGTAGCGTCACCCCTTGTGGGTGACGGGATGGCAGGACGAACTCTGAAATGCGAATCTCACTCGCGGGGCATGAGTAGCTGCCAAGGGGGTGTGCATCGCGAATGTCAATGAACGACGGACCGCACGCAACCGCCCCGCTCGTCAGACACTGTTACAAACCGTACTTACGCCGCTTGTTGTACAGCGTCCGCGTCGAGACGCCGAGTTGCTTGGACAGATCGGTGTGATCCATCTCGTTCGACTTCATCGCGTGCGCCAGTACCAGCCGCTCGCACTGCTCGATGAATTCCGGAAGCGAGATCCTGCCCGACGTGATCAATTGACACGCGTTCTTGATCGTGTCCTTGTCGATGATGGGCGCCTGCTCAACCAGATGTTGACCGTGGCGGGCAATCAATGATGCCGGCAGATCGGCCAACGTCAGCTCCGCACCATGATCCTTGATCGCCAGTGCCCGGCGAATCGTGTTCTCAAGTTCACGGACATTGCCATCCAGCGACGTATCCGCGAGCAACTCGTAAACGCGACGATCGACTCGCCGCACCGGCTTGCCGTACAAATCGGCATACTTCTTCACAAAGAAGTCGACCAGAAGCGGAATGTCCTCCTGCCGCTCGTGCAACGGTGGCAAATCGAGTGCGATCACATTCAGACGTTGGTACAGATCAAGGCGGAAATCACCCGCCTCCACCAACGCCGGAATCCGGCGATTCGACGCCGCAATCACCCGTACGTCGACGGCGTGTTCCTGATCCGAACCCACCGGCATGACCATGCCTTCCTGCAAGACGCGGAGCAGCTTGGGCTGCAGGGTCGGACAAAGTTCACCCACTTCATCCAGGAAGACCGTACCACCCTCAGCCGCTCGGAAGTAACCGGCCCGCGGCTCAGTGGCACCCGTAAAGGCCCCCTTCACATGACCGAATAGCGCACTTTCCGCCAGCGAACCGGTGATGGCCGCACAATTCACAGAGAGAAACGACTTGTGACCGCGCTTGCTGTCGAGACGATGGACCATCTCCGCAAGGAGTTGCTTACCGGTGCCCGACTCGCCGTAGATCAGGACCGGCGCGTCGGAAACCTCCGCAGCCCGCGCCGCCTGCGACAAGATGCGAGCCATACCGGAACTGACGCCAATAATGCCCGTTCGGTCCGCCAGTGTGCCATCGTTGATCCGGCGCGCATCAGCCACCGCCCGTTCGTACCGGGCCAGTGCATGATCGAGCCGCGACTGCAGCCGCTCGGTTGGGATGCCGCCATCCTCGTATTCGATGAAACCCGCCACACCGTTGTTGATCGCGTGGCAGCACCAGGTGATGTCCACCGACGAATCGCAGACCAGCAGAATCTGACTCGTGGTCGATTCCGCCTGCAGTAAAGCGATACTTTCCACAAGCTCGTCGTAGGCAGAGCGCATGCGAGACGCATCCCCGCAAGCCACCACAAGGACAATGGGAAATGCCGAATCGCGCGTCAGAACGTCGATACCGTCGTCGATCGTCCGAACGCCACGCGCGCTGTAGCCAACGTCTGCCAACTGCTCGCAGAGGCGTTCGCGCACCGGCCCGTTAAAATGGATAAGCAGCAGGCGCTCTGCTGCGACGTGAGATGGGTACAACCCTTCTCCCTCCCCTGAGAGCCAGCCTTGCCGCACGGAACCGCGCGCCAATCCGACCCTCTTCCTCTTCTCTCTCTTCTCCCCAACGTGACTCCCCTCCCTCAAGTGAAGTCACGCGTGCCGACATGCACCGGCCATGATTCGATGCTACAGAGTTGGTCTGGGCGAGTCAACGCTTTTCCGTGTACGCAACAATCGCACACATCGGACGTTACGATCGCCCAGACTTTTTGATCATAGGCGCGCCGGAACCACGGCGTCGTCTCCATGTCGAACGGTGACGTTCGTGTGAATGCCGCCGCGAACTGTCCACTGAGACTGTACCTCCATCCAGCGCGGCGCACAGACCCCGACCAAATCGGTCAGAATACGGTTGGTGACCGCCTCGTAATAGATGCCCTCATTGCGGAACGATTGTAAGTATAGCTTTAGACTCCGCAGCTCGATGCAGGTCTTGTCCGCCACGTACCGAAACGTCAGCGTTCCAAAATCGGGTTGGCCTGTCACGGGGCACAAGCTCGTGAATTCGGTGGCCGTGTGCGTGATCAGATAGTGGCGATCCGGGTTGGGGTTATCGAAGATTTCGATCTTTGCGGGGTCGGGCATCAGGGTTTATTCCAAAATTACAGTCTAGGTTTAGGTTCGGCGAGCACCGTATGTGTGCATGTGCGCCTGTCGTATGGAAGGAGTGAATCTGAGTCAACCCCGGTTGGGCAGCTTGGGTTATCGGTACTACTGTGACAGACCTGTCACGATCATCCAGCCCAGCATGCCGCCGAACATGGCGGCGATGAGCGGATTGCTGGTCGCTCAGCCACCGCCCGTCGCGCAGTTGGCCTTGCTTCGTCCTGCCAGCCAGGAAAGTGAGCCAGTGATTCCTGCACCTATGATGGCAGCTGCGATGGATAGCCAGTTCATGATTTGTCTCCTTGGCGTATTGTAACGACGTGCGGTCGCGCGGACTACGGTCGACCGTTGCCGCGGTGCTCAGTGCAAGTTTTTACCGATATTGAACGCGGAATGGGCGTCATCTAGGATAGTGTATGCTGAGTAGATACTATTCCACAGCGGCAGGCTTGAGCATCTTTCCGTTGTCCGACACTGAAAGGAAACACGCCATGACGAGCGTTTGGGACGATGCGTCGACAGTGAGCAACACGCACCTGACTCGATTCGGGACGATTCTGGCCATTCTTCTTGTCGGTTGGGGCTTACCCAAGTCTGCGTCCGCGCAGAGCATGGACGCAGACGTGGTGGACCACGTGAAACAGGCGACGGTTCTTGTGTTCACCGCGCACTCGAAGCAGACCGAAGGTGATACGCTGCTCGGGTCGGGAACTGGGTTCTTCGTGAATCGAACCGGGCTGTGCATTTCGAACGACCACGTCACTGATCCTGGACACGGCAAGAGCGTCGGTGAGAAGTTCATGCTCTGGCGACAGTTGAACCGGTTGTCGTGGAAAGTCATCGTGAACAGTGGCACTGAAGATGAGAAGGAATATCGAGCCCAGGTTCTGTACTCAAATGACCAGGCGGACATGGCCGTCATGCAGGTTTACGACGAAGACGGCAGTTTCCTTGAGACGCCGCATTTTCTGGAGTTCTATGATAGCGAAGATGTGACACTCGACATGAAGCTCTGGGACTTCGGATTCCCGGGCGGTGACCGTCGCAAGCAAAGCAAGGACCAACACGCGAAGATTGCGATTGAGGCTGGAAGCGTTGTCGAGTTGCCGCGCATGCCAAGCGGTCGACTCAAGTGGATCATGACGAACATCCTGGCAAACGGCGGCAACAGTGGCGGTCCGGCTGTGAGCATCGACGGTAAGATGGTCGGTATCGCGACGCTCGCCGGCGGCGGCGATGAGGGGCGGTCTGCGTTCACGATTTTGATCCCGGCCAATCTGACACGGAAAATGATCCGATACGCGTTTGAAGAAAAGCGACTTCCCGCTGGTATCGACATCTATCCGTTCCTAGATTCGCTCTTTGACGATCAGCGCGTATACAGCCTCCCCGCTCACGAGCGAACAGAGGATCATACGTGTGTAACGATGGACAGCGGCTCGCGCTTCTGTGGCAGGCCAAGCAAGAAGGAACTGACTTGGCCTTCACCAATCGGTGAGATCACCATTCCCTCTGATCGATGCGCCTACGTGATTATGCAGGACGACATCGGAACCGTCCTTTTGGACGGAGGGGATCGATTCCAGATCCTGCGGGACGAATCGGTTTTTCCGTTTCAGCCGAATGGTGGCGAAGAGGTTGAGCTTGACCTGTCTGAAGTGGCGTCGATTTCATTTGAGCGGCCTGATCGCCCACCGGTTCCACCATCGACTCGGGTATTCGTCATCGGCAGTGAGCAGTTTCATATTTCACTGACCGAGCCGTCGGGCAAAGTCCGGTTCGAAGAAGGGGATACAGAGATTGCGTGGGAAGGCGCGTTAACCGACATCGCACGAATCTCAACCAACGATTTTGGTGATGTGGTTCTGGAGACGGTGAACGGTTCACGGATTGTTGGAGAGTTCCTCGAACATGAGATCGTGGCCAAGCATGCCTGGAGCGGGGTTTCGGTTCGGATCACGCTGGAAGAGCTGACCGACGCGGTGATGCACAGCCGGAACTACGCCGGCGAACTCGATCGGGGTGAACTGCCGTTGACTGAGTCAATTTCGACGACAGACTCCCGAATCGTCCGCGTCGCCCAAGCCCTTGATGCCGACAACACGGACCTTGCCCGCTCACGGTTGGCTGATCTCATTGATGCAGGCACGTTTCGCTCGCTTTCGGATGCAAAGCGGGACGAGGTGAAGCGGATGGAGGGAGAAGTCCTGCTGCGTGAGGGCAAAATCGAGGAAAGCCAGGATGTGTTCCGTCGCTTGAAGAACTCTGATATTGCCGATGTCAATGCTCATGCCTTGTCTCGCATCGAGATGTTCGAGACCTATCCGAAAGGGAAATATGAAGGCAAGTCGATCAGTGACACGGCTGTTTTTCGCGCGGCCGGCCGATCGCTCGCAACAGGACACATGATTGCCGCTGTGCGGACGCTTGAAGACATTGAACGCATGACGGCGAATCAGGAGTCGCCCGGGCGCAGCGAGTATCGAAAACTCGTGAAGTCCGGTGAGGCGATGGAGTCAAAGCTGCTCGTGGCCAATCGATTGAGTGGCGGACTTGGTGAGGAAGCGCTCATCAGATTGTGGCGGAACATGTCGAACCTCCACCAGCTTGAAGCCCGACGGCTGCAGTTTGAGCGCCAGGAGTTTCAGCAGAATCGAAACGGCCGCAATGCGACAGGACGCCAACAACGTCAGCTGGAACTTCGCATGGAGCGGTTCGAACGAGACATCGAGAAATCAGTAAGAGCGTCGCGAGAGCTTCAGGGGAAGATGCAGGAAGCTGGTTTTATTATCGACGACACTGACCGCGAATTGACCGACGCACGCTAAGCGGGAAGCTCGCTCGTTGGCGTTCTTTGCAGGAAATCAAAACGTCACTAAAGGGGTGCCGATCACATGATCGCACCCCTTGTTTTGGCGGCCACTGCGTTTGTGACGTCGATCATCTCGGCCATCATCGGGATGGGCGGGGGTATTCTGCTGTTGGCGGTGATGTTCTGTTTTCTGCCGCACGGGCAAGCGATTCCGATTCATGCAGCGGTACAGTTGGCCAGCAACGGCACGCGGGTGCTGGGGTATCTCAAGCACGTCGATTGGTGGACGGCGGGGCGGTTCTGCATCGGGATGCTGCCGGGGGCGGTACTCGGGGCGATCCTGCTTTATTGGCTTGGCGAGGCGGAGGAGAGTGAGCCGTACCTGAAGATGCTTGTTGGGGCATACGTGCTGGGCTCTTTGCTTGTGCCGAAACCGAAGGGTGACAAGCGGCCTGGGGCGTGGTGGGATTTTCCACTGCTGGGGTTTGCGGCAGGGACCGCATCGTTGACGGTTGGGGCGATCGGGCCACTCATTGCGCCGTTGTTCGTACGGCGGGATTTCGTCAAAGAGCGGTTGGTGTCGACGAAGGCCGTGTGTCAGATGATGACGCATGTGGCCAAGCTCCCGGCGTTTGTGCTGCTGGGGCGGTTGGCGGCGACGGAGCTTGGTGGGCTTGGGGCGTTGATGATCGCGATGGTGATTCCGGGGACGCTGGTCGGGACGCGGCTGATGAAGTACGTCAGCGAAGGGTTGTTTCGCAAGATGTACCTGGCGGCATTGCTGTTGGCTGGGGCGAAGGTGTTGCTGATCGATGGGGTGTGGGGGGCGATGCGGGTGTCGGCGGGGTAACGTCGGGCTATTCGAATTTGAGCATCATTTGCGAGGATGAGGCCTTTGGCGGTCGCCCGGTTTCGTTGATCAGTTGTCGTGCGTTGGTGGCAAGGCCCGCTTTGCGTGCGGCGACGTCGAAGAGGCTCATGATGCTGTCCCAGTAGATGCCCTCGCCGGTCATGCGTCTTCCGAATCGGGAGTCGCTGAGGTATCCGCCGCGGATGTCGCGGATGCGGTTCTCGATGCGCTTGGCGCGAAGGGGCATGGCCTGTTGCAGGCGATCCATGAAGACCTGCTCGACGGTGCCTGAAAGACGAAGAGCGGAGCATGTGGCTGCGGTGGCTCCTGCGTCGGCGGCGTTTTCAAGGATTTGGGCGATGTGGGCGTCGTTTAGTCCGGGGATGATGGGGGCGACGAGCACGCCAACGGGGACACCGGCGGCGGTGAGTTGGCGGATGGCGTCGAGACGACGCGATGGCGGCGGGGTGTAGGGTTCGATGAGTCTGGCTGTTTCGTCGTCGGCGAAGGGGATGCTGATGTAGACAGCCGCGGCGGCGCGGTCGTGGATTTCGGCGATCAACTCGGTATCGCGTGTGACGAGGTAGGCTTTGGTGACGATGGCGATCGGGTTCGCGAGGTCGCGACAGACTTCGAGGCATTGACGGGTGATGTTGTACACAGCTTCGTAGGGTTGATAGCAGTCGGTGACGCCCGAGAAGTTGATACAGGCGTGCTTCCAGTTGCTCTTTGTGATTTCGGCGCGGAGCAGCTCGGGGGCATTGGTCTTTGCGACGATGCGGGTGTCGAAATCGGTGCCGGCTCCGTAGCCGAGGTATTCGTGGTAGGGGCGGGCGTAGCAGTAGGCGCAGGCGTGTTGGCATCCGCGGTAGGGGTTCACGGTCCATTCGAATGCGAGGTCAGGGCTGTCGTTTCGTGAGAGGATCGTGCGGGCGGATTCTTCATAGACGTGCACTTCGGCGGGTGGTGGTTCGTCCAGCCATTCGCGGTGGGTGGACTCGAACGGGTTGGGTGGGTTGTGGATGCGTCTCATGGGCAAATCGTCTGGTACTCGGATGTTGACCGCACGGGCCTTCGTGTCGTCGGGCCGCCGTCCCGCCGAACCCTAACATAAATCAAACATTCTTGCGGCGTCAAGGCTGGCTTGTTTGGTCGTGAATGCGGGTTCGCGTTTGTTTGCGGTTGCTGGCATGGGCGAACGAAGGGCATTGACAGAAATCGAATCTGGACGTGTAATCTGTGTTCGCTTCAGGGCGATTAGCTCAGTTGGCTAGAGCGCCTGCTCGACACGCAGGAGGTCACTGGTTCGAGTCCAGTATCGCCCATTTGCGTAACTGCCGTTGGGGACGGTGGTTACGGGTTCGTCACTTCTTGGCTGAGTAGTCCAAATCCGCGAAAAGTGTCAGTTTGGTGTCTGTTTTAGACACCTTGCTAGGAATCGGAGCGCCTGCACGGAGGGCAGGAACTCAAGAAGTGGTCTCAGTGGGGCGGGATCTGGGCGACTGTCTCT
This sequence comes from Phycisphaerae bacterium, assembly GCA_028289375.1. Taxonomy (GTDB): domain Bacteria; phylum Planctomycetota; class Phycisphaerae; order UBA1845; family UBA1845; genus OFTM371. Next base: position 6,870 of record JANQQK010000016.1, on the reverse strand, counting down.
GTGCCAACGAGCGGGTGAGGTGAATTGCGACGAAATCCCGGCTGGACACTTGCGCATCCAGCCGGGACGGGAACGTCCGAGCACCTTCTTATGGTTGAGGGTTGTTCGCAGTTTGGCCAACCCAGGAGCGTGTGGACGGAGGCTGCCCGATGATAAGTTGACGCAGTAGCAACAGATCGATCGGCGTCACAACGCCGTCGCGCGAAATATCCGCGTAATCCCCCGCAGTGCCCAGTGTGGGTTCGAAGAGACCGTTCACTATTTGTCGATACCGGAACAGGTCGAGTGGCCCAACAGCACCACTTTGGTCAATATCAGCGGGAAGAAAGAGAAAATCGATCCTGTCTGGCTCAACCTCTGCGGGTCCTAGGTTGCCCTGATTGACGATCCTGTTTCCGCAGAGATCCTCCACAATTGCCGTAACGGTGGTCCACTCATTCAGCGGTGGTCGCGGCGACTCTGCGAACGCGACCTCGATTAGTGGATTGTCCGCGACATCAATTGTCACCACTTCCGGCGGATCTCCGCCTGTCGCCGTAATGACAATCGCCTGTTCACCCCAATCGGCCCCATTCTGCGGTCGGACAGGTTCGCTGAAGACGAGGTCTACACCATCAAGCCCCAGATCCAGCGACACTCCTCCCGTGCTCTCTGAGCGCGGGTCGATGTATCCGGAGTGGGGACGCGTTTCACCCGGCATCCCTGCCTCGTGCAGAATCATGGGTGGCGTCTGATCACACGTGCAGCGGTTCGCCCAGAAGCCTCCCGCGAGTTCGTACGCTTCCCCAGGCAGCAATACCGCATCGTACTGCCCTGCCGTTCCCGACAGCTGGTATTCGCCGGTCCCCTCGATAGACACAATGCCTCCTGTGTCCACCGTGTACCAGGATACGGAATACGCAGCATCACCATCCGCTGCACTCCGCTCCGCATTAAGCACCACCACGAGGCACGCCAAGCCGAGCGACCACGTTCCCTGCCTCATCGCACACCTCCCAAGTTGGCGCCGGTTCGCGCATTCGCAGTCTCCGTCGCATTCGAGTTCGACAGGCGCGCTTTCATCGCATCAACGTCCGCCACCAAAGCCTTGATCTGCTGATCCTGCTCCCGAATGATTTCGTAGGCACCCTGAATGGCGGCCAATGCCACTCCGTCGGCATCAAGCGTGCCGATCGATTTCTCCGAGCTTCCCAGCCCAAAGGCGGCGTGGAAATCCTGTGCCATCGGACCAACATGCAAGATGCCCGGCCCTTCAGAAATGTAGTTCCAGCGGCTGATCGGCAACGTTGCCACCCTCTCCAGGAACTCCCTCGAATCGATGATTGAGATATTCTCTTTGAGCGAACGGTCGCTCACATTGACCCAGTTGGTACCAGTGCAAATGGCTCCATCGGCCATGTGGATGGGTGCTTGAGGATTGGACACGCCAAATCCGGCGAACCCACTGCCAAGACTTAGCGTCAGAAGATTTCTCTGAAATGCGCCGCTTGTTGTTCTGCCTTGGATCGACACTCCACCAAAATTGGTCGGAAGTCCACCAAAGTTGTTGTAAGAAATTGATGCGGCCAGTGGTGCCGATGTATGCGTGAGGAGAATCTGGCTGTCATTTGCGTGAACGCGCAGCGGCGAGGAACTTGAACCGGACCCTGTGTCGATTGAGATGTTGCTCCCTGACGCTGTCATGATGCCGCCTGACACCATACTCATCGACCCCTGATCTGAAGCCAAATCGGCACTGCGTACCGCGCCATTTGCGATGTGATCGGTATTGACCGCATTTGGAGCAAGCTCGGATTGAGAAACAGCGTTTTCTGCCAGTTCCGACGAACGGACAGCGTCGTTTCCAATGTCGTCGGCGGTTATCGAATTATCGACGATGTGACCGCTGTTTACGGCGTTCGGCGCGAGTTCAGACTGTCGAACCGCGTCGGCCCCAATATCGAACCTAGTTACCGACTCGTCCAGAATCCTGCTTCCGTCTACAGCATTGGGAGCGAGATCTGCCGTCGTCACCGCACCACTTGCGATCTCGTTCGAACCGACGCCGCCACTGGCGATCCGCACCTGGTCCCCATCGACCACCAATCCTGTCCCCGTGTTCACACTGATGCTGACCTCGCCCAGCGTTCGTTCTGCGGTTAACCCTTCGCCTCCAATGACACTGATGACAAAGTCGTCGACTGGTCGGCCGTCCAGATTGACGGAATTGATAGCCGTTACTGCATAGGGCGCGTATGTGATCGCCTGACGTTCATCAAACGTGCTCACGTCATCGTCACCATCGCACTGAACGGATATCTCAAGCCACCGTGGTTTTCCGTCAAACACGTCCATACCAAAGTCGAGTACGACGTTGATCAGTCCATTCTCCAGCGCGACTTGTCGAGTCTGCTCGTCTTCAAGCTGGGTTCCGCGAACCGGGCTGTCCCAGACTGAAAAGCTGATGTCACACATCACGCCATTCACTGCGGCCGTTCCCTGGCGGAGCTGCCCCTGCCACGTGAAGGCTGTCCCGGGTTCGTCAGCCTTCAAGTGACCTGCCATCATGGCAATTACGAGGACGTGCCTCAAGGACAACAGATTACTCTTGCTTGCGATCATGCGATCTTCCTTTCAATAAAGTAACAATGTCGAATCGATAGCCTGGGACAAAAGTGCCCCAGCCCAACCATCATTCCTTCACACTCCACGTGTCAGCAGGCAGCAACAGTTTCAATCACAAACCAATTCCACACGTCACTCGCGCTCTGCAACAAGGACTTCGAATCCCCAACGAGCCGGTCGTTCTCTTCGCATCGTCCGGCCTTGGGATTCCAACCCAAACTAGGATTGCGAAGAACCCCTATTCCCACACACTTGGCTGACCGCTCAGGTTTGCATGTATCCACTTGCTACCTCTGTTCCGAGCGGAGCGGCCGATTCATGGTCCACGACAGCTCCGCCTCAGTTAATTCAGCGTTGGAATCGTGCGACGCTATCGGGTATTATGAGAAAAGTGTCAGCAATCTTGTCTTCTGTGTTGCGCGAAAGTGAGGTTGACAAGTGCTTAAGTCCCCTGACTCTCTGACGTCGCTTGCGATTGCAGGCCGGAAGGATGCATTGCGCGCGATCCTGCGCCGCTACGATCCATTGTTGCGCAGATTTCTTGACACCAGGATTCGGCCAATCCACCGCCCCATCATCGAAGTCGACGACATCCTTCAAGTCACCTATCTGGAAGCACATTTGCGAATCGGCCAATTCACACCTGGGGGGCCTGACGCATTTCGGTCATGGCTTACGCGGATTGCCGAGAACAACCTGCTCGATGCCATTCGGGGGATTGAGCGCCACAAACGTCCGCCGAGGGACCGTCAGATCATGCTTTCCGCTGGAGACGACTCGTACGTCACACTGCTCTCGCTGCTTAGTGGCACGAAGATGAACCCGAGTGCCCACCTGAAGAGCGAAGAGTTGGTGTCAAAGATCGAGGACGCGCTCGGCAAACTCCCGCCCGACTACGAAACGGTGATTCGACTGTCGGACTTGCAGGAGATGGCCGCTGAGGAGGTTGCCATGGCCATGAAGCGATCGCGGGCATCGGTCTACATGCTCAAGGCACGGGCTCATGCCAGACTCGCGGAGATTCTGGGCTCGTTTTCGAGTTGCTAGTCGGATTGTGCGATAAACGCGTTGGTGGTTGTCGCTCTGCCTTTTGGCGACCAATCCCTCGGCTGGTGGGGCATGAACGGAATGAGGAAGAGCAACGAGAGCGAGAACAGGAATCGGCCGTCAAGCGATGTTGAGAACCTGCTCGACTACGCTGAGCAACAATCCATGCGCGCCGAGAGAGCCGGGGATTCAGTGCGTTCGAGACAAGAGCTACCGGACGGAATCCCAGGATACACAATGGTCCGTCGCATCAAGACTGGCGGCCAAGGTGTGGTCTACGAAGCGGTCCAGGAGTCCACGAATCGTCGCGTAGCGATAAAGATCACGCGCGAGTCGATGGGCCATGACCTCGCCGCACATGCTCGGTTTCAACGGGAAATCGAGGTTTTGTCCGAGATTCGCAGCCCAAACGTCGCGGGGGTCACCGATGGCGGGGATCTTGATGGACGGCTCTACTTCGTCACCGACTACATTTCCGGACAACAGTTGGATCATTACCTAGCGACACGACGCGGGTCGTTGACGGACGTTCTCGAGTTGTTCGCCACGATTTGTGAGGCTGTTAGTACGGCACACATGAGAGGTATCGTGCACCGCGATCTCAAGCCGAGTAATATCCTGGTTGACGGAAAGGGTCAACCGCATGTTCTGGATTTCGGGCTGGCGAAACTGATCAATCCGGATGACCAAGTTCCCTCGCATTGGCGAGACATTACTGTCACGGGCCAGTTTGTAGGCTCGTTGCCTTGGGCGACGCCAGAACAAATTGAGGGTGATCGCGATGGCGTCGACATACGTACGGACGTGTACGCACTCGGCGTCATTTTGTGCCAGATGCTGACCGGCGAGTTCCCGTATGAGGTGGCCGGGCCAGCGCGCATGGTAATGAATAACATTATCATGGCAGAACCAGAAGTACCAGAGTCATCCGATTATGCGGTCAAAAAGGACCTGAGGGCAATTATACTGAAATGCCTGAAAAAAGACCCTGATCGTCGGTATCAGAGCGCCGGTGAGTTGGCTCGGGATGTTCGACGGTACTTGAAGTCGGAGCCAATCGAGGCGCGGCTTGACAGTACATGGTACTTCTTGTCAAGAACTGTACGCCTGCATCGTGCTCTCCTCGCGACGCTGGCTGTTTTCGTGGCCGCGACCGCGACATATGCCGTGACCGCGACCATGTGGTACCAACGCGCTCAATCTTCCGAACAGCACGTACAACGGGCATTCGACATGATCGCTAGGCTACTGGTTGACGCACAAAAAATGGGAAGGGATAGCGGCACGAGTGAAGATCTACGCAAGTTGCTATTGGAACTGTACAGTGAATTGACGGTGACTCAAAATATCAGAGAGGACGATCCGACTGTTCAGTCGTTGTTGGCCGACGTCTTAATCTTGCTCGGGGGGATCTCATTGGACGAGAACGACGTTGATCAGGCTGAAACCTACATGCGTCAAGGCCTTGCATTGCTTGAATCACTCGTCGACGCTGAGCCCGACAACCTGCGATTGAAGAGCAAACTGTCCATCGCCCTCGTCCGGGTCGGCGACACGGTAAAGATGCGACGTGACCATCGGAGCGCAGATCACTACTACCGATTGGCGCTACAGATCGATGAAGAGCTGGTCCTGCTTGATCCCGACAGCCTCACGTTCCAGGACAATCTTCTCTGGAGTTACCACCGCTTGGGCGGCATTGCTCAATGGCTTGGCGAACCCGAAGAGTCCGTGGAATTCTATAGCAAACACTGCGCCATTGCGGAGAGACTTGCAGAACTCGATCCCCATAGCAACGAACGTATTTGGGCACTCATTCCGTGCAACAGCCATCTAGCAGACATGGCGCGGCGCGTCCGCGATTTCGGGCGAGCATCCATATTTACACGGAAGTGTGTCGATGCGAGCCTGCGGCTTGTGCAATCCAATCCCAACGACGCTGACTACCTGCGATTGCTTGCGAGATCCTACCGTTCCCATCTGAGCTGCCTGTGCAATCTCGGCTCACAACGCAGTGACGAAAAACAGACATTTCGGGAAGAATTCTTTGGCATTGCTAAACGTCTCGTTGACGATGAGCCTCGGAACGTTGCCAACCTCGAGCTGCTGGCGTCCAGCATCGATATGAGATATGACATTGCGTCACGGGACGGGCACACAAAACTTGCCTTGCAATTGCTCGTCCAAGCTTTGGAAATCCGCGAAGCAATCTATCAGCAAACACCAGATCGATCACAAGTTGTCGAGTCGCTGACGCGCACACTGAATCGCCTATCTTCTATATACAAGAAGCTAGGTGACCACGAACAATCTGTGGCCTGCGGAGAACGAGCCTTGTCGATAGCAGAGAAGGCAGCCACCGAACATCCTTCTGATAGTCGACTCTTGTTCCTATACGCCAGCCAAATCGCCAGAGTTGACCCCAAGGATCAGCAACGACAGCGCACCGCGCTGGAGTTCTACGAGAAAGCTGCCCATGCGGCCCAATACTCCAATATCAATATCCTCAACACACTGTGGCGGAAGCAGGAATCTTTAGGCCAACTGAACCGCGCCATCGAAACGTTACAGGCAATCCTCGCGCTTCCCGGAGTTGAGGGATCCCCCTTGGAGGAGTCTGTCCAAATTGAACTATGCAGAATTCATGGGCTGCAGAAATGATCCGCGGGCAATAATCGCTGCGCTGCGCCTATCGAGGTGCAGACGCCGCAACACATCTGCTTAACGCAATCTGGTCACAATCGATTTAGTGGATTATCGATACCTGCTCATGACTCTTCCTCGAAGATCCACTGAGTCATCACCAGACTCTGCGTTCATCAGTTCTGCAGGGACTGGTCAGGCTGGACGCGCTGCTACCGCGGTGCGATATCACTGTCCGGATGCTCGGCTTGGTCGGGAGGAAGACTGTGCGGTGAGGCAACAATTCTCGTTGACCACGCTCGTCCTTCTGCTCCGAAAGAGACCGACGATATCGTACGGGGAATTCGATCCAAAGCGTACGTGTCCCGCCACAGCACCGCAGTTGTGCAGCGAAGCGAGACCGTGGATGGTGACCATCCGCGAACGAAGGGCGGCCGACGAGACTGTGTTCTGTGCCGAGCTAAGCATCTGATGTGCTGTTGTCGCTTTGAGTCATTTTCCCCCAACCGTCATACCGTCCGTCCCCGCTGAAGTAGAAGTCGGTGTCGTTGATCGTCAGGACGTGAAGAAGATTGT
>JANQQK010000010.1 GCA_028289375.1 Phycisphaerae bacterium | reverse complement strand
GGGGGTTCCTGATTGAAGAAGTCGTCGAAGCTGTCGAACTCAAGATCGACGAACGGATCGTCGCCGTCGAGCACGCCGTCGCCGTCTTGGTCGCCGTTGTTCGGGTCGAAGCCCATCGCAACTTCCTCGGCGTCGGACAGACCGTCCTTGTCGGTGTCATCGCTGTTCGGGCTGGTGCCCAGCGCGACTTCGTCGCCATCGTCCAGGCCATCGCCGTCCGTGTCCGGATTGTTGGGATCGGTGGCGAGCAGGATGGCTTCGATATAGTCGAGGACACCGTCGAAGTCGGAGTCGGCGTTGTTCGGATCGGTGCCGGCGAGCAACTCGGCGTTGTCGGGCAGACCGTCGTTGTCGTTGTCGACATCGCCGTTGCCGTCGGGATCGGGATCGGCAGCGCCGCACACGCCATCGCCATCCTCGTCATTGCGTTCGTCGCAGTCGGGATTGTCGATGCACATGTATTCGGGATCGCTGCTGCCGTCGCCGAGGTCGAGGACGCAGGCTTGGCTGCCGCGGCTGCAGGTCGTGTCGCCGCACTCGGTGGCGCACATGTGCGTGGCCTTGTCGCCGGGACTGCCGAGATTCAAAACGCAGCGTTCGTTGCTTCCGCATCTTTCGTCGCCGCACTTGTCATCTTCGTCGTCATCGTCATCGTCGCCATCGTCGTCATCATCCTCATCGTCGGCGTCGCCATCGGCGTCGTCGTCGTTGTCGATGAGATTGCCGATGCCGTCGCCATCGTCATCATCGTCCATAATGCGATTGAGCAGGCTGTCGCCGTCGATGTCGTCGTCGCGCGTGTTTTCGATGCCGTCGCCGTCGACGTCTTCGTCGTAGGCATTGAGCACGCCGTCGCCGTCGACATCGTCATCTTCGCCATTGGGGATGCCGTCGCCGTCGATGTCAGGGCCATCGAAGCGCCAGAAGGGCCGCGTGCCGGCGATGATCTCGTCGAGATCGAGCAGGCCGTCGCCGTCGGAGTCGATGAGCAGCGAAGCCAATCCCGCTTCCTCGTCGCTGAGGTTTGGGCAACCGCCGCAGGAGTCGGCTGCTGCGAGCACGCAGGATGGTCCCCAGAAATCGTTGCAACAGCGTGGCAGTCGATCGCAGACGCAAGCTTCGACGGCTGACACGTTGCAGCCTGTGCGTTGTTCGATCCGATCCGACGCGACGCAGCAGTTGCCCGAACCGAAGCCGGAACCGCCGTTGTTGTTGTTCGTCGCGGCTGACAACGCTTCGTCGGCGACGATCGCCTCCGACGTCATCGGCGTCCCGCAACCGGCGGCGATCAGCACGAGTATGCCGAGCGACATGGCCGAGCCGAACATGGAATTGAAGTTACCAGATAGTCTCATGATTCTCCGCCTTTGTGTTTGAGGCAAAGGGTTGTGTGAAAAAAAGAGAGGGCTGCCGGCCGCGTCAGTGCACACTGCGCGGCCGACAGCCACATATTGCTCCTACCTATCGCCGCGTAATTTCAAGTGTAAGCGATGGGTCCATACACACAGGGAAGCTGACGCCGAATGGACTTTCCGCAAACGGAAGACTGATCTGCTGCCAGTTTTCGTTGACAAGCTGACTATAGTCCAACTCGACAACACCTGTACTTGCACAAACAATGCCGCAGTCGCCGAAGATCGTCCATCGCAGAAGCAGCGTTTCCCCAAACAGCAGGACCTTCGTCACCGTGTTTGTGCCCGCAACAGCTTCACCGTTCACACTAACCGCCCCAGCACTGAAGACGGTCCCTCCGCCAAAATCACAAAACGGTTCAATGGGATCTCCGACCACTTGGCCTCCGTACTGTTCAGCAAGCGTCTCACTATTCACGACGATGTCCGGGGTCAGATCTCCAGCGGACCCAGCACTCAGTTCAAACGACCAATCCGGCTGCTCTGATCCTTCGCGATCGAATAGAAAGCTCGTCACGCGAATGTCGACGAGAATGTCCGGGGAGAGAGGGTTGCTTGTACCCTCTTCCGAATCCAGCAAGCCGTCGTCATCTGTATCTGGATCCGTTGGGTCGGTGGCATCTCCACTGTCGCCGGTGGCACCAGGACGAACGCCGTCAAACCCAAGGAACTCGCCCAGATCATCAAGCCCGTCGAAGTCCGAGTCAGCAAAGAGAAGACTCGAGTTGACGTCGCGTGCAGCGTTGTCAAGCACCGATAGAACGCGCCATCCGGTCAGCAACTCAAACGAATCGCTCAGCAGGTCGCCATCGGTGTCTTGAGATGTTGGATCGCTGCCAAACTGCTGCGATCCGGCATCCGTGATGAAGAATCCATCGAACAGAAAGTTGTTCTGGAAGAACTCACCAAATCGGTTGAATTCGTCAAAGTCCAACAGTCCGTCACCATCGGTATCGATGTTGTTCGGGTCCGTCCCGATCGCACGTTCGACAAGGTCAGGCAACCCGTCAAAGTCCGTATCGGGTCTGGTCGGATCCGAAAAGACGGTTTTTGTGACGACTCGCGGGCCCAGTACGTCACGACAGTCAGCGCAGTCCGACCCGAATGCGCAGGCCGGAGCAGGATCACAATCGAAGGACTGTGGTGGGATTGGCGTGCAATTTGCAGCAGTAAAGCACGCTGATCCTGCATTCAGTGCGTCTTGGCACGTGAAGAAAACACAGCGCGGCTGTGATGCGGGCGCTGTACATTCCGAGTCATCGGAACAGGATTGTCCAGACTGCGGTCCGCCCGCACAGACGTTGCCAGTAATCGACTCCTGGCAGTTGCCATCGAACGCGAACGCGCATGTGTTGTTGCATTGCGTGATTGTTATGGACCAACCACCATCACTATTTTCAATGTTATCAGGGAGCCCATCGGCGTCTGTATCCAGGAATGAGCCTGCGTCATCGGGATCGAGGTTGTTCGAGCCGATCGCGTCTTCAATGCCGTCCGGCAACAGGTCGCCGTCGGTATCCGGATTCAGCGGGTCCAGGTGCGTCGGCGGGGTCTGGGCAGGGTCCGTACATTCTGCAGCAAATCCGCCGTCGTCGTCGTTCAACTCATTGAAGTCGCTGATTCCGTCATCATCCGTGTCACGCTTTCGCGGGTCAGTGCCGCATGCCTGCTCGTCAATGTCCAGAACGCCGTCACCGTCGGAGTCATCCGTCCGCGGGTCAGGGAAAGCGCGGTACGGCTCACGGCCCACGACCTCGATGATCCAGCCATCACGAATCTCAGCCACATCGGAAATGCCATCGCCATCGGTATCTTTGCTTCGATCGCTGCTGCCGAAGGAGAATTCGTGGCGAGCGAACAGCCCGTCGCGATCGATATCCTGCTCGAATCCGAGGAAGATGTTCATGCGCGGCTTGAGGATGATGTCGCCGAAGCTCGTGCCGAACGGGATCTCTTCGTCTGAATAAACAAGCCAAGCGCGGTTTCGCGCACCAGTCGCGGCGCTCTTGTATCGCCTGAGAACCTCTCGACCGTTGCATGCCGCGTCCGACACGGTGCACACGCCGTCATCGGCAATGCAGTCTGAGTCAACTGAGCATCCTGCTCCGGCATTTACCGAACCTTCGTTGCAGGTAGAACCATCGCACGCCGCGCCCGACTGGCAATCGGCGTCCGTCGTGCAAGCAGAACCTGCTAGCGCTCCGCCCGAGCAAACCGGACCACCCAGGGTACCCGGACACTCATCATCAGCGTCACACAAATCACCAGGTCCTCGCTGGACATCATCACCTGACGGCACGGAATCTATGATGCCATTGGGACCAGCTTCGATGATCACCTGACCGGGGGCAACCGAATCGCCAACAGCGGAGATGCCCGCCGCATAGACGTCGTCACCGGTAGGCTCGGTATTGACGAGTTCGTCGCCTTCGCCGTCGGCCGGTTCGATAATGCGCTGAATGGTAAACTCGTTGCACGTGGCCGAGGTGGCGTACCCTTCGGTCACGGCGAACTCGTCGTCACCGCCAAGTGCGATGGTGTCGAGAACGCCGTTATCACCTGCCTCAATAATGACGCTGATGTCGCTCAGACCGGAGGTGGCAGTGTTGAACACCTGCACGTCGTCACCGGCAGCGACGGTTTCAACCACGCCATTCGGACCAGGAGATACCGAGTCGAACACCGGCGTGTCTGCTTCCTTGGTCAGTCGCAGAATGTCCTGAAGCGCGTAGTCCAGCGGAATGCCGTTCACACGACCGTCTGCATCAAAACCACCTACGAATTCGCCCGACTCTCCGACAAATCCTTCGTCGTCAATCGAGCCGGCGATGGCGATGTTGTACTGTTCAACCGAACCATCGCCGAGATCAATGATCAACGTCGCGGTGCGATCATTCGCTTCCTGCGATGTGAATGCGAAGTTGCGGCCAAACTCATCGGTAATGTCGAAATTGGCAGGAACAACGATCGGACCACGCGGAGCGCGAAGCAGATCCTCAACCAATGACGGGAACACTTCCTGTGAGCCGAGATTGATCGGGCCTCGTTCGTCGAGCAATGGTCCGAGGTTCAACGTTGTGGTCTCGCCGGTGAGCAGTTCCGCATTAGGTACAAGCGTCGCAACGGGAAGGTAAGTCTCGCGATCGGGCCCCAGCTGCACTAGAGATAGCTCGAGGTTCGAGATGGTGAATGCAATATCACCAGTCGAGCGAACCGTCAGTGGTGCATCGATGCTCGCACCGAAGACCTCGCGCGTCACTTCGCGTGTCGTCGTGAATTCGCGGCCCTTGTCGAGCGATGATTCATACGCGGATTGCAGCGATGACGTGGTCGTCGTGTCCGAGCCAGAGAATGTATCCGAGTTTCGGAAACCCTTGCCGTTCACCTCGAAGAATCCCTTAAGCACTCCGAGGCCGACCTCACCGCCGACCTTTCCGCCGAGTTCCCAGCCTGCACGCGTGACCTTCTGATTAAACTTGATCGTGCTCGTCTCATCTTCCTCAGCGAATGAGGACGACGTGGACGACGTTTCGGTGACCGTCTCACCGTTTTCGTCGACATACGTGTAACGCTCATCGATCAGCAGCTGCAGATCGCCGACGTCGATTTCCCACTCCGGCAGGTCAGCC
>JANQQK010000009.1 GCA_028289375.1 Phycisphaerae bacterium | reverse complement strand
GACAGCGTATGCGAGTGCTCGACGAAGGACACCGACGGCGATGGCCTGCCGGATCACATCGAGCAGCGTGGTTGGCCAGTGACGGTCGAGTTGACGAATCGTGATGGCGTGTTTGATCGTCGCGGATCGCAGGAGCGCGATGTGACGAGCGATCCGCTGGTCGCAGACACCGATGGCGACGGTCTGAGCGATTTCACCGAGCGTGAGTTGGCCACCGATCCACGTAACCCCGACACCGACGGTGACGGCATCAACGATGAACGCGAATTCAACCTGTTCTTCAGCAACCCGATCGACCAGGATTCCGACGAGGACCAGCTCGACGACTTCCTCGAGGTCAGCTTCTACAAGACGTCACCCATCTTGGCTGACACAGACGGTGACGGGTTGAATGATGACATTGAGATTCTTGAACTGAACCGAAACCCGCGTTTGGCCGACCTGCCCGAGTGGGAGATCGACGTTGGTGACCTTCTTCTCCAGATCGACGAACGTTACACCTTTGTAGATGAAAACGGTGAAACCGTGACGGAGGTATCGTCCACGTCATCGTCATTCGCAGAAGAAGACGAATCGAGCACCCTCAAATTCAACAGCAAGATTACGCGAGCAGGGCTCGAGGTTGCCGCAAAAGCAGGTGGTGAAGTAAGCACAACAGACATCAAGGCGTACCAGGAGATTTCCGGCAAGGCATTCCTAAACGCGGAATTCTATTCGGGATCCGATACGACGACGACCCAAGCACTCCAAGAGGCCTATGAAAGCTCATTGGACAGAGGAAGCGAATTTACGACAACACGCGAAGTGACGCGCGAAGTATTCGGTGCAAGCATCGACGCACCGCTGACCGTACGATCGATCGGAGATATCGCCTTCTCAATCTCCAATCTTGAGTTGTCACTCGTGCAGCTGGGGCCTGATCGTGCAAGCTACGTCCCGGTCGCAACGCTCGTTCCGAACGCCGAACTCGCGACCGGCGAAGAAACCACGCTCAACATCGGTCCATTGCTCGAAGTGCGTGGACCGATCAACCTCGGCAGCCAGGACGTCTTTCCCACGTTGGTCGAGGATCTCATGCGTGCTCCGCAGGGCCCGATCATCGTTCCGTCGAATTTTGACATCACCGACGAGTTCGGCCGAAACTTCGCGTTCGCTTCGCAGGAGACCAATGACCGGACCGCGACCATCACGATTGATCTTGGTGATGGCACGGTCGAACAATACAACGTCGCCGTTGCAGGATCGATCGACAACAAGGAATTCATCGATGGTCTCGATTTCGTCGGTGGATTCGATGGCGAAGGCAAACCCAACGGCATCCCGCTGGACTACGCGCTTCAGGACATCATCGGCCTGGCCAAGGAAGGTGACGACCCAGTATTCGACTCGATCACGGCGGGCGAAAACGGCATCGTGGAAACCGTCGCTGCCGGAGACGACGTCCAGGTCTTCAATACTGCGACATTCGGGCTCAGCGACATCAGCGTCATCATCGAAGCGGGTGACAACGGCGTTCTCGATACGGTCGTACTTAACGGAGACGATCAGTTCGCCGTCACCCAGGGTTACGCCACGTCGGCGACATGCAACGAATTTACAACGCCGCGCATCATTGAACCCGAAGACGGTGAAGGTGACGGGATGGTCAACACGTCTCCCGACGCCGACGATGAGTATGCCCCAGGCATTGTATTGCAATGTGCCGACGACTCGTCGAATCCTGGAGGGATGTGTTCCACGGATGACGATTGTGGCGAAGAGGGTACCTGTGAGCCAGGAGACGAAGACTGCGAAGGCAAGTGCCAGGGATTTGTAAGTCCCGGAGATGAAATCATCGTCGCCGGACCCAACGGAATCATCGACACCGTGCCAGCCGGGGACGACGTTTTCCGAGGCCCGGGCAACATCTGCGACTCCGATGACGATTGTCCAGACGGTGGACCCATTTGCGTCGGCGGCGTATTGTCAGGTCAATCCTGCACCGAGACGGCAGAATGCAACCCGCGAACGCCTGCGTGCGTCACGCCCGAATTCACTTGCACCAACGACTCAGGTGTTACCTGTTCCGGTGACGGTGATTGCGATTTTGGGACGTGCGAAGTCGTGGATGGGCGCTGCGTCGCCCCCACTGAGGTATTTTGTACCGAGGATTCTGACTGCCCCGTATTCGCTGGCGCGCAGATCTGTTCACCCATTGCCATGAGTTGCTCCAATGGTGGTCCGTCAACCTGCGAGACCGATGCAGACTGCGCTGGCACATGCGATGTCGTTCCAAATCAGTGCAACGCCGACTCGGCCAATGCCGGAGACGAGTGTTTATCCGACGCTGACTGCTTTCAATATGAAGGCGTGTGCGTTGATAGCCCAGCCGCTTGCAACGGAAGCGAGGTACTCAAACGCTACAAGAACGCCAACACGGGTGACCGCAATCGTTTCTGGCTTGCTTATTCAGATGAGCCGATTCCGTTTGGCACGAGTTTCGGCGAAGTCATTCTGAAAGCGCGGATGAATGTCTATCTCGGCTTTGAGCAGGACATCGATCGCGACGGCATTTTCGCTCGTCATGAATTCGGGTTCGGTAGCAGCGACCGCAAGAAGGACACAGACGACGATGGCCTCTCCGACGTCGCAGAGATTCGCGAAGGCTGGATCATCGATGTGGCCGGAGTATCGTCCTACAGGGCATACCCCGATCCAAGGACTGATGACTCCGATGGCGATGGTGTCAAGGACATCGAGGAGCAACTGTGTGGTACCGATCCGCGCAAACGGGATACCGACGGCGACGGCATCAGCGACTTCAATGAGCTGAACGACGACGACGGCGGATTCCTGGCGCAGTGCATGGAGGCCGCTCAGTTTCCACCTACGCATCTCGACCCGCTCAACCCGGATACGGACGCCGATGGGCTGCTCGACGGCATTGAGGACGAAATCGGTTCTGACAACCTGAATCCCAATGATGCGGGCGGATTCCTCGATTCGGACGCCGATGGGCTTCCCGACGACGTCGAAAACCTCAACGGTGGCTGGGAGGTCACCGTGACCCGTTGCGGCAATACATGCGCGACGGCCTTCAGTGGCACGTGTGACATCGCTCAGTGCGAGTTTGGGTCGCCGAATGCGGGTGAGCTGTGCAACAATGACAGCGACTGCACGGAACCGTCTCCCGAGCCATTCTGCTTAGTCGAGGGTATATGTACGTCGAGCATCAACGTGCTGGGCCTCGGACCAGGAGCAGCGCCGTGTCGCAGTGACAATGAGTGCACACAATTCCGCGACTGCAAAAGGCTGTTTCCAAATAGTTTTATCAAGACTTGCGGAGGCGTCATTAACGGATTCGATTGCGATAACGACGATGATTGCAGTGCCACCTGCGACTTGCCCGCGACAGGCATTTGTGCAGATTCGGCGGATGACGGCGACACATGCACGAATGACGCGCAGTGTGATCCGCGCCCTGATGTCCAGTTCGAATGCACGAGTCCGAAATTCTGCGAGCTGGGATCGCCGAATGAGAATGAGCTATGTGGCAGCGATAGTGATTGCCATTTCATTCCACCCGATCCGACCTGCCTCCTCTTGCCGCACACCGGCAGATGTGAGTCCAATTCACTCTTTTTCTGTGGAGGTGATCTCGGGTGTTCGACAGCCTCAACGTGCAGTTTGGTCCCTGGTGAAGGAGGTTTCTGTGGTGGAAACGTACTTGGCGATCAGTGTGCGGCTAGCAGCCAATGTACAGACACGTGCGTCGGCGAATTCGGCTTGTGCGTGAATGCATCCAACCTTGGCGCCATCTGCAGCAGCGACTCGGACTGCGAACCGATCGAACCGGTGTTCTACGATTGCGAGGAACGTTCGTGTGATGTTGGCACGGACTGTGCGGACTGCGGTTCGATTGAGGTCACGACGACCGAGTTCTCTGACCCGACGCGAGGCGATACTGATTTCGACGGTCTACCGGACCTGCTCGAGCGATCCCTCGGCACCAATCCGAATGATGTCGATACCGATGGTGACGGCTTGCTCGATTTCGACGAGTTCGCCAACTTCGGACAGTTCCTGCAGAACAACTTCGTCTACGACGGATTCTTCCTGACGGACGCTGGCTCGCAGCAATTCGGGAGCGATCCGACCTCGCAGGACACCGATGGTGATGGCTTGAGTGATACGTTTGAGCAGACAACCGGATGGCGATTCTTGTCCGTGATCGCCGGTCAGCAAGTCCAGGTCTTCCCGATTCTACTTTTCAATGATTCCGATTTTGACGGAGTTTCGGATCTAGAAGAATTCTTCGGCCCGGACGGTATAGGACCCGGCATCACGGGCGATTCAGGAGACTCAACGGATCCGCTGAATTCGGATACGGACGACGATGGCCGTCTTGATGGCGAGGAGTTCGAGAACGGCACGAATCCCCTTCGACAGGACGCGAAGATCACCGTGTCCATCGATGAAATCACCGATCTCATCGGCGCAGAAGACGGAGATGATGGTCGCAATGAATGGCTCTTCGAAATCAGAATTGCTCGACCAGACTTCATCAGCAGAAAAATCCTGATTGATGGGACGGATCTCTGCGGCCTGGATAACTTTGGATGCGACAACAGCGTATGCGGCACGACCGTTGAAGTTGTCAACACTGAGTTCGTAGACGTCAGTGCCAGCAAGTCCTTCGAGATCTCACTGGATGAACCCATCGTTGTCGAATTGTTCCTTGGCGAAGTCGACAGTGAATGCTCCGAACCAGGCCGATTCAGTTGCCGAATGGAGCAAGCCATTGTGACAACGGCCAGAGAGGTAATCAACGCCGGTGGCTACGTCATCAACTTGGTAGAGTTGACCAACTCTGATGACGAAAACCCCTGCGGCGGTACGTTCCCAGTCGTCCTTGAAGTTGAGTAGCCTCACTACTGATCTCGAGACCTTTCATTCACAAGTTGGATCCGGGGGGCACGGCTCAGCCGTGTTCCCCGGGTCCCCTTGTCAGGAGTAATCTAATGTTGAAATGCACAGTACGATCAAAACCAAAGCGATTCCTGTTGGTGAAGATACTGAGTGGATTATGCACCATGGCCGGCTGCGGCGTGGAGTTCACCTCTGAAGCGATCGTCGCCGACGAAGCGCTGACAGCCGTAGTCAGCAACACCGGAATTTCGTCCTTCGGGACCGGCGACTGCTGCGTCTCGTCGGATCGGATCGAACAACGCACAGGCTGCAACGTCTCAGCCATTGAAGAGTGCGTCTGCAATCGGATCCCAAGATGTTGCAGTGGTTCCTGGGGGCCATCGTGTGTACTCACAGCAGCCGACTCGTGCGGCGGTTGCCCGAACCTCAGCGATGAGGAAGCGGGATTGGCCTCGCTGCTCATCGACTCCGATGGCGACGGCATGCTCGATCTCGACGAAATCATCGCCGGGACGCGACCATTTTGGCGATTTGATGGACCCGACATCGACGGCGACGGCATCCCGAACGGCGAAGATGACGACGTTGACGGCGATGGCGAACTCAACGCGTACGACGACGACGTCGATGGTGACGGCATCGAAAACACGCGCGACGACGACATCGACGGCGACGGCCTGCTCAATCGCATCATGGATGACGATGACGACGGCGACGGTGTCAGCAATCTTATCGACAACGACGACGACGCTGACGGATTCCCAGATCCGGAGGATGACGATGACGACGGCGACGATGGTGATGACGATGATGGCGGCGGTGATAACGACAAGTGTGGCGATCAGAGATGCGGAAGCAACGAACGCTGCGTCCTAAACCTCGGCGACGTCGGCGACAAGCCAATGCATATGTGCGCGACTGAGTGTGGAAACACGACGTGCAGCCGCGGAAGTCAGGTGTGCGCACTCGATCTCGGCGACGGCAGTAGCGATCCCGAATACAAATGCCTCGACGTTCCCGAGTGCGACGCAAGTCGCGATGAAGACGGCGATGGTGTGTGCGGTGTCGCTGATCCCGATCCCGACGGTAACGGCGACGTCGACAACGACGATGATGGTCTGCCCGACCTCGCGGAGTTCCTGGCCGCCAGCGATCCCGACAATTTCGACTCAGACCTAGACCGGCTCAACGATTATTTCGAATCGATTGTGCTCTTGACCAATCCGAACGATCCGGACACGGATGACGATGGCTTGAGTGATGGCGATGAGGTCGAATTGGGCGTCGATCCGAAAGACCCGGACTCCGACAACGACGGTATCTCCGATGGTCAGGAAGTGCTGATAGGATTGGACCCGAAGGACGCCGACCAGGACCGCGACGGCGTGCTCGACGGCGACGATCCCTTCGTTGACCTCGATCTCGAATTCGATAGTTTTGACGACCTACTGAATCATAATCAACCCGATATTGGTCTCGCTCCGCAAGACATCCAGGGTCCTCCAACCGGCACGGTCGAGCTAGACTCAACCGAAGATGACGATTAACTGTGAATTGGGGTTCGACGTGGCTCTTGCCGAGACTTGGTGACACACAAACTCAACGCGGTGGCCCGATCGAGAGGTCGGCCACCACCTTATTCTTGCGCGTCGTGTGGCACTCGTTGATATCTATGCCCGAGAATCACTGCGACAGAAGTTGTTCTATGGGGGATGGGGAGTCTCGCGATGCTGCCAGGCGGCTGGCCGCAAGAAGACGCATCGGCACCGGTGGCTAATCACAACGCCCCAGCCGGAAAATCCACGAGAACTAATCTGCGACGTGGACCAAGGGGGCACAACGCAGTGGCAGAAGTCTGCGTGGGCTCCCGACACATTCAAGACCCCATCATGCCTATGCCACTGGACGTCGGCCACCAGTCATCGCCACAATGCCCGCAACAAGGATAAGAGAGAGAATGATCATGCCCTGTTCCGAAACGGCTGGCACAGGCGTGGCTTCGGCTTGGAACTCGAAGGCGCCCATATCTACCGTTGCTTCGCCATTGCTGTCCCCATCAACAATCCGAGAGTTGCCGTTGAGATCAGTGGCGGTCCCGGACGGAACCGCGGCATTATCACCGGCGTCGATAGAGGGAGAGTCTGAAGACAAACGAAAGTCACCGGTTCCGGCGCTCACGAGCAAAGGGTCGGCATCCAGATTTCCGGCCAACCATTCAAGGGTAGATCCGGCTTCCAGACTGACTCCCGACTCACCATCCTGAACAGTGCAATGTGAAACGCGTAGGCTGGAGTCAACTGGTGGGACTGAGGATTGTTCTATACGCACTTGAAACCCGCCTTGGGCGTCGTTGTCCCACAAGATGGAGTTATCGATCGAACTCATGCCAGTCGCATAAATAGCCCCACCCAATTCCTCGGCGACATTATTTGTCATGGTGCAGTTAATCACTCGTAGATTAGACGTGCTGCTGATCGCACCTCCGAAGAAAGCACTATTGCTGTCCAACAAGCAATTACTGATGACGGCATTGCCGGCCGCAATCGCTCCGCCGCCACCGCCAAAAAATGGTGCGATCACTCTATTCTGGGTAAAGATGCAACTTCGAAGGTCCATATTCCCTCCAGCAATCGCGCCGCCACTCAAGCCTGCGCTGTTGTTATCGAAGGAACATCTAAACATTGTTGTAGCAGGCTGACCATTGGAGACTGCTCCTCCAAACGTTGCGCTGTTTTCCCGAAATGTACAGTCCTCGTAGAGTATGCCCCCTGATCCCTCTGCGGCACGAACGGCGCCGCCGGCCTGGTCTGCCGAGTTGCCGGCAAACAAGCATCGGCTAATGCTCGCACTTTTGACAAAGCGAAGGGTCAGTCCGCCTCCTACCAGCTTCGAGCCGGAAGAGTTTTGCACAAAACGGCAGTCGGAAATTGTGACGTCGCCAAAGCTTGAGTAGTAGAGGCCGCCACCTGAATTCTGCCGAAAAATACAGTGGGTGACGGTCGGGTTGCAATTGGAGCATGCCATGCCACCACCTGTCACGGCATTTCCATTGGTGATGGTAAACCCACTAAGTACGGTATCCGGCCCCTCACCACTCCAGCATCTCACTACAGGGCTTGATACATTGTTACCGTCTATGATCGTCGCCGATACAATATCCCTGTTAGTCGGATCTGTACTGCGCAACGTTATCGCTTTGCCATTGAAGTTGATGTTTTGAAACCACGTTCCGACGGCAACCACGACTTCGTCGCCATCCATCGCTGAGTCTATGCCAGCCTGGATCGTAGGTTGGTCTCCAGGCACGTCTATGATTATGCATTCAGCGGGCCTCGCAAGTATTGTGATGAAGAGTACGAATCCTAGAGTTGTTCTCATTGTATCCTCTTTCCGTATGCTTTTTCGCAGATAAGTGCATCTGCCGACTGCTTCACCCCGTCAGGCTACGTCTCGAACATGCGAACTCGAGGTTGGGCCAATGGGCTGCCGCCTGGAAAAGACCATGTATCCCGACCCCACAAGCAAGCCGGCCATGCAAATCATGCCCCATTCCCCCGCCGTCGGCACAGGTGTCCCGGTGCAACTCAGCAGATCGCGGTCGCCACTCACTGGATCGACACGCACAGTCCCGGCGAGTCCAAACTCGGCGACGGCAAGATCACCGTTGTCTGCAACATCAATGAAGGCCGGTATGGACCATGCTGGTCCCGCTCCGTTAACAGCATCCGATACAACGACGCGATCACCCGTTACGGGGTCCACACGAAACACCGCCGGGGGGCTTCCTGAATCGACAACCACGAGATCACCCGTCGACTCCGTGGCGACAGCCGCCGCGAAGGAGAATGATGGCCCTTTGCCGACGCCTGAGCCGGAGATGATGGTGCGATCTCCGGTCAGTGGATCCACGCGAACAAGCGCGTCTGTGCTGGTGACGACTAGGTCACCAGTGGCTTCTACTGCAATGCCTGATATGGACGCGAAGAGAGGTCCGCTGCCCAATCCTGGACCGGAGATTGTCGATCGGTCACCTGATACGGGGTCGATTCGCACGACTCGTGAACTCGTGAGGTCGGTTGTGACCAGATCGCCAGAATGCTCCACAGCGATGCCAATCGGGGAAATCAGGTTGTCTCCGGCACCAATGCCTGTACCGGAGATAACACTGCGATCACCGCTGACTGGATCCACACGGAATACAGCGCCGAGGCTAAAATCTGCGACCACCAGAACGCCGGATGCTTCTACCGCAATGTCCTGTGCGTTTGAGAAATTCGGCCCAGTGCCGACACCATCTCCCGAGAGCAATGTACAAGTGTTGGTGACCGGGTCGATCCGGAAGACGCCGGTCGTTTGGATGGTACTGACCCACTTGCCGCCATCCTCTATGGCGATACCCACGTATTCGTTGACTCCACCGGCCATCGCCGAGGTCGGCCCTAGAAGCGGTTTCATAACTTGTTGAGCGTGATCATGAGGCAGGCGACGTGGATAAAGGCTTGGTACATTTCGACGTGCCGCTCGTGACGAATCAG
>JANQQK010000006.1 GCA_028289375.1 Phycisphaerae bacterium | reverse complement strand
TCTCATGATTCTCCGCCTTTGTGTTTGAGGCAAAGGGTTGTGTGAAAAAAAAGAGAGGGCTGCCGGCCGAAAAGTGAGAACAAAAACGGCCGGCAGCCCATTGGCCTATTGTTTCTACAGACGTGTGACTTCGAGGGTGGCACTTGCACCCTCACAAGCATCTTCAGTGGCTGCCGGCGCCGCGTTGTTGGCCGGATCCAAATCGATCAGTCTCCAAGATTCGGATTCGAGCACGCCGTAATCCAATTCAATAACACCTCCACTTGCGCAATTACGCAGGCAATCGTTGTCAATGGACCAGCGTATAAGCAGCGAATCTCCAGGACGCAGAACATGGGTAACTGTGTTTGTTCCGCTAATGGCCGTCCCTGCCAGACTTACACTAAAGAAGGGGCCGATCGTTGAAAATGGAATGAAACAAAGATCGGGCTGCACCAAACCCGGTGAGGTAGACGTCAACAAAGTGACGTTGTCCGCGATGGTACTCGCAGCAGTTCCCGCAATCTCCGACGTCACACGGACGTTCCATTTTGAATTACTATTGGCAACACCATCTTCCTGTTCCAGAATGAGTGAAGTCATCCGAATCACGACAGCGATATCCGGAGACAGAGGATTGCTGTTGGACACCTCCTCAGCGTCGGACTGGCCGTCATCATCCGTATCCGGATCAGTTGGGTCGGTCGAATCGCCGGCATCACTGGGGGAGCCGGGCGCGTTCCCATCCTGACCGAGGAATTCGGCCAAGTCATTCAGGCCATCGAAATCCGAGTCCGCGAAGAGCATACTCGAGTTGACGTCCCTGGCGACGTTGTCCACAACGGACAGAACACGCCATCCCGTGAGGAGTTCGAAGGCGTCAGACAGCTGATCGCCATCTGTATCCTGCGACGTCGGATCGCTGCCATACTGCTGCGAACCGGCATCGGTGATGAAGAATCCATCGAACAGGAAGTTATTCTGGAAGAACTGCCCGAAGTTTGCGAACTCGTCGAAGTCGAGCAACCCATCGCCGTCGGTATCGACATTCCTCGGGTCCGTCGCGATCGCACGCTCGACAAAGTCAGGCAATCCGTCAAAGTCCGTATCGCTCTTCGTCGGGTCCGAAGAGACAGGTCTCGTCTCTTCGAGTGGACCGCAATCAGCACAGTCCGTTCCGCCACCACAGTCGATACAGAGTGGCGGCTCGAAGGGAACGCAGTCGCCCACGACATTGCACTCGTCGAGGGCGTTCACTGCATTGAAACACAACTTCGGTCCCGTATTGGGAGTGCACGTTCCGAGGCAGTCAGCATCGGTAGTACAAGCGGCACCACCAAGACCTCCGCAGGTGAGAGTACCAAAGAAATCAATGCAAGACTTTGCACAATCGGCGTCTGTACCGCACGGTTCCGGAAACAAGTTAGAATTTGAACAAATGCCGGAACCAAATGGCTGGGTGCAGCTGACCGGCCCTGGTGCAGCGCAATCTGAATTCAAAACGCATGACTGGCCCGCATTGGCCGTTCCTGGCGCACATTCCGTCAACCCAGCGTTGCACTCTCCATTGAACGCGAGAGGACACGTGTTGTTGCACTTGGTCACGGTGACGAACCACCCACCGCTGTCGTTTTCAACGATGTCTGGGAGTCCGTCGGCGTCTGTGTCCAGGACTTCGCCCGCGTCGTCCGGATTGAGGTTGCTCGTGCCGAGTACGTCCTCAATGCCGTCGAGCAGCGTGTCGCCATCCGTGTCCGGGTTCAATGGATCCAGATTCGTCGGCGGGGACTGAGCAGCGTCGTTGCACTGTCCTGCGAAGACGGGCTGGCCACTGACCATGTCATCGTTCAACTCGTTAAAGTCGCTGATGCCGTCATCATCCGTATCACGCTTCCGCGGATCGGTGCCGCACGCCTGCTCCTGAATGTCCAGAACTCCGTCACCGTCGGAGTCATCCGTCCGCGGGTCAGGGAAAGCGCGGTATGGCGCGCGACCGGCCACTTCGATGATCCATCCATCGCGAATCTCGGCGACATCGGAAATGCCATCGCCATCGGTGTCCTTGCTGCGATCGCTGCTGCCAAATGAGAACTCGTGGCGAGCGAACAAACCATCACGATCAATGTCCTGCTCAAACCCGAGGAAGATGTTCATCCGTGGTTTCAGGATGATGTCACCGAAGCTGGTGCCGAACGGAATCTCCTCGTCGGAGTAGACAAGCCAGGCACGGTTTCGCGCACCAGTCGCGGCGCTCTTGTATCGTCTGAGCACTTCGCGACCGTCACATGCCGCGTCACCCTGAACGCATATTCCGTCATCGGCGACGCAGTCGTCATCATCTGTGCAGACCTCTCCGACATTGACGGAGCCTTCATTGCACATCGATGCGACACAAGCTGCGCCCGATTCGCAATCGGCGTCTGTCATACAGATTCCCCCGTTCGACGCACCACCAGCACAGATCGGCCCACCGAGGCTGCTGGGACACTGATCATCAGCGTCACACAAGTCGCCGGGGCCTCGCTGGACGTCGTCGCCTGCCGGCACCGTATCAATGATGCCGTTTGGTCCTGCTTCGATGATCACCTGGCCTGCAGTGACCATGTCACCGACGGCCGACAAACCAGCGGCGTAAACATCGTCGCCATCGGGCGTGGTGTTGACCATCATGTCGCCTTCACCGTCGGCAGGTTCGATGATGCGCTGAACCGTGAATTCATTGCATGTCGCCGACGTGGCGTACCCTTCGGTGACGGCGAATTCGTCGTCGCCACCAAGTACGATGGTGTCGAGAACGCCGTTGTCACCTGCTTCGATGATGACGCTGATGTCAGTCAATCCGGTTGTGGCGGTATTGAACACTTGCACGTCGTCACCGGCAGCGACGGTTTCAACCACGCCATTGGGACCCGGTGTTACCGAGTCGAACACGGGCGTGTCCGATTCCTTCGTCAATCGCAAAATATCCTGAAGCGCGTAGTCCAGCGGAATGCCGTTCACACGACCGTCTGCATCGAAACCGCCAACGAACTCGCCCGAGTCTCCGACGAATCCTTCGTCGTCAATCGAGCCGGCGATGGCGATGTTGTACTGCTCAACCGACCCGTCGCCGAGATCGATGATCAACGTCGCGGTGCGATCATTCGCTTCCTGCGACGTGAATGCGAAGTTGCGGCCAAACTCGTCGGTAATATCGAAATTGGCAGGAACAACGATCGGACCACGCGGAGCGCGGAGCAGATCCTCGACCAGTGACGGGAACACTTCCTGTGTGCCGAGATTGATCGGGCCTCGTTCGTCGAGCAATGGTCCGAGGTTGAGGGTTGTGGACTCGCCGGTGGCAATCTCTGAATTGGGTACGAGCGTCGCAACAGGCAGATAAGTTTCGCGATCAGGGCCCAACTGCAAGAGAGAAAGTTCAAGGTTTGAAATCGTAAACGCGATGTCGCCTGTCGAGCGAACCGTCAGCGGTGCATCGATGCTCGCGCCGAACACCTCGCGTGTTACTTGGCGTGTGGTCGTGAATTCGCGGCCCTTGTTGAGCGATGATTCATACGCGGATTGCAGCGATGACGTGGTTGTCATGTCTGAGCCGGAGTATTGGTCAGAGTTGCGGAAACCCTTACCGTTTATCTCGAAAAAGCCCTTGGCCACGCCGAGTCCAAATTCTCCGCCAGCCCGTCCGCCGAGTTCCCAGCCTGTACGCGTGACCTTCTGATTGAACTTGATCGTGCTCGTGTCATCCTGCTCAGCGAACGACGAGGACGTCGAGGATACCTCGGTGACTGTTTCGCCATTCTCGTCGACGTACGTGTAGCGCTCGTCAATCTGCAACAGCAGGTCGCCAACGTCAATTTCCCATTCGGGCAGGTCAGCCACGCGCGGGTCGCGGTTCAGCTCGAGGATCTCAACATCATCATCGAGTCCGTCACCATCGGTATCAGCCAGAATCGGCGAGCTCTTGTAGAGTGTGACCTCGAGGAAGTCGTCGAGTTGGTCCTCATCGGTGTCCTGGTCGATCGGGTTGCTGAAGAATAGGTTGAATTCGCGTTCATCGTTGATGCCGTCACCGTCGGTGTCGGGATTGCGTGGGTCGGTGGCCAACTCGCGCTCGGTGAAGTCGCTCAGACCATCACCATCGGTGTCTGCGACCAGCGGGTCACTTGTCACATCGCGTAACTGAGAATCACGACGATCGAAAACGCCATCACGATTCGTCAACTCGATCGTCACTGGCCAACCACGCTGCTCGATGTGATCCGGCAGGCCATCGCCGTCGGTGTCCTTCGTCGAGCACTCGCATACGCTGTCGCCGGAGCAATCATCATCGGACTGACATAGCCGGGTGGTGCCGCTGCACATACGCTGACAGACCGGCGGCGTGCCGCGGAACGTCGCGACCGACGGATCGACCAGCAACTCCGGCGGAGCCATCTGCTGATCAAACTCGTCGCGAACGTTGACCACGCGGAGCGTGTAATTCACTTCGTTCTGCGCGAACGTCTGGAGGATCACGATGTCCTTCGTGCCGCCGAACCGTGCCGCCGTCACGCGGAGCACACCGGCTTCGGGACTGCTGCTTTCCTGGACGATGAAGTAGTTGTCCGGGTCTTCAGCCCCGCGGTTCATGAGACTTGAAAACGTCACCTGCACCGCGTTGTTGCCCAACGAGAGTGCACCGACCACGCGTGGCGGCGCGATCGACTCGACCGGGATGTTGATCCCCTGCGAGAAACCAGCCACGGTGTACTCGATTTCCTGATCCAACTGACCGGTGGTCAGCGTCGCCTTCATGCCGCCCTCGGACAGCACGACGCCGTTGACCAGCATTGGCTGCTGCTCGGCGTCGCGGACGTCGTAGTTGGCCGGGTCCGCCGCCATGTCGCCGGCCGGCTCTGCGAATTCGATGAGGATCGTTTCGGACCCGATGATCCGCGCCGACAGTATGTTGGGCAAGCCTCTGCCCGCACCGTTCAACCCATCACCAAGTTCGTCCACACCACAACCCGGCATCAGCATCGCCAACACCGCCATGAGCGTCACACCCAATCGTCCCATTCCCATCGCGTTCATCTTCTTCTCACTTTC
>JANQQK010000075.1 GCA_028289375.1 Phycisphaerae bacterium | reverse complement strand
CTCCGCGATGGCGGTCGCGCCGGCCTCGCCGATCGAATTATCATTAATGTTCAGCGACGTGAGTTGCTTAAGGTTCTCCGCGATGGCGGTCGCGCCCGCCTCGCCGATCGAATTACCATAGAGGTCCAGCGACGTGAGTTGCTGGAGGTGCTCCGCGATGGCGGTCGCGCCGGCCTCGCCGATCGAATTATCATTAATGTTCAGCGACGTGAGTTGCTTAAGGTTCTCCGCGATGGCGGTCGCGCCGGCCTCGCCGATCGAATTACCAGCAAGGTCCAGCGACGTGAGTTGCTGGAGGTTCTCCGCGATGGCGGTCGCGCCCGCCTCGCCGATCGAATTACCATAGAGGTCGAGCGACGTGAGTTGCTGGAGGTTCTCCGCGATGGCGGTCGCGCCCGCGTCGCCGATCGAATTACCAGTAAGGTCCAGTGATGCAAGGCCGGACAACACCAGTAGCGCATCCGGAACCTCCGTCAGATTCGTGTCGAGCTGGTACGCTCGCCCATTCGACAGACTCGGCTGTCGTCGAATGTAATCACGGCTGATTCTCGGCCCGAAAACCGCCAGTTCAGCCCATCCCTCAGCCCCAGCCCGCGCCAGCACGCCGTCCAATTCACTCAACTTGATCTCTTCGAATTCCACCGCCAACACTCCCCGTCACACCAGTCTGATCCCAACAATTCCCCGCATCATAACAAAACACTCACCACCAACACGTCCACCAAGCCGACTCCGAAAACACTCAATCCCCTTCGTGCCGTTCTTCCATCCTCAGTCCCTGTCGCGTCCGTCAGCCACTCTGCAAGAACGCCTCAAACGAATCCCCGCCGTCATCACCATCACTTTGCCCCAGCCCACCGAGTCGGACGCGCGCACTGGGCGAAAGCCCCAGCTCGGCGGCGAAGTGGCGCATCTGTTCGGCGGCCTGTTTCTTGATCGAGACCCAGGCGGACTGCTGTTCGTAGCCGCTCTCGGTCGTGAACGTCTTGGGGTGTTTGCGGAGTTTGACGGTGGCTTCGTGATAGTCGGCCCACGCCTGGCAGAACGCCGCGAGCATCGCCCGGTCGCACTGCGTGATCACGCCGGCGGGCATGCTGGTCGTGATCCGTTTCCATTCCGCCTCGACTTCTTGGGATGACGCTTTAGATCAAACTGTTGATGATGCTGCTTGGATGAATTCTTTCTCTTACCCGTCGCAATGGCGTTGTTCGATCGCGATTCGACGCGGACGCCGTATGGCGGGTCGGTAGTCACGAGGTGGATCGATGCGCCATCGAGCAGGCAGTCGACGTCATCAACGACGCCGCTGTCACCACACATCAGGCGATGATCACCCAGCATCCAGATGTCGCCACGCCGCGTCGCCGCTTCGTCCGGTGGCGCGGGAATGTTGTCGCAATCGGTGAATCCTCCTTTCACCTCAACGTCGAGTATCGTATTCAACTCATCGACGGTGAAGCCGAGATCGGCGAGATCGACGTCAAGCGACTGGAGGTCGGTCAGCTCTACCTTCAGCAGGTCGAAATCCCAACTCGACAGCTCGTGCGACTTGTTGTCCGCGATGCGATACGCGCGGATCTGCTCTGGCGACAGGTCCTTGGCGATGTGGACTGGCGCCTTGGCTAGCCCCAACTTCTGTGCTGCCTTCCAACGCGTGTGCCCACAGACAATCACGCCGTCACCATCCACAACAATCGCCTGTCGGAATCCGAATTGACGTATGGACTGTGCGACCGCGTCGACTGCCGCATCGTTGTCGCGCGGGTTCTGATCGTACGGTTTGATGTCGGCCAGTGGCCGCGTTTCAATCTTCATTCGTCATCCTCCATGATGGGTGCGGCCACGTGAGCCGCCTGATATGTCCTCGCTGCGCTCGTAAGCGAACGCTCCACGGAGGGCGTCCGTTCATACTTCATTTGCTGCCTTCATGGTGTTTGTCATAAGTTCTGCCGCCTGGTGCAGCGCGCCGGCACGGTCGGGATGGTGCTCCGCACATCGCTCGGCGAGATAGAAGAGACGGTCCCTCCAGCCCGCAGGAGTCCACCCCTCGCGCTTGGCCGTAAGTTCCACAACCTTTTTCGGAAGGGAGCCGGTGTCCTCGGAGACCCAACGGGTGGGGCGGGAGGTCAGCAGTGGGGCGGTTGAGTCGGGTTCGGCTGCGCCTAATGCGCCTATTGGTCCTATTTATTTTCTATACCTATGACCATTACTACACACACCCTCTAATTCATCATCAGCCCTCATTGGAATAACGTGACTCATAGGCGCAATAGGCGCAACACCTATTCCGTTAGGCGCACGCATAGGCGCAGCTATAGGCGCACCATAGGCGCACCCAGCGGTGTCACCCCTTCGATTGGCCCTGCTGGCGGTGAGAGGTCCGTCACCAGCATCAGCAGTGGACACATTTGCGCCTATTCCGCGCCTATTCGGCGTCGGCGCATAGGCACACCCGTCCGGGGCTGATTTCGTGGCCCGGAAGCAGTACTCGCGGGTGGTTCGCCGTTGCTCTGCGTCGGGGCGTTCGCGGCGCTCGATTTCCAGTCCGTCGATCCTCACGGTGTCACCGCGGCGGAAGCACTGACCGAGTTTCCGCCCGATCGCCCGCAGGATTTTCTTGCGGACGTCCTCGTCGTCTGCGTCGCTACCGTCGGGCATGCCAGGCACCGCGGCAGGAGAGTCGACGAGAATGTCGGCCAGTTGGGAGGCGCGCAACCACAGCCCTATTTGGCCCGCGTCACGCACCGCCAGCGCAACATCGCGAAGCCAGCTCAGCGCCGGCGTCGCCATGCGGACTTGAGTCGCCCGGTGACCATCCAGCAACGGGCCGGCGCGAAAAATGTTCTGGACAATCCAATCCAGTGTGCGGGTCCAACGCCGGAAGTCATGGCTCGCCTCACTTGTCATGGGTTTGCCAGCCGTGTGCCAAGCCCGAATGACGGTAAATACCGCCCCGAGAAAGCGCGGCTGATTGGCTCGTACGTGGTCGAGGATGTCGCCTTCGGGATAATCGCGGAATCGGTAGCCGTCGGGCTGCCTCTGGATGCGGACGCAACTCGAACGATTCGCCAGATCGATCGTGATGTCGGCGCGATTGCTGGTCAGCTGCAGGATGACGCGGCGGGGATCGATCTCGACCGCTGCTTGATGCGGGGCCCTTGCTAGGAACGAATCTTCAGTGAGGAACGACTCGATCGCGGGTGAATCAACCTGCCCCCGCACGTTGTCCAGCGCGATGAAGTTGCAGCCGCGGATCAGTGCCGTCGAGAAGGTCTCCTCCATGCTTCCGACACCACCTTTTTTCTGGGTGACGGTCCGGACAGTCTGGCTGTAGATTGCGGCCGTCAATTTGTTGCGGAACCCCTTTCCCGTCTGACTTGAGTCGGCCTCACCGAGATCGACCGGTGCACGTCCCCCGAGCAATCCGCCCATCACCAACGCTGGGGTGATGATGGCCGCGATTCCGCGCGCCTTATCAGCCGGGGTCGCAAACTGAAAATCCGCAAGCAACTCATTGATGAGATCGACTGCTTCGTCCAACGGTACTTCGTCTGCCGGAATCGCGTGCGCCATGATGCCGGAGCCATGGTCATATCCGCAGATCTGAACGAGTGTCCCGCCGCGCTCGATAAGAACCGGACATGCGCTTAACAGCCGTAGTGGTGGCAGAGCATTGCGGAATGCCTCACTGTGCTGGATGAGCTTGGCCTGTTGCTCGGTACAGACCGCCGGTCGCTCGACGAACCCTGCATCGCTCTTGCTAAGGGACATCAGGGTCGCGACAGTTTCGAATATGCTGGCCAGAGCCGCTGGCTTAACAGCGTCAAGGATGTGTTGGCCCGACTCGTCCCGCGAGACGGTGACAATCGCTCCACCGCGCACGAAGTAGCGCTCACGAGACGCCAGCAGCTTTCCTAGCTGTTCAGCACTTTGCTGAATGGGGATGGGGCCGCCGGGCAGGAGCACGGCGGGCAAGCCTGTGACATCAGCGTGTGTGACCCTCGCCTGCGTGCGTGGTGTGCTCCGACTCTCGTCCCCGGGGATGTTCAGGGCGACGAGACGCCGCATGATCTGATCGACGTCCACCTGCGAATCCACCTTGGCCAACGACTTGGTGAATCGTCTTCGCGATGGTTCTTCATCTGGTTTGAGAATATCGGAGTGAATGGGCGGGCCGTCAGGGCCGTCTGCCCACCGAAACACTTTCACCGATACCCGTCCTCGTTTGTCAGGCGATCCGACGAGCCAAACCAATGCGGGCGGCTCAATCGCGGCGAGGATCGTTGTGTGAACGGAGATGGTGTCAGGTTGGGCAGCATCGCCCGTCAGCTCGATGATCCAGGCGCGAAGGTCCTTGACGTCAGGAGGAGGAAAAGCAATGGGCACCGGTCGGTTCCATTCTGTCTCCAGTTTATGGGCGACTGTTTCTGCCCCCTCCTTCCCGGGCCAGCGCCCAGTTCGCTTGCGGTCGTTTTCGCCGAGGACAATGACCTGCCGATTGCGGCACAACTGGGCCAGCAGCCCAGAACCGCCGCTGTTGCTTGGTCTGCCGATGACGCTGAGCCCCACGGATCTGCCAGCTAGCACATCGGACGGTCCTTCGACCAGGATGATCGGATCGGGCAGCTTGCGCCATCCCGTCGGCAGCGACAGCCCACGACGCCCGCCGGCGAGTTGGCCCTTCAGCCCCGTTGGCCACCGACGACCAAGCCCGATGATGTGACCCTGTGCGTCGTACTCCGGAAACGTCCAGCAACCCGCGTCGCCTTCGTACCGCCGCGTCTCCGGGTTCCACCACCGCCGCTCCTTCCACCAGCCAATCGTCATCGCGTCGAGCGATGAGGCAGGCAGCTGCAAATGCACGGCGAGTTCAGTGCGCCGCTCATCGTCGAAGTTCGTCAACAGCCGTGGGTGATTTTCCCGGAGCCATTCAGTCGTGTTCGTCGGTTCGCGTGTATCGAATGACCGCTGAGGCTTCGCACGTAGGGCGCGGCGTTTGCTATGGCCGTTTCTGAATGCCCGGACCGACTCAACGTACATGCTGGTTGCGCCGTCGTTGGAAATTCCACGAAATACGAATCCTGAGACTTCGCGGGGCATCGGCGGCCGTTTGCACAAGATGAGGCCGTCCTCCCGTCGGCCGCACCATTGTTTGTGGCTACAGACGGGACATGGTTCGCGAACATACTCTCGGATTGATCCGCTCAATGGAGAGACTCCGCGGCAACCCTGTGGAGTCTCACGCCGCCGGCGTCGACGCTTCCCTTCGCCGGGTAGGTGTCTCAAAGTCAGACCTGCCGACAGTAACCGCGTCAACGCGACGCACCTGAAAACCACCCTCTCCAT
Organism: Phycisphaerae bacterium; assembly: GCA_028289375.1. Classification (GTDB taxonomy): domain Bacteria; phylum Planctomycetota; class Phycisphaerae; order UBA1845; family UBA1845; genus OFTM371. The sequence continues at coordinate 5,078 of JANQQK010000075.1, read as the reverse complement.
ATTGGCGGATGAGGAGCTGCGTGAAGACGCGCACCAGCGCGGCTCCGACGTTGGTTCCAGCGTCCACAATGATCGCATTCCCCGATTGGTCGAGTCGGTAGTTCACGTCCAAACGCACATGCGCCTCGCCGTGCAGACCTTCAATCGCGTAGATTGCCAGATGCAGCGTGAGCTCAGCCTCGCAAAGCGGCACGCCAGATTCGAAATTGAATCGATACACGTTCGCCGTCATGGGATGCTCCTTCCAAAACGCGTTGGCCGTTGGTTGTTACTTATGCCGTTCACACGGGCTCCGAACGTAATTCTCAGGAATTTCCGAACCCGCCCGCGTCAAATCGCTTGCGGATGCGGCCGATGGCTTCCTTAACTTGGCGAACCGTCATGCCCAGCTCCCGGGCGACCGTTGCCTGTGAGCCGGACTTAAGACGCAGGCACAGCTCCTGCTCGTCTGGGGGCAGTGATTCGATCACCTCACGCACATACCTAATCCGCTCTGCACGCTCTTTGGCATCCGCAGCGCCAAACCGGCGGCCTAGGTCCGCGACCGTCAATGCGTCTCCCAACGGACGCGACGCGTTGTCTGACGCTCGGTCGACCTGGTCGATGGACACGTTGTCCAGCGCTGGAGCCCGCTTTTTTCTAAGGCGGTCGCGCTCCATCATCGCGATACCGCTCCTGATCACCCGGTCAGCGAACGTGTTGGATGACGCGCGGCTTGGATCAAAATGACGTGCCCGGCTGATCAGAAAGGCGGTGATTTCCTGCTCAAGATCCTCCTGAGAGTCGCTACGGAACGCTCGCCTTCGCTTGATCTGCCGCGACAGGTATGAGATGAGATTCTTCGAATACGGCGTGAGAACCGCATCGTGGGCAGAGTCGGACCGCACGGGTGCCTCGCGGCCGGAGGCGTAGAACCCTCGATCCAACTACGTGCGCGCAGGGAATCTCCGTGCTGCAGCGCACACTGCAGTTTCTAGACACGTGCGCGACTGTGACCGGAGGGTTATTGCCTTATGGCCTCACCCATGGGTCCTGGTGTCGCGAATTTGGAGTTGCTGAGACTTGCGACAACGCTGCGACAGCAAGCAGATACCCTAGGAATTAGGGGGTTTTGTTGGCGACGCGTTTTTCTTGAGTCTGTCGCGTGATTGCGACGCGACAGTGCGTTTGACAGATTCGCTGTCTTCCAGTTGGAGGGCGGCTGCGGGACCGCCGAAGCGGCGCACGGCACGCGCAACCTTGTCTTTCGAGACCTTGCGGCTGACTTGCTTCGATAGGAACGCTGCCGCTTTTCGGTAAGAACCCTCTTGTCGATAGGCGCATAGATACCACTCGTCCGAAAGGTGCGTCATTTTGTCAGCCTTGATGTGTTGGCGGATCTTGCGCTCAAGCTCCTTGTCGGTCTTTGCGCTCTTGGAGGGATCGGCTTGGACCTCGGACACCTCATCGCTAAGGAGTTCTCGAAGGATCATTACTATTTCCGTCAGGAGGATTTCGAGGTTCTTATCCGCCGCCGCACGCTTGATTCGATCCGTAAACTGCTTGTGCTCCGAGTACCTCGACAGAATCGCTATAGCATCCCCGGCCAAATGAGCGGGCGCTTCGTCGATTTTCCTTCTGAGCTCTACGAACCTAGCCTTCGCTTGGGGCCTGGGCGTCCGCATGCTGGCGATTATTTTCAGCTCGCGTAACAGAGCTTGCTGTCGGGGGATGCATCTGATGGCCAGCGTGTTCAACTCCCTCGCGAGTCCTGCGTTAGTCATGATGTTATCATCCTCTACGTGACGTACACCGCATGCTGCAGGTAAATTGTGTCTACTCTACCGCCCTTGATAGCGGTCGGTTCTCGGATCGACGTCGCAACAGAGTGCGAAATGACTGTGGGGTTATATTACCACGAATGGTGTGCACGAGACTATTCGTCCGGTGAACCGCGGACGGAAGTGACGAGATAACCGTTGCAGCGCCGCTGGATCGTCACGAAAGCGCATCATTTGAGTCGGGGATTGCTTGACCTCTGAAGGCGGGCCGGGTGTTCGGCCCAATCGGAGGGGTGTTACCGGCTGGGGGCTTGCGCGAGCGTCGCCCATGTCCTCCGCTGCCGGGTCCAGTCAACCTGTGCAGCAATCGGCCTCAGCGTTTTCTCGTGGATGGGGTCGCGACCGGACGCAATGGGCGGGAGGAACAGGAGCGTTTCCTGAATATCCGGAGCGAGATGGTTCAGGTTCATGAATTGGGTCATGCGCGGCTGGGTGACGCATGCGAGACGGGCCAGTTCGGTGATGTCCTTGACCGTTCCTTCGCGGATCAGCTGGTCGAAGTGGATGGCCAACGCCATGAGCCGCGACACGCGCGGGATGCGACCGACGTTTAGGGTGGAGGCGTCGGACAGCACCTGACGGCCATGTTTCCGTCTAGCGAACTGAAGTTTGCGCCGTACCTTGATCATGCCGCGTGCTCCATATCACCATTGGCGGCGTCATCCTGCGCCAGCGACTCAATCCCCGCCGGATGCAACGTCACCTCGATGCTGCCGTCCGCCGAGTCGTACTCGACCCGACTGACCAGCAGATGAATCAGACGAACCTGCTCCCGTGGACTGAGCGAGTCCCACACGTTGTCGAAATCGGCAAACGCCGCCACGACGTCGGACTCCTCGACAAGTTCCCGGCGAAGCTCGGCCAGCTTCGTGTCGATCTCGGTGACCCGTTGCTCAGCATCGCGGACGCGCTCGTTGAGTTCCGTGATACAAGGCTTGGCTGCGGTGCCGTTGTGTGTCGTGACGGCCTTCCGGATGTCGGAATGAGTTCGACCCAGAGATCGTTCAATCTCGCGACGTTCGCCGGTGAGGCGTTTGATCGACGATTCGACCCGATGACGGGCTTGTCCAAGCGTTTCGCGAAGCAGACTCGCGTCCTGGCCGATGCAACGAATCTCGTCGATCACGGCCCGCTCGATCTCGGCGGCTGGCAACGAACGGCTCGGACATGCGGCCCGTCCGCGTTTCACCGCGTTCGTGCAAGTGTAGTACCGATAGCGCTTCGCTCTTCGCGTGGTAAACGTGTGCGACATCGCCCGCCGACACGATTGGCAATAGAGCAGTCCCCGCAGCAAGGCACCGTGGCGGTTCCTCGCTTCGGCAGATCCGCTGATGCGGTTGCGGGCGAGTTGCTTCTGGACGCGATCAAACACGTCCATCGAGATGATCGCCCTATGCTCGCCGGCGTACACCTCACCTTTGTGCGTCACTTTCCCCGCATAGAGGACGTTGGTCAGCAGTTTGTGGACACGGCATTTGTCGAAGGGCTGGCCACCACGTTGGCGTCCGTCCCGCGTCATCCATGTCTTGTCGTTCCAGCCACGTCGTGCAAGCTCAGCGGCGACCGTCAGCAGCGAACCCGACTCAAGATAAAGGTCGAAGATCTGCCGCACGCGCGAGGCCTCCGCCGCATTCATGACGAGCTTCGGGCTGCCGTTGGACCGGTCCACGTCGTACCCAAGGATGGGCGTACCGCCTGTCCACTTCCCGCGCTGACGAGAGGCTGCGATCTTGTCGCGGATGCGCTCGCCGATGATCTCGCGCTCGAACTGCGCGAATGAGAGAAGGACGTTCAACGTCAATCGGCCCATTGAGTTGGTCGTGTTGAAGTGCTGAGTCACAGATACGAAGGACACGTTGCGCCGCTCAAACCCCTCAACGATCCGAGCGAAATCCATCAACGAACGGCTGAGACGGTCCACTTTGTAGACAACAACACAGTCGATCCTGTCGGCCTCGATGTCGTTGATGAGACGCCGCAGCGCCGGTCGTTCCATGTTGCCGCCCGTGAATCCGCCGTCATCGTAGCGCTCAGGCAAGCAAACCCAGCCCTCGGCTTTCTGGCTGGCGATGTACGCCTCTGCCGCGTCACGTTGGGCGTCGAGCGAGTTGAATTCCTGCTGAAGTCCCTCCTCGCTGCTCTTGCGCGTGTAGATGGCGCAACGACATGCTGTCGCCGGGGAGGTGGGTTTTCGGGTCCGTTTGCTCATCGCCCTGCGTCCAGCTTGAAGAATCGGAAACCGCTGATGTGCGAACCAGTGATTGCTTTGGCCACGGCCGTGAGTGATTTGTAGCATTCACCCTCATACTCGAAGCCGTCAGCCAGCACCGTAACTACCAGCGTCTGTCCCTTGTACTTTCGGGTCAGTTGGCAACCGGGAGCGGGGAGTCGGGGGTCGGAACTCACGGGGGTCTGCAAGGTCCTCCTTTGGGTCGCCGGTAGGGCGATCGCCGTGGCCTCGTGGCTATGGTCCTTAGGCGGCGTGGTCCGCACGTCCGCGACGTTGGCCAGTTCCGCCGCACGCTGCAGCGCCCGCTCCGACAGCCCGCCCTCGGCGTTCGCTTGCAGTCGCCACGCGATTCGCCGGATCAGATACCTCTTGTGACGGCTGCGGACCGGCTCGCCAAAGACCTCGACGTACCGCTCCTGCAGTTCGCCGACCGTCATCGCCTCCAGCGCCGCGACCTCCTTCTTCATGTTCAGTCTCATGTCTCGTCTCCGTTGTCCCGCAGACCAAACCTGCGGGTACCGTTGACCACACTGAGGCCCATATCGGCGGAATCCTCAAGGCCGATGTCGCGGCAGGGGGGAGATTTCTGAGCGTCGAGTTGGGCCACGGCTCGATTCGTCCGGTGCCACCGAACAACGCCCTTGGCGAGGATCGATGTGATCGCGCGCCGACGGTCAGCAGGGGAGAGGGTTTCTTCCGCACGTTGCTTGGGCATATCGGGCTCCAAGCGGTCGGGCGCGATCACATGGTGCGAATGCGCCCCCGCATACCCGTTACATATGCCGTTGGCGCGCGTACAGAACGGATTTCCATAAGCCCGAGGTCAACGGTTCAGCGGTGGGTTTTCGAGAGAGGTCTCGCTCGGTCGAGAGAGACGAAAAGGTTGCTATAACCCGTGGGTCACAAGTACAGAGAGACTCAGAGACCTTTGGCAAAGTGTGGACGTGATGTGCGCTGGGGCGGCTCCAGCGATGTCGCGCGACCGTGTCTCTCCGCGAACAGCAAGTCGAACGTAGATCGCTAAACCC
>JANQQK010000074.1 GCA_028289375.1 Phycisphaerae bacterium | reverse complement strand
ATGATCGCAGCGCCAATACCCACGAAGCCTTCCTCCAACTCGCCGTCGCCATCATCTCAAACAGATTCGTGAAAACAGGGTTTGTTTAGGAGCTCTTAGTGTGTGACCGCCACCTTCCCAAGCTAGCCGGTTGGAATTCAGTAACTTGGCGGTCGCAGGAGTGTAGCCTGAATCCAGCCCATGTGTTGCGTATCTTGAGGAGTAGATCGATCGCTTGTTCTTGCAACGGTCGAAACTCAAGAAAGTCCCCGATAAGTCCCCGATAAACATGGTTATTGGCGTACTGTGTTGGTCATGAGTGGTGCGATCAAGTTCGACGCAAGCCGTTGCAAAAACAGTACTTATCTGCTTCTAATACGGTTCAGCGGCAAACCGAAAATCTGATTCAAATCCAGTCGCCGCTATTTTCAAGTCCCTGTTGGTGTTTCAATCAGCCCGGTTGTTCCCGATTGCACGAATCTTCTTGCCTAAGGCTGTCCGGTACGCCGTTTGTTGATGGCGTCTTTGGGGCAACGCTCTTTCTGGCATTTGGTTGGTGCGTGAATGTCAGCGGTCGGATGGCTGAACCAAAATACGAGAGAACTCGTCGCACGTGATGTGCGACGAGTTCTCGTGGTAATCGTTGGAACCGATATGGACCGTGCTCGATGTCGTCTTCGACATCAAGCCCCATACCATTTCGGGGGCTAGCAGTTCCGGCGGCGAATACGGAGTCGCATGCCGTGCAGGCCCAGGAAGCAGATGGGCAAGGCGAGCATGCCCATGGTGCCGCATGGTGCGGACCCGCATGTCGGAACATCGCCCGTCATGTCATCGGGAACCTGCTGTGCGACGCCGACCGCGAACTTGCCGAATGTGGTGCGCTCGGCCCAGACGAGATTGGATTCGGAATCGACGCCGAACTCGCCTGCGACGCCTGTCGGTGAACCAACACCCGTGTCGGTCTCGCCTGCTGGTTCGTACAGCCCTGTTGTGGTGTTGAGGACGTTCAGACGCAATTCGCTTTCGTCGGTATCGATCAGATCGGCTTCGTTGTAGCCAAGCTGAATTGTGATCGTGCTGTCACCTTGCAGGCCTGTACCGGAGACATCCACGCCGCCACCGAAGCTCTGCTCGTCCTTGAGACCTGGGAACCCGGAGACGATGCGGGCGTTCTGATCGTTTGCGTCATCAAACATGACATCGATGCCGAATTGGCGGAAGACGTTGGTGACGTCGAAGACGACATCGGGGGTTTCGCCGTTGACATCGAAGACCGACAGTCCGAAAGCGCCTTCCTGAGAGACGTCGATCATCAGTTCCGATTCCTGTGGCAAGCTTCCGAGTAGGATGTTGAAGCTTGAACCTGCATCGTCGGTGAGCGAGAGAACTTGCACACCATCCTCGGACTGGTCGTATTCGATGGTGGGCTCGTTGCCCAGGCCCATGACATCGACACCGACGCTCTGACCTGTTTGGTCATTCTCGACACTGAGGGTCTGTCCGCCGTCGTCGGTGATGCCGACCATGACGGATGTTCCTTCGTCGGTGCCCGCGACCATCACACGAAGGTCAGGCCTTTCGGTATCGCCGACGGTGAGCACGGTTGCGCCGGATTCGTCCTCCTCGAGCTTTACGTTCGTGCCGCTGTCGAGGCCTTCCACGAGCACGTCGACCTTATCGTTGGATAGGTCTGCTCGGCCGGTTTCGTCGGCGTCGCGCGTCACTTCGTCTTCGCGTGACGGTGTGTCGTTGTCGGCGACATCGTCGTCGGTGGACCCTGTGTCATCGCCGGGCGTGTCGCCGTCTGACATGTCATCTGTTGTGTCATCCGACGTGTCATCCATATCGGCCATGTCGTCTGCATCGTCGGAGGAGTCGGTGTCGTCCGTGGTTGGCGTGGTTCCGCCACCACCTCCGCCACCACCACCGCCGCCACCACCACCGCCGCCGCCACTGGAGCAGGAGCCGCCGGTGAAGTTCGTGGCGTTGGTCAGGGCAAGCGTGTTCAGATCAAACGAGCACTCGGCAGCTCTGCCGGAAGAATCTGCATAGGTTGCGTTGGTGATCGCGGCATTCTTGAGCGTCACATTGTTCGACGAGCCGGCGTTGATGGTAAAGGTACCGGACCCGGTTGTGGTGTTCATGGTGATCCTCGTGCCGGACGCCTGGCCATCAATGTTCAGGACGGCGCTACCTGCCACGGTGAGTTGCGAATTCGGAACGAACTTGATCTCACCGCTTGGCTGAAGAAGGATCAGCGAACCTGTGCTGTTGATGGAGAAGTCGCCGAATTTGTAGTCGAACGCATCGGCGATGGTGTAGTCACCGTCGGAACCATTGATGCGCACGGTGCCGAGGACGTTGATGTCGTCGTTGGCGGCACTGGTGATGTTCTCCGCACCGGACGTCGAGTTCAGGTTGAGCGTTGATCCGGTTGCTCCGTCAATGTTGACGTTCGCGCCGGCTGCTCCGACGGTGATGCTGCCGAATGTGGTGAGCGTACCGCCGCTAGCGATGGTGATCTCGTCGGCATCGTCATTGAACGTGATGTCGTCATTTGTTCCGGCTGCACCAATCACGACGGTACCGGCATCGATGTCGAGCAGGACGCCAGCGCCGTTTGCGAAGGACGTGGTGATGCCGGGGGTGAGTGTCACGGTGCCGGTGGTGGTGACCTGGATCTTGTCGCCTGCTTCGGGCAGGTCGGCGAAGGCGTTGGTGATGGTGACGCTGCCGGTTCCGGCGAACTGGAGAACGCCGGTTCCCGTTGATGCACCGGTGAAGTCCGGGGTGAGCGTTGTCACGGTGATGTCAGCGCCCGCACCGAGCGTGACGACGCGTGTGGCGTTTCGGGTTTGCACGTCGAGGGCCTGGATGGTGCCGCCGCCCTTGAGGGTCACGTTGTTGCCGGCGGTGTCGACGGCGTGTGTCCAGGTGAGACCTGTGACAACGTCGAAGGCTGATGCCGCCGTGATGGTCAAGTTGGTGATGGTCGCGTCTGCATCGACATCGATTTCACCGTTGGCGGTGTCGACCTGAACCGTACTGATTGTGCCTGTCTCTGAAAGCGTCAGTACGTTTTCATTGACGTCGACGGTGGTGGTCATGGTCTTGCCGGTTGCGACTTCGATGGTCAGGTCGCCGGCTGTTGTCGTCATGTTCACTGCCGTGGGTGCGGTGGTGATGTTGGCATCAAGCGTGCCGCCGTCCGCAGTGGCCGTGACGGTAAAGCCTGTGATGTTGTCGGCGTCGACGCCCGTGATTTCGAGTTCCGAGGAGGAGTTGTTCAACTGGACGGTCGCGGAAAAGGTGTCCTGTCCGCCGCCACCGGATCCGTTCAGCGTCAGTTTCTCCGCGCCGAGATTGAATGCGTTTGTGACGGTGAGGTCGACGGTGTTGCCGAGGTTGACCGTCGTGGAGCCGGTGTGTGTCAGCGTTGTGATGGTTCCGTCTGCGTTGGCGGTGATCACGCCGCCATCGGTATCGGCCTGAACGGTACTGATCGTGCCGGTTTCCGAGAGTGTCAACGTGTTGTTGTTGATGTCGACCGTGGTGGTCATGGTCTTGCCGGTGGCCACCTCAAGGGTCAGATCACCGGATGCCGCGGTCAGGTTGACGGCTGTCGGGGTCGTGTTGATGTTGGTATCGAGCGTTGCCCCGTCGGCTGAGACGGTCACCGTAAAGCCGGTGATGTTGTCTGCATCGGCGCCGGTGATTTCCAACTCGGATGAAGCATCGTTGAGTTGAACGGTGGCTGCGAAGGTTTCCTGCCCGCCGCCGCCCGAGCCGTTAACGGTGAGCTTGTTTCCGCCGAGGTTGAATCCGTTTGTGACGGTCAGGGTGGTTCCGTTTGCGAGGTTGAGCGTGCTGGCGGCTGAGTGGGTCACGTTTGTGAAGGTTGCGCTGGCGTTGGCGGCCACGATACCGCTGGCGGTGTCCAACTGGACGGTGCTGACGGTTCCGGTTTCGGAGATGGTCAGGGTGTTGTCGTTGACATCGACCGTGGTGGTCATGGTCTTTCCGGTGGCCACCTCGAGCGTGAGATCGCCCGCTCCCGCGGCCATGTTGACGGCGGTCGGGGCGGTGTTGATGTTGGCGTCGAGCGTGCCGCTGTCGGCTGTCGCAGACACCGTGAATCCGGTGATGTTGTCGACATCGGCGCCAGCGATCTCAAGCTCTGACGAACCGTTGTTGAGTTGCACGGTGGCTGTGAAGGTATCCTGTCCGCCACCACCGGAGCCGTTCAGGGTGAGTTTGTTGGCGCCGAGATTGAATGCGTTGGTGACGGTCAGGTTGATGGTGTCGGCGATGTTGATGATGCCGGCGGCGGTGTGGGTGAGGTTGGTGATGGTGCCTGCAGCGTTTGCCTGGATGGTGCCCGCAGCCATATCGAGCTGGACCGTGCTGATGGTTCCCGTCTCGGAGAGGGTCAGTGTGTTGTCATCGACGTCGATCGTGGTGGTGAGTGTTTTTCCCGTGGCGACTTCGAGGGTGAGGTCACCGACGCCGGCGGACATGTTGACCGCGGTCGGGGAGAAGCTCTCGTTGACGTCCAACGTTGCGCCATTGGCGCCGACGGTGATTGTCGTGCCGGTGATGGCATCTGCTGCATCTGAAGCGGTAACTTCGATCTCGCCGGATGCGTTGTTGAGTACAAACGTTCCGTTGAGTGCTTCCGCACCGCCACCGCCCGATCCAAGGACGGTCAGCTTGTTGGCACCAACGTTGGTGCTGTTGGTCACGGTGACACCAACACCGTCGGAGTCGATGTCGAGTGTTGTGGCTCCGCCGAGCGTCAGATCGCGAACGACAGTGGTGTTGTTGAATTGAACAGTACACATGCCGTTGGTTTCAAGCTCCTTGAGGCCATCATTGTTGCCGGAGTTGGCGAACAAGAGCGTGTTGCCGTTTCCAAGGAGGACGCGGTTCGCGGCGACGTTCGTGTCGAGTGTACCGCCGGTGGACGACGTGATCGTCAGCGTCTTGCCCGATGCCGTTGTGGCGAAGTCAAAACCGGCGTCACCATTTGAACCTGCGATGGTGAGCTGTCCGTTGCCGTTGAGGGTGATGGCGCCAGCGGCGTCTGCGAAGACGATCTTGTTGGTCGAGGCTTGAAAGTCGATCGTTCCGGTGAATGTGTTGTCGACGATGACGGCAGTGACATCCGTAAGCCCCTGGTCCATCGTCAGCGTTGCGGTGGCAGTGAACGTAATCGTTCCGCCGCCGTTCATGCTGAGCGTTGCCTGGATACCTGAAGCGTTGGTCGCACCTGAAACCGTGACATTATCGGCACGTGATTCATGGGCGGTCATCATGAATGCAATACCGGTGAGCAACATTGCCGTGATCCTGCAGCATCTCTTCTTCATCACAACTCTTCCTTTGATGGCGTTTGGTGTCAAAGATCAGGCTCGCCCGATCATCATTCTCGAGATCTTCCGCGGGTGCTTCTGTCGTGATCGTTTCTGAACGACGTTTCGCACCATCCGTGGTATATCGATGTTTGGGGGGAGGATTTTTAGAGATACAGTCAGGATTTAGACCAAACATTCATGGGTTAGCGCAATACTTGCACGCTCCGGTGTTATCCGACCTTTTCTTCGCGAATTTCGGCAGGCCTCGCATCTTCTTTCATTTCTGATCCCAGGCCCACTACCGCTCTGCAAACCACGATTTGATACGCCCGAACGACGTGACGACGGCGAGTTGCGTTCCCTTTGGTTGCCGCAACGGCGATTTTCGTCCGGTAATGCGACGCGGTGCGGGTACGCGTGCGGTAGGGCGACGATGTTTGTCTGCGATTCCGGTCGTTCCGCGATGCACAGAAACTCATGCGTGTCAGTCGGTTACTGTGCGCTGTCACGGATGGACAACGACTTCTGAATCAAGAGTTGCAGGAATTTGCGTTTGCGACGTGCGATGCGCAAACGTACGTTGCACGAGCCTATTGGACATGGGTCCGATTTGCAGGGCGACTGCTCGCGAGAGGCATCGCGACCGGGTGGCATGGGGACGCGCAGCATTTCAGGAGACTTGAAATGCGCGTGTGTGTGAACTCGTCGTCAAAACTTCAACTTCTTATCGCGACCGGAATTCTCATCTGCCCGTTCGCGTGCACAAACGTCACCGAGCAGCCCTCGGAGAACATCTCGGCATCGGAATCCATCGAAGGTGAAGGTGCGACTTCGGTTCAGCAAGTGCAGCCAGGCGCTTTCGAGACGGTCAACGGCACGGCCAGGCAAATGCCGCAAGCAGCCACTTCCGCTGGTGTGGTGACTGGATTCACGCTCATCAATTCCGATACCGATCAGCCGATTGCCGGTTACACTGACCTGGTCGACGGCAGCGTCATTCGTCTGGATGAATTGCCAACGCTGCGATTGAACATTCGTGCGAACGTGATGCCAGAAACCGTCGGCAGCGTTCGCTTTGCATTTGATGGGTTCGAGAATTTCCGAACCGAGAACTTCGTGCCCTACGCTCTTGCCGGCGATCGCAACGGGAACTATTTCAATTGGACGCCGTTCCTAGGCTCGCACACGCTAACCGCAACACCATTCAGTGAATCGCATGCCAACGGCGTTGCGGGGACCAGTCATACGATCCAGTTCGAAGTCGAGTCGACGGCATTGAACGGATTGGCGATCGAGAGCTTCACGCTCATCGATGCAGATACGAATCAACCCATTCCAGGGTTCGACCCCCTTGCAGATGGAGCCGTTGTCGCGCTGGCAGGTCTGCCATCGCAGAATCTCAGCATGCGCGCGAATGTGACGCCGTCGGTCGTCGGCAGCGTGCGGTTCTTTGAGAATGGTCAAAGTGTCCGTGTTGAAAACGTGCCGCCTTACACGCTCGGCGGTGACATCCAGGGGAACTATCGTCCGTGGCGTTACGACCTTGGCGAACAGGTCATTGCAGCAACGCCATACACCCAGTCGCAAGGCAACGGTCTTCCGGGCGAATCTCGATCCGTCAACTTTACGATTGTTGAGGAACTTGGTTGCGCCAGCGACGCGGACTGCAGCGACGACATGTTCTGCAACGGTGAAGAAACATGCGATGATGGAACATGCACTGCAGGCGAAACTCCCTGCAACGAATCTGAAATCTGCAACGAAGAGCAGGACCGCTGCGATCCTGAACCAGAGTGCACACAGCAGGTCGATTGCGATGATGGCATGTTTTGCAACGGCGCTGAACTCTGCGTCGACGGGAACTGTGTCGATGGCCCGACACCGTGCAATGATCAGCAGGTTTGCAACGAACAGTCTGACACCTGTGATGCAGCTCCCGAGTGCACGGGCGACGCTGATTGTGCTGACGGACTCTTCTGCAACGGTGTCGCGTTGTGTGTCGATGGCGTGTGTGTTGACGGCTCAAGTCCGTGCGATGCCGACGAATTCTGCAATGAGTCGGCCGACCGCTGCGATGAATGCGCCAGCGATGGCGACTGCGATGACGGGCAATTTTGTACCGGCAGTGAGCGCTGCGTAGGTGGCTCATGCGTATCGGCAGGCGATCCCTGTGGTGAAACTGAACAGTGTGACGAAAGCAACGATGAATGTGTCGCGCCAAGCGGTCCGGCTGTCGTCAGCTTCACCCTCATCGACGCGGCGGCTGACGAACCGATTGCCGACTTTGATCCGCTCGTCGACGGTGCGATTGTCAACTTTGCCGATCTTGCGACGAATCAGATCAGCATCCGCGCCAACACCAGTCCGTCGTCCGTCGGCAGCGTACGCTTCGCGCTGGATGGCAATCAGAATCTCCAGACGGAGAACGTGGTGCCTTATGCACTCAACGGTGATTCGGGCGGTAATTTCAATCCGTGGAATGGTGATCTTGGTGAACACACGCTGACGGCGACGCCCTTCACGTCGAACAATGGTGGCGGACAGGCAGGAATGTCTCTGACCATCAACTTCACGCTGATCGATCAGGCGGGGCCGGTGAATGATCCACCGACTGCCAACGCAGGACCGGACCGCGACGTTCCGGCAACGACGACGTCCGTCACCATCGAGGGTTCGGGCAGCGACACAGATGGTTTCATCGCCGGATTCGCGTGGTCACAGACCGCGGGCCCGGATGCGACGTTGGCCAATGCCGATTCCGCAGATCTGGATGTGTCGAACCTGCAGGTTGGCGTTTATGTATTCGCGTTGCAGGTTACCGACGATGATGGCGCGACAGACACGGATCAGATGACGCTGACGGTTGGCAACCCACAGTCGACGGGCGTCGTTTCCGGTGAGCTGAGAAAATGGCATCGCGTGACGCTCACATTTGACGGACCGCAGGCATCGGAACTTGGTGCGGTCAATCCGTTCACCGATTACCGTTTGAGTGTCACGTTCACGAATGGCAGCACAACGCACACCGTGCCTGGGTTCTTCGCAGCGGATGGGGACGCAGCCAATACCAGTGCCGCCAGTGGCGACCAATGGCGGGTCCACTTCGCTCCTGACAAGATCGGTACGTGGACATACGTTGCATCGTTTCGCACGGGGCCTGAGGTCGCCGTCAGCCTGAACGCCAACGAGGGGTCGCCGACGGCATTCGACGGCGCGAGTGGATCGTTCACGATTGCCCCGACGAACAAGACCGGCCGGGATCACCGTGGTAAGGGTCTGCTGCAATACGTCGGCGAGCACTTCCTGCAGTTTGCCGAAACTGGCGAGTATTTCATCAAGGGTGGTGCGGACAGTCCTGAGAACATGCTTGGCTACTTCGAGTTTGACAATACGTTCGACAATGGTGGACTCGCAACACCGGGCTTGATCGATGGGTTGCACCGTTTCGAGCCGCATGTGCAGGACTTCCAGCCGGGTGACCCCACGTGGCAAAACGGCAAGGGCAGGGGGTTCATCGGGGCGTTGAACTACCTCAGCGGTCAGGGAATGAACAGCGTCTATTTCCTGACGTTCAACGTCGCTGGCGGCGATGGTCAGGATACCTGGCCTTGGACCGATCCCGAGGAACGCAATCGCTTTGACTGCAGCAAGCTTGACCAGTGGGAAATCGTCTTCTCCCACATGGACGCTGTCGGCATCCAGTTGCACGTGGTCACGCAGGAAACGGAAAACGATCAGAATCTTGACGGCGGCGAACTCGAGCTTGATCGGAAGCTTTATTATCGAGAACTCGTCGCACGCTTCGGGCATCATCTCGCTCTGATATGGAACCTGGGCGAGGAAAACTCGAACACGAACGCTCAGCGTAAGGCATTTGCAGACTACATTCGGGCATTGGACACGTACGGGCACCCGATCACGGTGCATACGTTCAACAATGCAGGGCCGAACTATTACAGTCAGCTGTATGGCCATCCCACATTTGAAGCGACGTCACTGCAGGGGAGCGGGTCGAGCTACAACCAATGGGCCATCGAGATTCGTGAGCGGTCGGAAGATGCGGGGCGAAAGTGGGTGGTGTTTGGCGATGAGCAGGGCCCACGCGTTGACGATGATCTCAACAATCTCGGTGTGCTGCGATCCCAGGCGTTGTGGGGCAATCTTCTTGGCGGTGGGGCGGGCGTCGAATGGTACTTCGGATACCAGGGTTCGTTTGGCGACGTGCAATCAGAGGACTGGCGCATCGTCGAACCGCTGTGGGAAGATACACGTCATGCGTTGCGCTTCTTCCAGCAATATGTTCCGTTCGCGGCGGCCACGCCTCGAAACGATCTCGCTTCTGCTGGGAGTGCGCGATGCCTCACCGTCGTCGGTGATACATACGTCGTGCAACTGCCGGCTGGCGGAACGACGAACCTCAACCTCGGATCATCAAACGACACGTTCACGGTGCGATGGTTCGACCCCCGAAACGCAGGTTCACTCTCCACCGGAACGGTTGACGCGATCACCGGGCCGGGCAGTCAGCCCATCGGGTTTGCGCCCAACAATATCAACGAGGACTGGGTCGTCCTTATCCGCAGGCAGTAGTCTCGCAGGTCACACGCGTTGATCAATCTTGCGAGCACCTGAGGGTCACTCTTCAGGTGCTCGCGTTTGAAATGAGGGTCTGAACCGCCGGGAGAACAGCTATCCACATTCAATAGTCAGCCGCTGTCCACGCGAAGCGAATCGCGTACTTTCTCGTCCATGCCACTTTCCGGTGGGGAACCCGATGCGGAATGATGTCTCTCAATCGAATGCCTGGCTGGCAAACGTTGGCTGGCAACGACGGCGAGACGCATAACGCCCGCGTCTCTTGACGCATCGCCCTAGAACCGACGCGCATTAACGGGAGTTCATGCGGGTCCGTTCTTCGGGGAGATGTCAATCGACTGAGACAATCTCGTCCTTGAGTTGCGGTTTGGAACGGGTATCAGCGTTACAGGCATCGGAGGTATGATGACTTCGTCTCGGCAGAGATCCCCGGGCGCGATCACTGCAGAGAATTCCGCGATTGAGCGCGAGACAGATCAGCTGAGCCAAACTGTTGACGTCGAGCCGTCGCATCATCCGCGTCTTGTGGTTGTCAACGGTTCGTGGCGATAACCCCAGCCTCTCACCGGTCTCTCGTACGGTCAGCCCGCGTGCAAGCAAATAAAGCACCTGTACTTCACGGCCCGAAAGGCCTGCTCCCCGAGGTTCTGACCGTGCGGGTGCTTTATCGGACGCTGCCTGGAACAGCGCCCGGGCGGTCTGCGAGCAATACGGGTGCAATCCCCGTCGCTGTAGCAATCCCTGAATGAGAATCTTCGCGGAGTCTGCTTCAGTGACAGCTGCGTCAAACCGACTTTGTCGCACTCTGCGAACCAATTCACTCGATGACCCATTGATGATGTACATCGCCCGCAATCGCACGTGCTCACGCTGAATAGCCGCGATGACGCCGATCGGCTCATCCGTGACCAAGCGACCATCCACGACAATCCAGTCATCGGCCTTGAGGTCTGAAATTCGGCGAAGCACCGCATCAACCCCACCACATCGTACTCGAGCGAAGAGCCTGGATTGCCTCAACGCCAGCTGCAACCCACGACGAAAAAGCCGCCTATCGCTCGTCAACACGACCTGAATGACCTGGTCCCCCAAACTTGAATGGGCTGGATTGCGTGCCAGGAACGAATCTCAGCGAGAAAAAATCGTGCAGAACACGTGATGCACTTCCCCATAGAACAAATCGCAATCCGTAGGTTCCTGCGCTCAAAGTGAAGCCGAACGTGGGCCGAACCCGCTTGCATCGACTCAGTGTTTTCAGTAAGCTAACTAGTTGCAAACAGGGGATTTACTGGCTGTTTGACATCGGGTTGGCGCTGTTCGTTGAGCAGCACGGAACTGAATTGGATGGATGCATCAGGTCTGCCGAATGACGGAAATTGCTTCAGCCATGAGGCTGTGCGCCTCATCCGCGCGGTCATCGCGCGACGATTGACCCGCGATCACCGCGCCATCGTGGATCGTGAGACAGTATTCCAAGATGCGTATCTGGCTGTGCACGACCTCATCGCAAAGACCGAGGAATCTGAACGTGAGGTGGCACGCGCTCGTATTGCTGCGATTTCGTCGAACATCGCGACAAGTGCCTTGCGTCACGCCTACGCGCAGAAACGTGGCGGCGATGTCGGCATTGTCCCGCTGAAGGGGCAAGATGGCTCATCACTGGAGGATCTCTATCGGCTCGTCTCGCGTGGCCACACGCCAAGTCACTACATCTCCCGAAAAGAGATCAAGGCTGTGCTTGGGATCGCCCTTCGGAAACTTCCTGATCGGGAGCGCAGAATTGCCCATCTTCACTGGGTTGAAGGGAAGTCCCGTAGCGTCATCGGTGAATTGCTCGGGATGAACGCGAATAGCGTCAATACGCTTCTGTTTCGCGTGAAAGCCGAATTGGCGCGCGAGTTGGCGTCAGCCCTTGGAAGTCTTTCAACACTCTAGTACAACTCAATGGGTATGGTCACGTCAAGCGCCGATCGAGCGGAACGACTCGCACGCCAGTTGTTGTCGCGTCGAGCGACCGGAGAAGACATCAACGATGACGAAATCCGCGCCCGATTCCCCGACATCGCCGACGAGATTATCGACTGGATCACCATGCTGTCGGCGATTTCAAAAGCCGAGCGCCGTGCTGCCCTCGGAGAGCGGCTCGATCTGACGACCGATGAACAACGCGCCGACCTGGAACTCTTGGAAGCATCGTTCCCCAGCCTGCAGGACTTCCAGGACCTGACGAAAGGCGGTCAATCGTCGGTCTGGCTTGCCCGGGAACGCGACACAGGCAGGCATCTCGTTGTCAAACTCATCCTCGATGGGCCTCTGGCAAAGGCGTCGAGTCAGCGTCGGTTTGAGCGCGAGGCCCGCATCCTCCAGAAACTCGACCATCCGCACATCGTCCGGGTCATCGACAGCGGTGTCATCCGTGGACGACAGTTCATTGTCATGGAATTCGTCGGCGTCCTGGCGATTGACGACCATGCTTATGGATTGGGGAATGATCTCGATGCCAAGCTTCGCCTTTTCGCGCTCGTCTGCCGGGCGATTGCCAGTGCACACAATGTCGGCGTCGTCCACAGAGACCTGAAACCCTCGAACATCCTGGTGCGCGACGATGGCACACCGTGCATCATTGATTTCGGGCTGGCCAAGGACCTGCTCGCCCAACGGGATACCGCATCGATTCTGACGTCCGCGTCGGGATCCAGGTTCGGCACAGCTGCGTACCTGAGTCCCGAGCAGACAACCGCCGAAGGCATCGTTGATCGCAGGTCTGACATCTACGCACTCGGAGCGGTGCTGTATGAGGTGATCACCGATCGTTTCCCCTACGAAGGTCACTCCGACCTGATCAGTGTCGTTCGCAACGTGCTCACCCAGGAGCCTGTCTCACTGTCCAAGGCGATCATTGAATCAGAGCATGTCTATGGTGCGTCGCGCAAGAAGATCGGCAGACTCAACGATGTTATCCGCAAAGCCATGGATAAGGACCCGGACCGGCGGTATCAGACGGCGTCGGAACTTGCGGAGGAGATCGATCGGGTTGTGGATGGTCGGGATGTCGAGGCGTCGAAGGGTGCCGGTCGCCGGAGACTCGAGCGAGCCTGGTTGCGTCGACGCGCCGTGATTGTGACCGCCGCAAGTCTCGTCCTGCTTTCTGCGTTCAGTCTCGTGTTCGCATTTTTCTGGCAAGCAGAGAGCATGAACGCGGAAGACGCTGAGCAGACGCTCCGCATCAGCCGGGCCAAGGAATTCCACGACACTCAGGCAGAATTCAGCAGCGAATTGCGCGACGCGACCTTGCCCATCGGAAATCTGTCAGATTCGTCTGCAGCGCCATTGCTCAGACACGATGGGAATCTCACGGACGAAATGCTTGGGAGCGACACGCATCGCATCGCCAAAGCTGAAGAGTGGCTCGAAGCGAGAGCGGACGCCCTGCAGGACTTGGCCACCGAACTGCATTCATCGATTCTCCTGCTCGAACCCGGAGACATCGGGGGCGCTGCGGGGAGCCCTGACTGGGAGATGTCCGCTACCGCCAAACAGGCCGCCGACGCACTTCTCGCCAATTCACTCTACCACAGGAACGCAGGGGCCACTGAGGAAGCCGTGCGTTTCGTCATCGCTGCCGTCAACCTTGCTTCGGACGTCGGATGTAGCCGAAACGAAAGTTACAAGGGCGAGGCCATGAAACTCCAGTTCCGCATTTTCGCACACTGTCTCACACAGCTCAAACAGTGTGCTTCACGGGGAGAACACTGCGCGTATGCCATGGGTATCTCAAAGGTCAATCCAGCCCTTCCTCAGTTGCGATCGGCGATCAGTTCTCTTGCAACGGCGATATTGAGGCTCGCAGAGGACTCGGCAGTGGATTCGAATGGGGTGATCATGGTCGATCTCATCCGATTCGATGACCGGCTCGACGGCATGCTGAGCCGATTGAGTCCGTCATGGCGCGAAGATTTCTCATCCCACATGTCGCTTGATCATGTCAAGGAAATCCTGCGCAACCACATGTACATCAACAATTCACTCCACGACATGACACTCTCGCAGACAATCGCTGCCGGACAAGTGGAGTGGGATCGCCTTCGGCAGGCGCGAAGAGAGTCTCCCATTGCGTACATGTGTAACATATATGATAAGAGACAAGCTGGATATCTTTTGCTGAAAGCCAAGTTTCAGAGCCTTCGCATCGCCGGCGCGCTCGTCGAATACAAGCAGGCCAATGGTCACTGGCCACTCGCGCTGACCGACCTGGACTTGCCTCCCGCGCTTTTTATCGACCCGCTTACCGGGAAGCTCTTGGAATACGATCGGCAGGGAGCGCATATCAAACTGCAATCCCCGCCGATCGCACCAGACCACGCCGACGTGGCCGTTCGATACCTCAGCTTGACGAACCAGCAATCCCTTTATGATGGATCGCGATTCGTGCATTTTGAGGACTGATCATTCACACGTATCAGAATCGCAGGGACACGATGTGCTGGTCGCTGATCCACCGCATGGAGTGTCTATCCATATTTGACAATCAATACCGTCGCAACAACAATACACTCCTGTTGCAGTGAAGGTGTCCCAAACTATATGTGTTCCATGCGTCGTCTGGACGTTATCAAACGATGTGAGGTCATCGGCGTCAATGGCGTTGTCGCCATTGATGTCGTAGATGGCGCTCTTGGACGAGGCGTTGATGGCGTTCTGCAGCGCGGTCCGGTCGGCGCTGTCCGTATCGCCGTCATTGTCGACATCGCCTGGTCGATGCTCGATCGTCACCCAGTAGCCGTCAACGTCGATGTCCAGTTCCTCGCCGGGTGCGATCTGGCGCGTCAGGTGGATCACCCACGTGCTCCCACTTCCCGAAACCTTGTCGACCTCGGGGGCGTCGGTGAGGTTCGACAGCACGGTTACGTCTGCCGCGTCCAGTGTCCGTGAGGCTGTGTACTGAACCGTGATCTCACGCGGCGCGAGAGCATCGTTTCCGTCCAGTTGATTGACCGTAATCGTCTTGCCGTCCGGCGGATCGGTCCAGCTCACACTCTGAGCCATCACACCACAGGTCGTTGCCAGAAAAGTCAGCGCGTACATTCCCCATTGACTCGTCATCGTAAGTCTCCTTGGGTTACGGGTCCGATCCGCGCGCACCTCGACCATCGATCGCGAGCGCGAATCCAGATTGAAATTGTTCAGTTCTTGCAGTGCTTAACGCGTGAATACCGCATCCGCGGCTACCAAATTCAAAATCGCGAAGGAAGGAAGCACGCGCTCAAAAAACCAAGAAAATTTTCCTGGACGACGCCTTCGATCCGCAAACCGCGAAATGTCAATCAGGTTTGGAGCCGTGTCCGGGGGCCATTCACGGCATCTTTCGAAAATTCAGGCTTGTTTGAGCGCAGTCCGTTCGCCATTGCGATAGGTACTTCAAGGAGCGCTATTCCTGACGTTCGCCTGCCACTTGACCACGCGGCAGGTTTACCAACAGCGACACTGAAGTCCCGCTCGATTGACGGCTTCAGTGTCGTTTTTTGATGAGGCGATTGTCGCGACCATGCACCTTGAGGCCATTCCTGAGGCCACGGAGCCACAATTGAGAGGAAGATAGGCCCTCTGCTTGGTTGGCGTTCCATTGGATTGCTGGATCGACTGCCGCTCGGTTGTTGCGTGGTCGTGGGGTGACTCGCGTTTGCGCAGTACGCATGCAGCGGCTCGTGGATGCTGGGGAAACGCGGGGTTCGTCTTTGGAACGTCCTTCACACGTCGCACGCGCGGGTCCGCAATTGGCCGCGAGGCAACGTCGAGTGCCATGATCCTTCGAACGCCGGGGCTGTAGCGGCATGTCGATGCTTCTGTACTCGGCCAATGAACGCTGATTCAGGGGTCGGTGAATTCGGCGACGTAAGAGAAGCCTAAGATGGGCAGCTACGCCCGCCGCCGACATACTGGCGTGACCCGACGATCTCGATCCACCTTTAGAACGGCCATTCTGCCGCGAGGAGCTTCCCCGTTTTCTGTGCCACCGAACAACTTCCTTGGCATAAACCGTTGCGATATCGTGCCGACGATCGGCAGGGGAGGGTGATTCGTCCGCAAGTTGCTCAAACACATCGCAGGCTCCTGGCAACTGGCACCGCTTGCCCCACGCAAGCGCGCGCTGCATACCCGTTTCATATGCCGTTGGCGCGCGAGCCGAACGGGATTTCGATGACCCCAAGGTCAACGATTCAGCGGTGGGCTTTCGAGCTGGGTCTCGCTCGGTCGAGAGAGACGAAAAGGTTGCTATAACCCGTGGGTCACAAGTACAGTGAGACTCAGAGACCTATGGCAAAGTGTGGACGTGATGTGCGCTGGGGCGGCTCCAGCGATGTCGCGCGACCGTGTCTCTCCGCGAACAGCAAGTCGAACGTAGATCGCTAAACCC
>JANQQK010000050.1 GCA_028289375.1 Phycisphaerae bacterium | reverse complement strand
TCTCATGATTCTCCGCCTTTGTGTTTGAGGCAAAGGGTTGTGTGAAAAAAAAGAGAGGGCTGCCGGCCGAAAAGTGAGAACAAAAACGGCCGGCAGCCCGTTCGTCAGGAACTAACGCCGAATTACTTCAATGCGGACAGCAGAGTCCTCACACGGGTCATCAAGGGTCGGGTTGTTGCTCGGATCGACATCAATCGCCTGCCAGGGTGTCTGCTGCAGGAGGTCAAAGTCCAACGATATGATGCCTTCACTTGAGCAACGGCCGGCACAGTCGTTAATAACAAGCCAACGAATCAGCAGCGTCTCGCCCTGTATCAATGTGAATGTGCGCGTCGTGCCAGCAACGGGACCGCCTCCCTGCTCAGACGCCAGGAAGCCGCGGAACGAGCCGCCGGCGAAGCCCTCACATGCGTTTGGGTCGCCCGCAACGTCGCCAAAGTCACTGCGGATGTCTCCGCCATTCAAAACCGTCAGTGGGTCTGTGTCACCCGAGAGTCCGGCAAGAACTTGGAGGCCCCAGTCGTCGTTAGCGCCGTCTTCCTGTCCGAAGACAAAGCCTGTAACTCGAACGTCGACCACGATGTCAGGAACCAGCGGATCGCTCGATGACTCAGCGCCGTCGAACTGACCGTCGCCATCCGTATCTGGATCGCTTGGGTCGGTCGCGTCGCCGGAGTCGAGGGGTGAGCTTGGGGCTCGGTTGTCTTGCCCAAGGAACTCGGCAAGGTCATTCAACCCGTCGAAATCGGAATCTGCGAATAGCATGCTGGAGTTGACGTCACGTGCAACGTTGTCAACGATTGAGAGTACTCGCCAACCGGACAGGAGTTCGAACGAGTCGCTCAGCAGGTCACCGTCCGTATCCTGGGAAGTTGGATCGCTGCCATATTGCTGTGAGCCCGCATCAGTAATGAAGAACCCGTCGAATAGGAAGTTATTCTGGAAGAACTCCCCAAATCCTGCGAACTCGTCGAAATCGAGCAACCCGTCGCCGTCGGTGTCGACGTTGTTCGGATCCGTCCCGATCGCTTGTTCTACAAGGTCGGGCAAGCCGTCAAAGTCTGTATCGCTTCTGGTAGGGTCAGAATAGACAGTTTTTGTTATGATTCGCGGGCCCAGTTCGTCCCGGCAGTCATAACAGTCCGTTCCAGACGCACAGGCCGGCGCAGCAACACAGTCAAACGGCTGAGGTGGTATTGGCGTACAAGTGGCAGCCGTAAAGCATACTGCGCCTTCATTCAGTGCGTCTCTGCAACGGAGAAAGGAGCAACGCGGTTCTGATGCTGGTGCGGTACATTCAGAGTCGACAGCGCAGGCCTCTCCGATCTGCGGGCCTCCCGCACAAACCAGGCCGGTCGCAGATTCCTGACATTCGCCATCAAACGCAAAAGCACAGGAGTTGTTACACTGCGTAATTGTGATAGACCAACCCCCATCCCTATTTTCGACTATGTCTGGGACTCCGTCAGCATCCGTGTCCAGGTACAATCCTGCGTCGTCTGAATTGAGGTTGTCAAGTTCAATTTCGACTTCAATACCATCAAGCAGCAGATCGCCATCCGTATCCGGATTCAGAGGATCTAAATGCGTCGGGACTTCACCTTGCGATTCCAGGCACTGCGCACCAAGTCCGCCCTCGTCGTCATCCAGCTCGTCGAAGTCGTTGATACCATCATCGTCGGTATCGCGCTTCCGAGGATCGGTACCACACGCCTGCTCGTCGATGTCCATAACACCGTCGCCGTCCGAGTCATCCGTACGTGGATCCGGGAAGGCGCGATAAGGTTCACGACCGACAACCTCGATGATCCATCCGTCACGGATTTCTGCGACATCGAAAATGCCGTCGCCATCGGTATCCTTGCTGCGATCACTACTGCCGAAAGAAAATTCGTGTCGAGCGAAGAGGCCGTCGCGGTCGATGTCCTGCTCGAATCCGAGGAACACGTTCATGCGGGGCTTCAGGATAATATCGCCGAAGCTCGTCCCGAACGGAATCTCTTCATCTGAATAAACAAGCCAAGCGCGATTGCGTGAGCCTGTTGCAGCGCTCTTGTATCGACGCAGGACTTCGCGACCGTCACACGCAGCAACCTGGCCCACACATTCACCTCCATCGGGAATGCACTCAGAGTCGTCACTGCATGGCTCGCTCACGTTCTGCGAGCCTTCGTCACAGAACCCACCGTCGCATGACACGATCGGCGCGCAATCGTCGTTAGTTGTACACGGAGCGTTACCTAGGATACCGCCCACACAGATCGGCCCATCCATTTCGCCAGGACATTCGGTATCAACGCTGCACAGGTCGCCTGGGCCTCGCTGGACATCATCGCCGGCTGGAACAGTGTCAATAATGCCGTTGATACCAGCCTCGATGATCACTTGACCGGCGGCGACTGAATCGCCGACAGCGGAGATGCCCGCCGCATAGACGTCATCACCGGCAGGCTCAGTATTGACGAGTTCGTCGCCTTCGCCGTCGGCCGGTTCGATGATGCGCTGAATGGTGAACTCGTTGCACGTGGCCGAGGTGGCGTACCCTTCGGTGACGGCAAACTCGTCATCGCCACCAAGCACGATGGTGTCGAGAACGCCGTTGTCACCTGCTTCGATGATGACGCTGATGTCGCTCAGACCGGTGACAGCCGTATTGAATACCTGGACGTCGTCACCAGCAGCAACGGTTTCAACCACGCCATTCGGGCCTGGTGTTACCGAGTCGAACACAGGCGTATCTGCTTCCTTGGTCAATCGCAGAATGTCCTGAAGCGCGTAGTCCAGCGGAATGCCATTCACGCGACCGTCGGCATCGAATCCACCAACAAACTCGCCCGACTCTCCGACGAATCCCTCGTCGTCAATCGAGCCAGCGACGGCGATGTTGTATTGTTCGACTGACCCATCACCGAGATCAATGGTCAGCGTCGCGGTGCGGTCGTTGGCTTCCTGCGACGTGAATGCGAAATTGCGGCCAAACTCGTCGGTAATATCGAAGTTTGCAGGAACAACGATCGGACCACGCGGAGCCCGAAGCAGATCCTCAACCAGTGACGGGAACACTTCCTGTGAGCCGAGATTGATCGGTCCTCGCTCGTCGAGCAATGGTCCGAGGTTCAGCGTGGTGGCCTCACCCGTCAACAATTCGGCATTGGGGACGAGTGTCGCAACAGGCACGAAGGACTCGCGGTCCGGCCCCAGTTGCAGGAGAGAAAGTTCGAGGTTTGAAATGGTAAATGCGATGTCGCCCGTCGAGCGGACTGTCAGTGGCGCATCGATGCTGGCTCCGAATACCTCCCGCGTCACCTCGCGCGTTGTCGTGAATTCACGCCCCTTATCGAGCGAAGTCTCGTACGAAGATTGCAAAGAGGAAGTCGTCGTCGTGTTCGAACCTGAGTAAGAATCCGAGTTGCGGAATCCTTTTCCGCTGACCTCGAAGTACCCTTTCAGTCCCTCAAGCCCCGCCTTGCCGCCCAATTCCCATCCTTCACGGGTCACCTTCTGATTGAACTTGATCGTACTGGTCTCATCCTCCTCTGAGAACGATGACGACGTCGAGGATACCTCGGTGACCGTCTCACCGTTTTCGTCGACATACGTGTAACGCTCATCGATCAGCAGCTGCAGATCGCCGACGTCGATTTCCCACTCCGGCAGGTCAGCC